>NZ_JBVIZF010000007.1:0-312050 GCF_055591805.1 Streptomyces sp. NPDC041200 | reverse complement strand
GGCTACCCGTCCCGGCCGGGGCCGCGCAGGGCCATCGCGGCCGCGTAACCGGACTCCACCGGTACGTCGATCAGCGCCCACGGGCCCACCGGCACCGGCTCCCGGCCGGTGCCGACGTAGTCCTGCGCCGGGTCCTGGGACAGCCCGGTGCCGATGCCCTTCAGATACGCCTCCTTGCGCGTCCAGCAGCGGCCGAAGGCGGCGGGCCGCTCTGCCTCCGGCAGCGCGTCCAGCTCGGCGCGCTCCCTGGGGTGCAGGCTCTGGGCCACCTGAGTCACCACCGAGGCGGGCTGGAGCTTCTCCACATCGGCCCCGACCGGAGCCCCGGCGAAGGCGAAGAGCACCAGGTCACCGGCGTGCGACATATTGAAGTGGAGCGGGGAGCCGACCACCGCGGGACGGCCGTGCGGACCGCCGCAGCCGGGGCAGTCCTCCCGGGTGAACGGCACGGTGGCCGGATCCACGCCCAGATAGCCGCCGAGCAGCTGCCGCAGCCCGATATGGGCCGCCGTGTACCGCTCGCGGTCCTCGGCGCGCAGGAACCTCCCGGCCCGCTCCAGCTCCTCGGCATCGAGGATCTTGGCGGGTGCGGCGGCGTCGAGGGCGGCGGTGAAGGCCGAGACGCTGAGCAGCCAGGTCTCGGGCTCGCCGCCCTGCGGCCACCCACCGGCCAGCGCGGTGGGCAGCGGCTCACGGCCGACGAGGCGCGGGGCCCGTGCGGGTGTCAACTGGCTCCTCCAGTACGAATAATGGCGAAACAGCTCGCGTATCGGATCACGTATCGCATCTCAGCGCTGCTCACGCTACCGCTGCCCCAGGACATCCGGCAGCGCGCCCCTGACGTTCATGTGCGCAGCTCCAGGGCGGGCAGCCCGGCCGTGGGCAGGCCGAAGGCATGGGCGTACAGGGAAAATTCGGCCTCCAGGGCGCGGACCATGGTGTCGGCGCGGCGGAAGCCGTGCCCCTCGCCCTCGAAGGCGATGTACGCGTGCGGCACCCCGCGCCCGGCCATCGCCTCCAGGAACCGCTCGCACTGCGCGGGCGGGCAGATCGTGTCGTCCAGCCCCTGGAGCAGCAGGAACGGCGCGGTGATCCGGTCGGCCCGGTGCAGCGGCGAACGCTCCCGGTAGCGGTCCGGGACCTCGGCGACCGGGCCGATCAGCGACTCGGCGTACCGCGATTCGAAGTCATGGGTCTCGCCGGTGGCCCAGGCGGCGGGGTCGAGGACCGGGTAGATGACCGTGCCGCACGCGTACAGCCGGGTGGCGGTGAGCGACGCGGCCGCCGTCCAGCCGCCCGCGCTGCCCCCGCGGATCGCCAGCCGGGCCCGGTCGGCGACGCCCTCGTCGGCGAGCGCCCCGGCGACGGCGGCGCAGTCCTCCACGTCGGCCACGCCCCACTGCCCGGACAGCCGGTCGCGGTAAGCGCGGCCGTAGCCGGTGGACCCGCCGTAGTTGACCTCGACGACGCCGATGCCGCGCGAGGTGAAGTACGCGATCTCCAGGTCGAGCACGAGCGGGGCACGGCTGGTGGGTCCGCCGTGCGCCCACACCACGAACGGCGGCAGCTCGCCGGGCGGGCCGCTGTGGCCGGGGTTGTGGGGCGGGTAGAGGTGGGCGTGGATCTCGCGGCCGTCCGCCCCGGCGAAGGTGCGGACCTGCGGCTCCGGGTAGTACGCGGGGTCGACGGGGTCGGTGTGGGCGTTGCCGATGACGCGGGCGTGGCCGGTACGGGTGTCCAGCTCCACGACCTCATGCCCGCTGCGCGGGCTCGCGGCGACACCGATGACCCGGGTGCCGTCCACGGCAAGCGTCGGCTCCCACTCCGTCCACGGCCCGGCGACATCGGCCAGCTCCCCGGTCGCGGGGTCGAGGATCCCGAGCCGCTGAGCGCCCCGCCCGTGCAGCACGGCGATCAGCCCACCGCCGTCCAGCGGCGCGAACCACCGGCGCCCGAGCTTCCACAACGGCCCCCCGAACTCCTCCTGGCGGGAGCAGAGGGTGCTGCTGGCGATGACGTCCCCACCCGCCGCGTCGGGGTCGATCCGCTGCAGATGCCACCAGCCGCTGAGGTCCGAGACGAACAGCAGCGAACCGTCGGGCGCCCACTCGGCCTGCGCCACCGATTCATCGGTCTCCCCCACGAGCGGCCGCACCCCGGTGAACGGACCCTCGTCCGCCGCCTCGGCGACCATCACCACCGTGCCGTCCCACGGCATCCCGGGGTGGTTCCAGGCGATCCACGCGACCCGGCGGCCGTCCGGGGCGAGCTGGGGGCCGGTGACGAAGTCGTGGCGGGCGTCGGTCAGTTCGCGTAACGCCGCGCGGTCCTCGGCGGCCGAGCCGTCCAGGGGGACGGCGGCGATGACGCGCCGTACGTCGGTCGGGCGCTCACCCGTGAACTCCTCCAGGACGCACCACACTTCACCCCGGTCCACATGGATCCGCATGTCCGCCCAGCGCAGCCCCTCGCCGACCGCGGACACCGGGGTCAGCGGTCGCGGCGGGGCGGGCGCGGGGGCGTCCGGCTCGTACGCGTACAGCCGCTGGTCGGCGAAGTGCGCGAACACCACGAGCGGGCCGCCGGACGGGCGTGGCGCGGCGGCCCAGGGGGTGCCGCCGTAGCCCATGACCTTGCTGCGCGCGTTCCACGGCGGGGGCAGCACCGGCTCCTCGGTGCCGTCGGCCCGCCGCCGGATCAGGGTGCGGCGGCCGCCCTCGGCGGGGCGGGGCGCAGTCCACCACACCTCGTCGCCGACCGTGCCCACATACTCGGGGTGGCCGTCGTGCGAGGCGGCGAGGGCGGCGTCGACCGGGGAGGGCCACGTCCCGTACGGGGCCGTGGCGGTCATCTGCTGGACCACCCGCTCACGCCCTCTGCAGGAAGTGGTCGAGCACCCGGACGCCGAAGTGCAGGGCGTCGACCGGGACTCGCTCGTCCACTCCGTGGTAGAGCGCCTGGTAGTCGAAGCCCTCGGGCAGCCGCAGCGGCGAGAAGCCGTAGCCGCGGATGCCCAGCCGGGAGAACTGCTTGGCGTCGGTCCCGCCCGACATGCAGTACGGCACGGCGTGGCCGCCCGGGTCGAAGCGCTGGACGGCGGCGCACATCGCCTCGTACGTGGGGGCCTCGGACCCGACCGGGGCCTGGAGCGGGACCTCGCGGTGGTGGAACTCCCAGTCGACGTCCGGGCCGGTGAGCTGGTCGAGGGTGTCGCGGAACTCGTCCTCGCCGCCGGGCAGCATCCGCCCGTCCACATAGGCGGAGGCGCTGCCGGGGATCACGTTGATCTTGTAACCGGCTTCCAGGACCGTCGGGTTGGCGCTGTTGCGCACGGTCGGCTCGATGAGGGCGGCAGCCGGGCCCAGCTTGGCGAGCAGTTCGTCGACGTCGAAGCCGGGCGCGTCCACATCGGCCGGGATGTCCTGGAGCGCGGCGATCTCGGTGAGCGCCGCCTTGACGGTGGGTGTCAGCCGCACCGGCCAGCGGTGGTCACCGATGCGGGCGACGGCGGCGGCCAGGCGGCTGACCGCGTTGGCCCGGTTGACCTTCGAGCCGTGACCGGCCCGGCCGCGCGCGGTGAGCCTCAGCCAGGCCGTGCCGCGCTCCCCCGCCGCGATGGGGTAGAGCCGCAGCCCGGGCCCGGCGTGAAAGGTGAACGCGCCGGATTCGCTGATGCCTTCGGTGCAGCCCTCGAACAGCTCGGGGTGCTGGTCGGCGAGGTAGCCGGAGCCCCAGGCGGCGCTGTCCTCCTCGTCGGCGGTGAAGGCCAGCACGATGTCCCGCCGGGGCCGCACCCCGGCACGCGCCCAGGCCCGGACGACGGCGAGGACCATCGCGTCCATGTTCTTCATGTCGATGGCGCCCCGGCCCCACACCACCCCGTCGCGCACTTCCCCGGAGAAGGGGTGCACGGTCCAGTCGGCGGGCTCGGCGGGCACCACGTCGAGGTGGCCGTGGACGAGCAGCGCGGGCGCGGCCGGCTCGGTGCCCTCGATCCGGGCGACCACATTGGTGCGCCCGGGCGAACGCTCCAGCAGCATGGGGTCGATGTCCACGTCGCTGAGCATCTCCGCGACATACTCGGCGGCCGGGCGCTCCGAACACTCCCCTCCGCCGCGGTTGGTGGTGTCGATCGCGATCAGCTCGGAGGTGAACCGCACCACCTCCTCCAGCGCCTGCTCGTCGATCGCTTCGATCTCCCCCGGACGGGCCGTGTCAGCCATATTGCTCCTCCACCGCGGCCGATACGACGGTCGTGACCGCCTTGAAGCAGCGGATCCCCTCGTACATGGTCGGTGAGGTGTAGGCGACACGCCGCTCGCCGCTGCGCTCCACGCCCGGTACGACGCTCGCCGCCCCCACCAGATGCTCGGCGTCGAACTCCAGCTCGATCGTGAACGGCCCGCGGTGCGGGGGTTCGTGGCGCACCGCCAGCACGGCGGCCTCCCGCGCCGCCTCCCGGATGTCAACGGCGGTACGGGCGGGGGTGCGGCACACCGCCGCGTACCGCGAGACGTAGTCCTTGACGGCGACGCACCTGGCCTCCGGCGCATAGCCCTTGGCGTCCTGGCACGTCTTGTCGTCGCCGGTGACCAGCACCACCGGCACTCCGTACTCGGCGACCACCAGCGAGTTCAGCAGCCCCTCGCTCGCCCGGGCCCCGTTCGCCCAGACGCCGGTCACGGAGTTGGGGAGATAGGTGTGCGCGAGGACGCCCTCGGTGCCCGCGCCGGTGTGGTACCCGATGAACGCCACGCCGTCCACATCGCCGTGCTGCACGCCCTCAACCATGCTCAGCGTCTTATGCCGCCCGGTGACCATCTCCGCCCGCGGGTCCAGCTCCTCCAGCAGCAGATTGCGCATGGACCAGTGCGCCTCGTTGATGAGCACCTCGTCCGCGCCGCCGTCGAAGAACCCCAGCACCGCCGCGTTCACATCGGAGGTGAACGGGCGCCGGAAGCGCTCCCACTGCGGGGTGCCGGGCAGGCAGTCGCCCGGCCAGGTCACGCCGGTGGCGCCCTCCATGTCGGCGCTGATGAGGATCTTCATGGTTCGTTACGTTACGCGGTGTACGGGAGCCGAACCACCCCTGTGGATAACCCTTCCGGACCCCGGCGCACGGGCCACAACGAACCACCGGGCCGGCAGCTCCACCCGTGAACCGTCGGCCCATTGCTCCGTCTGGGCGAGCGCCGTGGGGCCCTCGGCCAGGATCCGCAGCCCCGCCGCCACCAGCAGCTCCGGGATCTCGGTGGTCCCCGCGTCGGCGGGCTTGAGGCCGTGGTCGAAGACCCGGCGGAGCTTCAGCGGCGGGCCGCCGGGGCTCTCGGCCAGGCGGGCCAGCGTCGCCTTGGACTCCTCCGTCAGCTCCGCGACGAAGCCCCGGCCGCGGCGGCCGACCAGGGTGGCCACCGCCTCGGCGACGAGGCGGCGGTCGGGGGCGTCGCTCTGGTGGATGACGGCGCGCATGTAGACGTTGGCGTCGCCGAGCCGCTCGTGCAGCTCCCCCACGGCCGCCGGGTCGGTGAGGCTCAGCTGCCGGAACTCGGCGACGGCCCCGGCCGTATCGGCGCGGCGCGCGTGCTCGACCGCCGCGTGGGACAGGTCGACGCCCAGAGCGCGGCCGAAGCGGGTGGCCAGATAGCGGGTCTGGGTGCCGTTCCCGCAGCCCAGGTCGAGGATGGGCAGGCCGGGGTCGGCGTGCGGGGTCAGGCGGTCGACGTCCCGGGCGGCGCTCAGCGACGGGTCGGCGTCCCAGATGGCCTCCCCCGGGGCGTCCGAGGTGCCCCGCCAGTAGCTCTCCCACGCTTCCCGGTAACGCTCCGACACGCTCATCGCCGCTCCCCACGTACGTCAAGTCCGGGGCAGGCCCTGCTCGAACCAGACCGTCTTGCCGTGCCGCGTCCGGCTCGTACCCCACTCCCTGGCCAGCTCGCTGACTACCCGCAGCCCGCGCCCGTACTCGTCGTCGGGACCGGCGCTCAGCAGTGCGGGAAGTTCGTGGTCGTCGTCCGAGACCTCGCACAGCAGCGCCTCGGTGCGCACCAGACGCAGCACCAGATGGTGGGTGTGAGCATGCCGCACCGCGTTGGTTACGACCTCGCTGACCAGCAGCTCGGCGGTCTCCACGGCGTGCGGGAGGCCCCAGCGCAGAAGCCGCTCGCGGACCAGGCGGCGGGCCCGGCCCACCTCGCCCGGGTCGAGGGCCAGCCGCCACTGGGCGACGTCGTCGGCGGGGATGCCGTTCAGCCGGGCCATCAGGAGGGCCACATCGTCCTTGCGGCCGCCGCGCCCGTCCTGGGCGCGGGACGAGGCGGCGAGCGCGCGGATGACGGTGTCGCACGCGTCGTCCATCGACACCGCCGGATGGGCGGCGGACTCGCACAGCGCCGCGAGCCCGGCGCCGATGTCCTGGCCGCGCACCTCGACCAGGCCGTCCGTGCACAGGATGAGCCGGTCGCCGGGCGCGACCCGCACCCGGGCCGTCTCGAACGGCACCCCGCCCACCCCGATCGGCGCGCCGGTCGGCAGGTCCAGCAGCGCGGCGCGGCCGTCCTGGGCGCGGACCAGCACGGGCGGGATGTGGCCCGCGTTGGCGATCAGCAGCTCGGAGCGGATCGGGTCGTAGACCGCGTACAGACAGGTGGCCAGATAGTGCTCGCCGAGCCGCTGCGCCAGGTCGTCCAGGTTGCGCAGCAGCTGCGCGGGCGGCAGGTCGAGGGCGGCCATGGTCTGGACGGCGATGCGCAACTGGCCCATCATCGCGGCCGAGTTCAGTCCGTGCCCCATCACATCGCCGACGACGAGCGCGGTGCGCGAACCGGACAGCTTGATGGCGTCGAACCAGTCGCCGCCGACCCGGCCGAGCCGGGTGCCGGGCAGATAGCGGGTGGCGGTGTCACAGCCCGCCATGCGCGGCGTCACCTGGGGCAGCATGCTGTCCTGCAGGGTCTCCGCCACGTTCTCCTGGTAGGTGTACATCCGGGCGTTGTCGAGTACGAGCCCGGCCCGGGCGGCGAGTTCGGCCCCGGTCGTGCGGTCCATGCCGTCGAACGCCTCGCGGCCCGCGCGGCGCAGCAGCACCATGAAGCCGAGCACCACATCGCGCGCCTTGAGCGGCACGATGAGGATCGACCGGCCGTTGATCAGCGGACGCAGGTCCCGCTTCTCGAACTGCCCGGCGATCCGGTCGCCCAACTCGTCGCTGAGGTACGGGATGAGCACGGGTTCGCCGGTGACCATGCACTGGAAGAACGGGGTGTGCTCGGGGAACGCGATGCTCTCCCCGACCGGCACCGTGTCGTCCCAGCGCCCCGGTTCGTCGTTGTGCTCGACCCAGACGCGGTGCCAGACGGTGGTGACGTCGGGCGGGCCGTCGGGGAAGCCCTCGCCCGCGAGGACCTGGGCGCGCAGATGCGTACCGGCGAAGTCCGCGAAGCGGGGGACGGCGGCGCTGGTCACCTCGCGGATGGTGCGGGCCAGATCGAGGGAGCTGCCGATGCGCCCGCTGACCTCGTTCAGGAACTCCAGGCGCTCGCGAACGGCGGCGTATTCGAGGTCGTCTTCGAGATCTTCGAGGGCATCGGCACCGGACGGCGGCTGCTCGGCCACGGCGCCGCGCCTCGCCGCCCGGCGCGCCCGGCGCTCGCGGTAGCGGGGCATGCCCCAGTCCGGCGTCACCGGTACCCGTTGGTGGTGGCTGATCTCCAGGACCGGGTAGCCGAGTTCGAGGACCTGGGCGACGATCCGGCCGCCGGTGGCCGGGCCCATGTTCGGCAGGATGTCCGGCAGCCGCCCGGCCAGCAGTTCGGCGCCCGGGAACTCGGTGTGCAGCGCGAACCCCGGCGCGAAGCGCTCGTCCGGGGAGCCCCCGGCGAGCCCCGTGGCGTCCGCCGCCAGCACGAGCAGTCGCTCGGGGCCCGGTCCGGTGAGGGGGTACGCCCACCACAGGACGTCGGCCTGGGTGGCCTCCTGGGCGGCGTCGGCCTGGAGGGTCATCCGGGCACGGCCCGCGGTGGGGTAGGAGCGCGGGCCGCAGAGAACGCCGTCCGCCGCATCGGTGAGGTCCTCGCCGCGCAGTGCGCCCGAGACCGGCATCAGATCGACGGCGGGGGCGCCGATGGCCTGCTCGCGGGTGCGTCCGAAGAGCTTGCGGGCGCCGGAACTCCAGTGCGTGACCAGCCCGTCGGCGTCGGCGACGGCCACCGCGAGCGGGATCCGGCCGGACACCTCCGTGCCATGCTCCATAGGCGGAAGACTCCTTCGCACGCACGACCCGCACCACCGTCTTCAACGGTACGGCGGGGGCCGGTCACGGCGTGGGCCAATACCCGAATAGGTGTCATCTTGTGCGAGGTGGCGAGCGCGTGTGCGAAGCCCGCGCCCCGGACCCCGGCGGAAGGCGGGGTCCGGGGCGCGGGCGTCCGGTGAGCGTCAGCCCTCGTGGCCGACCGGTCGTCAGTCCTCGTGGCCCAGGTGCAGATCGCGTTCCGTACGGCCGCCGCCCGCCACCTGGAGCACCGTCGCGACCGGGGGGTAGCCCGCCGCGATCACCGTGTACTCCCCCGCCGACAGGTCGATGAAGCGGAAGGCGCCGTCCGCGCCGGTCGTCGCGGTGTCGACGACGTTTCCGGCCGCGTCCAGCAGCGTGACCCGGGCGTCCTCGACGATGCGGCCGCCACCGGCCCGGACGACGCCGCGCAGCACCGCGCCACCGGCCAGTTCGATGTCCTGGTGGGTCTCGCGGGCGGCCTGCACGGTGACCGGGAGGGCGGCGGGCCGGAAGGCGGGCGCGCTGGAGGCCAGGGTGTACTCCCCGGCGACCAGTTCGGTCATCACGTAACCCCCTTCGCGTCCGCTGCGCGTGGAGGCGACGACCTCGCCGCGTACGTCGGTGAGGGTGACCGTCGCGTCCCGTACGGGCGTGCCGTCCGCCGTCAGCACGGACCCGGCGAGGCGGCCCGCGCCGCCCAGGACGACGTCCAGCTCGACCGGACGGTCGCCGACCGTGACGCTGACCGCCCGCGGCTGATGGCCTCCGGCCGACGCGATCAGGACGTACGACCCGGTGCCGGGCGTGCTCAGCGCGTACCGCCCGTCCTCACCGGTGGCGCCGCGGCCGATCTGGCGGCCGCTGACGTCGATGAGGGTGAGCGCGGCCCGTGGGACCGAGGTGCCGTCGTGGTGCTGGACGGTGCCGCAGACCGGGATGCCCGCGACGGGCGGCGGCGGGGGCGGGGCGGCGTGCCGGGGCACCGAGCGCGCCGCCGGTACGACGGGGTCCGGCTGGACGCCGGGGTCTGGCTGGACGGCGTAGTCGGTGTGGGACACCAGTGGTTTCTCCTTCAGCAGGAAGGCGAGCAGGAAGCCCAGGACGAGCACCGGCACGAGGTAGAGGAAGATCCGCGGTATGGCGTCGGCGTACGCCGTGATGTAGCCGTCGCGCAGCGCGCGCGGCATCGCGTGGACGATCTGCGGGGTGACGGAGTCGGGGTCGGGCAGCTCCGGTGCTCTGGCGACCCGGCCGCCCGTGCCCTTGGGGAACTCCTCGGCGAGGCGGTCGGCGAGCCGGTGGGCGAAGAGCGTGCCGAAGATGGCCGCGCCGACGCTGCCGCCGATCTGCCGGAAGTAGTTGTTGGCGCTGGTGGCCGAGCCGAGGTCATCGGGCGATACGGAGTTCTGCACCGAGAGGATCAGCACCGGCAGGACGAGCCCGATGCCGAAACCGAGGACGCCCATCCAGAGGCTGTAGTCCTGGCGGGAGGTGTCCTCCTCCAGCCGGGAGAGCAGCCACATGCCGCCGATCGAGATGAGGCCGCCGACAACGGGGAAGACCTTGTAGCGGCCGGTGGCGCTGATGAGCTGGCCGGAGATGATCGAGGACAGCACCATGCCGCCCATCATCGGCACCATCAGCAGCCCCGACTCGGTGGCGGAGACGCCGTCGACCATCTGCAGGAAGGTCGGCAGATAGCTGGCGGCACCGAACAGGGCGACGCCGATGACCGCGCCGATGAGCCCGGAGACGCAGAAGACCGGATCGCGGAACATCCGCATCGGCATGAGCGGTTCGGGCACGACGCACTCGACGACGACGAAGAGGATCGCGGAGCCCGCCGCGCCCAGGGCGAGCCCGAGGATGACGCGCGAGTGCCAGCTGTACTCCGTACCGCCCCAACTCGTCAGCAGCACCGCGCAGGTGGAGAACATGGTGAGGAACAGGGCGCCCAGGTAGTCGAAGCGCGGCCGCCGGAGCGGTTCGGGCACCTTGAGGACGGCCGCCACGACGGCGAGCGTGACCAGGCCGAAGGGGACGTTGACGTAGAAGCACCAGCGCCATGAGGCATGGTCGGTGAAGAAGCCCCCGATCAGAGGCCCGGCCACCGACGCGAGGCCGAACGCGGCCCCGATGAGCCCCATGTAGCGGCCGCGCTCCCGGGGCGGCACGATGTCGGCGATGATCGCCTGGACGCCGATCATCAGCCCGCCCGCCCCCACGCCCTGCACCGCCCGGAAGACGATCAGCTCGTCCATCGTGCGCGACCATCCGGCGAGCGCGGAGCCCGCGACGAAGACGACGATCGCGAAGATGAAGACGCTCTTGCGGCCGACGAGATCGCCGAGCTTGCCGTAGACCGGCAGCACGATGGTGACGGCGAGGAGGTAGGAGGTGACGGTCCAGGACATCTTGTCCAGGCCGTGCAGTTCGCCGACGACCTCGGGGAGGGCGGTGGCGACGATCGTCTGGTCGAGGGCGGCCAGCAGCAGGGCGAGCATCAGCCCGAGGAAGACCGTCCGCACCCGGGCCGGGCTGAGCCCCGCCCCGGCGGGGCCGTCGGACGCGGGGCCGCCCGGTGGCGGGCCGTCGTCGCCCGGCCGTCCCACCGCGCCGTCGTTTTCGCGGGTTCCCTCGGTGGCGCGGGCGGGTGCGCCTGCTGACCGTTGGCCCTTCTCGAAGGTGGTCTCGGTGATCCCGCCCACGTCATGTCTCCCCATCGTCACGCCTGCGCCGCCGCCCTGTTCTCGCATTCCGAGACAACCAGGGGCAAGCGCGACGAATCGATAAAGAGACGGGTTCGGGCGGCTTTACCGCAAGTGGGAGCAGGTGCGGCCTATGGAGCGCACCGCCGGGAAAACCACCCGAACCGGTGACCGTGGCTACTGGGCGCTCTGGGCCGGGAGTTCGGCCGCGAGCTTCTCCAGCACCCCGTCGTAGATGCGGGCGAGGCCCTTGGGTGCGAAGGTGCGCTCGAAGAAGCCGCCGATGCCGCCCGCGCCGTTCCATACGGACGTCACGACGACCCGCGCCTTGCCCTCCCCGGCCGGGGTGACGGTCCAGGTGGTGACCATGGAGGAGTTGCGGTCCTTCTCCACGAGCTGCCCGTCGGTCGGCTCGGAGACCTCCAGCAGACAGTCGCGCACCCGCTTGCTGGTGGCCTGGAGCCGCCAGTGCACCAGAGTGCCTTCGCCGTCGCCGCCCTCACGGACCTCGTACTCGCTGAACTGCTCGGTGAGCAGCCGGGGGCGGACCTCGCGGTAGTCGGCGAGCGCGTCGAACACGTCCTCGGGCTTGCCCGTGACGATGCGCTCCGTGGTGGCCTCGACCTGGCCCATTGCTCTTTCCTCCGATGGTTGCGGTTGCGCTGCCCTCGCGTACGTGCGCGTCTGCCTCGCGTCCGTGCGCGCCGGCGCCCTTGCCCTGCGCTGGCAAGCCAACCACCTGGGGGTCACCCGCCCAAATTCGGGGTTGACGAAAACGAAGGGAACATGTGTTCTATTGTGGTAGTGAGCGAGACCCCGGAGGTGCGTGCCATGCGCTGGGACAACCTGACAGGCGACGACGAGACGGCCGCCCCGGCCCTCTTCGCCACCGACGCGGTCGTCAGCCGCACGTTCGACACCCCTGAGTTCCGCGGCATCACCTTCCACGAGATCCGGGCCCGTTCGATCGTGAACCGGGTGCCCGGCGCGTCCCGGATGCCCTTCGAATGGACCGTGAACCCGTACCGGGGTTGCACTCACGCCTGCGTCTACTGCTTCGCGCGCAAGACGCACAGCTATCTCGACCTCGATACCGGGCGCGACTTCGACACCCAGGTCGTGGTCAAGGTCAACGCCCCGGAGCTGCTGCGGCGCGAGCTGGCCGCCCCGCGCTGGCGCGCCGAGCACATCGCCATGGGGACCAACGTGGACTGTTACCAGCGGGCCGAAGGCCGGTATCAGCTCATGCCCGACATCCTCGGCGCGCTCATCGAGCGCGCCAATCCCTTCTCCATCCTCACCAAGGGCACGCTGATCCTGCGTGACCTGGAGCTGCTGCGGCGGGCGGCGCGCGTGACCGACGTCGGCGTCTCGGTCTCCGTCGGCTTCACCGACCGTGAGTTGTGGCGCACCGTCGAACCCGGCACCCCCTCCCCCGAGCGGCGCCTCGACGCCGTACGGGCGCTGTCCGGGCACGGCGTGCCCTGCGGGGTGCTGATGGCTCCGGTGATCCCCTTCCTCAGCGACTCCCCCGAGCAGCTGCGCGCGACGGTCCGCGCCATCGCCGAGGCGGGCGCGACGTCGGTGACCCCGCTGGTCCTGCATCTGCGCCCCGGCGCCCGCGAATGGTTCACGGACTGGCTCACCCAGCACCACCCACGGCTGCTGAAGCGCTACGACGCCCTGTACGACGGCGGCTCGTACGCTCCGAAGTGGTACCAGCGGCGGATCACCGGGATGGTGCACGACTTCGCCGCCGAGTACGGCATCGGACCGTACGAGGCGGGCGCGCACCGCGCCGTCCCCGACCGCGCCGGGCCCGAGGAGGGTTATCCACAGGGCCCGGCCCAGCTGTCGCTGCTGTAGGCGATGATCTCCTCATGGCCCCGGACATCGCGATGGGGCACGGGGAGTTGGAGGGAATGCACATGTCGCAGCTCAGCCATGCGGTCGCGCCCGAAGGGGTCGCGCCGGGAAACGGATACAGCCATGTCGTCTGGGGCACCGGGCGCTTCGTGGCGGTCTCCGGGCAGATCGCCCTGGACGAGACGGGCGCCCTGGTGGGCGAAGGTGACCCGGCGGCGCAGGCCCGCCAGGTGTTCGAGAACCTGCGGCGCTGCCTGGCCGAGGCGGGGGCGACGTTCGCCGACGTGGTGAAGCTGACCTACTTCGTCACCGATGTCGCCCACCTGCCCGCGGTCCGCGCGGCACGGGATGAGGTCATCGACACGGCGCGGCCGCCCGCCAGTTCGGCGGTGCAGGTGGCGGCGCTGTTCCGGCCGGATCTGCTGCTGGAGATAGAGGCGTTCGCGATCATCGGGGAGCACGGGGAGAACGCGGAGCACGTCGGCGGCTAAGGGGTGTCGGCGGCCTGCCCGAGTGCCTGGGCGAGGCGGTCGCGGGCCTCGGTCTGGGCGGCGATCCGGGCGTCGAGTACGGCGAGCCGGGCCCGGGCGATGCCGAGCCCTTCGGCGCTGGGCGGTGCCGTGGCCATGTCGCCGTCCAGGCAGGGCAGGAAGCAGCGGACGTCGTCCAGGGTGAGGCCCACCGAGAGCAGATGGCGGATGTTGCGGACGCGGACGGCGGCCCGCTCGTCGTACACCCGGTAGCCGTTGTCCGCCCGCGCGGACGTGATCAGCCCCGCCTGCTCGTAGTGGCGCAGCGCGCGCGGCGTCGTGCCGGTCGCAGCCGCCAGTTCCCCGATCCGCACCGGTCCCCACCTCCGGTGCCGTTCTACCACCCGCCGGTGCCGCCCCGTCAGCCGACGACCGCCCCGCCGTCCACGGGCAGGACCGCGCCGGTGATGAACGAGGCGCCGGGCGAGGCGAGCCGGCTGATCGCCCACGCCACCTCCTCGGGGCGTCCGATCCGCCCCAGCGGGGTGTGGGCGAGCTGCCAGGCGCGCACCTCGGCCCGCCGCTCGGGCGACAGCCCCGAGTGGTCCGCGATCGGCGTCTCGATCGCCCCTGGCGCCACGGCCACCACCCGCACGCCGCGCGGCGCCAGTTCCACCGCCCAGCCGCGGGTCAGCGTCTCCAGCGCGGCCTTCGTCGCGGCGTAGACCGCGTTACCCGGCCAGCCGCGCAGGCCGACGGCGGTGGACACGTTCACGATCACGCCGCCGCTCGCCTCCAGAGGGGCGAGGGCGGCCCGGGCGAGCAGGATGGGAGCGATGAGGTTTGTTTCGAGATGGGTGGTGGTCAGTTCGCGGGTGCTGCCCTCCAGGGGCGCGGAGCGGACGATCCCGGCGTTGTTCACCAGGATGTCCAGCCGCCCGTACGTCTCGACGGCGTGGCCGACGATGTCCTCGGCGGCTCCGGGTGCGGTGACGTCCGCGGCGAACGGATGGACGCGGTCATGGCCGCGGGCCGTCTCCGCCAGCGGCTCCGGCCGTCGCCCGACGGCCACCACCCGCGCGCCCTCCCCCGCGAGCACGCGGGCGGTGGCACGGCCGATGCCGGTACCGGCTCCGGTGACCAGGGCGACGGGGTACGGATTCGAGTGATCTTCCATGGCGTAGATCGTGTGTCCCTGCCGCCAGTGACAAGGTCAAGCCACCTACGGTGGACAGATATGAACGGGGCGCGGGTAAGGGAGATGACCGAGTCCGACATCGACGCCGTGGCGACGGTGCGGGTGCGGGGGTGGCAGAAGGCCTACACGGGGCTGATGCCGCAGACGTACCTGGACGGCCTGAGCGTCGAGGAGGACGCCGAGCGACGGCGGGAGTTCTTCTCCCGGGGGCTCGGCGACGTGGTCAACCTGGTGGCGGAGGACCGCACCGGCGAGGTGGTCGGCTGGTCCTGCTTCGGCCCCTACCGGGACCGCGATGTGCCGCCCGGGGACGCCGAGTTGTACGCCCTCTACGTCCACCCCTCGCTGCTCGGCACGGGCATCGGCCGCGCCCTCCTCGACGAGACCCGCCGCCGGGTCGCCGAACGCGGCTTCCCGTATCTGCGGCTGTGGGTGCTGGAGGAGAACCGGCGCGCCCGCCGCTTCTACGAGCGGGCGGGCTTCGCGGCGGATGGGGGCGCGGAGACGTACAAGGTGAACGGCGCGGCGGTGCCGGAGCTGCGCTACGCCCTGCGCCTGCCCGGCGGTTGATCCCCCACCGCCGGCTCCGCCCCCGGGCCCCCGGCCACCGGCCAGCACATGCGGGGCGACGGCGCCCCCGCCCGACCGCTACAGCCCGCGCGGCACCACCCGGGCCACCTCCACCCGCCGGGCCCACACCCCGGGCTCCGGGGGACCCAGGGGCGCCGCCCCAACGGGACCGGGAGCCGAACCGCCGAGGTCCAGGGGCGAAGCCCCAGCGGGAGCCAAGGGCTGAGCCGCGGGGGCCAGGGGCGCAGCCCCCGACAGGCGCCGGACGACGCGGCCCCGGAGCAGGAGCACAGCCCCACCGGGCGACAGGGGCACAGCCCCAACAGGCGCCGGGCGTCGAGCCGCCGGGGCAGGGGCGCACCCCCGGACCGGGCCCGCCCCTGAGCCCCGCCGGGCCTCAGGGGCGGAGCGACGCGGCGGCCTGGAGTCGAGCCCGGCGGAGGGGCCGGAGCCCGGCTGGGGCCCGGGGCCGGGCGAAACCCGGCGGGCGCCCGGAGCCAGAACCCCAGCGGAGCGGGGGCTGCGGCCCGGGCGAGCGCCGGGAGGTTCCAGGGGCGCGGCCCCCGGCGGGGGCCGGGGCGGAGCCCCGGTTCGGGGAGGGGCGGGGTGGGGGGAGGCTCGCGTAGCGCTGCGTCACCGCACGCCCGCCCGGCCCGTGCCCGCGCGGCCGGAGCGGGGGGCGGGGGGCGGGGTGGGGGCCGGGTCGAGGGAGCCGCCGCCGCTGATGCGGGCCAGGGCGGCGGCGGCCGCGGCGCTGAGCCGTATGTGCTCGGCCGCCGCCTTCAGCGCGGGGATGGCGCGTTCGTCGCCGATCGCGCCCAGCCCCTCGACGCACGCGCGGGCGATGACCCAGTGCCGGTCCCGGGCCCCCAACTGGCGTTCCAGCGCGGCGACCAGGGCCGGTACGGATTCGGGGGCGCGGAGTTCGACGAGGAGCCGGATGGGGTGCAGGGAGTACGCGGTGCGCAGCGGATTCGTCGCCAGGGCGGCGGCGGCACGCGCGGTGCGCGGATCGTCCAGCCGGGCCAGCACCCGGGCGGCGGTCGCGCAGCGCGCGGGCTCGCGGTAGTTGAGGAGCAGGACGAGCGTTTCGAAGGCCCGCCGGTCGCCCGCGCTGCCGAGGACGAAGGCGGCGGTCTCGCGCGCCCACAGCGGCTGCTCCGGCGCGACCAGGATGCGGGCGAGCTGTTCGCGCGCGGCGGGAGTGCCCTGCCGTACGAGCGCGAGCAGCGAGGCGTGTGCCGCGGTCTCCTGCTGCGATGTGAGCGAGGCCCGTACCCGCTCCGTCAGCGTGCGGAATTCGTCGTCCATGTCGAGGTCTCCCCTCCCCGGTGATCCGCGCCATCGCGCAGGACTCACAGTCGGCTCTGGCGTCTTGGTTACCCGCGAGTTAATATGGCGACACGAGTAGCACCCCTGCTCGGGCGGCCTGGTGACGCAGCCGCCTTGTGTGACGTCGGTTCGGCACATTCAGCAGCAGTACGGCACGGCCCCGGGACAGGGCCCGCCGTGTGTCTCCCACGGGCAGTTTCCTCCGTGCGGCGCTGTCCGCCAGGGAGCGTGCAAACCCTTCCGTCGGAGTTTTCGAGCGTGCCGGAGGAGTTCCCGCGGCAGGCGCCGGACGCCCGTCCGGATTGCCCGTATCGCGGCGTCCGTCCTCCGTTCTTCACCGAAGGCTCCTCTCGATCGTCCCAGTCGTCACTTCATCCCCGTTTCCGGGGAACACCCTCTGGAGTCCGCGATGGACCGTCTCCCACAGACCGGCGTCAGCCCCACGTCCTCCTCTGATCTCTCCCCCTCTCGGGCCCCGCTCACTACTGTCGCGGTCGTCGGGCTCGGCACGATGGGCACCGGCATCGCCGAAATCCTGGCCCGTGCGGGGCGTCAGGTGATCGGCGTCGACATCAGCGAGAGCGCCTGCCGCCGGGCCGTCACCGCGCTGGAGGTGGCCACGGCCCGCGCGGTGGGCCGCGGGCGGATGACCGAGCGCGAGCGGACGGCCGCACTCGACCGCTTCCGCACGGCGACCGACGTGTCCGCCGCGGCGGACGCGGACCTGGTGGTCGAGGTGGTGCCCGAGGACTACGGCATCAAGCGTGACGTCTTCGCCGCGCTGGACGCCGTCGTCCGGCCGGACACCATCCTGGCGACCGGCACCAACGCCCTTTCCGTGACCCGGCTGGCGGCCGAATCCGCCCGCCCCGAGCGCGTGTTGGGGCTGCACTTCTTCAATCCGGCGCCCGCCATGAAGCTGGTGGAGATCGTCTCCAGCGTGCTGACCGCGCCCGCCGCCATCGAGGCGGTCACCGCGCTCGCCCGCGACCTGGGCAAGGAGCCGGTCGCGCTCGGCGACCGGCCGGGCTTCATCGCCGACGGGCTGCTGTTCGGCTATCTCAACCAGGCCGCCGCGATGTACGAGTCGCGGTACGCGGCGCGCGAGGACATCGACGCCGCGATGAAGCTCGGCTGCGGGCTGCCGATGGGGCCGCTGGCCCTGCTGGACCTGATCGGGATCGATACGGCCCGTACCGTCCTGGAGGCGATGTACGCGGCCTCCGGCGACCGGCTGCACGCGCCCGCGCCGATCCTGGGCCAGCTCGCCGAGGCCGGGCTCACCGGCCGCAAGGCGGGCCGCGGCTTCTATACGTACGAGGCGCCCGGCAGCGGCACCGCCGTCCCGGACGGCGCGGCGCCGCAGGCGCCGTCCCCGGAATCGGGCCGTCCGGTGCGTGTGGTCGGCGTCGCGGGCTCGGGCACGATGGCGAGCGGCATCGCCGAGGTGTTCGCCAAGGCGGGCCATGAGGTGGTGCTGGCGGCCCGTACCGGGGAGAAGGCGGAGGCGGCGAAGGCCCGGGTCGCGAAGTCGCTGGCGCGGTCGGTGGCCAAGGGGCGGATGACGGAGACGGTGCGGGGGCGGGCGCTCGCCCGGATCACCCCGGCCGACTCCCTCGACGCCTTCGCGGACGCGGACCTCGTGGTGGAGGCGGTCGCCGAGGATCTGGCCGTCAAGCAGGAGCTGTTCACCGTGCTGGACAAGGTCTGCAAGCCGGGCGCGGTGCTCGCCACCACCACCTCCTCGCTGCCGGTCATCGCCTGCGCCCGCGCCACGTCGCGCCCGCAGGACGTGGTCGGCATGCACTTCTTCAACCCGGCCCCCGCGATGAAGCTCGTCGAGGTCGTGTGCACCGTGCTGACCTCGGACGATGTGCGGGCGACCGCGCACACCGTGTGCCGGGAGGTCGGCAAGCACCCGGTGGACTGCGGGGACCGGGCCGGGTTCATCGTCAACGCCCTGCTGTTCCCGTACCTGAACAACGCGGTGAAGATGGTCCAGGAGCACTACGCGTCGCCCGATGACATCGACGCCGCGATGAAGCTCGGCGGCGGCTATCCGATGGGCCCCTTCGAGCTGCTGGACGTGGTCGGGCTGGACGTCTCGCTGGCCATCGAGAAGGTGCTCCACCGCGCGTTCCGCGACCCGGGCCTGGCGCCCGCGCCGCTGCTGGAACACCTCGTCGCGGCGGGCTGCCTGGGCCGCAAGACGGGGCGCGGCTTCCGCGAGTATGCGAAGGCCTGAGAATCCGCTGGGCTGGGGCGGACTGCTCGAACCGTCCTTCGGTCCGCCCCCGCACCAGCACTCACAAGCGTGTTACGTTCCCCACATGTCCCAGCCCGTAAAGGCCACTCGTACGCAGCGTAACCGCTCGAACTCCTCCGACGGCGGCGAGAGCGCGGGCAGCCGCCGCGCCGCCGCCCAACGCCTCATCATGCGCCGCAAACTCGCGGCGGCCGCCATGGAGTTGTTCGCGACGCAGGGGTACGAGGCGACGACGGTCGACGAGATCGCGGCCAGAGCGGGCGTGGCCCGACGCACGTTTTTCCGCCATTTCCGGTCCAAGGAAGAGGCGATCTTCCCGGACCACGACGACACCCTGGTGCGGGCCGCCGCGGTGCTGGACGCGGCACCGGCCCATGAGAACCCGCTGGACACGGTGTGCCGGGGCATCAAGGAGGTCATGCGCATGTACGCGGCCTCCCCGGCGGTCTCCGTCGAGCGCTACCGGCTGACCCGCGAGGTCCCCGCCCTGCGCGAGCGCGAGATCGCCTCGGTGGCCCGCTACGAGCGGCTGTTTACCCGCTACCTCCTGGGCCACTTCGACGAGGGCGCCCACCACGACGGCGACGACGACCCCCTGCTGGCCGAGGTCGCCGCCTCCGCGGTGGTCACGGCCCACAACCACGTCCTCCGCCGCTGGCTGCGGGCGCGGGGCGAGGGCGACGTCGAGGCCCAGCTTGACCACGCGTTCGCGATCGTGCGCGAAACGTTCGGCACCGGCATCGGCGCGGGCCGCCCCGGCCCGGGCCGCCCCGCGGTGAGCGTGGCCACGCCGGGCGAGGAGGACGTCATGGTCATGGTGGCCCGCACGGACGCCCCCCTGGGCGAGGTCATGCGAACGATCGAACGTGCGCTGAAGCGGTAGCTCAGGCCCGCTCAGCCCCGCTCAGGCCCCTCCCGGTGCCGGGAGGGGCCTGAGCGGTGGAGGACGCCGCTAGTCCGCCGGTGTGAAGCGGACCGCGTAGCCGCCGTTCTTCGGGACCGCGACCGACAGCCGCGACGACGCCGTGACCTCGCGGGTTTCGGTGACGATCTTGCCGTCCTCGCCGTCCCGGTACAGCTCGGCGCGCCACGTGCCGTCGCCGAGGAAGCGCAGCGGCTCGTCCAGGGTGCGGGCGTCGCCGGAGGTGATGGCGCCCAGGTACCAGTCGTCGCCGGAGCGGCGGGCGAGGACCGCGCGGTCGCCGGGGTCGCCGTCGACGAGCTGGGTGTCGTCCCACACCGTGGGCACCTGGTCCAGGAACTTCAGGGCGGCCGGGTGGGCGTCGTACGACTCGACGCTGTCGGCGAAGTGCTGCACCCCGGACTCGTACACCACGGACAGCGCCAGCTCGGCGGCGTCGCTGGTGGGCCGCACGCCGGTGAAGGTCACCGGCGTGAAGTCCATGGGGCCGATGAGGTTCCGGGTGAAGGGCAGCGTCGTGTAGTGGGCGGCCGGGAACGGCTGACGGCCCGGCTTGGGGCGGGTGCCCTCGGCGCCCTTGACCGCCTCGACGCTCATCATCTGCGGCCACGTCCGCTCCTGGCCACGCGGAATCGTCGCACCGTGGAAGTTCAGCATCAGCCGGTGCTTGGCGCTGTCCTTGAAGACGGCGTCGTACCACCGCATGCGGTCCTGGCCGTCCGATTCCAGGAAGTCGACCTTGAGCCCGACGATGCCCCAGGTCTTGTACTGCGCGAACAGCCGGTCCCGTTCGCTCTGCTGGTCGATGGTCTGCCAGCGCACCCAGGCCCAGATGCCGACGCCCTTCTCCTTGGCGTACGCGGTGAGTTGGGGCATCCAGTCGTTGCTCCAGCCGGAGTCGACCAGGACGTACTCCCAGCCCTCCCGGGCGGCGAAGTCGACGAACTTCTTCTGCGCGGCGAGGCTGGTCGGGCTGCTGCCGTCCGACCACCACGACCAGGCCGCCTTGCCCGGTTTGATCCACGAGGTGTCGGCGACCTTCGACGGCCCGGCGAGGTCGGTCGGCAGGTCGCTTTCTGTGACGGTGGCGAGGTCGCCCATGACCATCGTGCGCCACGGGGTGGTGAGGCCCGGGCCGCTGACCTCGGCGGGGTCGGGGAGGGTGAGGTGGAAGCGGTCGGTGGCGGCGTCGAGGGTGAGCCGGGAGCCGCCGTACGAGCTGTTCAGGTCGGCTTCCTCGACGAGCATCCAGCTCTTGCCGATGCGGAAGAGCGACGGATAGCCGTAGTCGCCCGCCTTGGCGTCGGCGACGCTGCCGTGGTCATGGGCGGACTCGTAGTCCGAGCGCCCGTTGTCGTACGGCAACAGGTAGGAGTCGGCGGTCGGCGGCACGGCGAACTCCGTGGTCTCGCCGAGCACGGTGACCGTGCCCTTACCGGGCAGGGCGTAGCGGTACGCCAGGCCGTCCGCGGAGACGCGGACGATCACCCTCAGCGTCCGTCCGTCCTTGCGGAAGGTGAAGGCCGACTCGGAGGCATCGGAGGTGTGGTGGGTCCGGCGGCCGGTGGTGGTCGTGTAGGTCTCGTGGATGGCGCGGTCGCTGCGCCCCGCGAACCGCAAGCCCTTGCCGAAGTCGGTGTCGGCGGTGCGGATGCCGAGCGCGGAGGGGCGCAGCACGGTGGTGGAGCCGTGCCGGGCGGTGAGGGTGAGGCCGCCGTCGCGGGTGAGGCCGAGCTGCCCGCTGACCTGGCCCTTCCCGGTCAGCCGCCAGCTGCGCGAGCCGTCCGCGCCGTCCGCCGGGCCCGCGGCTTCGGCTTGGAGTGGTACGAGGACGGCGGCCGTGCAGGCGATGCCCGCCGCGGCTCTGGTGAACCTGGACCGAATGACGCGCATCGTTCCCTCCCACGGGACATGTGGCGATAGACAGGCCCATGACAGACCCATACATCAGATCTATCCGGTGCCTTGACGCATCTTTAGCCGCTTCCTACGCTCCCGTCTAGCCAAATCATCGGACCAATCTCCGCAACTTCGATGTCTCTTCGGACGGAGCTGATCGACGATGGCAGTCAGCAGACGCGGTTTCCTGGGCCGGGTGGCCGCAGGGGCCGCTGCGGGGTCGACGGCGGGGGTCGCCCTCCCCGCACCGGAGGCGGAGGCGGCCGGGCACGAGCGGTCCGTGGTCCTCACCGGCATGCGAACGGACACCGAGTGGCAACGCTTCCTGGCCGCGCAGGACCTGATCTGGAAGCGGATGCCGCGCACCTGGTACGAGGGCCCGTTCCTGGGCAACGGCCTGCTCGGCTCGATGGTGTACCAGGAGCCCGGCGAGAACGCCCTGCGCTTCACCGTCCACCACAGCGAGGTGCAGGACCACCGCCCCACCCAGGGCGGCAGCGACTGGGGTGTGGCGCGGCTTCCGGTCGGCAATCTGCTGCTGCGCCCGGCCGGGAAGATCACCGGCGTCGATCTGCGACTCGGCCTGTGGGACGCCGAGTTACGCGGCACGATCACCACCGACAAGGGCCGTCTCACGCTCCGCGCGCTGGTCCACAACGACCGGACCATGCTGCTGGCCACGGTCGAGGCGAGCGCGGGCGAGGAGGGGTTCCGCTGGGAGTACCGCCCCTCCCCCGCCGTCAGTCCGCGCATCGTCCGCGAGGACCCGCCGAAGGGGTTCGAGCCCAACCCGAAGCCGGTCAGCCGTACCGAGGACGGGCTCGGCGTCACCGTCCAGTCGATGGTCGCGGGCGGCCAGACGGTGACCGCGCACAAGGAGCGCGGCAAGGGCCGGGAGCGGACGTACTACCTGGCCGTCGCGCACTCCCATCCGGGCACGGACGCGGAGGGCCGGGCCATCTCCACGGTCCGCAAGGCGTCCGCGCTGCCGGTCTCCAGCCTGCTGCGCTCCCACCGCGACTCGTGGCACCGCTTCTACCGCAAGAGCTTTCTGTCGGTCCCCGACACGATGCTGCAGAGCTTCTACTGGATCCAGCTCTACAAGCTCGCGTGCGCGGCCCGCGAACACGCCCCCGTCATGGCCACCACCGGCCCCTGGGTGGAGCCGACCCCCTGGCCCGGCGTGTGGTGGAACCTCAACGTCCAGCTGGAGTACTGGCCGGTGCTGGGCTCCAACCACCTGGAGCTGGACGCGATTCCGCGCACCCTCGCCGAGAACACCGACGTCCTGATCAGCGCCCTCAAACCGGAGTACCGCGCCGACTCGGCCGCGCTGCGCCGCTCCACCGACGCGCAGTGCGAGGACAACGGCACGGTGCCGGTGCCCGGCGTCGGCGACTCGGCGGAGGTCGGCAATCTGCCCTGGGCGCTGCACAACGTGTGGCTCCACTACCGGCACTCCATGGACCGGGGCCTGCTGGAGGACGTGCTGTACCCGCTGCTGCGCCGCTCCACCAACTACTACCTGCACTTCCTGACCGAACAGGCCGACGGGAAGCTGCATCTGCCGAAGACCTTCTCGCCCGAGTACGGCCCGGCCCCGGACTGCAACTACGACCTGGCGCTGCTGCGCTGGTCCTGCCGGACGCTGCTGGAGACGGTCGAACTGCTGGGCACGGACGACCCGCTGGCGCCCAAGTGGCGCGAGGTGCTGGACAAGCTCGTCCCGTACCCGGTGGACGAGAACGGCTTCATGGTCGGCACCGGCGTCCCGTTCGCCAAGTCGCACCGCCACTACTCGCACATGCTCTCCGTCTACCCGCTCTACCTGGTCAACTGGGACCAGGAGGAGAACCGCGACCTGATCACCCGCTCGCTGGAGCACTGGATCGGCTTCGAGGGCGCCCTGCGCGGCTACAGCTTCTCCGGCGCGGCCTCGATCTCGACCCAGATGGGCCGGGGCAACGACGCCCTGAAGTACCTCCGCGAGCTGGTGGCGCGCTTCATCCAGCCCAACACCCACTACTACGAGGCGGGTCCGGTCATCGAGACCCCGCTCTCGGGCGCGCAGGCGATCCACGACATGCTCTGCCAGAGCTGGGGCGGGATCATCCGGTTCTTCCCCGGAGTGCCGGACGACTGGCGGGACGTGGCGCTGCACGACTTCCGCACCGAGGGCGCGTTCCTGGTCAGCGCGGTGCGCAAGGGCGGCAGGACGCGGTGGGCGCGGGTGCGGAGCCTGGCCGGGGAGCCGTGCCGGGTGCGGCACTCGCTGACCGGGCGGATCAGGGTCGCGGGGGTGCGCGGCCCGGCCCCGAAGTGGCGGACCTTGAGCGACGGCGTGATCGAGCTGGACCTCGGCCGGGACGAGGAGGCGGTGATCTACCCGGCCGCGGGGCCGCGCCCGGACTTCCACATCGCCCCGGCGAAGATCTCGGAGCCCGCCGACCGGTGGGGCATGCCGGAGCTGCCGCAGACGGGCCAGGTCACCCAGGTCGACCTGACGGGCGCCTTCGACAATGACGCCATCACCACCGAGATGTACTACGGCGACGGGGACTTCGACGGTACGGGGCGCACGTACCCGATGGTGCAGCTGCCGCAGACCGGGCAGACCGAGGACGACGGGATCACCTTCGCGTTCACCAACGGAAGCGAGGGGTCACCCAACAACGTGATCGCGGCCGGGCAGAAGGTCACGGTCCCGGCGGGGAGCTACGCCAGGCTCCACGTGCTGGGCGCGGGCGACACCGGCAACGTGACGATCCCGGCGGTGGCCTCGTACGCGGACGGCTCGACCGCGAAGCTCACCATCCAGCTGACGGCGTGGCTGTCGGGCCCGGCGTACGGGGAGACCGAGGCGGTGCGCACCAGCCAGATCCACGCCCGCAGCGGACCGGTGGGCACGAAGGCGGCGATCTTCCACCAGACGGTGGCCCTGGACCCGGCCAGGGAACTGTCCTCGATCACCCTGGCCGCTCCCGCGTCGGGCACCGCCCGGGCCCACGTCTTCGCGCTCTCGCTGGAGAAGAACGACTAGATAACCGCGGCGCCTGATTCACCAAGGGCACACAACCGAACACCATCCGCAACGGCCGCCCCTCCCGGGGCGGCCGTTCTTGCTCATGCGTGCAGCCGAGATGACAACTGAGAGAATTTGTTGGCACTCAGTGTCTTGCGAGGTGGCACACCGTGCCATACGGTGAAGTTGTCCGGGCGGCCGGCGCGCTGCACACCTCGCGCGTCGGCTGTCCCCGCAAGCCGCCTTGCGCGCCCGGACACCGCCTGCGTCACCAGGCGGGCCCACGGCGCTCACCCGCGCCCCACGGCCGAAGATCCTCCGCCGAACCGACGGCACAGCAGCAAGCCAGCAGCTTTCACCCCCGTCACGAGCCCAGCGTTCCCTCAGGCGTCCCTTCCGGACGCTTCGCCGGAGGCACCGATGAACGAGATACTTGACGCGATCCTCGCGTCGGACACGAGCCCCCAGGACTTCTCCGCCCTGAGCGTCCCCGAGTCGTACCGCGCGGTGACCGTGCGCAAGGACGAGGCCGACATGTTCGCGGGCCTCACCACCAAGGAGAAGGACCCCCGCAAGTCACTGCACGTGGACGAGGTTCCGGTGCCCGAACTCGGCCCCGGCGAGGCGCTCGTCGCCGTGATGGCCAGCTCGGTCAACTACAACTCCGTGTGGACCTCGATCTTCGAGCCGATGTCCACCTTCGGCTTCCTGGAGCGGTACGGCAAGCTCTCCCCGCTCGCCAAGCGGCACGATCTGCCGTACCACATCATCGGCTCCGACCTCGCGGGCGTCGTGCTGCGCACCGGCCCCGGTGTGAACGCCTGGAAGCCGGGCGCCGAGGTCGTCGCGCACTGCCTGTCGGTCGAGCTGGAGAGCGCCGACGGCCATGACGACACCATGCTCGACCCCGAGCAGCGCATCTGGGGCTTCGAGACCAACTTCGGCGGGCTCGCCGAGATCGCCCTCGTCAAGTCCAACCAGCTCATGCCCAAGCCACAGCATCTGAGCTGGGAGGAGGCGGCCGCCCCGGGCCTGGTCAACTCGACCGCGTACCGGCAGCTCGTCTCCCGCAACGGCGCCGGGATGAAGCAGGGCGACAACGTCCTGATCTGGGGCGCGAGTGGTGGACTCGGCTCCTACGCCACCCAGTTCGCGCTGGCGGGCGGGGCGAACCCGATCTGCGTGGTCTCGTCCCCGCAGAAGGCCGAGATCTGCCGGAAGATGGGCGCCCGGGCGATCATCGACCGCACCGCCGAGGACTACCGCTTCTGGAAGGACGAGCGCACCCAGGACCCGCGCGAGTGGAAGCGGTTCGGAAGTAAGATCCGCGAACTGACCGGCGGCGAGGACGTGGACATCGTCTTCGAGCACCCGGGCCGCGAGACCTTCGGCGCGAGCGTGTACGTCACCCGCAAGGGCGGCACGATCGTCACCTGCGCCTCGACGTCCGGCTACACCCATGAGTACGACAACCGCTACCTGTGGATGTCGCTGAAGCGGATCGTCGGCTCGCACTTCGCCAACTACCGCGAGGCATGGGAGGCCAACCGCCTCATCGCCAAGGGCAAGATCCACCCGACGCTGTCCAAGACGTACCGCATGGACGAGACCGGCCAGGCCGCGTACGACGTCCACCGCAACCTCCACCAGGGCAAGGTCGGGGTGCTGTGCCTGGCCCCCGAGGAGGGCATGGGCGTGCGCGACCAGGCGATGCGCGACCAGCACATCGAGGCCATCAACCGCTTCAGGGATATCTGATGAGTGGCGAACCCCGCCCCAAGGACCGTCCGTGGCTCATGCGGACGTACGCCGGGCACTCCACCGCCGAGGCGTCCAACGAGCTGTACCGGCGCAACCTGGCCAAGGGCCAGACCGGTCTGTCGGTCGCCTTCGACCTGCCCACCCAGACCGGCTACGACCCCGACCACATCCTCGCCCGCGGCGAGGTGGGCCGGGTCGGGGTCCCGGTCTCCCATCTGGGCGACATGCGGCGGCTGTTCCAGGACATCCCGCTGGAGCAGATGAACACCTCCATGACCATCAACGCCACCGCCATGTGGCTGCTGGCGCTGTACCAGGTGGTCGCGGAGGAGCACGGCGCGGACGCGGCGAAGCTCCAGGGGACGACGCAGAACGACATCGTCAAGGAGTACCTGTCGCGCGGGACGCATGTCTTCCCGCCGGGGCCGAGCCTGCGGCTGACCACCGACATGATCGCGTACACGGTCCACCACATCCCCAAGTGGAACCCGATCAACATCTGCAGCTACCACCTGCAGGAGGCCGGGGCCACTCCGGTGCAGGAGATCGCGTACGCCATGTCGACGGCGATCGCCGTCCTGGACGCGGTGTTCGACTCCGGGCAGGTACCCGAGGAGCGCAAGGGCGATGTGGTGGCCCGGATCTCCTTCTTCGTGAACGCGGGCGTCCGGTTCATCGAGGAGATGTGCAAGATGCGCGCCTTCGGCCGCATCTGGGACCGGATCACCCGGGAGCGGTACGGCATCGAGAACCCCAAACACCGCCGCTTCCGCTACGGCGTCCAGGTCAACTCGCTCGGGCTGACCGAGGCCCAGCCGGAGAACAACGTCCAGCGCATCGTGCTGGAGATGCTCGCCGTCACCCTCTCCAAGGACGCCCGCGCCCGCGCCGTCCAGCTCCCCGCCTGGAACGAGGCGCTGGGGCTGCCCCGGCCCTGGGACCAGCAGTGGTCGCTGCGCATCCAGCAGGTGCTGGCACAGGAGAGCGATCTGCTGGAGTACGACGACATCTTCGCGGGCTCGCACGTCATCGAGGCCAAGGTCGCCGAGCTGACCGGGGAGGCCGAGGCCGAGATCGAGCGCATCCAGGAGATGGGCGGGGCGATGGCCGCCGTCGAGTCCGGCTATCTCAAGGCGCAGCTGGTCGCCTCGCACGCGGCGCGGCGGGCCCGGATCGAATCGGGCGAGGAGAAGATCGTCGGCGTCAACTCCTACGAGTCCACCGAGCCCAATCCGCTCACCGCCGACCTGGACACCGCGATCATGACGGTGGACCCGGCGAACGAGGCCCGGGTGGTCTCCGCCCTGCACACCTGGCGTGAGCAGCGCGACGCCCACCGCGCTGAGACCGCCCTCTCGGCGCTCCGCAAGGCCGCCGCGGGCACCGACAACCTGATGGCCGCGACCGTGGAGTGCGCCCGCGCCGGGGTCACGACCGGCGAGTGGGCATGGGCGCTGCGCGATGTCTTCGGCGAGTTCCGGGCCCCCACCGGGGTCAGCGGGGCGCCGCTGGCCGTCACCGCGGAGGCGGGCAGCGCGCTCGCCACCGTGCGCGAGAAGGTCGAGAAGACCGCGGCCGAGCTGGGCGGCGGGCGGCTGCGGCTGCTGGTCGGCAAGCCCGGCCTGGACGGGCACAGCAACGGCGCCGAGCAGATCGCCGTACGGGCCCGGGACGCCGGGTTCGAGGTGGTCTACCAGGGGATCAGGCTCACCCCGGAGCAGATCGTCACGGCGGCCGTCGCCGAGGACGTGCACTGTGTCGGCCTGTCGATCCTCTCCGGCTCGCACGCCGAGCTGGTGCCCGACGTCCTGGAGCGGCTGCGGCTGGCCGGGGCGCGGGACATTCCCGTCATCGTGGGCGGCATCATCCCGGCCGCGGACGCCGCCGCACTGCGCGCGGCGGGTGTCGCGGCCGTCTTCACCCCCAAGGACTTCGGTATCACGGAGATCATCGGCCGTATCGTCGACGAGATCCGTACCGCGAACACGCTTCCCGCACTGGAGGTTCCCGTATGACCGCGCCCGCCCCCGCAGACCGAGTGCTGCGGCCGCGCCGCTCCTGCCTGGCCGTGCCCGGGTCCAATCCGCGCTTCCTGGAGAAGGCCCAGGGCCTCCCGGCCGACCAGGTGTTCCTGGACCTGGAGGACGCGTGCGCGCCGCTGGCCAAGGAGGACGCCCGGCACTCCATCGTCAAGGCGCTGAACGAGGGCGACTGGACCGGCAAGACCCGGGCGGTGCGGGTCAACGACTGGACCACCCACTGGACGTACCGGGACGTCATCACGGTCGTCGAGGGCGCGGGCCCGAACCTGGACTGCATCATGCTGCCCAAGGTGCAGGACGCCCAGCAGGTGCAGGCGCTGGACCTGCTGCTCACCCAGATCGAGAAGACGATGGGCTTCGAGGTCGGCCGGATCGGCATCGAGGCGCAGATCGAGAACGCCAAGGGCCTGGTCAACGTCGACGACATCGCCGGTGCCTCGCCCCGGCTGGAGACGATCATCTTCGGCCCGGCCGACTTCATGGCGTCCATCAACATGAAGTCGCTGGTCGTGGGCGAGCAGCCGCCCGGCTACCCGGCGGACGCGTACCACTACATCCTGATGCGCATCCTGATGGCCGCCCGTACCCATGACCTGCAGGCCATCGACGGCCCGTACCTGCAGATCAAGAACGTGGACGGCTACCGCGAGGTCGCCGGGCGCGCGGCGGCGCTCGGCTTCGACGGCAAGTGGGTGCTGCACCCGGGCCAGGTCGAGGCGGCGAACGAGGTCTTCTCGCCGTCGCAGGAGGACTACGACCACGCCGAGCTGATCCTGGACGCGTACGAGTACTGCACGTCCGAGGCGGGCGGTCTGAAGGGCTCGGCGATGCTGGGCGACGAGATGATCGACGAGGCCAGCCGCAAGATGGCGCTGGTCATCGCGGGCAAGGGCCGTGCGGCCGGGATGACCCGTACGTCCACCTTCGAACCCCCGGAGGCGTGAGCACGATGCAGTTCGGCCGCACTTACGAAGAGTTCACGGTGGGCGATGTCTACCGGCACTGGCCGGGGAAGACGGTCACCGAGTACGACGACCATCTCTTCTGTCTGCTCACCATGAATCATCACCCGCTGCACATGGACAGCAACTACGCCGAGAAGACGACCGATTTCGGCAAAAACGTCGTAGTCGGAAACTACATCTACTCGCTGCTGCTCGGCATGTCGGTCCCGGACGTCTCCGGAAAGGCCATCGCCAACCTGGAGGTCGAGTCACTGAAGCACGTCGCGCCGACGTTCCATGGCGACACCATCTACGGCGAGACGGAGGTGCTGGACAAGACGCCGTCGAAGTCCAAAACCGACCGCGGAATCGTGCATGTGGAGACGAAGGGCTACAAGCAGGACGGCACTCTCGTGTGCGTCTTCCGGCGCAAGGTGATGGTGCCCACCGCCACGTACATCAAGGAGCGGGGCGGCGAGCAGCCGGGCCGCCCGGAGCTGGGAGGGCAGTGATATGGGCCGTCTGGCGCAGACCGAGGGACTGACCGACATCCAGCGGGAGATCCTCTCCACGGTCAGGGATTTTGTCGACAAGGAGATCCTGCCGGTCGCCACCGAACTGGAGCACCGCGACGAATATCCGACCCGGATCGTGGAGGGGCTGAAGGAGCTGGGCCTCTTCGGGCTGATGATCCCCGAGGAATACGGCGGCCTGGGCGAGTCACTGCTCACTTACGCACTGTGCGTGGAGGAGATCGCCCGCGGCTGGATGAGCGTGTCCGGCATCATCAACACGCACTTCATCGTGGCCTACATGCTGAAGCAGCACGGCACCCAGGAGCAGAAGGACTATTTCCTGCCCAAGATGGCGCTCGGGGAGATCCGCGGCGCCTTCTCGATGTCGGAGCCCGCGCTGGGCTCGGATGTGTCGGCGATCACCAGCAAGGCGGTGCCGGACGGCGACGAGTACGTGCTGACCGGCCAGAAGATGTGGCTGACCAACGGCGGCACGTCCACGCTGGTGGCGGTCCTGTGCCGGACCGGCGAAGGCTCCGAGGAGGGCGCCGCCCCGCACAAGTCCATGACCACCTTCCTGGTCGAGAAGGAGCCGGGCTTCGGTGAGGTGCGGCCCGGACTGACCATTCCCGGCAAGATCGAGAAGATGGGCTACAAGGGGGTCGACACCACCGAGCTCATCATGGACGGACTGCGCATTCCGGCCGATCGGGTGCTCGGCGGAACGACCAACCGCGGTTTTTACCAAATGATGGACGGAGTGGAGGTCGGCCGGGTCAACGTGGCCGCGCGCGGCTGTGGCGTGGCACAGCGCGCATTTGAGCTGGGCGTTGCGTACGCACAGCAGCGTCACACCTTCGGGAAGCCGATCGCCCAGCATCAAGCCATCCAGTTCAAACTGGCCGAAATGGGAACAAAGGTCGAGGCGGCGCATGCGATGATGGTCAATGCGGCCCGCAAGAAGGACGCGGGTGCGCGCAACGACCTCGAAGCGGGAATGGCGAAGTACCTGGCGTCGGAGTACTGCAAAGAGGTCGTGGAGGACGCCTTCCGCATCCACGGCGGGTACGGCTTCTCCAAGGAATACGAGATCGAGCGTCTCTACCGTGAGGCACCGATGCTCCTCATCGGCGAAGGTACCGCCGAGATTCAGAAAATGATTATTGGACGACGACTGCTGGAGGATTACCGAACGCAAGGCTGATGTCCCTTTTGGGGTGGTATCCGAGAGAAGAAGGTCACACCGCGCCATGGGTCTTCGGCCACTGACAAGCCACCGACAGGCCCTGGCGCTTGCCCAGTTACCGCTCGCAACCGATACCATCCGGGAAAGCCGCCGTCCCCAGTCTTGCGTCGCGGCATCCTCCGCTACGAAGGTCATCCATGCCCCACAGCCAATCCTCTGCACAACGCGGCCGCGTCCGCCTCGCGCGCGGAGCGTCGCCGTGGCTCCTCCCGACCGTCGCCACGGCGGCGGTCAGCCTCACCCGCGCCCGTCGCTCCGGACGCTGGGCGGCAGTCGCCGTGCCCGCCACCGCGCTCGCGGCGGGCATGCTGTGGTTCTTCCGTGACCCCGAGAGAGAGATCTCTCAGGGCCGCGTCATCTCCCCGGCCGACGGTGTGGTGCAGAGCATCATGCCGTGGAAGGACGGGCGCACCCGCGTCGCGATCTTCATGAGCCCGCTCAACGTCCACGTGAACCGCGCTCCGCTGGCCGGCACCGTGGCCTCCGTCGAGCACATTCCGGGCGGCTTCGTTCCCGCGTTCAACAAGGAAAGCGAGAACAACGAGCGGGTCGTCTGGCACTTCGACACCGAGCTGGGCGACATCGAGATGGTGCAGATCGCGGGCGCGGTCGCGCGCCGAATCGTTCCGTACGTGCCGCAGGGCACCAAGGTCGAGCAGGGTGAGCGGATCGGTCTCATCCGCTTCGGCTCGCGCGTGGACGTCTACCTTCCCGAGGGCGTCGATGTCGCGGTCGAGGTCGGCCAGGCCACCACCGCGGGGGTGACTCGCCTTGACCGTGATTGATCCCGACACCCCTTGGGTGCCCGAGGCCGAGATGGACGCCGCCGACGAGACGGACGACATGCCGCTGTCGACCCGGCTGTCGATAGCGGACACCCTGACCCTCGGCAACGCCACCTGCGGCTTCCTGGCGGTCTACTTCACCACCACCGGCGTCCTCATCCCGCACCTCACGGGCAGCGAGGACGGCGGCATGACCCGCCACAGCGCCGCCTCGGCGGTCATGCTGATGCTGCTGGCGTCCGTCTTCGACCTCTTCGACGGCCTCGTCGCGCGGAAGCTGCGCAGCTCGGCCATGGGCGCGGAGCTGGACAACCTCTCCGACCTGATCAGCTTCGGGCTCGCCCCGGCGTACTTCGTCCTCGTCTGGGGCATGGTCGCCGACAGTCCCTATGAGCGGGTCTCGGTGGTGGGCGCCATCATCGTCCTGTTGGCGGTCGTCCTCCGGCTGGCCAGATTCTCCTGCGTCACCCTGCGCGACGGCGTCTTCCAGGGCATGCCGAGCCCCTTCGGCGCGCTCACCGTCGTCTCGGTCGTCCTGCTGGGCCTGCCCTTCGTGCCGACCCTGCTGGCGATCATCGGCGTGGCGTGGCTGATGGTGAGCCGCGTCGAATACCCCAAGCCGCGCGGCCGCCTCGCCGTGGCCATGCTCGGCTGGATCGTCACCAGCATGGCGCTGCTGGCCGCCTGGGCCTTCGAGGCCCCCGGCGGCGAGCTGCTCCTCCAGTCGGCGTGCGCCCTCCAGGTCGTCATGGGCGCGGTGATCCCCCTCTTCGCCACGGCCCGCCGCGTCAACGCCTTCCGCGACAACCGCCGCGAGGCCAGGGCAGCGCAGCTGCCGTAGCGACGGCCGCAGCCACATCCGCCGTGGGCCCCGAGCACCCGCTCGGGGCCCACGGCGTTTTCGCGCCCGGCCCGCGACCGGAAGCCAAGGCCGCAGTTCCGGCGAGCCCGAAGGCCAGACCCCGCGGCGGGGCCAGGAGCACAGCCCAGCGGCGCCCGGCAGCCAAAAGCGCCGGGACGCAGGCGCGCCCCCGGCGAGGGCCAGGGGGGGCGGCGCCCTGGGCGAGGGCCAAAGGGGGGCGGAGCCCCGGGGCACCGGTGCGACCACAGCCCGACCCGCCAACCCGGGACCGCCGCCGGGTAGCCGGGCCCCGAGGCACAGCCCTAACGGTGCCCGGCAGCCGGAAGCCAGGGCCGAGCACCGGGCCGGGTGGGACGCAGGCGCGGGCCAGGCCCGGCCAGCCGCCCCGAGGCCCCCTTCCCCGCCAGTGGGCCGACTGCGGAGCCCCCTGGCGAGGGCCAGGGGGCGGAGCGAGGGGGCGGCGGTACGGCAATGGCCCGACCCGCCAGCCCGGCGCCGCCGCCGGGGTCCAGGGGCGGAAGCCCCGGTGGGGGGCCGGGGGCGCAGCCCCCGGTTTCGGGAAGGGGCGGGGTGGGGGCAGGCCCGGGGTCAGCCGAGGAAGTCCGCCGCCAGGCGTTCGGCGGCTCGCTCCAGGAGGGGGCCCGCTTGGGCGATGCAGCGGGTCGGGTCCGGTTCCAGGTCGGTCAGCGGGTACGCCCGGCGAATACCGGCACCGCCCAGCGCCGCCGGGGTCAGGGCGAGGCGACCGCAGACCGCGACCACGTCGATGCCCCGCGCCCGCGCCGCCGCCGCGACGCCCGCCGGGGCCTTGCCGTGCAGGGTCTGCTCGTCCAGCGAGCCCTCCCCCGTGATCACCAGGTCCGTCCCCTCCAGCGCGGCGGCGAAGCCCAGGACGTCCAGCATCACGTCGATGCCGGGGCGGAACGCCGCGCCGAGGCCCAGCAGCGCGCCGAAGCCGATGCCGCCCGCCGCACCGGCGCCCGGCGCGGCCGCGTACTCGGCGGCGCGCGGCCCGACGGCCCGCTCCAGGGCGCGTACGTACGTGGCGAGCGCGGCGTCCAGGGCCGCGACATCGGCCTCGCTCGCGCCCTTCTGCGGCCCGTAGACCGCCGCCGCGCCCTTCGGCCCGGTCAGCGGATTGTCGACATCGCTGGCCAGCACGATCTCCGCCGACCCGAGCCGCGGGTCGAGACCGGACAGGTCCGCCGTCGTCAGTTCGCCCAGCGGGCCGCCGCCCGGCGCGACGGGCGTGCCGTCGCCGCGCAGGAAGCGCGCGCCGAGCGCGCTCAGCATTCCGGCGCCACCATCGGTCGTGGCGCTGCCGCCGACGCCGAAGACGATCGTGCCGGCGCCCGCGTCGAGCGCCGCCCGCAGCAGCTCACCGCTGCCGTACGTGGTGGCGGTGAGCGGCGCGAAGACCCCGTCCGGGAGGTGCCGCAGCCCGGACGCCTCGGCCATCTCCACCACGGCCGTCCCGTCGCGCAGCGCGTACGCCGCCGTGACCGGGGCACCCAGCGGCCCGGTCACCCGCGCCTCGCGCCGCTCGAACCCGGCCGCGACCGCCGCGTCCACCGTGCCGTCCCCGCCGTCGGCGACCGGCAGTGCCTCGATGTGCAGCAGATCGTCACCGCCGGACCAGCCGCGCCGCAGCCCCGCCGTCACCCGTTCGGCGACCTCGACGGCGGTGAGGGAGCCCTTGAACTTGTCGGCGGCGATCAGCACCCGCGTCGGGGGCGTCGCCTGCCCCTGCGCCCACGTCTTCACGTCTGCCGTCGCCTCGGCCTTCGCAGCGTCCGTCACCCTGGTACCCCTTGCTTTTCGCTCAGGCGGTCGAAGCCGCCCTGACCCTATCCGCTGGGACCGCCACCCGGTACACCCACATCATCCGGGTACACCTGACACATGGGCCACAGCGGCAACGCGCCCGCAGCACTCGCGGACCGGATCCTCGGCGGCTGGCTCGGCCGCGTCGCCGGGAACATGCTCGGCAAGCCCATCGAACGCGGCGACGTCTGGACCCGCGACCGCATCGACCGCTATCTGCGCCGCGCCGACGCCCTCCCGCTCACCGACTACCTGCCCGCCCTGGAGCCGCCACCCGACCCGGTGGAGTTCGAGCTGCGCCCCGAGTGGCAGAGTTGCGTCCGCGGCCGGATCCACGGCAGCTGCCGGGACGACGACATCGACTACACCGTCCTCGGCCTGCACCTCCTGGAGACCCACGGCTTCGGCTTCACCACCGAGCAGGTGGGCGAGATGTGGCTGCTGCGGCTGCCGTATCTGCAGACGTTCACCGCCGAGCGGGCCGCGTACCGCAATCTCGCGGCCGGGGTGCGGCCCCCGCTCACCGCGACCGTCGACAACCCCTACCAGGAGTGGATCGGCGCCCTGATCCGCGCCGACATCCACGGCTGGGTCAACCCCGGCGACCCGCCCCGCGCCGCCGCCATGGCCCGCCGCGACGCCGTGCTGTCCCACACCGGCAACGGGGTGTACGGGGCGATGTGGGCGGCCGCGCTGATCGCCGCCGCGTTCACGGCCGACGGCCCCCGTGCGGCGGTCGAGGCCGCCCTCGACCGCATCCCGCCGCGCTGCCGCCTGGCCCGTACGGTGCGCCGCGCCGCGTCCCTGTACGACGCGGGCGTGACCTGGACGGACGCGCTGGACCAGCTGGAGCGCGAGACGAGCGGCCTGCCCTGGATCCACACCGTCCCGAACGCCGCCGTCCTCACCGCCGGGATCCTCTACGGCGCGGGCGACTTCACCGCCACCCTCACCCTCACCGTGCGCGGCGGCCTGGACACCGACTCCAACGGCGCCACCGCGGGCTCCGTCGCGGGCGTCCTGTGCGGCGCAGCCGCCCTCCCGCCGCAGTGGACAGAGCCGCTGGAGGACCGGATCCGCAGCGCCGTCTTCGGCTTCGACGGAGCCCGCGTCAGCGACCTCGCGGCCCGTACGCACCGCCTGGCGGTACGCCCCTACGAAGAATCGTCGTCAACGTAACGCCGGTCCGGCTGCGCGCGAGAGGTCTGAGGGGGACCGAGTGCGTCACTCGGCGGGTGAGCGCTTGAGCCGGCGAGGTTTCGCGGTGCGGTGTTCGGTCGGGGTGACGCCGCGGAGGCGTTTGAAGGCGACGCTCAGTGCGAAGGCGTTGGCATAGCCGACCTCCCGGGCGATCGAGCCGACCGTGGCGTCCGTCTCGCGCAGCAGGTCGGCCGCCACATCGGTGCGCCAGGAGGCGAGATAGGTCATCGGTGGTTCGCCGACCCGTGTGGAGAAGCGGCGGGCGAGCGCGGCGCGGGACAGTCCCGATCGGGCTGCCAGGTTCGCCACGGTCCATGGGTGGGCCGGATCGTCGTGGAGCAGCCGCAGAGCGTGGCCCACCGCCGGGTCGTCCATCGCGCGGTACCACGTCGGCGCGTGCGTCTCGGACTGGTCGAACCAGGTCCGCAGCGTGGAGAGGAGCATGAGGTCCAGCAGCCGGTCTCTCATCACCTGCTGCCCGGGTTTCTTGGCGCGGCGTGGACGTACCCGGGTACTCCGGCGAGGCCAACATCGCCGGTGCCACGCACGTGGACGGTGAGAGCGCGGTGCGCGACAGCGGTATCGCGTGGACGATCCTGCGCCCCGCCTGGTTCGCGCAGAACTTCAGCGAGGGCATCTTCCGGGACGCGATCCTCGCCGGTGAACTGAGGCTGCCGGCCGGGGACGGCGCGGCCTCCTTCGTCGATGCCGAGGACTCGTCGGCCGGGGGTCGCCGGTCTCCGAGGCAGAGGACTACGCGGAGGCGGTGAGCCCGATCCGGCGCGGCATGGACAGCCATATCTCCGACGGAGTCCAGCGAGCCCTCAGCCGCCGGGCGCGGGACTTCACCGCTTACGTGAAGGCCTCCGTTGGGGCGTGGGGCGACTGAGCAAGCGGATCGGCTGACGACAGACGTCAGCCGCGCCCGGCGTTCCGGGCGGGGTCGGCTGCCGCAGGGCCTGCCGTCACATCGCCCTGCGCCGGGTCGGCGGCGAGGGAGGCCAGGAGGGCGAGGCGTTCGGCGGTGGGGGTGCCCGGCTCCGCGTGGTACATGACCAGGATCTGGCGGTCGGTGTCCGGGATCGGCAGCTTCTCATGCCGCAGTTCCAGCTCGCCGACCTGCGGGTTCATGATCGTGCCGATGCCGCCGCGCTTGGGACGGACGTCGTGCCGGGCCCAGAGCCGCCGGAAGCGTTCGCTGCGTACGGACAGCTCGCCGACGAGTTCGATCAGCTCGGGGTCGTCGACATCGGGGCCGACGAGCCCGCGCAGGACGGCGACCGAGCTTTCGGTGCTGGCCTCCCAGCGGCCGTGGGGAGCGCCGGAGGCGGGGTCGAGGAAGAGGGCGCGGAGCATGTTGGTGCCCGGTGTGAAGAGCGGGGAGAGCGCCTGGGCGAGCGGGTTGGCGGCGAGGACGTCCAGCAGGCGCCCCTGGACGAACGCGGGCGTGTGCGGCCACGTCGTGATGAGCTGCCGGATGCCCTGCGGAACGCGTTCAGGACGGCGGGAGGGCGCGCGGCGGCGGGGACGGACCGGCGTGGCGAGGCGGTGCAGATGCGCGGTGGCGTCGTCGTCCAGCCGGAGCGCACGGGCCAGGGCGTCGACGACCTGGGCGGAGGGGTGCCGGTCGCGCCCCTGCTCCAGACGCAGGTAGTAGTCGGCGCTGATCCCGGCCAGCAGCGCCAGTTCCTCCCGGCGCAGCCCCGGTACGCGGCGCCGCCCGGCCGCGGGCAGGCCCACGTCCTCCGGGCGGACCAGCTCACGGCGGGCCCTCAGATACGCGCCGAGCGGGGTGTCCGCCCGATGATCGCTCACCATGCCGTCCACGTTAAGGCCGCCGGGCGGCGGTGAGCCTGGTCCTGTCACTCCCAGGACAGGCGGGGCTCTGGGTACCGGGCAGCCTCGGGAGCACCGTTACCGGCATGACACTCCTCACCACGCCGTTCGGACCCCGGTCGACCGCCGCCGAGGTCGCCGCCGAAGTCACCGCCGACGCCGGACTGTCCGGGAAGCGGGCCATCGTCACCGGGGCGTCCTCCGGAATCGGCGCGGAGACCGCCCGGGTCCTGGCGGCCGCCGGAGCCGAGGTCACCCTCGCGGTCCGCGACCTGACCGCCGGTGCCGCGGTCGCCGCCGGTATCACCGAGGCCACGGGCAACAAGGAGGTGCGCGTGGCACGCCTCGAACTGGCCGACCCGTCGTCGGTCGCGGCCTTCACCGCCGCCTGGGACGGGCCGCTCCATGTGCTGGTCGACAACGCGGGCGTCATGGCCCTGCCGGAACTGCGGCTCACACCCGACGGCCGGGAGACCCAATTCGCCGTCAACCACCTGGGGCACTTCGCCCTCACGGTGGGCCTGCGGCGGGCCCTGGCGGCGGCCGACGGCGCCCGGGTCGTCGCGGTCAGCTCCTCCGCGCACCTGCTCTCGCCGGTCGTCTTCGACGACATCCACTTCGCCTTCCGGCCCTACGACCCGTGGCTCGCGTACGGCCAGTCCAAGACCGCCAACATCCTCTTCGCCGTCGGCGCCGCAAGCCGGTGGGCCGACGACGGCATCGCCGTCAACGCCCTCTCCCCGGGCTCCGTCCCGACCAACCTGACCCGTCACATGGGCGGGCCCTCGGGCGTCACCCTTGAGGAGGGGCTGCGCAAGACGCTGGAGCAGGGCGCGGCCACCACGGTCCTGCTGGCGGTCTCGCCCCTGCTGGAGGGGGTCACCGGACGGTATTTCGCCGACTGCGCCGAGGCACTGCCGGTCCCCCGGCGGCCGTCCATGACACCGGTCACCGCCGAGTTCATGAACGGCGTCGCCCCCTTCGCCCTCGACCGCACGGCCGCCGACCGGCTGTGGGAGGAGTCCCTCCTGGCTGTGTCACGCAGCAGTGGGACTGGTCCAGGTCAGCTGGAGGGCTGGCGCAAGACCAGGCAGAGGAAGCCAAAGCTGTCCCGGTAGGAACGCAGCCATTCGGAGCGGCGGGTACTGGCTGTCGAGAGAACTTGGGAACTGTCCGGATCATCAGGATGGTCCAGGGCCCATGCAGCCATCGACCCCCAGCATGCCCACTCGTAGTCGTCCAGCTCCCGGCGGGTGCTGACGTGGCCGTGGACGGGCGTCCACCCGTCAGCGGTCACACGATCCAAGGTGGTCGCCAGGTCGGTGAAGTCGCCGAGCATCTCGACCGCTTCCGGGGAAGGCTCTCTCTCCCAGAATCCGTCACCGACCAGGACGTGTCCGCCCGGAGCCAGATGCTTGCGTGCCGCCGCGAGAGTGGGGAGCAGACCGCCGAAGGCGTGGGCGGCCCCGACGCTGAGCACCAAGTCGAACGGGCGCACGGAGACGAAGTCGGCGGCTGCCTGGTGGTGGAGGACCAAGCGTTCCTGGACGCCGAGGCTGCCTGCGGCTTCATGGGCTTGTGTCAGCGCGTCTTTGGAGATGTCGACGCCCTCGGCACGCAAGCGAGGGCTGGTGGACAGGGCGCGAAGGAGCCACTCTCCTCCTCCGCAGCCGAGATCGAGCACACGCGCGTCAGGTTGGAGGATCCCGCGCGCGAGCAGTTCGCGCACCGAATCGTCGTCGAGGGGAGATTTTATCGGATGATTGGCGTGAGCAATCCTGGACATTTGTTCACGGTTCATCAGCGCAGCCTGACACCGCCGGAAGTCTGCGCGCACCTCCATTTCGCGGTGAACTGCCTGTCACTCACGCGCCCTCGGTGCCCTGCGCAATCAGCAGGTGCGACGTGCCGGTACCGGAGTCGCCGATCAGGCAGAGCGGTGCGGGCGGTCGCTCCGGGAAAGGCACCCGGCTTGCGCAGGAGCGCCTCCAGGTGTGCAGCGGACAGTGATCCGGCCGGAACGGTTAACCCGCGGAGTGAACCAGCGTCCGGTCTCGAACACCTCGCGGGGAACGCGTGCACGCGCCCCTCGCAGAACGCCTCCTGACCGCAGGAGGCGAAGACCCGGTGCACCGCCTCGCATCGGGGCCCACCCCGGCCTGGCGCGCGCAACGCCAGGCCCATCCGGTGTTCCCGGCGGATCGCCGCGTACAACTCGACCCTCCGTTCAACCTGAGGCGACCGTACAAACGGGCGATACGAGCGTCAGTCCCCCGCCACATCCCACTGGCTGCCCAGCCAGCCCTCGTGGCTGCCGAGGAGGGCGACGAGGGCGGCGGTGACGCGGTCGTCCCACCAGTCCTCCAGCACCTCCAGCTCGAAGGCGTCGCCGGCGCCGCTCTGGAAGTCGAGGACGACCCGGCGGTCGACGCGCCACTTCGTGCGGCGCGGGGTGCGGGCGACGTCGCCGCCGCCGATGATGCTGCCGATCGCGATGGCCAGCTGAATGGGCGAGATCAGCCACCACACGAACCACCAGAAGGGGCGGCCCTTCAGCCCGACCGCGGTCGGCGCGCCCGCCTGCTGGACGGTCCAGCGGGTGCGGACCGTGCCGCCCTTCATGGCGGGTTGGCGGGTGATGAGGGCGAGGGGTTCACCGGCGGCGCCCAGCACCTCGTACGTGCAGGACGCGCCCTTGGCCGCCGACTTGGTCACGACGTGCGCGAACACCTGCTGCCGGTACTGATCGGCCCAGAGGGTGAAGGCGCGGGTGCCGTCCTTGCGGGCGGCGCGGTAGGCCTTCAGGTCGCCGCCGGGCGGGTCGCGGCGCTCAGGGAACGCGAGGGGATGGATGGTGCGGTCGGGTTCGGGGGCGCCATCGGAGATCCGTATCTGCCAGGTGACGCGCCCGTCGTTCGGCGGTTGTTCGTTCTTGCTCAGCGTCTGTCCGCTCAGCCAGAGAAAACGGCCCATCCTCGCACTCTCCCCGTCATGCCATGTCCGACCTGGTGCGGAGCGGACTCTACCGGTCCGGGATAACGCGTTCGCCGCCGACCGCACGCCGTGCGCAGCGGCGACTCCGGGTCCCGACGCCGGTCAGCCCCGCGCCAGATCCCAGTCGACGCCCATCCAGCCGTCGTGGCTGCGCAGGAGGGCGACGAGGGCGGCAAGGGCGCGGTCGTCCCACCAGTCCGCGCGGGCCTCGAGTTCGAAGCTGCTCGAGTAGCCGCGGCGGTAGTCGAGGACCACCCGCCAGTCCGCGCGCCACTTGGTGCGGCGCGGGGAGCGGGCGGCTTCGTCGCTCATGCCGTCCTGGAGGGCGCTGATGACCACGATGACGGCTTGGAGGGGCAGGGTCAGCCACCACACGAGCCACCAGAAAAGGCGGCCCTTCACACCGGCGGCGGCCCGGGCGCCGGTCTGCTGGACGGTCCAGCGGGTACGGAGTCCGCCCTTCATGGCCGGGCGGCGGGTGATGACGGCCAAGGACTCACCCGCGGCGCCCAGCACCTCGTACGTTGCCGGACCGCCCTTCCGTGCCGAGGTGGTGACCACCCGCGCGAACACCTGCTCGCGACGGGGATCGGCCCAGAGGGTGAAGGCACGGGTGCCGTCCTCGCGGGCGGCGCGGTATTCGTCCATGCCGCCGCCGGGCGGGTCCTGCCGCTCGGGGAAGGCCAGCGGCGTCACGGTGCGGTCGCGCCCGGCACGCTCGCCGGAGGTTCGTATCGTGTGGGCCACGCACCCGTCCGGTCCACCGTCCTCCGGCGTCGACCCGCCCAGCCACAGGAACCGCCCCATCCGTGTTCTCCCCGTCCGCAGTGATGATCTTGCGCCGATCCGGACCCTATCGGTCCGGTTGAACGCGCTCGCCGTCGGCCGTCAGGCGAAGACGGACAGCAGGAGAGCCATGCCGAGGCCGAGCACGCTCACCAGCGTCTGCACCGCGGTCCGGGGCTTCGCGGCCTGCGTCAGGTTCATCCCGAAGGACTCCTTGACCAGCCAGAATCCGGCGTGGTTGACGTAGTTCAGGACGAGCGAGCCCGAACCGATGGCGATCACGAGGAGGGACGCCTCGAGGCCGCCGCCGGTGCCGATCCGCGGGGCGATGATGCCGGTGGCGGAGACGATGCCGACCGTGGCCGAACCGGTGGTGAGGGACAGGAGCAGGGCTATCAGCCAGCCCAGGACGATCAGGTTCATGTGGGCTCCCTCGGCCGCCGACGCGATGGCGTCACCGATGCCGGAGTCCTTCAGGACCTGATTGAACGCGCCGCCGCCGCCGATGACGAGCAGGATGGAGGCGATGGACTGGCTGGCCCGTGAACTCGCCCTGCGCGGGCTCCATGTGGAAGTGCAGGCGCGACAGCGGCAGTGGGAGGAGCTGGAACCATGGCTTCTCCGCTGGCCCGGCGCGGTGGTCATCGACCATCTGGGGCTGCCGGCGCACTCGTCGCTCTCGTATCCCGGTTCCGACGCGCTCTTCCGTCTTCTCGCCGCCCAGCATGTGTGGGTGAAGGCGGCCGCACCGTACCGCTCGGCGCCGCGGGCGGCCACGGCGATGCTGCGGAGCCTGCTGTGCACCGGAAGCGTCGAACGGATGGTGTGGGGAAGCGACTGGCCCTGGACCCGCCATGAGGAAGGCCGGGTCTACCACGCCACCCTGACCTGGCTCACGGCAGAGCTGAGCGCGGCCGGAACCCAGCGGATTCTGTGCGCCAACCCGGCCCGGCTGTTCGGCTGGACGCCTTCCGTCACGACCGTCGACCGCTCACCCACGGCAGCGGAACCCACGACCGCACGGCGAGCGTAGGCTCACCGCATGAGCAGCGAGACGACGCGGCGGCCCCTCGTCGCGATCCTCAGCGGGGCGGGCATCTCGACTGACTCCGGGATTCCGGACTACCGCGGCCCGCAGGGGCTGTGGCGGCGCGATCCCGAGGCCGAGAAGCTCGTGACGTACGACTACTACATGACCGACCCGGACATCCGGCGCCGCTCCTGGCAGATGCGCCGGGAGAGCAAGGCGCTGCACGCCCGGCCGAACGGCGCGCACGAGGCCGTGGCGCGGCTGGAGCGGTCGGGGGTGCCGGTGCGCGTGATCACGCAGAACGTGGACGGGCTGCACCAGCTGGCCGGAATGCCCGACCGCAAGGTGCTCGAACTGCACGGCACCGCGCGCGTCGTGCAGTGCACCCACTGCGAGGAGCGCTCCGGGATGGACGAGGCGCTGGAGCGGGTCGCGGCGGGTGAGGCGGACCCGATGTGCCGGGAGTGCGGCGGGATCCTGAAGTCGGCGACGGTGATGTTCGGGCAGGGTCTCGACCCGGAGGTGCTGACCGAGGCGGTCGCGGTGGCGCGGGCGTGCCAGGTGTTCATCGCGGTCGGCACCAGCCTCCAGGTGCAGCCCGCGGCGTCGCTCGCCGGGATGGCCGCCGAGAGCGGCGCCCGGCTGATCATCGTCAACGCCGAGCCGACGCCGTACGACGCGCTCGCGGACGAGGTCGTCCGCGAGCCCATCGGTACGGCGCTGCCCGCGCTGCTGGAGCGGCTCGCCGCCGGGGGCGGCTGATTCCGGCGGTGGGCGTCAGCGGCGCGCGATCACCGGCTCCCACATCCCGCGCCCCTCGTACGCCCGCCAGCCGGTGAGCGGGACGGTGCTACCGCCCTCCGGGTCGGTCAGCACCCCCTTGGACGTGTGCGGTCCGCCCCGCTATGCCAGGTCGCGGAAGAAAGTTCGGAGGAATGCTCAGAAGAGGGCCGGGAGCTGCCGCCGCCGCGCCTCGAAGGCCAGCAGCCGCCGCTTGCGGTCGAGGCCGCCGCCGTAGCCGGTGAGGCTGCCGGTGGAGCCGACGACGCGGTGGCAGGGGACGATGATGCCGACCGGGTTCTTGCCGTTGGCCAGGCCCACGGCGCGGGAGGCGGCGGGCTGTCCGATGCGGTCGGCGAGCTGTCCGTACGTCCAGGTCTCGCCGTACGGGATGCGGCGCAGCTCGTCCCAGACACGGCGCTGGAAGGGCGTGCCGTCGAGCTGGAGCGGCAGGTCGAACTCGGTCAGCTCGCCCGCGAAGTAGGCGCCGAGCTGGCGGACGGTGGTGGCGAAGGGGGCGTCGTCGGGGTCGCCGGGGGCGCCGAAGGTCTCCTCGGGCGGGCGGTGGCGCTGGTCGGTCATGTAGAGGCCGGACAGTTCGGCGCCGGTGGCCACCAGGGTGAGCGGGCCGTACGGGCTGTCGACGGTGGTGTGGGTGCGGGTCACGGGTGGATTCTCCTGGTTCGTGCGAGCCCGGCGCAGGCGGTTCAGGCGGGGAGGCGGTTGATGGCGTGGGCGCCGTCGTTGGCCCAGAGGTACTGCACCGCGTACGCGCGCCAGGGGCGCCAGCGGGCGGAGCGGCGGGTGAGGGCGCCGGGCGTGGTGGGGAGGGACAGGTCGGCGGCGGCCTTCCGGACGCCCAGGTCGGTGGCAAGGAACGCGTCCGGGTCGCCCAGGCCGCGCATCGCGATGAGTTCGACGGTCCAGGGGCCGAGTCCGGGCAGGGCGGCGAGGCCCGCCCGGGCCTCGTCCCAGTCGCTGCCGACGCCGAGCGCGACCCGCTCCTCGGCGAGCGCGCCGATCAGCCCGGTGAGGGTGGCGCGACGGGTGCGCGGCATGGCCAGGGCCTCCGGGTCCAGCCCGGCGAGGGCCCGCGCGGTCGGGAAGAGGTGGGTCAGGCCGCCGCCGGAATCGGTGACCGGGTCGCCGTGCGCGGTGACCAGCCGGGCGGCGAGGGTGCGGGCGGCGGCCGTGGAGACCTGCTGGCCGAGGACCGCGCGCACCGCGAACTCCTCCGGGTCGACCGACCGCGGCACCCGCCGCCCCGGCGCCTTGTCGACCAGCGGGGCCAGTTGGTCGTCGGTGCGCAGCAGGTCGTCCACGGCGGCCGGGTCGGCGTCCAGGTCGAGCAGCCGACGGCAGCGGCTGATCGCCCCGGACAGGTCGCGCAGGTCGGCCAGGGACAGCTGGCAGGCGATGTGGTCGGGGCGCGGGGCGAGGGCGACGACCCCGGGCCCGTACGGCAGCCGCAGGGTCCGCCGGTACGCGCCGTCGCGCCACTCCTCCACACCGGGTACGGCGGTGGCGGCGAGGTGGCCGAAGAGGTTGTCCGGGCACAGCGGCGCCCGGAACGGCAGCCGCAGCGTCAGCGCCCCCGGCACGGCGGGCCCGGGCTGCCTGCGGGCGCGCACGCGCAGCTCGGACGGGGAGAGCGCGAAGACCTCCCGTACGGTCTCGTTGAACGCCCGGATGCTGGCGAACCCGGCCGCGAAGGCGACGTCCGCCATCGGCAGTCCGCTGGTCTCGATCAGCAGCCGCGCGGTCTGCGCCCGCTGCGCGCGGGCCAGCGCGAGCGGTCCGGCGCCCAGTTCGGCCAGCAGCTGCCGCTCGATCTGGCGGGTGCTGTAGCCGAGCCGGGCGGCCAGCCCCGGTACGCCCTCCCGGTCGACGACCCCGTCGGCGATCAGCCGCATGGCGCGGGCCGTGAGGTCGGCCCGCTCGTTCCACTGCGGCGACCCGGGGCTGGCGTCGGGGCGGCACCGCTTGCAGGCCCGGAACCCGGCCTGCTGGGCGGCCGCCGCGCTCGGGTAGAAGCGCATGTTCTCGGGCTTCGGACCGACGACCGGGCAGCTCGGACGGCAGTAGATGCGGGTGGTGACGACGGCGATGAAGAACCATCCGTCGAAGCGGGCGTCCTTGGCCCGTGCGGCCCTGAGGCACCGGTCGGTATCGGTGTACATGGCTCCAGCATCGGCCACCGCGCGCCGCCGGGCTCGCGGGAATCCGACATCGACGTCCGAGCGCGGCCCGCCGCCTCGCAATGACAGTCCCGTAGGGGGATTTCGCGACGAAAGAGCAGACCGGAGGCCTGGTGATCGGCATGATGAAGACGTGACGGAACACCGAGAGATACCTCTGGCAGACGGCACCTCCGTACGGCTGGAACTCGCCCCCGTGGGGGACGCCGTACTCGCGGACCCCCACGGCAGCGTAGGCGGCGTGGGGGGCGTGACCCCGGTGGGGCGCGCGACGCGGGCCGCGGCCGCGCTCGCCGACGCCGGTCTCGGCGTCGTGCTCCAGGGGCTGGGCTCGGTGCTCCAGGACGTGCACGACGCCGTCCGCTCCGCGCCTCAGCCGCCGCAGGAGTTCACCGTCCAGTTCGGCGTGCAGGTCGGCCAGGACCTCAAGCTCGGCATCGTGGGGGCGAACGGGAACGCCAGCCTCACCATTTCGGCCACCTGGCGGCCGACCGAGCAAACGCCCCCGGAGCAGCCCCCGCCGGGCGAGCCGACACCCCCGCAACAGCCACCGCACCAGCCGCCCAGCCCCGACCCCGCGGTCTGACGCGATGGGCTGGTTCCACCCCCGCGGGTCCGCGCCGCGACCTGCCGTGTCCATCCTGGCCAAGGATGACGGAAGACCGGCGGGCGCCGGGGTCTTGCTGCCCCAGCACCACCTGCTGACCTGCGCTCATGTGGTCAACAGCGCCCTCGGCAAGGACATGCTGGCCCCGGACCACCCGGGAGCGGTCACCGTCTCGGTCCGCGTGCGCGGACCGGAGCACACCGTCGAGGCCGACGCCGAGCTGACGGCCTGGATCCCGCCCCGGCGGGACGACGGCGGCCTGGGCGCTTTCGAATGGAGCGGCGACCTGGCCGTACTGCGGCTGGCGCCCGGAGCGCTGCCGCCCGCGTTCGAGCCGCCGCGCTGGCACCCCATGGCCCGGCGGCAGTTCGTCCGCGCCTGGCACGGCAGCGGCGAACCCGGGGTCTTCGCGGACGCCGAAGTGAGCGCCTGCGACGAGCGGTTCGGCTACTTCGACGGAGCCGAGCGCACCCTCGACGTCGAACCCGCCTACAGCGGCGGCCCGCTGTGGTCGAACGAGGAGAGCGCCGTCGTCGGGCTCGTGACGGCGAAGCTGCACGTGCGGGGCGAGCTGCGGCGCGCCTGGGGCATCCCCTGGCAGCGCGTGGCACGGGAGTTGCGGCACGCCGGGGTGGACCACCTCCTGCCGCGCCCCGACGAGGACGTACGCGACCACCCGGTCTACGCGGAGCTGACGGCCCTGCTGGACGGACCGCTGTCGCTGTCCGAGGGCTGGGTGCGGTGCTGCCGCGCGGTCGCCCGCCAGTGCGGCCTGGACCACCGCGCGGACGGCGCCCCGTCCGCCGACGAGTTCGCCCGGCTGCTGCTCTCCCGGGGGCGCGCCCTCCCGGCGCTGGTCGAGGCGGTGCGCCCGACGTCGGGGCAGACCGCCGACGCCCTCCTCGTCCTCGGGCGTCGGCACGGTCTGCCGAAGCTGCTCACACCGGGCGAGTACGAGGGGCTGCTGCGGCAGTTGCGCGCCCTGCCCCCGGCCTCGGCCGCCGGTGTCCCCGGGGCCGTGCGGGCGGCGCTGTCGCTGGCGGCCCTGCCCAGCGCGCTGCTGGCCGGATTCGGCGGCGAGACCTGCGGTGACGGCGTCCACGAGAGCGGTGGCACCGGGCGCTTCGAAGCGCTGATCGCCCATCTGGAGGGGCTGTACGGCGACGGCTCGCCGACCGAGGACCTGGAGGGGCTGTACGGCCCCGGCTCACCGGCCGAGGGCGGCGGCATGGCCGTCCCGGCGCTGCTGCGCGCCGTGGAGTTCGTGGCCGCGGGCTGCCGCCAGGCGGCGGCGCGGCGCGCCGAGCTGTGGCACTGGAACGCGGCCGTGGCCCGCCGCCTCGGCGTCCACGACGCGGCGTTGAAGGACCGCCGCCACGACGCGCGGCGGTGGGCCCGGGGCGCGTCCGACGGCTCCGCGCCGCCCCGGGTCGTGGCCAAGCTGTCGTCGCTGTCGTCCTGCGGGGCGGGGCCGGGCGGCGCGGCGGTGGCGGACCCGGACGAGCCGGAGCGCTACCGGCTGCGGCTGTGGTGCGACGACGGTGACGGCCTGCGCCAGGTGTCGGACGACAGCGAGCGGCCGCGCACCGCGGAGGAGGCGGCCCGGGAGATCCTGGACGCGGTCGGCTCGCTGCGCCGCCCGGACCCGGCGGGCCCGCGCTTCGTCATCGAACTGATCGTGGACCGGGACACCTTGGAGGTGCCCGCCGACTCCTGGAAACCGGCCGGGGCCGGGGCGCTGCTGCCCCTCCCGCTCGGCGCGCCGTATCCGCTGGTCGTCAACTGCCCGGAGCTGCGGGAGCTGAACGGCGAGGCGATGCTGGACCAGTGGCGGGAGCGCTGGGCCCGGCTGGACGCCGAGGAGCCCGTGCACATCGACGACGCCTCGGCCCCCGACCCGGAGGCGGTGTGCGGGCTGCTCATGGAGCGGCTCACCGCCCATGTCACGGTCGACGTCGCGGCCCACCGGCGGGCGGGGGTCGTCCAGATGTGTCTGGCGGCGGGCGTTCCGGTGGTCCTGTGGGACCGCAGCGGGCAGCCGGGCTCACCGGCGGTGCGGCACGCGACCGGGGTGAGGGCGCGTGAACTGCCCGAGGAGATACGGCGATACCGCACGAAGACCCTGCAGAAACCGGCCGAGTACCCCGGGCGTCCCGTCCTGGCGTGGGCCGACGCCGGGCGGGCGCTGCCCCGGCTGGACCTCGTGGACCCCACGGAATGACGGCGATGTCCGCTGACGCGGACCGAGAGGGAGGTTCCCCGATGAACGCACGGGAGCAGCACGAACAGCAGGGCTGGCGGCTGTTCCGGGGGGACGGCGTACCCCGGCGGGTGGAGATGCCGCCCGCCCCGCCGTGGCGCCGCTTCGGCAGCGGTGCGGGTGACCCGGACCGGGCCGCTTCCGGGTCCGCCCAGCCGTCGCCGTATCTGATCTCGCCCGAGCACGCGGACGTGGTCAACGCGGCCCTGCATCTGCGCCGCCCGCTGCTCGTCACCGGCAGCCCGGGGACCGGCAAGTCGTCCCTCGCCCGGGCGGTCGCGCACGAACTGGGGCTGGGCGAGGTGCTGCGCTGGCCGGTCAACAGCCGGTCCACCGTGCAGGACGCGCTCTACCGCTACGACGCGATCGGGCGGCTCCGCGAGACCAACCTCATGCGGGAGCGCGGTGAGGCCGAGCCCGACATCGGCACCTTCGTACGGCTCGGCCCGCTGGGCACCGCGCTGGTGCCGGGCGAACGGCCCCGGGCGCTGCTCGTCGACGAACTCGACAAGGGCGATGTCGACCTGCCGAACGACCTGCTGACCGTGTTCGAGGAGGGCGAGTTCGAGATCCCCGAACTCGCCCGGCTGCCGGAGGAGCAGTCGGTGGTGGAGGTGCTCACCGAGCGCGCGGGCGAACGGGCCACGGTGCGGCGCGGCCGTCTGGCCTGCGAGGAGTTCCCCGTCGTCGTGATCACCAGCAACGGCGAGCGCGACTTCCCGCCCGCCTTCCTGCGCCGCTGCGTACGGCTGGAACTGCCCACCCCCGACGAGGAGCGGCTGCGGGCGATCGTCACCGCGCACCTGGGGGAGGAAGCGCTGGAAGAGGTCGACCAGCTGCTGGAGGTCTTCCTGCGGCGGCGCGCGGCGCGCGAGCTGGCCACCGATCAGCTGCTGAACGCCGTGTTCCTGCGGTCCGGCGGGGTGGACGTGACGGCGCAGGGGCTGCTGGAAGCGGTGCTGCACCGGCTGGGCGGGGCGGTGTGACCCATGGCCGGAGGGGGTGACGCCGGGCGGTTGGCGCGGCTGGACGAGGCCATCACGGTCCTCGCGTCCGGGGGCGTGTACCTGTCGCGGGAAGAGCTGCTCGACGCCCTCTGGCTGGCCGGGCGGCTGCCCGAGCGCGACGCGGCGGGGGCGCCCCTGGAGCGTGCGACGGCGTGCGACGGCGCGCCCCTGCCCGGCGTGCGCCCCGGGCCCGCGCGCCCCGCCGCAGCGACCGCACCCGCCGTAGCCCCCGCCGAACAGCCCGCTCCCAGGCAGGACGCCCAGCCGACGGCCCCGCCCCCACCGCAGAAGCAGGAGGCACGTCCGCGCCCCGCCCCCGCGCGCCCGGCCCCGAACCGTCGCCCCGCCGACCGCGCGCCGCACGGCCTCTACGGCGGTGGCCATACCCCCGACACGGAATCCCCCGACGCGCGCCGCGGGCTGCCGCTGCGCGTGCCCGAGGACAAGGCGCTGCACCAGGAACTCTCCATCGGCCGCGCCCTGCGCCCGCTCAAACAGCACCGCCCCAACCCGCTGAAGCGGGAGTTCGACGAGGTCGCCACCGCGGCGGCGCTCGCCGAGACCGGTCTGCCGGACGTGGTCACCCGCCCCGCCCGCGAGCGCTGGCTCGACCTCGCGCTCGTCGTCGACGACGGCACATCGATGCTGCTGTGGCGGCGGCTGGCCGTCGAACTGCGTACGGTGCTCCAGCGCTCGGGCGCCTTCCGCGTCGTACGGGTGCTCGGCCTGCACACCCGCGGCGGCGGCGCCCCCGCGCTGCGCACCCGGCCCTACGACCCGGACGCGCCCCACCTCCCCACGACGGCGCTCTCGGACCCGTCCGGGCACACGCTGGTGCTGGTGGTGAGCGACGGCGTGGGGTCCGCGTGGCGCGACGGGCGGATGGCGCGGGTGCTGACGCGCTGGGCGGGCGTGGGGCCCACCGCGGTGGTGCACGCCCTGCCGCCCCGGCTGTGGGACAGCTCCGGCATCCGGTCGCGGCGCTGGCAGGTACGGACCCGCAGGCCCGGCTCGGCCAACGCGGACTGGGCGGTCGCCGACCCGGTGCTGCCCGCCGCCCTGGCCCGGTTCGACGGGGTGCCCGTGCCCGTCCTGGAACCGGAGGCCGGGCCGCTGGCCGACTGGGCCCGGCTGATCGCCTCCGCGAGCGGCACGGCCGTCCTCCCGCTGCTCGCCCCGCCCCGCGGCGCCCCCGCCGCCGCCCGCCCGGCCCCAGCCCCTTCCGCGGCCGATGAGCTGGGCCGGGTCCAGCTCTTCCGGGACGCGGCGTCCCCGGAGGCGTACCGGCTGGCGGCCCATCTGTCGGCGGTGGCCCCGCTGCCGGTGCCGGTGATGCGGATGGTGCAGAAGGCGGTGGACGGGCGGTCCGACACCGGTCGGCTGGCCGAGGTGTTCCTCGGCGGGCTGATGCGCCCGGTCGAGCCGCCCGCGTCGGCGGGCCCCGACCCGCTGCCCCCCGAACACCGGCCCTTCGCCTTCACCGACGCCGCCCAGCGGGCGCTGCTGGGCGCGGTACCGCTGGCCGAACTGGTCGCGACCAGCCGCACGATCGGCCGCCGCCTAGAGGAACTGGCGGGCCGCTCCCCCGACTTCCCCGCCTGGCTGGCCCACCCGGCAGGCCCCGACCGCCTCCCGCCCGGCGCCCACCCGTTCAGCACGGTAGAGCGACGGCTCGCGGCCCGCCTGGGGGCGCCGTCGCAGTCCTCGGCTTTCGCGACCAGCAGGGCGGCGCAGCAGTGGCGCCGCCTGGGGCCCGGTGATCCGCACTCGATCGGTCCGTACCGGCTGACGATGGCCGGACCGCCGGGCGCGCGGCTCACGCCCTACCTGGGCCAGGACGCGTACGGCGCGGAGGCCGTCCTCCAGATCGCCCACCATGCGCGCGGGCCGGAGGCCGCCGCGCTGCTGGCCGTGGAGGCGGAGGCGCTGCGCCGGATGGACGGCCACTACGCCCGCCGTCTGCTGCGCGAGGGGCTGGAGGACGAGGTTCCGTGGATCGCGGAGGAGGCCTTCATCGGGGAACGGCTGGATTACGCCCTGCGCGGCGATGCCGAGCGATGGGGAGACCGGCCGGACGACGCCCTCCGTACCGACCCCACCGCCCCCGCGCGGTGGGACGGGCACGCCGCCCTCGCGCTCGCCCGCAAGGTCGCGGACGCGGTGCGCCTGAGCGTGGACGCACGCATAGTGCACGGCGACCTCACCCTGAGCACCGTTCACATCGCAGGTGAGGACGTCCTCCTGACCGACTGGTCGTCGGCCCGCATCGACGGGGTGCCGTCCCCCGCGTCCGCCGATGGCCACCCGCCGACCCACGGTGACGTCCAGGGCGCCCTGGGCGACATCCTGCTGTGCCTCGGTGGCGGGGCGCAGACACGTCACCCCGAGCCGGGGCTCTATTTCATGCCGCGCTGGAGCGGCGCCAAGTGGGAGCCGCTGCGCGCCCTGGTGATGTCGTGCCGGAAACCGGCCGAGCCCCGCCTCTCCGTGCGCCAGGTCTGGGAATTCCTCACGCGCTTCCAACCGGATACCGAGTCACCCAGGACGCGCCCCCGGCCCCCCGCGAGGGACGATGCTTCCGAACCGGACGGCGGCCTGCCGTCGTTCGAGGAGTTCGACGGCTACCGCAGGCTCGGCGGCAGCGGGGGGTACGACGTCTATCTGGCCCGCTCGGCGCGCAGGTCCCGCGATGTGGTGATCCGTACCGCCCCGGGTGCCCACCGGGAACTGCGGGCCGAGGTGGAGGCGCTGCGGCGGATGTCCGGGCACTACGCGCCACGGCTCGTCGCCAGCGCGTGCAATCTCGACCCGCCCTGGATCGCGACGGAGTTCGTCAGCCTCCCCGACGGCTCCCCGGCCCCGCCGCTGTCCTCGTTCCTCACCGAGGATGCACCCCGGCTGGACCCCGTGCACGCCGCCACCATCGGCCTGCGCCTCGCCGAGGCGGTGAACATGTGCGCGCTCAAGGGCATTACGCTCCGGAAGCTGACGGCGGACAGCGTGCTCGTCCTCGGCCGTACGGTGAAGCTGACCGGCTGGACGGACGCGGCCATCGACGACGTCAACAGCGCCCACGCGGACAACGTCTACGCCCTGGGGGTGATTCTCCGTGCCATAGCCTTCGGGCAGCCAACCCCTTCGATCTTCGCGGACGAACAACTGTGGCGCGACCCCCAACTACTCTCGATCATCGGTGCCTGCCTCAGCGACCGCCCGGGCCGCCGCCCGACGGCCGGTCATGTGGCGGACGTCATCGTGCGGTGCCTGCCGTCCACGCAGACGTATCCCGACATCGCGCCGTTCGACGTGGAGTCCACGGACGCCCAGATCCCAGCCGAGGCATCGGACGCCCCCGCCCCCACCCCCCAGTCCCGGCCCCGCCGCCTGACGTCCCGCTTCCGCTTCGGCGGAAAGGCCCAGCGGCAGCGCAAACTCGACCTCATCCGTACACCGCTGACGACCAGCCACCGGATCGCGGTGATCAGCCGCCCCCTCGGGGTGGGACGCACCGCCACGACCCTCGCGCTCGGTGCGATCTTCGCGGGCGAGCGCCAGGACGGCGTGATCGCGGTCGACACGATCCCCGGCGGTTACGGTCTCACCCGTCGCGTCCAGCACGAGACCGCGCTCACCATCCGTGATCTGGCACAGAATCCGCTGCTCGACCACCGTCCCGAGCAATTCACCACGCGGAAGCCGTCCGGGCTGGAGATCCTCGCGGGGGACTACAACCGGAGCCTGTCGACACCGGCAGCCCCGGTCACCGACGGGGAGTACCGCCGTGTCATCGAGGCGCTGAGCAGCCGCTACTCGATCATCCTCAGCGACGCGGACACCGATGCCGTCCACACCAGCATGCGGAACGTGCTCGACCTCGCCGACCAGCTGATCATCGTCACCTCCCCGTCCGTGGAACGCATGAGCAGCGCGCACCCGACCCTGAACAGGCTGGCCGAGGAGGGCCACGCGGACCTGGTACGGCACGCCATCACCGTGGTCAGCACGTCGCACGCGACCGGGGCCGGGCCGAGCGACGACCTGGTCGAGGGGTTCCGGGCCCGCTGCCGTGGCGTGGTGGTCGTACCGTACGACGACCACGTGGCCGCCCTGGGCGACATCGACCTCAACCGGCTCGCCCCCAAGACCCTCGACGCGTACGTCGACCTTGCCGCGCTGGTCGCGGAGGGGTTCGCCGGGGCCGGACATTAGCGCCCTCGCAAAGGGCCTATCCTCTACGCCATGTCGTCCGCCGAACTCATCCGCATCGTCTCCCGTTCCTCCCCCATGGCCCTGGCCCAGGTCGAGCGGGTCCGCACCGAGCTGGCCGCGCTGCGGCCCGGTATCCGTACGGAGGTCGTGCCGGTCACGACGTCCGGCGACCGGTGGATGGGGGATCTGTCGAAGCTGGGCGGGAAGGGCGCGTTCACCAAGGAGGTGGACGCCGCGCTGCTGGCGGGTGAGGCGGATCTCGCGGTGCACTGCATCAAGGACGTGCCCGCCGACCGGCCGCTGCCCGCGGGCACCGTCTTCGCGGCCTACCTCAAGCGGGACGACATCCGGGACGCGGTGATCCACCCCGACGGGCTGACGCTCGACCAGATGCCGGAGGGGACCCGGATCGGCACCTCGTCGGTGCGGCGCGTCGCCCAACTGGCCGTCACCCACCCGCATGTGGAGTGCGTCCCGATGCGCGGCAACGCCAACCGGCGGCTGGAGAAGATGGCGGCGGGCGACTGCGACGCGCTGATGCTGGCCGTCTCGGGGCTGGAGCGGATCGACCGTACGGACGTGATCAGCGAGATCCTGCCCGTGGAGACGATGTGCCCGCCCATCGGGGCCGGGGTGCTGGGCCTGCAGTGCCGGGAGGACGACACCACCACGATCGAGGCGGTCGCCGGGCTCGGTGACTCCGACGTGTGGAAGGAGATCACGGCCGAGCGGATGCTGCTGCACGTGCTCCAGGGGCACTGCAACTCCCCCATCGCGGGCTACGCCAAGGCCGAGCGGGACGGGCGGCTGTCGCTGCGCGCCCGGGTCTTCAGCCCGGACGGCAAGACGGTGCTCGACGCGCACGAGTGGGCGGGCCCGCTGGACCCGGCCACCCTGGGGACGTCGGTCGCGGTGGCGCTTCTGCGGCAGGGTGCGCGCGAGGTCATCGACAACATCCCCCACTGATTTCCGGCCACACGCCCGGAGAGTCATCTGATCGATCGAATTTCCTCATTTTACGATCTGGCGTGCTTATTTCGGCACGCACCGTAGGTCATGGCGGACCGGGTCGCGACTGGGCAGCCTTGGAGGCGTTTTCAGCGCATTCGCACCCATCCGACCTCCGGGAGGAAGACGGACATGACCTCGACGACGAACCGGGCCGAGCAGGGACCCCGCCGACGCGGACTGCGACGCACGCTCTGCGGCGCCGCCCTGGCGTTCGGCCTGGCGGCCCTCACCCCGCTCACGGCCGAGGCCGCGCCCGAGCAGAGCGCGAGCTACGGCAGTCTGCCCAACGAGGGCCGCTACCCCGAGCAGACGGCGTGCTCGGGCCGCTACACCCAGCCGAAGATCCCCGGTGGGGCGACGAAGAAGGCGGTGCACCAGGGCCGCACCATCACCCTGAAGTACTTCCACAACTCCGGCTGCGGCTCGTTCGCCCGCATCGAGAACGCCCCGCAGGGCTGCGCGGCGCACAGCAACCGGCTCGACGGCTCCAAGATCGTGTGGGTGGCGGAGACGGTGGCCCCGGGCGTCGACCACGCCGACACCAAGGTGGTCAACAACCTCGACGGCCGGAAGTCCCGGGCCGTCTTGATCTGCGACAACCAGACCCTGGCCTCGACCGCCTGGTACTGAGCCCCGTCCGGTGAGCGTCGGTGGACCCGCCCCCTCGGCGGGTCCCCGCTACCGCCCCCGCAGCCGCCGCCACACCGCCCGCGCCGCGTGGTGGCCCGACATGCCGTGGACGCCGGGGCCGGGCGGGGTGGCGGAGGAGCAGAGGAAGACGGCGGGGTGGGGCGTCGCGTAGGGGACGCGGGCGAGCCGGGGGCGGATGACGGCCTGCAGGCCCTCGAAGGCGCCGCAGGCGATGTCGCCGTCGACGTAGTTGGCGTTGCGGGCGGCGAGTTCGGGGGGACCGGCCGTCGCGCGGGCCAGCACCAGGTCGCGGAAGCCGGGGGCGAAGCGGTCGAGCTGGCGCTCGATGGCGTCGGTGAGGTCGCCCGTCCAACCGCTGGGGGCGTGGCCGTAGACCCAGAAGGTGTGCTTGCCCTCGGGGGCGCGGGTCGGGTCGAGCAGGCTGGGCTGGGCGGAGATCAGGAAGGGGGTGGCCGGGGGGCGGCCCTCGAACGCGGAGCGCAGGGCGGTGCCGATCTCGCCCGCGGTCGGGCCGATGTGGACGGTCCCGGCGCGGCGGGCCTCCGGCGCGGTCCAGGGCATCGGCCCGTCCAGCGCGTAATCGATCTTGAAGGCGCCGGGCCCGTAGTGGTAGCGGCGGTACGCGTTGCCCAGGCCGGCGATCCGGGCCAGGGCGCGCGGTGAGGTGTCGAAGACGTACGCGCGCGCCGGGGGCAGCTCGTCGAGCCGCTTGACCGGCGCCCCGGTGTGGATGACACCGCCGTGCTCGCGCAGATACGAGCCGAGCGCGTCCGCGATCGACTGCGAGCCGCCGCGCGGGACCGGCCAGCCGACCTCATGGGCCGCGATCGCGAAGATGAGGGCGAGACCGCCGGTGGCCGGGGCGCTGGTGGGCGCGATGGCGTGCCCGGCGAGCCCGGCGAGTATGGCCCGCGCCTTCTCGCCGCGGAAGCGGCGGCTGAGGAGCGAGACCGGCAGGACGGCGTTCAGCCCGAAGCGCGCCCAGGTCAGCGGGTCGCGCGGCACCCCGTCCCACTGGGCGCGCAGGACGTCGGGGGCGAACGTGGACCATTTGCCGAGGTAGGGCGCGACGAGCCTGCGGTACGCGCCCGCGTCGCGCGGGCCGAGCGACCGGGCGGTCTCGCCGACCGAGCGGGCCAGCACCGCCGCGCTGCCGTCCGGGAAGGGGTGGGCGAGCGGCAGCTCGGGGTGCAGCCACTCCAGGCCGTGCCGCCCGAGCGGCATCCGGTCGAACGCCGGGGAGCCGATGGCCAGGGGGTGCACGGCGGAGCAGGGATCGTGCCGGAAGCCGGGCAGGGTCAGCTCTTCGGTGCGGGAGCCGCCGCCGATCGCGTCGGCGGCCTCGAAGATCTCCACCGCGCAGCCGCGGCGGGCGAGTTCGACCGCGGCCGTCAGCCCGTTCGGCCCGGCACCCACCACTACCGCGTCGAGCATCGACGGCACGTCGGCCTCCTCCTCGTCGTTGAGGAACAGCGTCCTTGAGGACCGGTGTCCTCGAAGATCCGTAAATCGGTCAGCCGGCGGCGGCCAGCAGGCCCAGGATATGCCGTACGGTCGCCTCATCCCGCGCCGCCGTGAAGGGAAGCGCGTTGCCTCCGGCGATACGGAACGGCTCGCCCGCGAGCGTCGCGCTCGCCCCGCCCGCCTCGGCGACGAGCAGCAGCCCGGCGGCGTGATCCCAGGCGTTCTCCCAGGTGAAGGCGATCGCGTCGAGATGGCCGCGGGCGATGTTCAGATACTCCAGACCGGCCGAGCCGCACGGGCGCGGCTCCACGCCGTCGGTCAGCAGCCCGGACAGGGCGCGCTTCTCGCCGTCGGTCGTGAAGTCGTAGTGGGAGATGGCGACTTCGAGCGTCTTGCCGGGCTCCGGGGCACCAGCCCGGAGCGGTTCGCCGTTGAGCACGGCACCCCGGTCCCGGCGCGCGATGGCCATCAGGTCCTGGGCGGGGGCGTAGGTCCAGGAGGCGAGGAGTTCGCCGTGGTGGGCGAGGGCGACGAGGGTCGAGAAGCCCGGCTCGCCGTGGACGAACTGGCGGGTGCCGTCCACCGGGTCGACGATCCATACGGGCGCGTCGCCGCCGAGGTGCTTCAGGAGGCCGGGATCGGCGTGCACGCCCTCCTCCCCCACCACGACCGAACCGGGCAGCAGTGCCGTGAGCGAGGCGGTGAGGTGCTCCTCGGCCTGCCGGTCGGCGGTGGTCACCAGGTCGTGCGGGCCCTTTTTCTCCACGATCTCGTGGGCGGCGAGCTGCCGGTAGCGCGGCATGATCTCCACAGCGGCCGCCGACCGCACCGCCTGCTCCACCTCGGAGAGATCACTGGCGAGAAAGTCATCGAACATTCGCACATCGAATCACGCGCCGCCGACAACCGGTGACCGGGCGGCGGCCGGACGATGGCATCGGCGTGAACGCCTACGGCCGCTGCGCAACCCATTGACACATGGCTGAAACGCGACCTACTTTTCCAGCACCACAATTCACTAGTGAATAGATATTCACTTCCAAGGACGTTCAGATGCTCAGCACAGACCCAGCCGGCGCCGAACGGTTCCGGGCGCGCCGTCACCGCATCGCCACCGAAGACCCGGACACCCAGGTAAACGAGCTCCAGCAGCTGGCCGCCGAAGTGCGCCGGACCGTGGTGCACATGATCGACAAGGCACAACTCGGCCATATCGGCGGCGATCTGTCGGTGACCGACATCCTCGTCACCCTCTTCGGGCGGGTGCTCGATGTGGACCCCGCTCGGCCCCACGGACCCGACCGCGACCGGTTCATCCTCAGCAAGGGGCACTGCGCCGCCTCCCTGTACGCCACGCTCGCCCACTGCGGCTACTTCCCGATATCCGAGCTGTCCACGTTCATGGCACCGCTCTCCGCGCTCAACGGCCACCCGAACCGGACCAAGGTCCCGGGGGTCGAGACGAACACCGGACCGCTGGGCCACGGCTTCCCCGTCGCGGTCGGCTGCGCCCTGGCCGCCAGGCTCTCGGGCCGCTCGTACCGCACGTACGTCGTCCTCGGTGACGGCGAGTTGCAGGAGGGCAGCAACTGGGAGGCGGCCATGACCGCCGCCCACTACGACCTCGGCTCCCTCACCGCGATCGTCGACCGCAACCGCCTCCAGCAGGGCGCCCGCACCGAGGAGACCAAGCGCCTGGAGCCGCTGGCGGAGAAGTGGACCAGCTTCGGCTGGGAGGCGCGTGAGGTGGACGGGCATGACCATGCGGAGCTGCTGTCCGCGCTGCGCCCCTCCCCCACCGGCCGGCCGGTCGCGGTCATCGCGCGGACCGTCAAGGGAAAGGGCGTGTCGTTCATCGAGGACCGGGTCGAGTGGCACCACAAGGTGCCCGACACCGGACAGGTGCGCACCGCGCTTGAGGAGCTGAACCGATGACCGCCGGACTCATACCCGACAACGCCGCCCAGACCTACGACTGCCGCAAGGCCTTCGCCGAGGAACTGATCGCCCTGGCCGCCGAGGACCCGCGCGTCGTCGCCGTCTGCAACGACTCGGTGGGATCGAGCAACCTGGTGCGCTTCCGGGAGCTGTACCCCGACCGCCTGATCAACGTCGGCATCGCCGAGCAGGACCTCGTCGGCGTCGGGGCCGGGCTGGCCAACGGCGGGCTCATCCCCTTCGTGAGCGCGGCGGGCCCATTCCTCACCGGCCGGGCCACCGAGCAGATCAAGACCGACGCCGCCTACAACGGGCTGCCCGTCATCCTGTGCGGCCAGAGCCCCGGCATGGCGTACGGGGAACTGGGGCCGACGCACCACTCGATCGAGGACCTGTCGTGGATGCGGGCCATCGCGGACCTCGCCGTCGCGGTCCCGGCCGACCCGGCCCAGACGCGCGCCGCCGTACGCTGGGCTGCCGCCCACGACGGTCCGGTCTATCTGCGCATCCCACGGTTCAAGATCCCCGCCGTCACCCCGGAGGACGCGCCGTTCCGCCCCGGGCGCTCGCTCCAGCTGACCGACGGGGACGACATCACGGTGATGGCCGTCGGCACGATGGTCTCCCGGGCGCTCACCGCCGCCGAGGCGCTGCGCACCGAGGGCATCGGCCTCCGGGTGCTGAACATGACCTTCGTCGAGCCGATGGACGTCGACGCGGTACTGCGCGCCGCCCGCGAGACCCGCGGCATCGTCACCGCCGAGGAGGCGACCACCACGGGCGGGCTCGGCGCGGCCGTGGCCAGCCTCGTCGCCCAGAACCGCCCGGTGCCCATGCGGATCCTGGGGGTGCCCCGGAGGTTCGCCCCCACCGGCAGCGCCTCCTTCCTGCTGGAACACTTCGGCCTGACCGCCGACGGCATCGCCGTCGCCGTCCGGGAGCTGCTGTCCCATGAGTACCGCTGAACCGCTCGTCCTCGCCATCGACCAGGGCACCAGCGCGACCAAGGCGATCCTGGTCGACCGGCGCGGAGACATCGTCGCCCGCGGCTCCGTCCCGCTGGACCTGTCCACCCCCGCCCCGGGCTGGGTCGAACAGTCGGCGAAGGAGATCTGGGCGGGCTGCGGGCGGGCCGTCGCCGCTTGCCTCGACGGCCAGGACGCCTCGCGCGTCGCCGCCATCGGCCTGAGCACCCAGCGCGAATCGCTGCTGCTGTGGGACCGGGCGACCGGGGAACCGCTGAGTCCGCTGGTGAGCTGGCTGGACAAGCGCACCGCGGGCGATCCGGCGCTGCTGCGGGCCGTACCCAGCGCCGAGTTGGTCCGCGAGGTCAGCGGGCTGCCGCTGGACCCGATGTTCTCGGCCCCCAAGGCCGCCTGGCTGCTGGACCGTTACGACCCCGACCGCCGCCGCAGTCGCGCGGGCGAATTGTGCCTGGGCACGGTCGACTCCTGGCTGTTGTTCAAGCTCGGCGGCGCGCACCTCATCGAGGTCGGCAACGCGGCGCGCACCCAGCTGCTCGATGTGCGCCGATGCGCCTGGGACCGGCGGCTGACCCGGATCTTCGACGTACCGCCGGAGGTCCTGCCCGAGGTCGTACCGTCGCAGGGCCCTTTCCCCAGCACCCGCGGACTGGCTCCGCTGGCCGACGGGGTGCCGGTCACCGCGGTGCTCGGTGACTCCCACGCGGCGCTGTTCGCCCACGCGGGCTGGGCGCCAGGGACGGTCAAGGCGACATACGGGACCGGGTCGTCGGTGATGGCCGTGGTCCCCTCCGCGGCCCGGGTCTCCTCCGGGCTGTGCCTGACCGTCGCCTGGCAGACCGGCGGCAACCCGACCTGGGCGGTGGAGGGGAACGTACGCTCCACCGGCGCCACGGTGAACTGGCTGGCAGGCGTGCTCGGCCGCGGCCCCGCCGAGCTGGCGGAGCTGGCCGCCGACAGCGCCGAAGGCGTGGTCGTCGTCCCCGCCTTCGGCGGGCTGGGCGCTCCCTGGTGGGACGAGAACGCGGTGGGGCTGATCAGCGGTCTCACCCTGGGCACCCACGCCGGGCATCTCGCGCGGGCCGCGCTGGAGTCGATCGCGTTCCAAGTCGAGGACGTGGTGGCGGCGGTCGAGCGGGAGACCGGCCCCGTCACCCGGCTGCTCGCGGACGGCGGGCCGACCGGCAACCCGGTGCTGATGCGGCTCCAGGCCGACACCAGCGGGCGGGTCGTCGAACGCGCCCTGGCACGCGACCTGTCGGCGCTGGGCGCCGCCCACCTCGCGGGGCTGACCCGCGGCGTGTGGGACCGGGCCGCCCTGGAACGGCTGGACCGTCCCCGAGAGAGCTACGCGCCCCACGGCGACGAGGCCACCCGGGCCCGGAGGGTCGCGCACTGGCACACGGCGGTACGGCGCGCCCGCCTCCAGGCCGCCATCGATGCCGCCACCGATGAGGGCAACCGGTCCGGCGGCGAGGACGGCCACACCCCACCACCCCCGCCGCGGACCACCGCCGCACCGCACCGCACCCCCGAACCCTCGGCCGTCAAAGGAGCGTCATGACAGCGCGATACGCGGGACAGGGCGTCCTGGTCACCGGGGCCGCGCGCGGCATCGGCCTGGGCATCGCCGCCCGGTTCGCGGGCGAGGGCGCGAATGTGCTGCTGGTGGACGCGGCCGACTCCGTCGAGGACACGGCCCGGGAGCTGGCCGCCGACAGCGGTACCCATACCCTCGGCGTCCGGGCGGACGTCACCTCCCCCGAGGACGTGGCCGGTGCCTTCGCCCTCGCCGAGTCCACCTGGGGGCGGCTCGACGTCCTGGTCAACAACGCGGGCGTCATCACCATCAGCAGGCTCGAGGACCTGACCCACGACGACTGGAACAAGGTCCTCGCCGTCAACACCACCGGAACCTTCCTGTGCGCCCAGGCCGCCGCGGCCGCCATGCGGCGGCACGGACGCGGCGGGCGCATCCTCAACGCGGCCTCGGGACAGGCGCGGCAGGGGTTCGTCTACACACCGCACTACGCGGCCAGCAAGTTCGGGGTGGTCGGCCTCACCCAGTCCCTGGCCAAGGAGCTCGCCGGGGACCGGATCACGGTCAACGCCTACTGCCCCGGGATCGTCGGCAGCGAGATGTGGGACTACAACGACCGCGCGTGGGGCCGGCTGCTCGGCGACTACGCGCCCGGGGAACTGATGGCCGAGTGGATCGCGGGCATCCCGCTCGGGCGCGCCGGCACCCATGACGACATCGCCAACCTGCTGCTCTTCCTCGCCTCGTCGGAGGCGGAGTACATCACCGGCCAGACGATCAACGTCGACGGCGGGATGTTCATGAACTAGCTCCGACGACGTCGGAGACCACTCGGAGGTTTCGATGAGCACGACCGGCAACGCCGCCGCAACGGCCGTTGACACACCACCACCTTCCCCGGACGCCCGCCGCCCCCGGCTGCCGTCCTGGGCGACGGGCATCCTCACCGGATCGCGCGGTCCCGCCCTCGGCCTGCTCGCCATGTGCGTCGTCTTCTTCATCGCGACGCCGTACTTCCTCACCCAGAGCAATCTGCTCAACATCGTCGACCAGACCGCCGTCCTCGGTCTGCTCGCGCTCGGCATGACCGCGGTCATCGTGATGGGCGGCATCGACCTGTCCGTCGGCGCCGTGCTGGCCCTCGCGACCATGGTGGTCGGCTGGCTCTCGCACGACCAGGGCTGGCCGCTGTGGCTGAGCGCGGTGGTCGCGGTCGGTGTCGCGGGCGGGTGCGGGCTCGCCAACGGCCTGGGCATCACCTACACCAAGCTGCCGCCGTTCATCGCCACGCTGGCCATGATGTCGATCGCCCGCGGCCTGGCCAACGTCATCACCGACGGCCAGCAGATCGTCGGGTTCCCCGACTGGTTCGACAACCTGTCCACCACGCGGTACGTCGGCATCTTCACCGCGTGCACCGCCGTGCTCGCCGCGCTGTACGTGGCGGGGTGGGCGTACATGCGCTACCGGAGCGGGGGCCGTGCCCTGTACGCGATCGGCGGCAGCGCCGAGGTCGCCCGGCTCGCCGGAATCGACGTCAAGAAGCGGACCGTGCTGGTCTACACCGTGACCGGTCTGCTGGCGGGCGTGGCCGGGATCTTCCTGACCATGCGCCTGGACTCCTCCCAGCCGAGCGCGGGCACCGGCTACGAACTCGACACCATCGCCGCCGTGGTGATCGGCGGGGCCAGCCTCAGCGGCGGGGTCGGTTCGATCACCGGGACCCTGTTCGGCGTGCTGATCATCGGGGTCCTGCGCAACGGCCTCAACCTGCTGGGGGTCTCGCCGTTCATCCAGCAGATCGTCATCGGACTGGTGATCGCGCTGGCCGTCATGCTCGATGTGCTCCGCCGTCGCGAGACGCGCTGACCGCACCCCGCGGTACCCCCTTCTCCCCTCCTCCTCTTCTCCTCCTCTTTCCCCCGGGCACAAGCCAAGGAGTTGGTTCCCATGAAGACACGAGTGACGACACGCGCCGTCATCGCCACCGGGATCGCGGTCACGATGGTGGCCGGCGCCACCGCCTGCGGACGCGGCGGCAACGGTGCGAAGACCGCCGACGGCAAGCAGATCACCATCGGGCTGGCCGTGGCCAACCTCCAGGCCGACTTCTTCAACCAGATCAAGCAGTCCGTGACCGCCGAGGCGAAGAAGAAGGGCATCAAGGTCATCGTCTCCGACGCACATGGCGACGCGGCCACCCAGGTCAACCAGATCCAGGACTTCATCAGCCGTCAGGTGAGCGCCATCGTCTACATCCCGGCGGGCGCGACAGCGGCCGGTGTCCCCGTGAAGGCGGCCAACCGCGCCAAGATCCCGGTGGTCACCGTGGACCGCAACCCACCCGGCGAGCCCGGCAAGTCGTTCATCGCCAGCGACAGCGTCGCGGCCGCACGGACACTGGGCGACTACGTGGCCAAGGAGTCCGGTGGCAAGGGACAGCTCGCCATCCTCCAGGGCCAGATCGGCACCACCCCGCAGGTGGACCGGCAGAAGGGCTTCGGTCAGGCGCTCAAGAAGGCACCCGGCATCAAGGTGGTGTCCCAGCAGCCCGCCGACTGGGCACAGGACAAGGCGTACTCCGTCGCCCAGGACATGCTTCAGGCCCACCCCGGCATCGACATCCTGTGGGGCCAGGCCGACGCGATGGCGCTCGGCGCCGCCCAGGCCGTCAAGGCGTCCGGCTCGCACAAGAAGCACCTGATCGTCGGCTTCGACGGTGACGTCGCCGGGCTCAAGGCGGTCCGCCGGGGCACCATCGACGCCACCATGGTGCAGCAGACGCGCAAGATGGGCCGGATGTCGGTGAACACCGCCGTGGACATCATCAAGGGCAAGAAGGTCCCGGCCGAACAGCTTCAGCCCGCTTTCCTCCTGACCAGCAAGGACAAGAAGAAGGCCACCCAGTTCATCAACACCCACCCGTAAACGACGGCAGACGACGCATGGACGGCAGGGCGGAGACGCGACGATGACGAACGTCAGTCGGCACCCGGCGGCGGAGCCCACCCCGGGCCTGGTCGTACAGGGGATATCCAAGCGGTTCGGGGTCACCCAGGCACTCGACCGGTTCGACCTGGAGGTGCGCCCCGGTGAAGTGGTGGCGCTGCTCGGCGAGAACGGCGCGGGCAAGTCCACCGTGTCCAACGTCATCGCGGGCACCTTCCCCTCCGACACCGGCGAGATGACCTGGCAGGGGCGGCCGTACGATCCCAAGTCCCCCGGAGACGCCATCAACCACGGCATCGGCCTCATCCACCAGGAGATGCGCCTGCTGCCGGACCTGTCCGTGGCCGAGAACGTGTTCCTGGGCCGGCTGTTGCGCCGGGGCGGGCGGATCGACCGCGGCGAGATGAACCGGCGGGCCCGGGAACAGCTGCGGCGGCTGGGCCTCGACATCTCCCCCACCCGCCTGGTGCGCACCCTGCGGGTGGCCGAGCAGCAGCAGGTCGAGATCGCCAAGGCGCTGACCCTGAACGCGCGCCTGCTGATCCTCGACGAGCCCACGGCCGCCCTCGGCGGTGAGGAGACCGATCACCTCTTCGAGCGGATCGACGCCCTCCGCGGCGAGGGCATGTCGTTCGTCTATGTGAGCCACCGGCTGGAGGAGATCGCCCGCATCTGTGACCGCGTCGTGGTGATGCGCGACGGACAGCTCGTCGCCACCCACGACACCGCGCAGGTGCCGGTGGTCCAGCTGGTGGAGGAGATGGTCGGGCGCAGCATCGAGCGCATCTTCCCCGACACCGGAACCGCCCGCCCCCGGGAAGTGCTCCAGGTGCGGAACCTGACCGGCCCCTCGTTCCAGGACGTGTCGTTCAGCGTCCACGAAGGCGAGGTCCTCGGCATCGCCGGCATCGTGGGGGCGGGCCGTACCGAACTGGTGCGGGCCGTCGCGGGCGTCGATCCGGTGACCGGGGGCACGGTGGCCGTCGAGGGCCGGGCCTTGAGGCTGCGCGGGCCCAAGGACGCCATCGCGGCGGGTGTGGTGCTGGTGCCCGAGGACCGCAAGGGCCAGGGCGCCGTCCTGGACCTGTCGATCGGCGACAACGTGGCCCTGCCCAACCTCGACCGCATCTCCCGCCGCGGCTGGCTGAGCCCGCGCCGGGTGGCGGCGGTCGCGGGTGAGGCGATCAGCCTGATGACCGTCAAGGGGCGGGCCGGGCAGCCGGTGCGGACGCTCTCCGGCGGCAACCAGCAGAAGGTCGTCATCGCCAAGTGGCTGGAGCGCAAGCCCAAGGTCGTCATCCTGGACGAGCCGACCCGCGGCATCGACGTCGGTGCGCGCGCCGCGATCTACGAGGTGATCGCGGACCTGGCCCGGTCCGGCATGGCCGTCGTGGTGGTCAGCTCCGACCTCGACGAGGTCCTGGGCCTGTCCCACCGGGTGCTCGTCCTCAGCCGGGGGCGGCAGCGGGGCGTCCTTCCGGCGGCCGAGGCGACCGACGCCGCGGTCATGCGCCTGGCCACGGCATGATGCCGTTATGAATCACCGCCACAGGACCGGCACCCCCATGACCCGCACCACGCGCATGGCGACCAGCGACGAGCAGTTGCGGCTGATGACCCGGATCGCCCGGCTCTACCACGAGCAGGGGATGCGGCAGCCGCGTATCGCCGAGGAACTGCACATCTCCCAGGCGCGCGTTTCCAGGCTGCTCACCCAGGCCGCCAAACTCGGGATCGTGCGCACCATCGTGGTGCCGCCCGAGGGGGTCTTCGCCGAGCTGGAGGAGGAGATCGCGGCGCGGTACGGGCTGCGTGACGTGGTGGTCGTCGATGTCGAGGGCGAGGCCGACTCCGTCATCCCGGCGCTCGGCGCGGCGGCCGCGGTCTATCTGGAGACCACGCTCATGGAGGGCGACCGGCTGGGCATCTCGTCGTGGAGCGCCACCCTGCTCGCGGCGGTCGAGGCCATGCGGTCCCGGCCGGGCGGGCGGTTCCTGGAGGAGGTCGTCCAGCTGATGGGCGGGGTGGGCGATCCGCAGGTTCAGGTCCAGGCGACCCGGCTGATGGGGCGACTCGCCGAGCTGACCGGTGCGGAACCGGTCTTCATGTCGGCCCCGGGGCTGGTTGCCGACGCCACCGTCCGGGACGCCATACTCGCCGACCCGAAGGTGAGCAGCGTGGCCGCGGCGTGGAAGAACCTCACCATCGCCATCGTGGGCATCGGCAGCCTCGAACCCTCACCGCTGCTGCGCCGCAGCGGCAACATCTTCTCCGACGACGACCAGCAACAGCTGCGCGGGCTCGGCGCGGTGGGCGACATCTGCCTGCACTTCTTCGACGAGGACGGCACCTTGCTCGACACCGAGCTGAACGACCGCGTCATCGGCATCACCCCCGACGTCTACCGCGCCGTGCCGCGCCGCGTCGCGGTGGCCGGCGGCGACCGCAAGTACGCGGCGATACGGGCCGCGGTGCTGGGCGGCTGGGTCGATGTCCTGATCACCGACCTGGGCGTGGCCCGCCGGCTGGCGGGCCGCCCCGACCGAACGGAACGACAAGCGCCGTAGCGGCGGCGGCCGCACCGACCCATCGAGGAGTCCTCATGCCCGTCCCCTCCTTCCGCCTCGACGACAGCGTGGCCCTGGTGACCGGAGCCGGCAGCGGCATCGGCCGGCGGCTCGCCATCGGGCTCGCCGAGACGGGAGCCGACGTCGGATGCCTGGACCTGCCGGGCAGCGATCTGGCCGGTACGGTCACGGCGATCGAGGACGTGGGGCGGCGCGCGGTCGCCCTCCCCGCCGACGTGACCCGGGCGGAGGACCTGACGGAAGCGGTGACCGTGGCCGAACGCGCCCTGGGCCCCCTCCGGCTCGCGGTCAACGCCGCGGGCATCGCCAACGCCGCCCCGGCCGAGGACATGCCGCTGGAGCAGTGGAGCCGGGTCGTGGACGTGAACCTCACCGGTGTGTTCCTCTCCTGCCAGGCCGAAGGCCGGGCGCTGCTGCGCAACGGTGGCGGTGCCATCGTGAACATCGCCTCGATGTCGGGCACCATCGCCAACCGGGGACTGACCCAGGCCCACTACAACGCGTCCAAGGCGGCCGTGATGCACCTGACGAAGAGCCTGGCCACGGAATGGTGCGGCCGCGGCGTCCGGGTCAACAGCGTGAGCCCCGGCTATACGGCCACGCCGATGAACCTGCGCCCCGAAGTGGCCGAACGTGTCGCCCAGTTCGAGGCGGACACCCCGCTCGGCCGCATGGCGACGGTGGACGAGATGGTGGGCCCGACCGTGTTCCTGCTGAGCGACGCGGCAAGCTTCGTCACCGGTGCGGACCTGCTGGTGGACGGCGGGGTCACCTGCTGGTAGCAGGCTGGGCCGGGAGAGCTACGGCGAGGGCGACGACACCCTCTGGTACGACGACGTGGCCGTGGGCACCGCCCGCAACGGTGCACCTGAGCTGACACGCACGCATTTCCGGCCGTGCGCGCCGAAATAGCCCCCTCCACCCGGAAGGGGCTTTCGGCATTTCCGGATTGGCGCCAACAGCGGCTGCCCCGCTAGAATTTGGGCGACTCCAAGAAAAGGGGAAGCAGTGGCAGTTCGCTTTGTACAGGTACCGGAAACCGAGAAGAACGAGGAGGGCGTTCAGGAAACCATCACGTCGGTCGTCGTCAACGGACAGACGGTGGAAACACGAATCTACGGCCGTACGGTAATTCACTGCGACCTCGAACCCGATGTCATGTCGGATGTGCATTCGGTGGAAATTCTGGTTCCCACCTGGGCCGACGAGGAGTACGAGACCGGGGAGCAGAACGAGGACGGCAGCAACACCATCGCCGTACGGCCGGCCCTGAAGGCGGAGCGCCGGATCGTGGACCTGGGCCCGGATTCCCTGAAGGCCCTTCAGGAGGCACTTCAGCCCTTCACGACGGTGTCCAGGCCGGCGGAGTCGCCCACCGCCAAGAAGCGTGGCCGCCCCGCGAAGAAGGCGGCCCAGGCCTCGCCGAGCGCGAGCTGAATCGGAAGGCCCCAACCTCTCCGGCGAGATCGGGGACCTTCGAACCAAGGGATACTGTTCCCTGAACTCGATCTCCCCATTCCGAAGGCCCGAAGAGGCCTTCAATGGCGCGCGGCCCAAAACCCCGGCGTAATGGCCCGCAGGCCGCCTCGGGGATTCAGGACCAGCGCGACAGGCCCGACTCGGCCAGCCGGGCGGCGTTGCCCGCCAGCAGTTCGAACGGGTCGTGGTCGGTGATGTCGATCTCCGTCACGTGCCAGGCCAGGCCGGGGCCCGCGGCCCGGACGGCCGCCGGGGTGTCGACGTCGCCGGTGCCGATCGGGGTCTGCGGCTCGCCGCGTCGCGCGGGGCCGTCCTTGAGGTGGACGGACACGGCGCGGGCGCCGAGCCCGGTCAGCACCTCGGCGGGGTCGGCTCCGGCCACGGTCGCCCAGTAGACGTCGAGTTCGGCGAGGATCGCGTCGTCCGCCCGCGCCCAGAAGGCGTCGTAGCCGCTGCGTCCGTCGGGCAGCGTCACCCATTCGAAGTCGTGGTTGTGGTAGCCCAGCCGCAGCCCGGCGCCGGCCAGGGCCTCCCCGGCCGCATTGACGGCGTCCGCGAACGCCGCCAGCCGGCCGGGGTCGCCGAAGACGTCCGCGTCGAAGCCGCTCACGAGTCGGGGGTGCGGCACGAACACCGTGTCCGCGCCGATCTCCGCGCACTCCTCGGCCAGTGAGCCGATGTTGTCGGGCAGTCCGGCGTGGGTGGCCGAGACGCGCAGCCCCGCGGCGTCCAGGCCGCGCCGCAGGGCCTTGGCGGCCACCAGGCGTTCCGCGGCGCTCTTGGCCGCGGACCCGAGACCGAAGGGCTCGACATGGCGGAAGCCGATCTCCGCCAGCCGGGCCAGGGTGCGGTCCTGGTCCTCGGCGAGCGCGTCACGGACGCTGTACAACTGCACGGACAGCAGACCTCGCTGGTCCATGGTGTTTCCCCTCTCGTGTAGCTCGTGCGACTCGTGTGGCGTGCTCAGCCGATGACCAGCGGGCGCAGGGTGCGGTGGGCGATCCGCAGACCCTGGACGACCTTCTCGTCGGTTCCGCCCCAGACCGGGTCCTCGTGCTCGACGGAGAGCGTTCCGCTGAAGCCGTGCTCGTAGAGGCGGTCGACGACGCGCGCCCAGTCGACCTGACCGAGCCCCGGCACCCGGTAGCGCCACCAGCCGTTGTCCCACGGGTCGGGGCGGTCCACCGCCTTGCCGAAGAAGCCGTACCGGTCGATGTCGCCGCTACCCAGCTCGACGTCCTTGGCCTGGGCGTGCACGATGCGGTCGACGTAGGGCGCGATGGTCTTCACCGGGTCGATGCCGATCCAGGTGAGGTGCGAGGGGTCCCAGTTGAGGTAGAGGTCCAGCGAGAACATCCACTCCCACAGCTCCGGGGAGTAGGCCAGGTTGCCCGGATAGCCGTCGGGGTGCCAGCCCTCCATGACGCAGTTCTCGATGATGATCTTCACGCCGCGTTCGCCCGCGTAGTCGACCAGTTCGGGGAAGACGCGCTCGGCTTCCCTGAGATTGTCCGAGACGGGCTTGGTCCAGTCCCGGCCGATGAACGTGCCGACGTAGGGCACGCCGAGTGCCGCGGCCGCGTCCACCGCGTGCTTGAAGTGGGTACGGATCTCTGCCCGGCGCTCCGGGTCGGGGTGCAGCTGGTTCTCGTAGTAGGCGAGCGCGGACAGGTCGAGACCGTGCTTCGCGAACAGCGCGAGCGTCTCCTCCGCGCGCTCCGCCGAGAAGTCGGCGACCGGCAGATGGCTCGCCTCGAAGTCGCGGCCGCCGGTCCTCGGCCAGACGGCGACCTCCAGCGCCTCGTAGCCGTTGCCGCTCGCCCACTCCGCGATGCGCGGGAGGGACCAGCCGGGGAGACAGGCCGTCAGGAAGCCGAGTTTCATGCGTTCACACCTCTGTCCACGAGCTGTTACGGGAGGATCGGAGAACCGCCTCGGTGATGCGGGCCGCGCGCAGCCCGTCGTCGAAGGTCGGCAGGCCCTCCGGCCGGTCGCCTCCGATCGCGGCGTACGTGTCGGCGACGAACGCCTCGAAGCATTCCGCGTACCCCTGGGCGTGGCCCGGGGGCAGCACCGAAAGACGCCGCTGTTCGGCCGAGCCGTGGCCGGGGTCGCGGCTGATGACCCGGGCGCCGTCCTCGCCGCCCAGCCAGATGGTCTCCGGGTTCTCCTGGTCGAAGACCGCGCTGGCCCGCGCGCCGTCCAGCTCGAACCACAGCCGGTTCTTCCGCCCGGCGGAGACCTGGGAGACGGTGGTGGACGCCAGCACACCGGAGGCGGTGCGCAGCAACAGCGCGGCGCTGTCCTCGGTCGTCACGTCCATGTACTCCGGCGACGGGTCCGGGGAGTCCGGCGACGGGGCCCCCGCCGCGAAGGTGCGCGAACCGGCGGCGGGCCGCTTGTCCACGGCGATCGACGTCGAGGCGACGACCTCGGCGAACCGTTCGCCCGACACCCACTCGACCAGATCGCACCAGTGGGAGCCGATGTCCGCGAAGGCGCGGGACGGGCCTCCGGCCACCGGGTCCACGCGCCAGCCCGACGCCTGCGGCGAGAGCATCCAGTCCTGCAGGTAGCTGCCGTGGATCAGATGCCAGCCGCCGAACTCGCCGTCGATCCGACGCGCCCGGATCTCCCGGACCAGGGGGTGGTAGCGGTAGACGAACGGGACGGCGGCCACCAGCCCGGCGCTGCGCGCCGTCTCCGCCATGTGCTCCGCCTCCGCGACGGAGGTGGCCAGCGGTTTCTCGCACACCACATGCTTCCCGGCGGCGAGCGCGCGCAGCGCGTAGGGCGCGTGGGTGGCGTTGGGTGAGCAGATGTGGACCACGTCCACGGACGTGTCGTCGAGGAGCGCGTCCAGGGACGGGTAGGCGGGGACCTCCCACTCCGCGGCCACCCGCTCGGACCGCTCGGGTGTGGAGGCCAGGACGCCGGTGATCCGGGCACCGGCTACGCCTGCGGCCCTGCGGTGGATCGCGCCGATCATCCCGGCGCCGACGATGGCGGTGTTGAGGGGCCTGGAGCGGCCCCGCGGTGGTGATGTGATGACAGCCCTCCTGGGTGGGCCCGACCTCGGTTTCGTCCGGCGGTGAGCCTAAGACAGCGATTAGCGCCTCACAAGACATTGAATTTTGCATCTTGTGAGTCTTAAAAACCGCCAGAATTGCTGTACGGTGACCGGCCATGGGAACGGTCATGGGAGCGCAGACGTCGACGGACCCCCGCCCGATACCCCGGCTGTCGGTCGCCGGGCTGCGGGCGCAGAACACCGGCGGCCCCGTCCACAGCTCGCTGGCCCGGCTCATCGCGTCGGGCCTCGCCGACAGCCGTACCGACCTGGTCAAGGCCACCGGTCTGGCCCGGTCCACGGTGACCCGGCACCTCGACACCATGATCGACGCCGGGGTCGTCATCGAGGGCGGAACCGTCACCCGGTCCGGCCGTGGCCGCCCGCCGCTCCGGCTGGCGCTCAACCCCAGGGCCGGGGTGATCGCGGTGGCCGACGTCGGCGCCCACAGCGCCCGCCTGGCCCTCGCCGACCTGTCGCAGAACCTCGTCGCGCAGGAGAAGATCGCGCTGGACGTGGCACAGGGCCCCGAGGCGACGCTCGACCTGCTGACCGAACGGCTGCGCGGCATGCTGGCCGAGTCCGCGGCGGGCGATCGGCCGTCCGCCCTCGTCGTCGGCCTCCCGGGGCCCGTCGACGCGCGCGCTGGCACGCCCGTACGGCCGCCCATCATGCCCGGCTGGGACGGCTTCCCGGTCGGCCGGACCCTGACCGAGCGACTCGGCTGCCGGACGTTCGTCGACAACGATGTGAACCTCATGGCCCTCGGCGAGGCCCGCGCCCTGCCGGAGAGCGAGGCGCCGCTGCTCTTCATCAAGATCGGCACCGGTATCGGCGGTGGCCTCATCTCGGCCTCCGGGGAACTGCACCGCGGCGCGGAGGGTGCCGCGGGCGACATCGGGCATCTGCGGGTGCCCGGCGCCGACGACACCGTGTGCAGCTGCGGGAACATCGGCTGCGTGGAGGCCGTCGCGTCGGCCGCCGCGATGGTGGCCCGGCTCAGCCGCGGGGACTCCGGTCTCGCCGAGCAGGACAGGCCGCGCGGCGCCGCGGACCTGGCGCGGCTCGTCCGTGACGGCCATCCCGAGGCCGTCCGCGTCGTCCGCGAGGCCGCGGTGACGATCGGCGAGGTGGTGGCACTGCTCGTGCACGTCTACAACCCGGCGCGGATCGTCATCGGCGGGGCGATCGCCGCCGCCAGCGACGACGTGCTGGCCAGGATCCGTGGTGTCGTCTACCGGCGGGCGCTGCCCCTGGCCACCCGCCGGCTGTCGCTGACCCAGAGCGTGCTGGGGATGTCCGCCGGTGTCGTCGGCGGGACCGTGGTCGGCGTGGAACACGTCCTCTCCCCCGAGGGGATCGGCGACGTACTGGCGCGTTCCGCCTGACGGTCCCTCTGAACGAACCCTTGACCGGGCCGGCAAGCCGGTGCTTGCATGTGATCCGCTTCGACGACAGCGGTTTCGTCCAACTCCGTTGCCCGAGGCGTCTTTCCGCCGCGGCCCATGCGCCGCCGAAGCGGTCGACGCCGCCCGAAACCGGGAGAGAACCATGGACGAAACCACGACGCGGCGCGTCCCCGTCGGCATCATCGGCACCGGCTCGATCTTCAACGTCTACGCGCTCGGACTCTCGACCATTCCGCAGCTGCCCATCGTGCGCGTCGCCGACCTCGACAGTGAGCGTGCCCGCGCCGCCGCCGAGGAGTGGAACATCCCGGCGTGGGGCACGACCGAGGAGCTGCTCGCCGACCCCGAGGTGCAGGTCGTCGTCAACATCACCCCGCCCAAGGCCCATGCGGCGCTGACCGAGGCGGCGTTGCGCGCCGGGAAGCACGTATACGTCGAGAAGCCGCTCGCCGCCACGGTCGCGGAGGCCCGGCGGAACATCGAGGTTGCCCGGGAGACCGGCAAGCTGCTCGGCGGCGCGCCCGACACGTTCCTCGGCCCCTCCGGGCAGACGGCCCGCGCCGCCGTCGACGCCGGGCTGATCGGACGTCCGTTCGCCGCGACCTCCTTCGTCCGCTCCTCGCGCGCCGAGACCTGGCACCCGGACCCCACGTTCCTGTTCACCGAGGGCGGCGGCCCGGTCCTGGACTGGGGCCCGTACCACATCGCCGCGCTGGTCAACCTGCTCGGGCCGGTCAGCCGGGTGGTCGGGGCGACCACCCGCGCCGCCGACGAGCTGACCGTGACGGCCCCCGAGCGCCGCGTCGAGCGCGTCGGTGTCACCGTCGACACCCACGCGACCGCGATCCTGCAGTTCGCCTCCGGCGCCCTGGCCACGGCCATGTACAGCTTCGACGTATGGGACACCGCTCTTCCGCACCTGGAGATCTACGGCACCGAGGGCACCCTTCAGGTGCCCAACCCCAACGGCTTCGACGACCCCGTACTGCTCAAGCGGCGCGGTGACGAGGAGTGGAGCGAACTGCCCGCCGTGATGGACCCGCTCACCCCCGTGGGCGCCCGGACCATCCGCGGGCCCGGGGTGCTGGACCTCGTGGGCCACCTCGGCGGAGACGTCCACCGGGCCTCCGCCGACTTCGCGTTCCACGTCCTGGAGGTGCTGGAGCGGCTGGACGGCATCTCACCGGAGGACGGCGCCGTCGAGATCACCAGCACGGTGAAGCGTCCGGCCCCCCTCCTCGGCATCGACGCCGTGCGCCCGGCCCTCTAGCCCCCCACTCCGCACTCCCACGCCCACGGGACCTCATCCGCAAAGGAGCGGACGATGCTGTCTGCCCGGAAGCTCGGCGCCGCCACCCCCCACACCCCCGAAAGCCCCGAGACCCCCGAGACCCCCGAGACCTCCGAAGCCGCCTTGCCGGCGCATGGACCGGAACGGATCGCGAAGGCCACCGGCCAAGAGGTGAACGGGGTGTTCATCACCCTGTTCATCCTCGCCTACATCGGCCTGTGGATCGCCCTGTGCACCCCCGCCTCCGTCACCCTTGCCCTCCGGGTCGCCGACCTCGACCCGGAGGGCAAGGCGGAGAGCCTGTCGACCATCGCGGGCGCGGGCGCTTTCTGCGCGCTGGTGGCCAACCCCGTCTTCGGCAGGCTCAGCGACCTGTCCAGGTCTCGCTGGGGGCAGCGCAGGCCGTACATCCTCGGCGGCATGGTCCTGGGCTTCGGGGCCCTGCTCGTGATGGGCGCGGCGCCCAACCTGGTCGTCCTGGGCCTCGGCTGGTGTCTGGCGCAGATGCTGTTCAACGCGGCCCTCGCCGCCGCGACCGCGCTCCTCCCGGAACGGGTGACGGACCGGTACCGGGGGCGGGTCTCCGGCCTGATGGGCATGACCAGCCAGATCGGCATCGTCAGCGGCGCGTTCCTCGTCCAGTTCACCGGGACGGACAACCTGTGGATGTTCGTCGCGCCGGGCCTGCTCGGTCTGGTCATGGTCGGGATCTTCGTCTGCTACCTCAAGGAGTTGCCGCGCTCCCGCGCCGAACTCCCGCGGCTCAGGTGGGCCGACGTCCCCAACAGCATGTGGATCAACCCGGTGCGCCACCCCGACTTCGCCTGGGCATGGTGCGGGCGGTTCCTGACCTGGACCGGCCTGAGCTTCCTGACCACCTACAAGGCGTACTTCCTGATGGACCGGCTCGGCTACACCGCCGAGGACGCCAGCCCCGTGCTGTTCTGGTCGATGCTGATCCTGGCCACCGCCACCGCGGTCAGCAGCTCCACCGCCGGCTGGCTCTCCGACCGGATACGGCGCCGCAAGGTCTTCGTCGCCGCGGCGTCCATCGTCTTCGCGTGCGCCATGGTCGTGGTGGCCACCGCCCAGTCGACCGAGATGTTCCTGGTGGGCGTGGGGATCTCCGGTCTCGGCCAGGGCATGTACATGGGCGTCGACTACGCCCTCGTGGCCTCGGTGCTGCCCAACAAGGACACCGAGGCCGCCAAGGGCATGGGCGTGTTCAACCTGTCCACCACGATCCCCCAGACCATCTCCCCCGTCCTCGCCCCGCTCTTCCTCGCCATCGGAGGCGACGGAAACTACAGCGCCCTGTACGCCGCCGCGGCGGCCCTCTGCGTCGCGGGCGCGTTCGCCATCCGCCTCATACGCGGCGCACGGTGACCCGGTTACAGCATCATCTGGCGCAAGCCGTCGCGGCGGTGAGCGGCCGGTACGCGGTCAGCGTGACGGACAGGGTGACGGGGCACGGGTCCGGGAGCTTGCGGACTCGGTCCTGGACGTCCTCGGCGTCGTGGTGCCAGGCGTTGGGGCCCATGGCGACCAGCTGCGTCAGCGCCTGGTGATCGAGCGTCATCGTGCCGGTCAGCCGCTCGGTCTCGGCGACCGTGAAGTACGGGGCGAGCTGGTCGCTCAGCCGCGACTCCTTGCGGTCGTCCACGCTCAGCAGGCCGAGCGCGTCGATCAGCTCCTGGAGGTGGCCGGGTCGGGCGGTGACGACCAGCAGGACGCCGCCCGGCGCCAGAATCCGCCGCAGCTCCGGGCCGTTGCGCGGGGCGAACGTGTTCAGCACCAGGGAGGCGGCGCCGTCCTGGAGGGGCAGCTCCTGCCAGGCGTCGGCCACCGCCGCGCCGATCCTCGGATGCGCCTTGGCCGCGCGCCGGGCGGCGAACTTAGAGATGTCGAGCAGGACTCCCTCGGCGTCCGGAAACGCGTCCATGACCCGCGCGTGGTAGTAGCCGGTGCCACCGCCGATGTCGACGACGCAACCGGACACCGCCGGACCGGCCGTACGGCGCGCCAGCGCGACCAGCGCGTCGGCGATGGGCGCGTAGTGCCCGGCCGCCAGGAATCCGGCGCGCGCGTCGACCATGTCCCGGGTGTCCGCGCTGTGCTTCGTCGCACCCGACAGCAGGTTCACATAGCCCTGCTTCGCGAGGTCGAAGGTGTGCCCCGCGGAGCAGAGCAGGGCACCCTCCCGCTGGGTGAGCGCGGCACCGCAGTGGGGGCAGGCGAGTACGCGCACGACCCTGTTCAGCATGGATCAAGCCTATCGCTGACCGGTCACCTGCTCACTCGTCCACCCGTTCGCCCGTTCACCCGTTGACCGCGGGAATGACGTCCCTCCCGTACGCGTCGATCGTCGCCTCCTTCGCGTCGTGCATCGCGTACACCGCGAACTGGTCCACGCCGAGACCCCGCAGCGCGCGCAGCTTCTCCACGTGGGCCTCCGCCGGGCCCAGCAGGCAGAAGCGGTCGACGATGTCGTCCGGGACGAAGGCCGTGTCCGGGTTTCCGGCGCGGCCGTGGTGGCTGTAGTCGTAGCCCTGGCGCTGGGCGATGTACGCGGTCAGGGACTCGGGGATGGCGCCGGAGTGGTCGCCGTAGCGGGAGACCAGGTCGGCGACGTGGTTGCCGACCATGCCGCCGAACCAGCGGCACTGCTCCCGGGCGTGGGCCAGGTCGTTCCCCACGTACGCGGGCGCGGCGACGCAGATGGTGATCGCGTCCGGGTCGCGGCCCGCGTCGGACGCGGCGGTGCGGACCGCGTGGACCATCCACTCCGTCAGGAACGGGTCGGCGAGCTGGAGGATGAAGCCGTCGGCCTTGCGGCCCGCGAGGGCGAGCGCCTTGGGCCCGTACGCGGCCATCCACACCGGCAACCGGCCGTCCTTGATCCAGGGGATGCGCATCCGGGCGCCGTCCACCTCGGCCTCCCGGCCCTCCGCCAGGTCGCGGATGGCGTCGATGGCCTCGCCGACCCGGGCGAGGGTGTTCGGTCTGCGGCCCGCGACCCGCAGGGCGGAGTCGCCGCGGCCGATGCCGCACACGGTGCGGTTGCCGTACATGTCGTTGAGGGTGGCGAAGGTGGAGGCGGTCACCTCCCAGGTGCGGGTGCCGGGGTTGGTGACCATGGGGCCGACGGTCATCCGCTCGGTGTGTTCCAGGATGCGGCTGTAGATGACGAACGGTTCCTGCCAGAGCACGGCGGAGTCGAACGTCCAGCCGTAGCCGAAGCCGTTGCGCTCGGCGCGGCGCATCAGCTCGACGACGTCCGACGCGGGCGGATCGGTCTGCAGTACGAGTCCGAAGTCCATGGGCGAGCCCCCTAGAGGTACTGACAGGTCGAGCGGCGGACGAACTGGCCGTGCCCGGCGCGCCCGGTGTAGGCGCGGCCGTCGATGACCGGGAGGCCGCGCGAGAGCACGGTCTCGACCTGCCCGGTGATCTGCTTGCCCTCGTAGGCCGAGTAGTCGACGTTCATGTGGTGGGTCTCGGCGGAGATGGTCTGCTCGGCGGCCGGGTCGTAGACGACGATGTCGGCGTCCGAGCCGGGCGCGATGGTGCCCTTCCTTGGGTAGAGGCCGAACATCCGGGCCGGGGTGGCGCAGGCGATCTCGATCCAGCGGCGGCGGGTGAGATGGCCGTCCACGACGGCCTGGTGGAGCAGGTCCATGCGGTTCTCGACGCCCGGCATCCCGTTGGGGATCTTGGAGAAGTCGCCGCGGCCCATCTCCTTCTGCCCGGTGAAGCAGAAGGGGCAGTGGTCGGTGGAGACGACCTGGAGGTCGTTGGTGCGCAGCCCCCGCCACAGCGCGGCCTGGTGTTCGCGGGGCCGCAGCGGTGTCGAGCACACGTACTTGGCGCCCTCGAAGTCCGGCTCTGCGAGGTTGTCGGTGGACAGGAACAGATACTGCGGGCAGGTCTCGCCGAAGACCGGCAGCCCCTTGTCCCGCGCCCGCGCCAGCTCCGCGACGGCCTCCTCGGCCGACACGTGGACGACGTACAGCGGCGCCCCGGCCACCCTCGCCAGCTGGATCGCGCGGTGGGTGGCCTCGGACTCCAGCAGCGCCTTGCGGACCTCGCCGTGGTAGCGGGGGTCGGTCTTGCCCTCGGCGAGGGCCTGTTCGACCAGGACGTCGATGGCGATGCCGTTCTCGGCGTGCATCATGATGAGCCCGCCGTTGGCGGCGCCGCGCTGCATGGCGCGCAGGATCTGCCCGTCGTCGCTGTAGAAGACGCCGGGGTAGGCCATGAACAGTTTGAACGAGGTCACGCCCTCGTCGACGAGGAGGTCCATCTCCTTCAGGGAACTCTCGTCGACGTCGGAGAGGATCATGTGGAAGCCGTAGTCGATCGCGCAGTTGCCGCCCGCCTTCAGATGCCAGGCGTCCAGCCCCTCCCGCAGGGCGTGCCCCTTGGTCTGGATGGCGAAGTCCACGATGGTGGTCGTGCCGCCCCAGGCCGCGGCCCGGGTGCCGGTCTCGAAGGTGTCGGCGGCGAAGGTGCCGCCGAACGGCATCTCCATGTGGGTGTGCGGATCGACACCGCCCGGGATGACGTACTTGCCGGTCGCGTCGATCGTACGGTCGGCGGTCCAGCCGCGCGCGATGTCGCTGTCGGACGCGGCCAGCGCCACCACCCGCTCGTCCTCGATCAGGACGTCGGCGTGGGTCTCATCGGCGGCGGTGATGACGAGCCCGCCACGGATCACGGTACGAGGCATCAGCCCGCACTCCTTCCCCATCGGGTGCCCGACTGACCTTGGGTGGCTCGCAGGGCGGCTTCGAGGATGTCCGCGCCCTCCTCCGCCTCCGCCACGGTGAGGCTGAGCGGCGGGGCGACGCGCAGGACGCTGCTGTTGTGGGCGCCGCCCTTGCCGAGGAGCAGCCCGCGCTCGCGGGCGGCCTCCAGGACGGCCGAGGCGGCTTCGGGGGACGGCTCGCCGGTGCCCGGCTCGACCAGCTCGATGCCGATCATCAGCCCCCGGCCGCGTACTTCGCGTACGCCGTCGAGCCCGGCGCACGCCGCGCGCAGCCGCTCGATGAGCAGTCCGCCGACGCGGCGGGCGTTGCCCTGGAGGTCGTGCTCGACGAGGTGGTTGAGGTTGGCGAGACCGGCGGCCATGGTGACCGGGCTGCCGCCGAAGGTGGAGATGGAGTTGGCGCCGAGGCAGTTCATGACCTCCGCGCGGGCCACGACGCCGCCGATCGACATGCCGTTGCCGATGCCCTTGGCGAAGGTGAGGACGTCCGGCGGGCCCGCGGCGTCGTGGGCCTGCCAGCCCCAGAAGTGGTCGCCGGTGCGGCCCCAGCCGGTCTGCACCTCGTCGGTGATCCACAGGATGCCGTGCCGGTCCAGCACCTCGCGGAAGGCGGCGAACAGCCCGTCCGGCGGGGAGGTGAAGCCGCCCACGCCCTGGATGGGTTCTGCGATCAGCGCGGCCACGTTGCCGTGCGCCTGGCCGAGGATGTCCTCGAGGTCGGCCACGCACGCCGCGGTGAACTCGCCGTCCGACAGCTCCGCGAACGGCCCCCGGCTCCGTACCCCGCCGTGCACGTACAGCGTCTGCAGCGGGGAGATGCTGGTCGGCGACCAGGCGCGGTTGCCGGTGATGCCGACCGCCGAGAACGACCGGCCGTGGTAGCTGTTGCGCATCGCCAGGATCTGGTTGGAGCGGCGGTACGTGGTGGCGAGCAGCAGCGCCGTGTCGTTGGCCTCCGTGCCCGATGTGGTGAAGAAGACCCGCGCGTCGGGGATGCCGGACAGCCGCGCGACGCGCTCGGCGAGGTCGACCATCGGGCGGTCGAGGTAGAGCGTGGAGCTGTGCAGGATGCGGCCCGCCTGCTCGGTGATCGCCTTGGTGACCTCGGGCAGCGCGTGGGCGGTCATGGTGGTGAGGATGCCGCCGAAGAAGTCGAGGTAGCGGTTGCCGTCCGCGTCCCAGACGTGGCGTCCCTCGCCGTGGGTGATCTCGATGGGGCGCCGGTAGTACAGCGCCAGCCAGTCCGGGAGGACGGCCCGGTGGCGTGCGTACAGCTGCTCGCCGGTCGTGTGCTCGCCGGTGGTCATGGCCGCACCAGCTCGTCGTACGCGTCGGGGCGGCGGTCCCGGTAGAAGGCCCACTGCTGGCGCACCTCGTCGATGACGTCGAAGTCGAGGTCGCGGACGATCAGCTCCTCCGCCTTGTCGCTGGCCACGTCCCCGACGAACTGGCCGCGCGGATCGACGAAGTAGCTGGTGCCGTAGAAGTCGTTGTCGCCGTACTCCTCGGTGCCGACACGGTTGATCGCCGCGATGTAGTACGCGTTCGCCACCGCCGACGCGGGCTGCTCCAGCTGCCACAGGTGCGACGAGAGTCCGCGGGAGGTGGCGGACGGGTTGTAGACGAGCTGCGCACCGGCCAGCCCCAGGGCGCGCCAGCCCTCCGGGAAGTGGCGGTCGTAGCAGATGTAGACGCCGACCTTGCCGACGGCGGTGTCGAACACCGGCCAGCCGAGGTTGCCCGGCTTGAAGTAGTACTTCTCCCAGAACCCCTTGAGCTGGGGGATGTGGTGCTTGCGGTACTTGCCGAGGTAGCTGCCGTCGGCGTCGATCACGGCGGCGGTGTTGTAGTAGAACCCGGAGCCCTCGACCTCGTAGACCGGCACGACGATCACCATCCCGGTCTCCCGGGCCAGCTCCCGCATCCGCCGCACCGTGGGCCCGTCCGGGACCGGCTCCGCCCACCGGTAGTGCTCCGGCTCCTGCACCTGGCAGAAGTACGGGGCGTTGAACACCTCCTGGAAGCCGATCACCTTGGCGCCCTGGGCGGCTGCCTGCCGGGCGTACTCCTCATGCTTCGCGATCATTGATTCGGTGTCGCCGGTCCAGGTGCACTGGACGAGCGCGGCACGGACGAGATTGGCCATGATCAGCTCCTTCACAGCAGTGCTCAGGGGGCTCGCCCCCGTCGTCAGCCTGTGTCTACGCACGTAGAGTCTCGCTGTGGTGAAGAACGTAGAAGCGCACTCACCACTCTGGCAATACCGCCGCCGTTACTCAACGAAGACGATCACATTTCGTGTGATGTCGCGCTTAATAGGGACCTTCAGCCGGTGTGCTGTATGCCTGCCACGCGGAAGGCATGGGCGAGATCGTGCTGACTGCCCGGGGACACCGCGCCCGCCGCGTCCAGGAGCAGGGGCACCAGCGCCGCCGGGTCCTCGGCCGCCGCCTCGGCCACCTCGGCGGGCGTACGGGCCCGTATGAACGCCGTCAGCAGCAACGCCACCTCGCTGTGCGCGGCGTTCCCCAGCAGCGCCAGCGCGGTCTGCGCCACCTCGGGCAGGGGCCGCGCAACGCTCTGCCGCAGCAGCCGCTCCCCGTCGGGCTCGCGGCCCGCCGCGATCAGCGCCTCGGCGGCGGCGGCGAGCGGCTCGGGCGGCAGGCAGGCCATCTCCCACAGCAGCGTGGCCACGTCGGCGCCGAGCCCCGCGCGCTCCAGCTCGGCCGCCAGCACCGGCAGCCGCCCGGCGGGCCAGACGGCCGTCTCGCACAGCACGGCGTGCGCCTCCCCGCTGCGCCCCTCCGCCCGCAGCCGCCCCAGCCGCGTGACGGCCCCGGCGGCCGCCCGCCGGGCCTCGGCCAGCTCCTGCTGCTCATTGGCCCGAGCCCGCAGCTCCGCGTCCCGCCCCCGCTTACGCCCTCCGCCCCAGCGCCCCTTCCCGGGCGCGGACTCCGCCCCCGCGAACCGCGCCCCGCGCGGCCGCGCGGGCGGCGATTTCGCCTCGGCGGCCGGGCCCGCGTCCGGGGCCTCGTCGTACGCCGCGGCGAACCGAGCCCCCCGCGGCCGGGGCCGCCCGGACGGCGGGTCAGAGGGTGCCCTGTCGGCCGGTGCCGCGTGCGGGGCGCCCGACTGGCCCCGCCCGGCCAGGCCCGCGATCGACGGATCCCGCAACCCACCCGCCGCCCAAGACCCCCGCCCAGCACCAGGCGCCCTGCCCGGCTCGGCCCCGGGCGCCGATCCAGACGGGGCATCCACAGCCCCCACGGCGGGATCCGCACCCACCACCGGCCACCGATCCGGGCCACGCGCCGCTCCCGCATCCGGCCCGGACCACGACCCGGACGGGGTGCCCACGGGCCCTCCGGCCGGAACCCCATCCGCCACCGGACGCCCCGGCCCGGTCGCCGCCCCGGGCCACGCTCCAGACGGAGCACCCACAGGCCCCGCGCCGTCCACCCGCTGCCGCGCCGGGTCCGGCACCTGTCCGGACTCGGCGCCCGCAGGCCCTCCGGCCGGATCCGCCCCCGCCACCGGCCACCGATCCTGGCCAGGCGCCGGTCCCGGCTCCGGGCCGGGCCATGCGCCGGGCGGGGTGCCAGCGGGCCCCGGTCCAGACGGGGTGGCCGCGGGCCTCGCGGCGGGGTCCGCACCCACTACCGGCCACGGTGCCGGGCCGGAGGGGGCGCCCGCGGGCGCCGCAGCTGGGCCCGCGGGGAGGGCTTCCAGGCGGGCGGTGAGTTCTTCGCAGCGGGCCGTCGCGCGGTGGTGGTCGTCCTGGGCCCAGGCCAGGGCCGCGTCCAGGGGGTCGCCGTCCGGGGTGGTGTCGGCTCCGGCGCGCTGGGCCGCCTGCAGCTCGCGTTCGCGGTCGGCCGCGGCGGTCCGTTCGCGGTGCATCGCGGCCAGGCGGGCGCGGAGCGCCTCGCGGGTGCCGGGGGCCGCGTCGTGGACGGTGATCGAGGCGCGGTACAGGGTGGCCGCGCGGGCCGCCGCCACGTTGGCCGTCTGGGCGCCACGCTGGGCCGAGAGGTCCTGGAGGAGGGCCTGGACGACGTCCCACGGCGGGATCTCCTCGCCGTCCAGACAGGCGCGCAGCCCGTCGGGGTCGCGTTGCGCGAAGACGGCGTACCAGCCCTTGTCCGGGTCGATCCGCCGTGTCAGCGCACGCAGATAGCTCGCGAACTCCTCGATCGCCGCCGGGAGTTGCCTACCCGCCATCGCCACCCCCCGCATTCGACGCCCCGCATGTTACGGACCTGGATACTGATGAGCTACGAGTAGATTTCCGGATTCGTACACGACAGGCAACCTTGTGAGGTTCCTGTGGGAGGGGTGGCGAGGGGCACGATCAGCGGGTCGGCGGCCGGCGGTCGGCGGTCGGCGGTCAGCGCGCGGGCCTCACCACCATCGCCGCGCCGCCGCCCCGCCGCTCCGTCTCGGCCGCGGCCAGCCACCGGCCGCCGCCGAGCCGCTGGACGCCGGTCGCGGCCCCGATCTCGGGGTTCTGCTTGAAGGCATGGCCCAGCTTCTCCAGGCGAGCCCGCTCCGGGCTGTTCCACAGCCCGGGCTCCAGCTCGGTCTGGGCGGCGTTGCGCTGGCTGGCGCGCGGTGCGGCGATCGCGTCGACCAGCGGCATGCCCCGGTCGACGTGGTTCAGCAGGGTCTGCAGCACGGTGGTGATGATCGTGGCGCCGCCGGGCGAGCCGAGCGCCAGCACCGGCTTGTGGCCGTCGAGGACGATGGTCGGCGACATGGACGAGCGCGGCCGCTTGCCCGGACCCGGCAGGTTCGGGTCGTGGACGGCGGGGTCGGCGGGCGCGAAGGAGAAGTCGGTCAGCTCGTTGTTGAGCAGGAAGCCCCGGCCGGGCACGGTGATGCCGCTGCCGCCGGTCTGCTCGATGGTGAGGGTGTACGCGACGACGTTGCCCCACTTGTCGGCGGTCGTCAGATGCGTGGTGCTCTCGCCCTCGTACGTCGTCGGGGCGGCGTGGCCACGCGTGTCGCAGGAGCCGGGGGCGCCCGGGTCGGTCGGGTCGCCGGGGGCGAGCGGGCTCTTCAGCACCGCGTCGGGCTTGATGAGGCAGGCCCGGGAGTCGGCGTACCGCTGGGAGGTGAGCGCCTTGGTCGGTACGTCCTCGGCGGCCGGGTCACCGACCCAGCGGCCGCGGTCGGCGAACGCTATGCGGGAGGCCTCGATGAAGCGGTGCAGATAGTCGCGCTCGCCGAGCTTGGAGAGGTCCGTGCGCTCCAGGATGTTCAGCGCCTCGGCGACGCTGGTACCGCCGGAGGACGAGGGCGCCATGCCGTACACGTCCAGGCCCCGGTAGGACGTACGGGTCGGGGCCTGCCGCTTCGTGTCGTACTGCCGCAGGTCCTCGGCCCGCAGATCGCCGGGGTGCACGGTGCGCTGCGCTTTCGGATCGACGGGGGGCTTGCGCACCGTCCCGACGATGTCGCGGCCCAGCTCACCCTTGTAGATCGCGCCGACGCCCTTCTTGGCGAGCAGGGCGTAGGTGCGGGCGAGATCGGGGTTACGGAACGTCGAACCGACGGCCGGGAGCTTCCCGCCGGGCAGGAACAGCTTGGCGGAGGCCGGAAAGTCCTTGAAGCGGTCCTCGTTGTCGGCGGTCTGCTGGCGGAAGGTCTTGTCGACGGTGAAGCCGTCGCGGGCCAGCCGCTCGGCGGGCTTCAGCACCTGGGCGAGCGATTCGGTGCCCCAGGCGCGGAGCGCGTCCCGCCACGTGGCCGGGGTACCGGGGGTGCCGACGCTGAGCCCGCTGGTGACGGCGTCGGCGAACGGCAGCGGCTTGCCGTCACCGTCCAGGAAGAGGTCCTTGTCGGCGCTGAGCGGGGCGGTCTCGCGGCCGTCGAGCGTGGAGACGGTGTGCCGTTTGGCGTTGTAGTAGACGAAGTACCCGCCACCGCCGACGCCCGCCGAGTACGGCTCGGTGACCCCGAGCGCGGCCGCCGTCGCCACCGCCGCGTCGACCGCGTTGCCGCCGCGCCGCAGCACGTCGATCCCGGCCGCCGAGGCGTCCGGGTCGACGCTGGAGACCGCGCCGCCGTAGCCGGTGGCCACCGGCGCCTTGGCGGGCGTCTCGGCACCGCGGGGGGCGGCGTGCGCACCGGCCGGGGCGACGCCGAGCACGGCGACCATCCCGGCCGCGGCGGCGAGCGCGGGCAGCCGGTGCCGGACGGCCGCCCGGGCCGTGGCGCTGCTGGTTGCTGCGGCTGGTCGTGCGGCGTGCCCCATCCGGACCTCCTGGCGAACGGCAGAGAGCGGAGCCTACCGGCGACGCTCATGCTCACGACAGAGGGCGAGTGCCTCTGTCGTGCCCCTGGAGTGCTTCTGCGGTGCCCCTGGAGTGCCCCTGGAGCGGCACCTTGCGCGCCCCTTGAGTGCCCCTTCGGGAATCGCTCGAACACCCACCCGTAGGGCAGCTACGATGCGCGGCCATGACAGACACCGTGCAGGACCTGATCGCTTCCGGAGCGGCCCTGATCGTGGGGCTGGCCCTCGGCTGGGCCGTGCACGCGGCGGCCCGGCGCCGGGGGCGCGCCCGCGAGCAGCGCTTCTTCGGCCTGCCGGACGGCTCGGAATGTGTGCTGGTCACCCACCGGGACAGCACCTCGGCCCACTGGTCCATCCCGCGCCATGACGCCCTCGCGCTGCTCGGGCTCGCCTCCGTGGTGGAAAACTGCGGGGCGCACGCCGAGGTGGCCCCGCATGACACCGGACTGCAGGGCTTCGGGGCGCGCACCGAGTTCTGCGTCGGCGACCCGATCGCGCACCGCCGCCTGGCCGCGCACATGACGAACCTGCTGCCGGGCGTGACCGTGGACCCGGGCGACGAGTCCGGCGCGAACCGGGGCGCCTTCACCATCGGCGGCACCGAGTACCGCCCGGAGCCCGGCGCACTGGAACACGTCCTGGTGGCACGGCTGACGGCGGGCGACGGCGGCCGCCCCGTCTTCCTGGCCTCCGGGCAGCGCCCGGTCACCCACCGCGCCGCCGTACGCCACCTGGTGCGCAACCGTGCCAAGCTGGCCCGCAAATACGGTGCGCAGGGCTCGTTCTGTCTGCTGCTGAAGGTGGTCAACTCGCAGGCGTACGGCCCGGATGTGGTCGAGCTGGTCGCGGACGTCACCAAGGCGGCCACCACGGCGGGTGGCCGGGCGTCGGCCAAGGCGGCCCTCAAGGAGGGGTGAGCCAAGGCCCCCTGAGCCACCGTGAGTTATCGCATCACGGGGCACACGGGTCCGCTACACCCGCATCGTTACCCAGGCGTAACTTACCGCACCATTACCAGCGGTAAGGCGCCGGGTTACCGTCAGGTCACTTAGGCCCTCCCCACGGGCCCGCACCGGTGCTCCCTCCGCCCCCACGGCACCCCCACGTCTGGAGCGACAGTGACCTCTGCCCGCCGAGCGCTGCGTACCACCACCGCCGCCTCCCTTTCGGCGACCGTCCTGGCCGGTGCGACCTTCGTCCTCGCCCCCGCCGCCACGGCCGCCCCCGCCGCCCCCGCGTCCACGACCGCCACGGCCGCCGACACCTCCGTACGGTTCGTCGACATCCCGGGCGACGGCGGCGTCACGCTGGCCGCCAACGTCGTCGCCCCGGCGGACACCTCGCGCCGCCACCCCCTCGTCGTGCTGCCCACCAGCTGGTCCATGCCGCAGATCGAATACCTCGCGCAGGCCAAGAAGCTCGCCGACTCCGGCTATGTCGTGGTCAGTTACAACACCCGCGGCTTCTGGCAGTCCGGCGGCCGGATCGAGACGGCCGGGCCGCCCGACGTCGCCGACGCCTCGAAAGTCATCGACTGGGCGCTGGCCAACACCGCCGCCGACCCCGACCACATCGGCATGGCGGGCGTGTCGTACGGCGCCGGGATCAGCCTGCTCGCCGCCGGTTTCGACAAGCGCGTCAAGGCGGTCGTCTCGATGAGCGGCTGGGCGGATCTGATCGCGTCCATCTACAGCGGCCGCACCCAGCACGCCCAGGCCGCCGGGCTGCTCGGCGGCGCCGGGGCGCTCACCGGCCGTCCCAGCGACGAATTCCAGCAGATCATGAAGGACTTCCTCGGCTCCAACCTGGCCAAGGAACCGGACATGATCGAGTGGGGCCGCAAGCGCTCGGCGGCCACCTACCTCGACAAGATCAACGCCAATGGCGCGGCCGTCATGCTGGGCAACGCCTGGGGCGACTCCATCTTCCCGCCCAACAGCTACGCCGACTTCTACGACAAGCTCACCGGCCCCAAGCGGCTGGAGTTCCGGCCGGGCGACCACGCGACCGCCGAGTTCGGCGGGCTCTTCGGGCTGCCGAACGACACCTGGGAGCACAGCAAGCGCTGGCTGGACCGCTACCTCAAGGGCGAGCGCAACGGCATCGACGGCGAGAAGCCGGTGCAGCTCATGTCCCGCACCGGCGGCGGCTACGAGGGCTACTCCAGCTGGTCCGCCGTGCCCTCGGAGCGGCGCCGGGTCGCGCTCCAGCGGACCGAGAGCGTCATCGCGAACCACGACTCGGGCGCCAACGCCGGGACCGTCATGCTGAGCGGCGCGCTGGACCAGTTCCTGAAGCTCCCGCCGCTCGCCTCGATCCCACTGCTGCCGCGCTCGTACGCCGCCGTCTGGCAGACCGGGGCGTACGCCACCGAGCAGCGCGTCCGCGGCACGGTGTCCCTGCACACCACCCTCACCAGCGACAAGGCCGACGGCACCGCGGTCGCCTACCTCTACGACGTGGGCCCGCTCGGCGTCGGCAAGCTCATCACCAACGCGCCCGTCACCTTCCACGACCGCACCCCCGGCAAGCCGTTCCCGGTCGACCTGGACCTGTTCTCGACGGCGTACGACGTCCCGGCCGGGCACCGGCTCGCGCTGGTGGTCGACACCGTCGACCCGCTCTACATCGAGCACAACCCGGACGGCGCCCACCTCACCTTCTCCTCCCCGCCGGCCGACCCCTCGTACCTGTCGGTTCCGGTGCGCGACTAGGCACCGCGGGTGTCGCCCGGCAGCGGCGCGGCCGGGCCGGGCGGCGCCACGCGCACCTTCTCCGTCTTCACGCTGCGCCGCTGCCGCTTCGCCACCCAGTTCGCGCACCACGACAGCAGCATGCACATCCCGATGTAGACCGGCGAGATGACCATCACGACGGGGATGAACGGCAGGTCGTAGTCGAGGTTGGACGCGATGAGCTTGCCCGCGTGCAGGAACTCCTCGTAGGTGATGAGGAAGCCGAGCGAGGTGTCCTTCAGGGCCACCACCAGCTGGCTGATGATCGCGGGCAGCATCGCCCGGACCCCCTGTGGCACCAGGACGTACGCCATGACCTGCGTCTTGAGCAGGCCCAGCGAGTACGCCGCCTCCCGCTGCCCGCGGTCCACCGCCGCCACGCCCGCGCGGAACACCTCGGCGAGCACCGAGCCGTTGTAGAGGGTCAGCCCGGTGACCAGGGCGGGCAGCGGCTGCACCTTCAGGGCCACGAAGACGAAGAAGATCATCACCAGCACGGGCATCGCGCGGAAGAACTCCACGACCAGGGTGGCCAGCCAGCGCACCGGGCGGTGGTCGGACAGCCGCCCGGCGGCCAGCACCCCGCCCAGCGCCAGCGAGAGGACGGCGGCGAGCGCGAACGCCTTGAGGGTGTTGACGAGCCCGCGCAGCAGCAGCTCCTGGATGCCCACGTACTCGAAGGGCATCCACTTCCGGTACGCGAACTGACCCGTGTCGACAAGGAGATAGATCACCCAGGCGATCAGGGCCAGCAGCACCAGCGAGGCGATCACCCCGTAGAGGCGGTGGCGGCGGACGGTACGGGGCCCGGGGGCGTCGTAGAGAACGGCGGTGGCGGTCAACGCGGCACTCCCCAGCGCTTCTCCAGCACGGTGAAGATCGCGCTGATGGTCAGGGTCACGAGCAGATAGCCGACGGCGATCCAGACGAAGGACCAGATGATGCTGTAGCCCATCTCGTTGAGCGGCTTGTAGGTGCCGAGCAGTTCGGTGACGCTGAACGACCCGGCGATGGCGGAGTTCTTGGCGAGCGCGATCAGGGTCGAGCCGACCGGCGGGATGACGGCGCGGAACGCCTGCGGCAGCACCACCGCCCCGAGCGTCTGCTCGAAGGTCATGCCCAGGCTGCGGGCCGCCTCGCCCTGCCCGACCGGCACCGTGTTGATCCCCGAGCGCAACGCCTCGCAGATGAACGCCGAGGTGTAGCAGCCGAGCGCGAGCACCGCGAAGGCCGTGAACGGCAGGATCAGCCCGAAGCGCGGCAGCCCCAGCATGACCGCGAAGAACAGCAGCGTCAGCGGGGTGTTGCGCAGCACCGTCACCCAGGCGGTACCGAAGGCGCGCAGGCTCGCGACCGGCGCGACCCGGAAGGCCGCCATCAGGACGCCGAGCGCGAGGGCGAGCAGCGAGGCGTAGACGGTCAGCTCGACGGTGCCGAGCAGACCACGGCCGTAGAGCGAGAAGTTCTGGGTGAGCACGTCCATAAGCGCGGGCCTCAGTGGTAGCGGTCGACGGCGGGCGGTTTCGGGGCGGGCACACCGGAGAGGCCGAGGGTCGCGTTGTAGGCCTTCTTCCAGTCGCCGTCGCGCTCGTGGGCCTCGATGGCGTCGTCCAGCGCGAAGCGCAGCGGGTTGTCCCGCTTGGGCACGCCGATGCCGTAGGGCTCCTTGGAGAAGGGCTTGCCCACGACCTTCAGCTCCTCGGGCGCCTTGGCCGCGTAGCCGAGCAGGATCACGTTGTCCGTGGTGACCGCGTCGACCTGGTAGCTGAGCAGGTTGTCCACGCACACCGAGTAGTTGTCGTACGCGACCGCGTGGGCCTTGGGGTAGTCGTGCTGGATGCGCTGCAGCGGGGTGGAACCGGCCGCCGAGCAGACCGTCTTGCCCGCCAGGTCGCCGGGGCCGTGGATGTCGTCCGTATCGGTGCGCACCAGCAGCGACTGCCCGGCCATGTAGTACGGACCGGCGAAGCCGACCAGCCGTTTGCGCAGCGGGTTGATGGTGTAGGTGCCGACGTAGTAGTCGATCTGGCCGTTCTGGAGCGCGGTTTCCCGGTTGGCGGAGGCGACGGCCCGGAACCGGATGCGCTGCGGCGGGAAGCCGAGGGAGGCCGCCATCATCTTGGCGATCTCGATGTCGAATCCGGAGTAGCGGCCGGTGGCCGGGTCCTTCTCGCCCAGATACGGCTGGTCCTCCTTCACCCCGACGGTGAGGTAGCCGCGCCGCTTCGCCTTGCGCCAGGTGGGCGAGGACGGCAGCCGGAAGTCGGTGGCCACCGTGTAGTGCGGCAGCTGCTCGGCCTTCGGGCCCTTGGCGGGCGGGCTGCCCTCCTTGCCGCAGCCGGTGAGGGCGCCGCCGCCGAGGACGAGAAGCAGCGCGAGGAGCACGGTCAGGATTCGCCTCATGCGCGTCATCACCCGGCTCAGTGCTTGAGGATCTTGGAGAGGAAGTCCCTGGCCCGGGCGGACTCCGGCGCCTTGAAGAACGCCTCCGGGCCGCGGTCCTCCACGATGCGGCCGTCGGCCATGAAGACCACGCGGTGCGCGGCGTAACGGGCGAAGCCCATCTCGTGGGTGACGACGGTCATCGTCATGCCGTCCCGGGCGAGCTGCCGCATGACCTCCAGGACCTCGTTGATCATCTCCGGGTCGAGCGCCGAGGTCGGCTCGTCGAAGAGCATCACCTTCGGGTCCATGGCCAGCGCCCGGGCGATCGCCACCCGCTGCTGCTGACCGCCGGAGAGCTGGGCGGGGTACTTGTCCGCCTGGTCCGCGAGCCCCACCCGGTCCAGCAGTTCCCGGGCGCGCCGGGCGGCCTCCGCCTTGCCGCGCTTGCGGACCTTCACCTGGCCGAGCATCACGTTGTCCAGCACGGTCCGGTGGGCGAACAGATTGAACGACTGGAAGACCATCCCCACTTCGGCCCGCAGCCGCGCCAGTTCCTTCCCCTCCTCCGGAAGCGGCCGCCCGTCCACCACGATCAAGCCGGACTGGATGGTCTCCAGCCGGTTGATCGTCCGGCACAGCGTGGACTTCCCGGACCCGGACGGCCCGATGACCACGACCACTTCCCCGCGGCCGACGGTGAGGTCGATGTCCTGGAGGACGTGCAGCGCGCCGAAGTACTTGTTGACGTTGCGCAGCTCGATCAACGGTTCACCAACGGACATACCGCGCAAACTATCCGCACGAAAGCGGCATTTCGGCCAGGACACGCACCGAGGGGCGGATGACGCCCGTAAGAGGACGGCGCTTTAGACCTCCGCGACCTCCGCGTACAGCTGGGACAGCTCGGGGGCGCCGTCGGCGGCCCATTGGTGGCCCGCCTCGACCACGTCGACCTCCCGGCCGGAGCCGAGCCGGACCACGGGGCGGCCGTTGGGCCACACCTGCCAGACGGCGCCCGGCACGGTGCGGACGATGACCGTGCCCAGATAGAGCCCGGCGTCGTTACCGAGCCAGGGCAACTCCTCCGGGTCGTCGCGCCAGCGCGGGACCAGCTGGTCCAGCGCCTCCAGCGATCCGGCCGAGTCGTCGAGCCCGATGCCCGCCTGTTCGGCCCGGGCGCGCAGCAGTTCGCATTCGGAGAGGAGTTGCGCCACGCCCTGGGGGTCCGCCTCCTGGGCGCTCATCAGCGCCGTACCGGAGGCCGCACCGTGCCGCTTGCGCCAGTTGTCCAGGAAGGGGATGTTCATACCGCTCAGCGTCGCACCAAGCGCACGGGCGCACCACAGGGCGCGCGGTGGGCTCCGTGACCCGTTGCTTGTCTTGACGACACCCGGCCGCCTCCCTACGTTCGCCATGCACCTGTCGAATCGCCGGTCGGGTCGGTTACGAGAGGGGACACATATGCGCGTCGGCAGACCATGGTCGGTGGCCGGGATCGTCGCGGGAGGTGCCGCCCTCGTACTCCTCGCACCGGCCGCGCCCTCGGTGGCCCAAGGCTCCACCACCACGAAGCCGCTCCCCCTGGAGCGGCTTTTCGACAACCGGGCGGTCGGTGACGACACCGCGCCGGGCACGGCGGACTTCGACGGAGCGGGCAACTCCCTCTCCGCGCAGGACCTGCGCGCCGCGGGCTGGACGCCCGGGCGCGCCATCGCCCTCGACGCGGCGCGGCTCACGTGGCCGCGGAGCGCGGGGCAGCGGCCGGACAATGTCGTCGCCGACGGGCAGTCGGTGCGGCTGCGGGGGCGTGGCGACGCGCTCACCTTCCTGGTCGCGAGCAGCTCGCCGGGCGGTCCCGGCGCCGGGGCGAGCGGCACCGGCACGATCCGCTACCGGGACGGTTCGTACGGTACGTACACCCTGGGCGCCCCGGACTGGCGCGCGGGCCCCGCCGCCACCAAGGCGGTGGGCCTCCCCCACCTCAACACCACTGACGGGCAGCGGCAGGAGGCGGCCCGGCTGTACGCGGTGACGGTGCCCCTGCGCGGCGACCGGCAGGTCACGTCGGTGACCCTGCCGAAGGACCCCGGTCCGGGGACCGATCTGCACGTCTTCGCCGCCTCGTTGCGGCAGCCCGCGCGGGGCTGGACCGGCAGCTGGGCGGCGAGCACCGCCGGTTACACCAAGGTCGGGCCGTGGACCGACCAGACGCTACGGCTCGTCGTGCACACCAGCGCGGGCGGGCCGGGCGCCCGGGTGCGGCTGGAGAACACCTTCGCCGCCGCCCCCGTCGACATCGGCCACGCCACGGTCGCCCTCCAGGCAGACGGCGCGGCGGCGCGCGGCACTCCGGTGCCGCTGACCTTCCGGGGGCGCGCCGGTACGTCGATCCCGGCGGGCGCGCAGGCCTTCAGCGACCCCGTGAAATTCGCCGTCCCCGCCGACACGAACCTTTTGGTCAGCATTCACCTTCCCGGGCCGGTCGCGGCGGTGCCGGTGCACACGCAGGCCACGCAGCGTTCGTTTCTGAGCGCGCCGGGGAGCGGTGACCGTACGGGCGAGGCGGGCGGCGAGGCGTACACCGGCACCCTCACCACGTGGCCGTTCCTCACCGGGGTCGACGTCCGGGGCGGGCCGGGGTCGGTGGTGGCGCTCGGCGACTCCATCACCGACGGCACCAAGTCCACGATGGACGCCAACCGGCGCTGGCCCGACGTCCTCGCGCGTCGCCTACGCGCGCCGGGAGCGGGCGTGCCCGCGTACGGGGTCGTCAACAGCGGCATCTCCGCCAACCGCGTGGTCACGGACGTCTACCCGGGCGACGGGGTCAGTACGGTCACCAGCGGGGTGAGCGCGGGCAGCCGCCTGGAGCGGGACGCCCTGGCCCAGACCTCCGCCCGTACGGCCGTCGTCTTCCAGGGCATCAACGACCTGCGCTGGGGCACGTCGGCCGAGTCCGTCATCGCGGGGCTGAAGGGCCTGGCCGCGCGGGCGCACGCGCGGGGGTTGCGGGTCGTCGGCGGGACGATCACGCCCTGCGAGGGCGAGGCGCTGTGCACCGCCGACGCGGACGCGCGGCGTTCCGTGGTGAACGCCTTCATCCGCGACAGCGGTGGGGTGTTCGACGCGGTCCTGGACTTCGACGCGGTGGTCCGCGACCCCGCGCACCCCTCCCGCATCCTCCCGGCCTACGACAGCGGCGACCATCTGCACCCGGGCGACGCGGGCCTGAAGGCGATGGCCGACGCGATCCCCCTGCGCGCCCTGACAGCAGGCTGATTCCCCCCCCGCCCCTGGACCCCGTGCGGGCTCCGTCCCCGGCCCCGGGACCTTGCGGACGGGGCCGGTGGGCACAACCCACCCACCGGGCCGCACCCGCGCACGAGAGCCCCCGGGGCAGGCGCACCCGGCCGCCGGGTTACGCCTGGAGGTCCACCACGACCGGGGCGTGGTCGGAGGCGCCCTTGCCCTTGCGCTCCTCGCGGTCCACGTACGCGTCCCCGACCGCACCGGCGAACGGCTCGTTGCCGTAGACCAAGTCGATCCGCATGCCGCGGTTCTTCGGGAAGCACAGCTCCCGGTAGTCCCAGTACGTGAAGGGGTGGTCGTACTTCAGGGGGCGGGGGACGACGTCCGACAGGCCCGCGTCCCGCAGGGCGGACAGGGCCTCGCGCTCCTTGTCGGTGACATGGGTGAGGCCGTCGAAGCGGGTGCGGTCCCAGACGTCGTCGTCGGTCGGGGCGACGTTGAAGTCGCCGAGGACGGCGAAGGGCCGGGAGCCCTTCGCGTCCTCGGCCACGGTCGCCCGCAGCGCGTCCAGCCAGCGCAGCTTGTAGTCGTAGTGCGGGTGCCCGATCTCGCGCCCGTTCGGCACGTAGACCGACCAGACCCGGACGGGACCGCACGTGGCGGCTATGGCGCGCGGCTCCTGGTCGCCGTCGTAGTCGGGGCCGCCGGGGAGGCCGGAGACCACGTCGGCGAGGCCGACCCGGGAGAGGACGGCCACGCCGTTCCACCGGCCGGTGGCGTTGACCGCGGCCTCGTAGCCCAGCTCGCGCAGGGGCTCGAAGGGGAACGCGGCCTCGGCGCACTTGGTCTCCTGGACGCACAGCACATCCGTGCCGCTGCTCTCCAGCCAGGCGAGCAGCCGGGGCAGCCGGGCGGTGATCGAATTGACGTTCCAGGTCGCGATGCGCATGGGGGACAACTTACATCCCGGGTCTGACACGGCTCAGAGCGCTCAGAGAGGGAGGCTCTCGCCCGGGGTCAGCCGGATGTGCTCGGCGCCGCCCGCACCCGGGCCATCGGGGCCCAGCATCCGGCCGTAGACCATGGGGGCCAGGTCGGACAGCAGGGCGTCGTGGATGTCGACCGCCCGCCGCGGCGCGACCTCACGCACGTAGTCGAGGATCTCGGAGAACTTGTTCCAGGGCGCGTGCAGCGGCAGCAGCAGCGTCTCCACGGGGCGGTCCGGGACGGTGAGCGCGTCGCCCGGGTGGAAGACCGCTCCGTCGACGACGTAGCCGACGTTGGTGATCCGGGGGATGTCGGGATGGATGACGGCGTGCATCTGGCCGTGCACCTCGACCTCGAACCCGGCCGCGGTGAAGGTGTCGCCCTCACCGACCGTGTGCACTCGCCCGGGGAACGCCGCGGAGATCTGTCCGGCGACGCTGGCGAGGGTCCAGATCCGGGTGGCGGGGTTGGCGTCGAGCGCCGCCCGCAGCCGCTCCTCGTTGAAATGGTCGAAGTGCTCGTGGGTGACCAGGATCGCGTCCGCGCCGACCGCCGCGTCGTCTTCGCTGAAGCCTCCGGGGTCGATGACGAGACGCTGCCCGTCCTTTTCCAGCCGGACGCAGGCGTGGCCCTTCTTGGTGAGCTTCATGGGGATCATTGTCCTCCCCCGGCTCCCGCGTCACTCCTCGGGACGGGTCTCCTCGCGGATGACCCGCTGGGCGACGGCGAAGGCCGAGTTCGCGGCGGGCACCCCGCAGTAGACGCCGGTGTGCAGCAGCACTTCCTTGATCTCGGTCGGCGTCAGCCCGTTGCGCAGTGCGGCCCGGGTGTGGAAGGCCAGTTCGTCGAGGTGGCCGCGGGCGGCCATGGCGGTGAGGGTGATCACGCTGCGGGTGCGGCGGTCGATACCGGGCCGGGTCCACACCTCGCCCCACACATAGCGGGTCAGGAAGTCCTGGAAGTCGCCGGTGAAGTCGTCGACCTGCGACTCCGCGCGGTCCACATGGGCGTCGCCCAGCACCTCGCGCCGGACCTTCATGCCTTGGTCGTAATGGTCGGCGCGGCCGTCCGCCACCGGCTCGGACGGCCGGCTGTAGCCGATCTCGACGGGAGGGCCGGCGGGCGCGGCGGCGGCCGGGGCGGCACGCGGCGGCGCGGGCGCGGTGACCGGCGGCGGCACCGGCGTCAGCACGGGCTTGACGGACGGGGCGGAGACCGCCGTCATCCCGGTCGGATGGTCCGAGGACTGCCACGAGCTGGAGAAGTGGCGTACGAGCAGATCGGTGACGGCGGCGGGCTGCTCGACGGGCGCCAGATGGGAGGTGCCGGGGACGAGCGCGAGCCGGGCGTCGGGTATGCCCGCCACCAGGACGCGGGCGTCAGCGGCCGGGGTGACCTGGTCCTCGGCCCCGGCCAGCACCAGCGTGGGGATGCCGATCCGGCCCAGCTCGGGGCGGATGTCGAAGGCGGCCAGCGCCTCGCACGCGGCGATGTAGCAGCCGGGGTCGGTGGTACGGACCATCTGGACGGCCCAGTCGACGATGGCGGGCTGGGCGGCGGCGAAGACGGGGGTGAACCAGCGCTCGGGGGTGGCGCGGGCGATCGGGTCGAGGCCGTTGGTGCGGACCACGACGCCGCGCTGCCGGAAGGAGTCGGCGGTGCCGAAGCGCGGGGAGGCGGAGACCAGCGCGAGTGAGCCCACTCTCAGGGGATGTCGCAGCGCCAGTTCGGCGCCGACGGCCCCGCCGAGCGAACAGCCCGCGTAGCCGAAGCGGTCGATGCCCAGCATGTCGAGGGTGGCCAGCAGCCGGGCCGCGAGTTCCGCCACGGAGGGGGCGGGGTGGGCGGGCGAGCCGCCGTGGCCCGGGAGGTCGAAGCGGAGGACGCGCCAGTGGCGGGACAGCTCGGGTATCTGGCGGTCCCACATGTGCCAGGTCGTGCCCAGCGACGGGCCGAGGACGAGTACGGGCCCGTCCTCGGGGCCGTCGGTCCGGTACTGAAGTGTCTTGGTCTCGCTCACCCGGAAACGGTATCCCGAACGTCGTAGGGGTCCCTACGGCGTGACGGTGGAGACCACGTAGACCTTCGGATGGGCCGGGTTGTCGTTCCTGACCGTGATCCTCAGCTTGGGCTGCGGTTCCTTCTGCTTGATCACCATTCCGGACCAGTCGTGACCAGCCGCTCCGACCTGCCAGCCCACCCTCTTCGCCTGCTCGCCGGTGATCGTCACCGCGTCCTTCTCCAGCGCGGAGCGACGGGTGCCGAGCTTGGCCAGGAAGCGGTCGAGTCCGTCGCGGGAGGTGACGAACTGCACGTACAGCGAGCTGGTCTTCCAGGAGTTCGTCTCGAAGGAGGCGACCTTGCGCGACTGCTGCGGAACCGGAACGTCGTAGATGCGCCGCTGCACCCGGGACGGATAGCCCGCGGACAGGCCCTTGGCCTTGGCCGACTGGACCTTCTCCGAGCCGCCGTCACGGCTCTGCATGGCGGAGATCGCCAGATAGCCCGCCGGGATCGCGATCAGCAGGAAGACGATCACGCCCTTGAGCCAGCGGCGCGCCGGGCTGCGGCCCGCACCGGCGTCACCGGTGTCACCGGCGGACACGCCGGGGTGCTGGTGCTGCTCCGCGGCGCTCATTCGCGGCCTGCCTGACCGCGCGGCGCCAGCCGCAGCGGGGAGGAGGTCCCGGCACGCTCGTACCGTTCGACCCGGCGGCGGGTGGCGCGGCGGAAGCGGCGGGCGACGAGCCGGGCGAGGTCGGCGGCGCCGACCATCCCGGCCTCGGGCCCCAGCTGGGCCTTGACGATACGGGCCTCCGGCCGGTAGCCGCGCCCGGTCAGGGTGCGCCGGAACGCGTCCCGGGCCGGGCCGATCAGCAGATCGTCGGCGGCGCTGACACCACCCCCGATCACGAAGCAGGACGGGTCGAGGGCGGCGGCGAGGTTGGCGATGCCGACCCCCAGCCACTGGCCGATGTCCTGGAGGAGTTCGATGCACATGGCATCGCCGTCCCGGGCCAGCTCGGTGATCAGCGGCCCGGTGATCTCCTGGATGTTGCCGCCGACCCGGTCGGTGATCCCGTACGCCACCGGCGACTCGGCGGCGGCCAGCTCCCGGGCCTCCCGGACCAGCGCGTTGCCGGAGCTGTACTGCTCCCAGCAGCCCCGGTTGCCGCACGGGCAGCGGTGTCCGGCGGGCACGACCTGCATATGGCCGAACTCCCCCGCGACCCCGTACTTGCCGCGCTTGACCTGGCCGTCCTCCAGGATCGCGCCGCCGATGCCGGTACCGAGCGTGATCATGACGAGATGGTCCTCGCCGCGCCCGGCGCCGAACCGCCACTCGGCCCACGCCGCCGCGTTCGCGTCGTTGTCGACCATGACCGGCACGGCCAGCCGCTGGGCCAGCCGGTCGCGCAGCGGCTCATTGCGCCAGGACAGGTGCGGCGCGAACAGGACCCGGTTGCGGTCCGCGTCCACCCAGCCCGCCGCCCCGATGCCGACCGCGTGCACATCGTGCCGGTCGGACAGGTCCAGGACGAGTTCGGTGATCGTGTCCTCGACGACCTTGGGGCTCTTGGACTTGTCGGGCGTCTCTGTGCGCTGCTTCTCCAGGATGTTGCCGTCGGCGTCGACGACCCCGGCCATCACCTTCGTGCCACCGATGTCGATGCCGACCGTGGGGACCCGGGGCGCGCTCAGATGCGAGCGGCGCTCACGCGTGCCGACGGTCCGCAGCACGGTGGCCCGGGCCGAGCCCCGGTGCACTCTTTCGCGGTAGATGCTCATCGGCCGGCCCCTTCACCGGTGCGGGGGGTGCGGTCGCTGCGGGTGCGTGCTCGCAAGAGTTCGTCGTCCCTGCGGGGGTCTCGGGAGGCCGGGGCCTCGGCGTGCGGTGGTCATGACGCGGGTGGGGCCCGCCGTGCGATTGTGCCTCAACAGCGCCTCGCGGTGCATGGCAAGCCCCGCCCCAGGGGCGCTTACCGGGCCAGCTCGTGGGTGAGCTGTTCCAGCTCGCTGCCGCCTGCCATCTGGCGGGTCAGCTCGTCCAGAGTGATCTCGTCCTTGGCGTGGCTGCCCGCCATCGCGCCCCGCTTGAGAAGGACGAAGCGATCGCCGACCAGGTAGGCGTGGTGGGGGTTATGTGTGATCAGCACCACGCCGAGCCCCGCGTCGCGCGCGGCGGCGACGTACTTGAGCACCACCCCGGACTGCTTGACGCCCAGCGCCGCCGTCGGCTCGTCCAGGACCAGGACCTTGGCGCCGAAGTGGACGGCGCGGGCGATCGCCACGCACTGGCGCTGTCCGCCGGAGAGGGTGCCGATGGGCTGGTCGACGTCGCGCAGGTCGATGCCCATGCGCAGCAGCTCACGGTGGGTGGTCTCGCGCATGGCGGCCACGTCGAGGCGGGCGAAGGGGCCTCGGCCCTTGCGGATCTCGGAGCCGAGGAAGAAGTTCCGCCACACCGGCATCAGCGGAACGACGGCCAGGTCCTGGTAGACCGTGGCGACGCCCCGGTCCAGGGCCTCGCGCGGCGAGCCGAGCCGGGTCTCCTCCCCCTCGACCGCGATGGTGCCCTCGTCGTGCTGGTGCAGCCCGGCGACGACCTTGATGAGGGTGGACTTGCCCGCGCCGTTGTCGCCGAGGACACAGGTGATCCGCCCGGCGTGGACGTCGAGCGAGACGCCCTCCAGGGCCTTGACGTTGCCGTAGTACTTGCCGATGTCGCGCAGCGCGATCAGCGGCGTCTGCGGCGTCTCCGGCGTGCTGTCGGTGCTCATGCGCTTGCCTCCGCCCGCTTGCGGACCCACCAGTTGAGCAGCGTGGCGAGCAGCAGCATCGCCCCGAGGAAGAACTTGAACCAGTCCGCGCCCCACTGCGCGTACACGATGCCCTTGTTCGTCATGCCGAAGATGAACGCGCCGACGGCGGCGCCGACCGCCGAGCCGTAGCCGCCGGTCAGCAGGCAGCCGCCGATGACGGCCGCGATGATGTACAGCAGCTCGTTGCCGACGCCCTCACCGGACTGGACGGTGTCGTACTTGAACAGCAGATGCTGGCCGGAGATCCAGGCCGCCAGGGCGACGCCCATATAGAGCCCGATCTTGGTGCGGTTCACCGGCACGCCGACCGCGCGGGCCGCCTCCTTGGCGCCGCCCACCGCGAAGATCCAGTTCCCGGCGCGGGTGCGCAGCAGGATCCAGGTGGCGAGCGCGATCAGGGCGAACCACCACACCACGGTGATCTGCAGCTCCACATCCCCGATGGTCAGGTGGGAGGCGAAGACCTGACGCGCGGAGGGGAAGCCCTCCATGTCGGCGATGGTCTTGGTGGAGACGGTCTCGCTGATCAGCTTGGTGAAGCCGAGGTTGCAGCCCTGGAGGATCAGGAAGGTGCCGAGCGTGATGATGAAGCTCGGCAGGTTGGTGCGCACCAGCAGATAGCCGTTGAAGAAGCCGATGGCGAGGGTGACCAGCAGGGACACCCCGGCGCCGACCCAGACGTTCGCCGTCATCTGGTACGAGAACATCGACGAGATCAGCGCGGACGAGGTGACCAGGACGCCGGTCGACAGGTCGAACTCGCCGCCGATCATCAGCAGCGCGACCGGCACCGCCATGATCCCGATGGTCGACGAGGCGTACAGCACGGTGCTGAAGCTCGACCACTGGAGGAAGGCGGGGGCGGCGATGGAGAAGAAGACGAAGACGGCGGCGGCGCCGACGACCGCGCCCAGCTCCGGGCGGCCCGCCAGGCGGCGCGGCCACGGGGTCCGCGCCGCCGGGCGCGCCTCGGAGTCGTTCTCCTGTTCCTGCGGAAGGGATTGCGTGGATCCCGTCTCCGCGCTCATCGGGTGCCCCGCTTCGTGAACGCCGCCAGCTTCTTGGCGTCGTCCTTGGTGACGATCTGCGGGCCGGTGAGGACCGGCTTGCCGCCGCCGAGCACATCGGCGTTGTACCGCTGGAGCCAGAGCAGGTCGACCGCCTCGTACCCCTGGAGGTACGGCTGCTGGTCGACGGCGAAGCCCAGCGTGCCGTCCTCCAGCCCGGCCGCGACCTTCGCGTTGAGGTCGAAGGTGTCGATCTCGGCCTTGCTGCCCGACTGCTCGACGGCCTGGGCGGCGGTGTCGGCGAACGGCGCGCCCAGGGTGAGGACGGTGTCGATGTCCTGGTCGGACTGGAGCTTGGCCTCGATGGAGGACTCCACGTCGGGCATGTTGGTGCCCTCGACGTAGATCTTCTGCAGCTTTCCGTCGAAGGTCTTCTCCGCGCCGTCGCAGCGCTGCTCATGGCCCACGTTGCCCTGCTCGTGCAGGACGCACAGGGCCTTCTTGCGGCCGCGCTTGTTCAGCTCGTCGCCGACGGCCTCGCCCGCGATGGTCTCGTCCTGGCCGACGTGGGTGAGCGCGCCGAACTTCTTGGACTCCGCGGACCCGGAGTTGACCGTGATCACCGGTATTCCGGCCTTCTCGGCGCGCCGCACGACCGACTTCATCGCGTCGGGCTTGGCGAGGGTGACGATCAGTCCGTCGACCTTCTGGTCGATGTACGACTGGACCAGCTGGGCCTGTTCCTTGCCCTCCTCGTTGTGGGCGTAGAGGAACTTGACGTTGTCCTTGACGGCGGCCTGCTTGGCCCCGTTCTGCACGATGTCCCAGAACGTGTCGCCGTCGCCGGAGTGGGTGACCATGGCGAAGGTCATCCGTGGGGTGTTGACCGCCGCGTGCCCCGAGGCCGCCTGCGCGGCCCGCTTCTCGGCCCGCAGCCCGCCCGTACTGCTGCACCCCGCCAGGGCCGCGCCCAGCAGTGTCGCCAGCACGGCGGCGGTCAGCGCGCGTGCCCCTGTCCCAACTCTGGCCACGAAGAAGCCTCGTCCCTCTCGTCCCGTTTCATGTCGGTGGCCGGGAACGACATGATCGGCCCCGGCCGCCGCCAAGTATCCGTTACGGGGCGCGGCCGGGGTTCCGGGGGGCTGTGGGCGCGGTGTGGATCAAGGACGTACGAGCAGCTGGAACTCGAACGCGTAGCGCGAGGCGCGGTAGGTGTGCGAGCCGAACTCGACCGCCCGGCCCGTGTCGTCGAAGGTGGTCCGCTCCATGGTCAGCAGCGGTGCGCCCTCGGGCTCGCCGAGCTGCTTGCCCTCGTCGGCGCTGGCCGCGCGGGCGCCGACCGCCTGGCGGGCGCTGTGCAGGGTGATCCCCGCGGCGCGCATCAGCCGGTAGAGGCCGGTGTCCTCCAGCTCCGCGCTGTCCAGCGTGAGCAGCCCGGCCGGGAGCCGGTTGGACAGGTGCGCCATGGGCTCGCCGTGCGCCAGCCGCAGCCGCTCGATCACCACCACCTCGGTGCCCTCCGCGATGCCGAGCGCGGCGGCGACCTCGGCGGTGGCGGGCTCGGTGGTGTTCAGCAGCACCCGGGTGGCGGGGCGCTGGCCCGCGGCCTCCAGGTCGTCGTAGAGGCTGCTCAGCTCCAAGGGGCGCTTGACCTGGCTGTGCACCACCTGGGTGCCGACGCCTCGGCGCCGCACCAGCAGTCCCTTGTCGACCAGGGACTGGATGGCCTGGCGGACGGTGGGGCGGGACAGCCCGAGCCGTCCGGCCAGCTCGATCTCATTGCCGAGCAGGCTCCCCGGTGCCAGCCGCCCCTTTTCGATCGCCGACTCGAGCTGCTGGGACAGCTGGAAGTAGAGCGGGACCGGGCTGCTGCGGTCCACGCTGAACTGGAGCGCATCCGCCCCGCCGGAGGTGTCTTCTCCCTGCTTTGCCACGGGGCGAGCGTAGCCGGATGAACAGATGACGGGAAGTCGTGAAGTTCTGTTGTCCGGACAAACTACGCAGAGGAGTCGACAACGCTGTCCTTCGTGTCCGTCCGTAACCAGCACAGCGAGCGATGGCCCGGGCCCACCTCCGTCTCGGGCGGCCGCCGCGTACAGGCGTCCATGGCGTACGGGCAGCGCGGCCGGTACCTGCAGCCGTCCCCGACGACCACCTCCCGCCGCTCCGCGTCCCGCCGCGCCCGCCCCGCCAGCCGTTCGGCGCGGGCCGCCCGCGCCCGCTCCCGGCCCGCGGCCGAGCTGGGCGCGGCGGCGGCCAGCGCCTGGGTGTACGGATGGCGGGGGGCGAGGATCACCTCGTCGCTGGGGCCGCGCTCCACGATCTCCCCCCGGTACATGACCATCACCTCGGAGGCGAAGTGCCGGGCGGTGGCCAGGTCGTGGGTGACGTACAGCAGGGCGAGCCCGCGCTCGTCCTTGAGCCGGTCCAGCAACCCCAGGATTTCCAGCCGGATCGATACGTCCAGCATCGACACCGGCTCGTCGGCCAGCAGCACCCCGGGCCCCGGCGCCAGCGCGCGGGCGATCGCGACGCGCTGCCGCTGCCCGCCCGACAGCTCGTACGGGCGCTTGCGCGCCACGTCGTCGGCGGGCGTGAGGTTCACCGACCGCAGCAGCTCGTACGCCTCCGCCTCGGCGTCCACCCCGCGCCGCGCCCGGCCGTTGACCAGGAGCGGGCGGATGAGGTGGTGGCCGACGGTGTGCGCGGGGTTGAGCGAGGCGAACGGGTCCTGGAACACCATCTGGACGGCCCGCCGGTACTCCGTCCCGCGCGTGCGCCGCGCCCCGCCCAGCCGCACCTCCCCCGCCGTGGGCGCCACCAGCCGCGACAGGGCCCGTACGACGGTCGACTTGCCGCTCCCGGACTCGCCCACGAGCGCGAGCGTCCGCCCGGCGTGCAGCGCGAACGACACCCGGTCCACGGCCCGGAACGGCACCCGGCCGCGCTGCGGGAAGTCGACGGTGAGGCCGGTCACCTCAAGCGCGGGTACCTCCGGTGCGGTCACGGCTGCCGCCCTTCTTCCGGTCGGGGGACCGCCCCCGCCCGCGCCACCGCGTGGAGGTGGCAGGCGGCGGAGGTGCCCGGGGCGAGGAGGCCAAGGGGGACGAGGGGCGGAGGTGTCGTGGCGCAGGGGTCGAAGGCGTGCTCGCAGCGGGCGGCGAAGGGGCAGCCGGGCAGCGCGTCACGCAGGTCCGGCGGGGAGCCGGGGATGCCGCGCAGGGCGCGGCGTTCGCCCGCGAGGTCGGGGAAGGAGCGCAGCAGGCCCTGGGTGTAGGGGTGGGCGGGGTCGGCGGCGATGCGCTCCGCGGGCCCGTACTCGACGATCGAGCCCGCGTACATCACGGCCAGCCGGTCGCTGATCTCCAGCAGCAGTGACAGGTCGTGGGTGATGAAGACGACGCTGAAGCCGAGATCGTCGCGGAGCCGCTGCACCTCGTCCAGGATTTCGCGCTGGACGACGACGTCGAGCGCGGTCGTCGGCTCGTCCATGATGACGATCTCGGGTTCGAGCGCGAGCGCCATAGCGATGACGACGCGCTGCCGCATGCCGCCGGACAGCTCGTGCGGATACGCCCGCACCCGGGCCGGGTCGATGCCGACCATGTCGAGGAGGGCGCGGGCGCGTTCGTACCGCTCGGGACGGCGCATGCGGGGGCGGTGGGCGCGGAAGATGTCGTCGAACTGGCGGCCCACGGTGGTCACCGGGTTGAGCGCGTTCATGGCGGACTGGAAGACGACGGACAGCCGCGACCAGCGGAAGGCCCGCAGCGCCTCCCCCTCGAGCGCGAGCAGATCCGTTGCGGCGCCCGCCCGGTCGTGGTGGGTGACCCGCCCCCCGGTGAGCCGCGCCGGGGGCGCCAGCATGCGGGCGACGGCGTACGCGAGCGTCGACTTGCCGCAGCCGGACTCGCCCGCGATGCCGAGGAGTTCGCCGCGCCGCAGCTCGAAGCTGACGTCGCGTACGGCGTGGGTGGGGCGTTCGCCCTCGTACGTCACGCTGATGTGCTCGGCGCGCAGCACCACATCGTCCGTCATGCGCTCACCTTCCTGGGGTGACGTACGCGCAGCCGCGGGTCCAGGACCTCGTCCAGGCCGAAGCTGATCAGCGACAGGGCCGTGCCGAGGGCGGCGATACACAGGCCGGGCGGGATGAACCACCACCAGGCGCCGCTGGTCAGGGCCTCCGCGTTCTGGGCGAAGTAGAGCATCGTGCCCCAGGTGAGATGGGACGGGTCGGCGAGGCCCAGGAACGCCAGACCGGCCTGGGTGAGGATCGCGAAGATCACCGCGAAGATGAACTGGGAGACGATGATGGCGAGTTCGTTCGGGAGGATCTCCACCAGCACGATCCGCCATCGCTTCTCCCCGTACACCCGCGCCGCCAGCACATAGTCGCGGGTACGCAGCGACAGCGTCTGGGCGCGCAGCACCCGGGCGGAGGCGGCCCAGCTGGTGAGGGCGATGACGAGGATGGTGGACCAGGGTCCGCCGCCCTTGACGTACGCGGACACGACGATGACCAGCGGCAGCCCGGGGATGACCAGGAAGACGTTGCTGATCAGGGACAGCGCCTCGTCCGCGAGCCCGCCGAGGAAGCCGCCGCCGATCCCGACGACGACGGAGACGGCGGTCGCGATGAGGGCGGAGGCGGCGCCGATCAGGAGCGTGCCACGGGCGGAGACGACGAGCTGGGCGAGAACGTCCTGCCCGGTCTGGGTGGTGCCGAGCCAGTGCGCCCCTCCCGGTGCCTGACCGAGGTCGGTGGTGAAGGCGTTCGGGTCGCTGACCAGCCAGGGGCCGAGCGCCGCGGTGAGGACGAAGACGGTGAGCAGGGCGAGCCCCGCGGCGAAGCGGCGGGAGCGCAGCGCGGGCCGCAGCCAGCCGCGGCCGGTCGCGCGGGGTGTGGTGACGGGGGGTGCGGTCACGGAGGGCGTCATCGGGCCTGCCTGGTACGGGGGTCGACGAAGCCGTACACCAGGTCCACCAGGAAGTTGGCGGCGAGCACGCCGAAGGTGATGACGAGGAACACGGCCTGCATGAGCGGATAGTCGGTGTTCTGCACGGCCTGGAGCAGGGTGAAGCCCATACCGGGGTACGAGAAGACGATCTCCATGACGAGCGAGCCGCTGACGATGAAGCCGAGCGAGATGGCGAATCCGGCGACCGAGGGCAGGACGGCGTTGCGGGCCGCGTACCCGACCATGATCGTGCGCGGCGGCAGCCCCTTGGCCTCGGCGGCGACCACGTAATCCTCGGCCAGGGTGGAGACCATCATGTTGCGCATGCCGAGCATCCAGCCGCCGACCGAGCTGAGCACGATGGTGGCGGCGGGCAGCACGGCGTGTTCGGCGGCGGAGGTCAGGAAGGCGCCGCCGAGGCCGATGTCCAGCGTCTCGTCGTAGCCGCCGCCGAGCGGCAGTACGCCCCACACCTGGCCGAAGAGGTAGAGGAGCAGCAGGGCGAGCCAGAAGTAGGGGATCGCGGCGAGGAAGGTGGTGGAGGGGACGAGGGAGTCGAACCAGCTGCCGCGCCGCCATCCGGCCAGGGTGCCGAGGGTGAGGCCGAGGGCGACGCTGAGCAGGGTGGCGGCGCCGACCAGGACGAGCGTCCAGGGGACGGCGTCGCCGACGACCTCGGTGACCGGGCTCGGGAAGTACGTGACGGAGAGCCCGAAGTCGAGGCGGGCGAGCGCGCGCAGATAGTCGCCGTACTGGACGAGGAGGTTACCGTGGCCAAGGCCCAGCATCGCGGCCAGCGCCTCTTCCTGACCGGGCTCGACGGGCCCGGACTGGGCCTGTCGGGCGAGCATCATCTCCACCGGGTCGCCGGGGATGAGACGCGGGAGGAAGAAGTTGACGGTGACCGCCATCCAGGCGGCGATGGCGTAGAAGCCGAGCTTGCGCAGGAGGTAACGCACGCCGTCCGCCCCCGCCCGCCGCTACTTGCCCGCGGTCTTGCCCGCGGCCGGTTTGATGCGGGCGGCGACCCAGCCGCCGTCGGGGTCGAGCCAGATGGAGGGCGCGGCGTACAGATTGTCCTCGGTGGGATAGCCGGTGACCCGGTTGCCGTTGAATTCCTGCTCGTTCTGCGCGGAGAAGAGCGGAATCAGCGGCATGTCCTTGATGAATTCGTGCTGGATCCGGTAATACCAGGGCTTCTGCTTCCTGAGGTCGGTGGTTTCACCGATCTTGTCGAGTGCCTTGTCGATGGTGGCGTTGGCGTAGCGGCCGAAATTGCCGACGTTGGTCGTCTCACCGATCTTCGGCGGGATGGAACTGTCCAGCATCTGGGCGTAATACGCGCGCGGGTCGGGGGTGTATCCGGCGTTGTCCAGCAGCATCTGGAACTGGCCGCGGGCGCGGTTGTTGGACCACTGGGCGTACGACTCGGCCTTCACGACGAGGTCGATCCCGGCCTTCTTCAGCTGCTCCTTGGCCATCTGGGCGACGCTGACGTAGTCGGTCCAGCCGGAGACGAGTTCGACGGATACGGACAGCTTCTTTCCGCCCTTCCGCCACATACCGTCAGACCCCTTGGCGTAGCCGGCGTCGGTGAGATAGCCGTCGACCTTGTCCTGGCCGGTCTCCAGCTTCGCGTCCTTCAGCGACGGGTCGAGGACGGACTGGTAGTTGGGGAGCAGCAGCGCCATGGGGTTGGCGGTGGGCGCCTGGCCGTCGTACACGCTTCTGTTCATGAAGTCGCGGTCGAGGGCGGCGCTGATCGCCTTGCGGACCTTGACGTCGGCGGTGGGACCGCGCTGGGCGTTGGGGACGAAGGACGTGGTGGCCAGCGGAATGTTGACCAGGTCGAACTTCTTGTTCTTGGCGAGGTAGTTCTTCTTGATGTCGGGGATGAATCCGCCCGCCCAGTCGATCTGACCGGAGGTGACCGCGGCGTTGGCGGCGTTGTTCCCGGTGAAGGCGCGGTAGCGCATGATCTTGAAGTGCGGAAGGCCCTTGATGTAGTAGTCCTTCCGGGCGACGAGATCGAGCGTCGTGCCCTTGACGGATTTCACCTTCCAGGGGCCGGTGCCCACCGGGTTGGGGTTGAGCGAGGTCGTCCTCTCCTTGGCGGAGAGCTGGGACCAGATGTGCCGGGGCAGCATCTTCATCTTGCCGAGAAGGAAGTATTCCTTGGTGTACGCGGACTTGGTGAAGGTGACGACCACGGTGTGCTTGCCCTCGGCGGTCGCGGAGGCCACCGGGAGGGCGTACATGTTCAGCGCCTTGTTGTCCTTCGCCATCTGGAAGGTGTACGCGACGTCCTCGGCGGTGAAGGGCTTTCCGTCGTTCCAGGTGACATTCGTCCGTAACTGGATGCGGATGGATTTCCCGTCGTCCGCCCAGGTGTACTTGGTGGCGAGCCACGGGTCGACCTCGCCGGTTTTCGCCGCGTTGAAGTGGAACAGCGGCTCGTAGATCATTCCGTGGGTCGACTGGAGCGGCTGCGGCGCGAACGGATTGAAGTTGCGGACGAAGTTTCCGGTGGACCCCGTGGACACGGTCAGCACCCCACCGGCTCCCCCGCCGCCACTGCCGCCACCGCCGCAGGCGGCCAGTGTGCCGGAGAGTGCGAGTGCGGCCGCCACGGCGATCGAGCGGCGCGGACGGCCCGTGCTCATCAACATCATGGTGTCCCCTCGGTATGCACGCGCACTTCCGGCGCCGTGAAATTAAGGGGCTCCCTCAGAGGGTGTCAATAGAGCCGACAGCGCCTCTCGACTGAACCGGCTTAGTAGCGCCGTGTCGAATCCGTCGAATACCCAGGTCCGGCTGCACAGAGCCGCATTCGGTTGATCTAGACCGCGGAAACGGCCCTCGTACGATCCTCGTCGATGTTGTTGACTCTAAACCGGTTTAGCCCTTCACTGCTTGAGGAGAGCGCGGTACCGCCCGCTTCCCCACCCGGCCAAGGGAGAGTCCGTCGATGCAGCGCCCCTCCGCCCGGCTCAATCTCCATGACCGCCCCGTCACCTGGCTCGGCGCCAACTTCTGGTCCCGGACCGGCGGCCCGCTCATGTGGCGGAGTTACGACGGTGAGGTGATCGACGCCGAGCTGCGGGTGCTGCGGGACCACGGGCTGACCATGACCCGCTCCTTCTTCTACTGGCCCGACTTCATGCCCGCTCCCGACCGGCTCGACGAGGACATGTGCGCGCGCTTCGCCGACTTCCTCGACCGGCACCACGCCCTCGGCATGACCACCGTCCCCACCTTCCTGGTCGGCCACATGTCCGGCGAGAACTGGGACCCGTCCTGGCGCGGCGACCGCGATCTGTACGGCGATGTCTGGCTGGTCGCCCGGCAGGCGTGGTTCGCCCGCGAGACCGTGCGCCGCTTCGCCGCGCATCCGGCCGTCGCCGGGTGGCTGGTCTCCAACGAGATGCCGATCTACGGGCGCGAGCCGGGCGCCGCCGCCCCGCCCGGCACCGCTGCTGCGCCCGGCGCCGCCGCCCGCGAGACCGTCGCCGCCTGGGCCCAGCTCGTCGTGGACGCCGTCCGCGCCGGGGGCGGCACCCAGCCCGTCTCGCTCGGCGACGGCGCCTGGGGACTGGAGAACTCCGGCCATGACAACGGCTTCCGGCTCCGCGACACGGCCGAGCTGTGCGACTTTCTCGGCCCGCACGTCTACCGCATGGAGGACGACCCGGTGCGCCAGCACTACGCGGCGGCCTGGGTGTGCGAGCTGACCGGCACGTATCGACGGCCCGTGATCCTGGAGGAGTTCGGCGTCAGCTCCGACTTCGCCTCCGGCCCGGGCGCGGCCCGCTACTACCGGCAGACCCTGCACAACAGCCTGCTGGCCGGGGCCACCGGCTGGATCGCCTGGAACAACAGCGACTACGACGGGCTGCGCGGCCAGGACCCGTACCGTCACCACGCCTTCGAGATGCACTTCGGCCTGACCACATCGGAGGGCACCCCCAAGCCGCCGCTCCTCGAACTGGCGGCGTTCGCCCGGGTCCTGGACGAGGTGGACTTCGCCCACTGCCACCGCGCCCCCGCCGACACCGCGCTCCTCGTCTCCTCGTACCTCGACACGCTCTACCCCTTCACCCGCGCCGAGGACCGCGCCTACGTCCAGCAGACCTGCCGTCAGGCCTGGGTCGCCGCCCGCCTCGCGGACACCCCGGCGGCTGTGGTGCGCGAAAGCGACGGTCCGCTGCCCTCGGACGTGGCGCTGTGGCTCGTCCCCTCCACCAAGCAGCTGCTCTCCCCCACCTGGTACGACCTGGAGCAGCGGGCCCGCGACGGCGCGACCGTCTACGTCTCGTACTCCCCCGGCGCCCACGACGAACAGCGCGGCCCCTGGTACGCCCATCTCAACGCGCTCTTCGGCGTCCGCCACCAGCTGGAGTACGGGCTGCTCGACCCCATCGAGGACGACGAGGTCGTCCTCACCCTCACCCGCCCGTTCGGCACGCTGTCCGAAGGCGCGCGCCTCACCTTCCGCGCCGCGGGCGCCCGTTCCTTCCTCCCCGTCGAACCGGACGGCGCCGAGGTCCTCGCCGTCGACGGCCGCGGCCGCCCGGCGCTGCTGCTGCGCGCGGTGGGCGAGGGCTCCGTCGTCTTCTGCACCTATCCGATCGAGCACATGGCCGCGGTCACCCCGCGCGTCAACCCCGAGGCCACCGCCACCCTGTACGACGCCCTCGCCGCCCACGCCGGGGTCCACCGCCCGGTCACCGTGAACGACCCCCGCGTCGCGGTCGACCGCCTCACCCACGACGACGGCCGCACCTTCGTCTGGCTGGTCAGCCAGGCCCCCGCCGAGCTGACCGTCAAACCGACCCTCACCGCCGGCGTCCACCTGCGGGACTTGACCGGCGCCCCGGCCGACACGGTCACCCTGCCGCCGTACGGGGTGCGGGTGCTGCGGCTGGCTCCTTCCCCTCGCTGACGTCGTCACGGACCACGGCCAGATACTCGGCGATGGCGTCGCGGTTGCGGACCAGGCAGGCGATGCGTTCGCTCATGCGGTCGCGTTCTTGCTCCAGGGTGGCGAGCATGCCCGGGGTGGCGTCGGAGAAGTGGATGACGCGGGGCTTGTCGAGGCAGGGCAGGATCTGCTTGTTGATGCGGGTGGGCAGACCCGCGTCGAGGAGGCCGCGGAACACCGAGGGCGGGCAGAAGGAACCCGCAGTGCGCGTCGTAGAGCGGGGGCGGCTCAGCGGCCGCCCTTCGGGGCCGGGGTGAAGGCTACGGGGAGGGCGGACAGGCCGCGGACCCAGGGCGAGGGGCGCCAGAGCAGCGCGTCGTCCGTGGCGGCCAGACGTACGTCCGGCAGGCGGTCCAGGAGCACCTCGACGGCGGTCTTCGCGATCGTCTCGGCGATCTCCTGGGCCGGGTGCGGGCAGCGGTGTTCGCCGTGGCCGAAGGAGAGGAAGGAGCTGTTGCCCTCGGTGAAGGCGTGGGTGTCCGGGCGGACCAGGGGGTCGGTGTTCGCGCCGTGGAAGCCGAGGATCAGCAGATCGCCCTTGCGGATGAGATTCCCCGCCAGGGAGGTGTCGCGGGTGGCCCAGCGGGCGGCGAGGTTGGCGACGGGGGTGTCCTCCCAGAGCACCTCGTTCATCGCCTGCCCGACACTGTGACGGCCGCCGGAGAGCGAGAGCGCGAACCGCTCGTCGGTGAGCAGCAGCCGCAGGGTGTTGCCGATCCAGTCGGCCGTCGGCTGGTGACCGGCCGTCATGATGACGATCAGGTCCTGGACGATCAGTTCGTCGGAGTACCCCCGGTACGAGGCGACCAGCCGGGAGGCCACATCGGGCGCGGGCTCGGTCCGCTTCGCGGAGGCCAGCTGACGCATCACCATGTAGACGTGCTGGTACGCCTCGAAGGCGTTCTCCTTGCCGTCGATCGCGTCGTTCATCGCCTGGACGAGGGCCGGACCCTCGGCGTCGGGGATGCCGTAGATGTGGGCGAGGACCAGTTCCGGCAGCAGCCGGGCGTAGTCGGCGATCAGTTCGGCCTCGCCCTGGTGGCAGAACTCGTCCACCAGCCGGTCGGCGACGTGCTCGGCCTGGCGGCGCAGTTCGTACGGGTCGACGGCCTCCAGGGCCTCCCCGATGGCCTCGGCGCGGCGCTGGTGGTCCTCGCCGGTCGCGTACACCACGGAGGTCTGATCGCGGCTGATCATGGGCGCGAGGGGCCAGTTCTCGGGCACGTTGTCCCACTGGTTCCACTGGTTCGCGTCGCGGGTGAACAACTCGGCGTCGCTGGTGACCTGGTGGAGTTCGCGGTAGCCGAGCACCAGCCAGCCGGGTATGTCCCCGTCCAGCAGGACCGGGGCCACCGGCCCGTGCTCGCGCCGCATCTCCCCGTAGACCCCGAAGGGGTTGGTCTGGAAGCCGGGCCCGCTCAGCGACCGCGCGCCCTGGTGGGCGGGGCAGCCGGGCGGCGGAGCGGCGGCGGTGGCCACGGCGTTCTCGGGCGGCTGTTCGGGGCTGGCTGTCATCGATCGAGTCCTTGTGCACGAGTGGACGTGAGCCAGGCCAGAATAGATCGCGTAGTCGGTCGCGCGCCCAGGTCACCGCGATCACCCGCGCCTCGCCCGCCGTACGGACACGGCGAACCCCGGCGCGAGACGATACGCGCCGGGGTTGTGGACGACGCCTCCACGAGTCCGCCGAGCCCGCTGAGAAGGCTCGCGGCTCGCGTTGTTACTGAGGCGGGTCGGGCAGCTGGGTGAACTCACACGGCCCGAGCGGCAGGGTGCTGGGGCATCGGCCCTCCCACACCTCCTGCGACCGCGTCAGCACGGTGACGAACAGCGGGCCGCCCTGGACGTCGTCGGTGTTGGACGCCAGCGTGGCTTCGATCACGTCGTCGGGGCCGCCCACGGCCTGCCAGTCACCGACAGGGGTCCCCGGGTCGGTCGACTCGTCGACCGACAGGACGTACACCTGGCCGTCGCACACCGTCGAGACGTACTTCTTGCCCAATCCGGCCGCTACCGCGCCTTCATTTCCGGCGGAGTCGACATCGACACAACCGTGCCCCCCGGTGTGGGTGGCCTTCGCCGTCTTTGCGGGCTCGGGCTTCGAATCGGCCGCTGCTACGCCGGTACCGATGGCGGTCATCATGGCCGCCGCGGTCAGGGCTATGGCAAGCTTTCGCTTCTGCCTCATTCCCTACGCTCCCTCTATGGAGAAACGGGTCACAATCTGGCAGGAAATAATTACCCGGAATATATGATCTTTGTCGGACGGGCCTGGAGATTCACTCAACTGGGCGCCGGGGAGGAGGAGGGGGACGAGGCGGGGGATGAGGCCAGCCAGTCGTCCGCGTATTTCTGGTACGTCCCGTCATGCGTCGCCAGATGCACCCACTGGTCGACGTATTCCTTGAACTGCGCGTCGGCGCGGGGCAGCGCGTACGCCTTCTCCGAGAACGAGAACGGCTTGTCCGGGTGGACCGCGCACAACTCGGGATGGATCTTGGACTGATAACGCGTCTCGCTCGCGTCCGTCATCATCACATCGGCGCGGCCGTCGATGATCTCGTCGAAGATCGTGGTGTTGTCGGGATGGACGGTGAGGGTGGCCCGCTTGATGTGGGCGCGGGCGAACTGCTCATTGGTGCCGCCCGGGTTGACCACCACGCGGACGCCCGGGCGGTCGATGTCGTCCAGCGTCTGGTACTTCTTCTCGTCCTCGCACCGCACGATCGGCGTCTTGCCGTCGGTCAGATACGGATCGCTGAAAGCCGCCTTACGGGCCCGCTCCAGCGTCACCGACACCCCGCCCATGCCGATGTCGCAACGCCCGGCGGCGAGGTCGTCGACCAGCTTCGCCCAGGTCGTAGCGACGAACTTCGGCTTGGCGTCGAGGCTCTTGGCCAGGTTGCCCGCCATCTCGATGTCAATGCCGGTGTACGCGCCGGTGGTGGCGTCGCGGTGGCTGAACGGCCGGTAGTCGCCCGTGGTGCACACGCGCAGCACACCGCGCTCGGGCACCCGGTCGAGCAAGGTGCGCACCGCGGAGTGCGCGGTGGGCCCGGTCGCCGTGCCGTCGGCCAGGGCCGAGCCCGCCGCAGTGGCGGCGAGCACGGCGGCGACGGTGGCGAGTGTGACGGCGCGTCTCATGGGTCCTCCCCGGCAGCGGCATGATCACAGCGCGCTCAGGGTGACAGAAGACGGCGTCGTCCGGAACCCGGCCGTCCGTCAGTAGCGCTCCGGCTCCGGGTCCTCCAGCGGCGGTCCGGCGTCCGCGAGGCGGGCCAGCAGCTCGGAGGCGCGCTTGGCCACGGTGTCGCGGTCGCCCTCGGAGAGCGCCGAGCCCATCCCGCAGGCGACCGCCCCGGCGGCGATCCAGTCCGGTGCGTCGGCCACGGTCACCCCGCCGGTCGGCACCAGGGCGGCCTGCGGCAGCGCGGCCCGTACGTCCTTGATCCAGCGCGGCCCGAACGCCGCGGCCGGGAACAGCTTCAGCGCGTCCGCGCCCAGCTCCATCGCGCGCACCGCCTCGGTGGGGGTGGAGATGCCGGGAAAGACCGGCAGGCCGTAGCGGTGGCCGGTGCGGATGACGTCGGGGTCCAGGCTCGGCGAGACGAGGAAGCGGGCGCCCGCGTCGACGGCCATCCGGGCGGACGCGCCGTCGAGCACCGTGCCCGCGCCGATCACCGCGTCGTCGCCGACCTCCCGGATCAGGGTGGTGACCGCCTCCAGCGCGAAGGGGGTGGTCAGCGAGATCTCCAGGCTGGTGATGCCTGCGGAGAGCAGAGTGTCCGCCGTCGCCGTGGCGTGGTCGTAGCTGTCGCTGCGGACGATGGCGAGGACGCGCTGCGCGAGCGCGGCCCGGGTGGTCTCCCAGCGGTACACGGCAGTCGCCGCCTTTCCTCTCCTAGGGTCTGCTGCCTGATCGTGCCGCACCCCTGTGCCTCCGGGATATGCGGCGGTGCGGGGTGTGCGTGTACGTATGCGATGGACGGTGTGCGGTGCTGTCGTGCGCCTGATGTCTTCTAGCGGTGGACCGCGTCCCCGCCGGTGACGATCTCCGCGAGCGCGCGGTCCCGCGCGAGCGCGGACGGCAGACCGTCCGTATCCGAGGCGGCCTGGACGACGAGCGCGGCGACACACGCCGCCTCGGCCAGCGCGCGCGGCTCGGACAGCCCGCGCAGCCGCGCCGACAGGTACCCCGCGGCGAAGCCGTCACCGGCGCCGATCGGGTCGACCACCGGCACCGTGTGCGGCGACTGCTGCCAGCGGCCGTCCGAGGTGATGACGGTGGCGGAGTGGTCGGCGCGCTTGATCACGACTTCCTGGGTGCCGCCCTCCAGCAGCTCCTGCGCGGCGTCGTCGGCGGACTGGGCGGTGAGCAACTCCAGCTCATCCTCCCCCGCCAGGACGAGGTCCGCCTCGCGCAGCAACGGCCCCGCCGTCTGCGCCCACTGGGCGGCGCCGCCCAGCTTGCGCCGTACGTTGGGGTCGAACGACACCTTCGCCCCGGCCTCCCGGGCCAGCTCCAGCAGCCGTCGGCTGGCGGCCGCGGCGGTCGGCGAGAGCATCGGTGTGATCCCGGAGATGTGCAGCATCCGGGCGCCGACCAGCGCGTCGGGGCTGATCTCGTCGGGGGTGAGGCGGGACGCGGCCGATCCCATGCGGTAGTACTGCACGTCTATCGCGCGCTGCGGATGGCTGTCGCGCAGCAGCAGCCCGGTCGGCGCGTGCTCATCGATGACGGCCTGCGAGACGTCCACCCCGTCGGCGCGCAGCTCGCGCAGCACCGCCTCGCCCGCCGGGTCCGCGCCGACCCGGCCGAGCCAGCGCACCGCGTGGCCGAGCCGGGACAGCCCGGCGGCCACGTTGGACTCGGCACCCGCCACGGAGCGGCGGAAGTGCACGGCCCGGTCGAGCGGGATTCCCGGCTCGGCGAGCAGCAGCAGCATCGCCTCGCCGCACGTGACCACTTCCGGACCGTTCGCCACCGCTGCCTCCCCGCGCGTCCACTTCTACGGGAACGGTATCGGCAACCACCGACAAACGGCGGGGCGGGGGGATGGGATCGTTCACAAAGAGACCGAGATCATTCGCGGACGGCGCGCGTGCACAGCACAACGGCCGCTGCCCTGGGAGGGGCTGCGGCCGTTGTACGTGGGGGGTGGCGGCTCGTGCGGTGCGCCGTACGGCTGGGGTGACGGCGGCTCAGCAGCCGTAGTCCACCAGGTCGAACGACTCGTAGTGGTCCGAGGTGTAGTAGTCCTCGTCCGTCTTGTCGCCGGTGACGATGCGGCGGGCGCCACGGTCGTCCGAGCCGGGGGTGATGACGGTGTACTCGTGGTAGTAACCGGAGGACTGGGCCGGAAGGATGCCCTCGCGGTTCTGGAAGACCGTGCCGTCCTGCGGGAACGGATACGGGCCACCCTCCTCGATCAGGTCGAGGGTGTCATGGGCCTGGGACGGCAGTTTCGAGTAACAGATGTCGCCGACGTCCGCGACGGCCCGTACCGATACGGCGGCCGCGGGTGCGGCCGGGGCGGCGGTGGCCGTGACGGCCGTACCACCGATGAGGAGCGACGAGGCGAGGACGCCGAGGGCTCCGATGCAGGCAATCCGTGGGGGGATTTTCATGCCCCATAGCATGACGCGCGTAGACAGTGGCATGTCAATGCCAAGTGACGGGAGTTTTCGCGGAGTTCACAAGATGCGGGCGAAGCGGGAGGGGGCGAGACCGAACCGTTACTTTGCCCCTGAGGCAAGCTTTTTGCCTGACAGGCGAAGGGCTCGCTATACCGGAAGCATGAACCCGCTCCCCGAAGGGGATCCCGCCGAGCCGTCCGCGGAGGCGTCCGCCGCGTTGCCCACCGTCGCACCCCGCCTGCGGGACCTGCGGCGCGGCAGCGGGCTGACCCTGGAGGCGGCGGCCCACCGCGTGGGGCTCTCCCCCGCGCATCTGTCCCGGCTGGAGACGGGCCGCCGTCAGCCGTCGCTGCCGATGCTGCTGTCCCTGGCCCGTACCTACGGAACCACGGTATCCGACCTCCTCGGCGAGGTGCCGCCGAGCCAGGACCCCATCGTGCGCGCCGACCGGATGGAGGCGCAGGAGGCGGGCGGCTGGACGTACTGGCGGGCCGGTGGCTCCGGCCGGGCGATGCAGGCGCTGCGGCTGCACGTACCGGAGGGCTCGGGCGCCCAGGACGAGCTGGTGCGCGTCCATACGGGCGAGGAGTGGCTGTACGTCATCAGCGGACGGCTGCGGCTGACCCTCGGCGACGCCGTCCACGTACTCGACCCCGGCGACGCCGCCCACTTCGACTCGCTCACCCCGCACCGCATCGCCGCCGCGTCCCCCGGCGGCACCGATCTGCTCTTCGTCCACACCCTGCTGCAGAGCGGGGCCGCCGAGCTGTGCCTCGGTGACGCCGCGCGCCGCGGAGGAAGGCCCGGAACCCCATGAGCGACGCGAACCCGACCCCGAACCCCCACCCGGCCCCCGGCGCGCGCCCGAAGGCGATGCGGGAGCAGGACCGGGCGCCGATCCCGGTCTCCGTCCGGGTCTTCATCTACGTCGTCGGCGTCCATGTCTTCGCCGGTTTCCTCTATCTGCTGTTCTACTTGGGCGCCTCGAAGTAGCGTTCCACGCGGCCCGCTGGGAGCGCGTACGCCGGGCATACGGTCCCGTGACCACCCCGCCCGGGAAGGGAGCCCACCCATGGAGGACCGCGCGGCGTCGACCGCCCGCACCATGTGGACCCTGTTCGAACCCGTCCACGCCGTCGCCTACTTCGCCCCCGAGGCCCTGGCGGTGTACGAGGACGCGGGCCTGCGCGGCTTCTGGCGCGGCTACTTCGCGTGCCGCGCCGCACCGCTGGGCCCGGTCGGGCCGGAGCCCGTCGCCGCCGCCTTCTTCTCCTTCGCGCCCGCCATGGTCGCCCGCGCCCTGCCCGACGTATGGCAGCTGACCGCTCCCGAACGCGCCCTGGAGATACGCCGCGCGGGCACCGTTGCCGCCCTGCGGGGGCTGCTCACCGGCCATGAGCGCGAGGCCGAACGAGCCGCCGAGGCCCTGGTCCCCCGGGCCGCCGGGCTCGACACCGCCGGGCGCGTCCTGGCCGCCGCCCACGCCTCGCTGGACTTCCCCGACCAGCCCCTGGACCGCCTGTGGCACGCCGCCACGCTGCTGCGCGAGCACCGCGGCGACGGCCATGTCGCCGCCCTCGTCGCCGCCGGGCTCGACGGCTGCGAGGCGCTCGCCCTCCGCGCGGGCACCGACATCCCGCGCGCCGAACTCCAGCCCTACCGCGGCTGGACCGACCAGGAGTGGGAGGAGGCCCGCCTCCACCTCACCGAACGCGGCCTCCTCCTCCCCGACGGCACCGCCAGCCGCACCGGCCGCGAGCTGCTGCGCGCCGTCGAGTCCGCCACCGACCGCGCGGCGGAACGCCCCTGGCGCGCCCTGACCCCGGACGCCGTCCGGGAGCTGACCACCCTCCTCGCCCCCGTGTCCCGCGCCTGCGCCACCGCGCTCCGCTTCCCCAACCCGATCGGCCTCCCGGAGCCCGGCGGTCACTGACGAGGAGACCCAGGTCACACTCCCTCATGTCACACTTCGCCGCGCTGTTCCGTCAGGGAGGTGTAACCAGCAGCGACGACCTGAGGAGCCGACCATGGAAGCCCGCTTGAACCTCTTCGCCAGCCCGACCGCAGGCAAGTTCCTGAAGCACATCAACACGGCGGGCCAGGCGGTCACGGACTCGACCCTGCCGACCGCGACCCAGGAGCTGGTCAAGCTCCGAGCCAGCCAGATCAACGGCTGCGGCTTCTGCACCGACATGCACACCAAGGAGGCCGCGCACGCCGGGGAGACCTCGGTACGCCTCGCCCTGGTCGCGGCCTGGCGCGAGGCCACGGTCTTCACCGACGCCGAGCGCGCCGCGCTGGAGCTGACGGAGCAGGGCACCCGCATCGCCGACGCCGCCGGTGGCGTCACGGAGGAGGCCTGGGCGAACGCCGCCAAGCACTACGACGAGGACCAGCTCGCCGCCCTGGTGTCCCTCATCGCCCTCATCAACGCCTACAACCGCATGAACGTCATCGTCCAGCAGCCCGCCGGTGACTACCGGGTGGGCCAGTTCGGCTAACCGGGCAGCGCGGCGCCCCGGGCCCCTCTCGCGCTGCCCGGGGCGTCACCCGTGTGGTCCCGGCCGTCGAGCCCGGCGCAGGGCCGCTATCTCGGCGAGCGGGTCGCGTGGCTTCGGGAAGCCGGGTGCGCAGCGGGGGCACGCGTACGCGGTCCCGCCGCCCGCGCTGGCGCCATGCTCCACCGCGACGACGACCGGCTCCCGGGTCGCCGCTGGCAGCGCGCACAGACCTGCGACGTCACCGCGCGGCCTTCTCCGCGAGCGCGGCCAACAGCGCTCCGCGCAGCGTCCGCGCTGATCCGTCGGCGCATACCGGGGATACGCGCGCAGCGGGGCGTGGAGCGGCAGTTCGAGCAGATCGCGGACGCGGTCGCGGCGCGGCTGGAGCCCATGTGCGGCCATGAGTTCGGAGACCTGGACGAGGGAGGACGTCAGGCGGCGCTCGACGCCGTGACGTCGGCGTTCGCCCGCGTGGACTTATCCGACGCGGCCATTCTCGGCTCCGACGCCGACCCCGCCGAACTCACCCGTCGAGTACGGAGCGCCGCTCCCCCGCCGATCGGGCTGGGCGAGGCGGCCACGCGGTTCTACGAGCTACTGCTGGCGGAGTGCTGCGACTGCTACGTACGGGTCCTGCTCCGGCTGCCGGTCTTCACCGAGCGGGCCGTCACCGAACTTCTGGGGCGGGTGAGCGAACTCGGCTCGGAGCTGAGCCGGGTGCTGGAGCAGCTCCCCGTCAGGTCGCTGTACGCACCGCAGGGGACGGACCACGACGCCGCGTTCCGCCGGGAGTACCTGGAGTTCGTCAGCCACACCCTGGATAGCGTGGAGCTGTTCAGCTTCACGGCGGGCCAGGCCCCCCGTACCAAGCTGTCCGTCGCGTACGTCAGCCTCCGGGTCAGCGCGGAGGGGGACGGGCGCACGTCGCGGAGATCGGCCGACGGGACCGACCACCGGGCGCCTGAAGGCCCTCTGTCATTTCTGAGAATTGCGGAGCCTCGCGCCCCTGGCTTTGGCGGTGCTGCGAGCCGGAGGGGCGTCTTCCTCTCGTGTCGGGGTTCGTGCCGGCGCGCCTGCGCCCAGCACTCGGAGCAGACTGGCGTGGAGTGCTTCCGCTGCGTCCTCGCTGGACATCCGGCCAGCGTCTACCTCGCCGCCCGCAGCGTGGCCGAGGTTGATGGTGACAGCGACGAGCCAGTCCGGTGAGAGTCTGGCATCGAATTCCCCGGTCTCCTGACCGCGCTGGATCACCCGCTTCAGCCGGTCGGCGACCGGCGCGTGGCGTTCGTGGTCGGTGTGCGGATCGACGGGCAGCATGCTGATCTTCTGGAGCAGGACGGGGTAACGCCCAGCTGTCCGGTTGCTGGCATCGAGGAGTCGCAGCAGGGCATCCGCGGCAGGTCCCGCGTCAAGGCCGGCGGCGTCCATCGCGGCGACCGCTTCCTCGGTGATCCGGTCGAGGGCTGCTGTCAGCAGTTGTTCCCGCGAGGGGAAGTGGGCGTAGACGGTCTGGCGAGTCACACCGGCGGCGGTGGCGATGGCTTCGACACTGGTATCGGGATGGGTGTTCAGGAGCCGGACCGCCGCGTCCAGGATGGCGGCCCTGCTGCGCTGAGCGTCGGCACGCCGCCGCGGGGACTGACGTGGAGTCATTTCTTACACCTTGTCAATATTGCGGGATGCCACATACCTTACAGCCTGTAAGAGATAGGCGCCGACCAGAAACGTGACGGGAGCACCATGTCTCCGTTCAGCGACACCGATCCCAAGCAGTTCATCGCCGATTTCTATGCGTCCTTCCACAACGACCTCCTGGACAGCGACGAGGACCCCGGACTGATCGTCGACCGCTACCACACACCGGACATCGTCCAGATCGCCGACGGACACCGGATGGACCGGGACAAGCTCATCGCCCACACCCGCCCGGTGCGCAAGAACCGGCCCAGCGGCCGGTGGGATGTGCACGAAGCACTGGTGAACGGGGATCGGATCGCCGTCCGGTCCACCTTGCATGTACAGAACCGCAGCAGAGCCCTCGCTATCGAGACGCACATGTTCGCTCAGTTCACGGATGACGGGCGGATGCGCCAGGCGCACATACTCACCCGCTCCCTCCCGGCGGACGCCAGCCAGGTGCAACCGACGCCAGAGGCGTCAGAGGGGCAGGAGCAGCCAGCATGACCGAGAGCACCTACATCGTGAGCGGAATGGTCTGCGAACACTGCGCAGGCTTCATCACCGAGGAGATCGAACACGTCGCCGGCGTCACCGCCGTGGCGGTGAACATCGACAGCGGTACGGTCACGGTGACCAGCGACAGGGACGTCGACACCGCCGACGTGCGCGCTGGGCGATGACGAACGCCACCATGAAGAGCACCAGGAGGTCGGCGACCTCCAGGATGAGCAGGACCATCAGGAGCGCGGTGAGGGCGGCGTTGACCCACATGCGCCAGTCCGGGCGCACCGGTTCGAAGGCCTCGCCGGAGGCGATCTCGCGCTGGTAGGCGGCGAGTTCGGCGGGGTCGAGCTTGCGGCGTTCGCGCAGGCCGAGCCAGTAGGCGACGGCGATGATGGCCACGCTGGTCAGGGCCATGGGGCCGATCATGTGGACGAAGTAGTCGGTGGCGCTCAGGTGCAAGACGCTGATGCCGCGGGTGGCCGCGCCGCCCCAGGGGGTGGTGCCGGAGATGGCGCCCAGCGCCATGGCGGAGACGGTGGCGAGGATGAGGGGGTTCATGCCCAGGCGCCGGTAGATGGGCAGGAACGCGGAGCAGACGATCATGTAGCTGGTGGTGCCGTCACCGTCGAGGGCGACGCACAGGGACAGGACGGCGGTGCCGACGCAGATGCGGACCGGGTCGCCCTTGGCGGCGCGGACGATGGCCTGGCAGACGGGCTCGAAGAGCTTGCACTCCACCATCAGGCCGAAATAGAGGACGGCGAAGAGGGGGAGCGCGGCGGTGGGCGCGACGGTCTCCAGACCGTTCGTGATCATGTCGCCGAGCTTGGCGCCCTTGCCCGCGACGAGGGCGGCGGCGATCGGCGTGGCCGACCGTGCGCCGCGGGGCCGACGCCGTACGGAACGCCCTGCCCCCGCTGACCGCGTACTACGCCATGCGCGTGGGCACCCTGCCGCTGCTGCCCTACCGCGCCCCCGGCGACAGCGCCCTGGAACCGCTCGCCGAGCGGACCGCCCGCACCCACCACGCGGTCCTCCTCGCCAACCACGGCCCCGTCGTCGCCGGTGCCACCCTGGAGCAGGCCGCCGATGCCATCGAGGAACTGGAGGAAACCGCCAAGCTCCACCTCCTGCTGCGCGGCCACGCCACCCGCCCCCTCACCCCCGAACAGGACGCCGCCCTCGCCCCTAACTGACGGCCCGGCGCAGCCCGTACGCCACCGCACCGGCCGCGATCACCGCGGCGCCGGACAGGACGGACGCGAGCGGCAGCGCGAAGGCCAGGGCCGCGCAGCCGAGCAGGCCGACGACCGGGACGGCGCGGGCGGGGCGGCCCTCGGCCGGGGTGAGGGTCCAGGCGGAGGCATTGGCGACCGCGTAGTAGACGAGCACGCCGAACGAGGAGAAGCCGATCGCACCGCGGACGTCCGCGGTGGCGGCGAGGACGGCCACCACCGCGCCGACGGCGAGTTCGGCGCGGTGCGGGACCTGGAAGCGGGGGTGGACGGCGGCCAGGGCGGGCGGCAGATGGCGGTCGCGGGCCATCGCGAGGGTGGTGCGCGAGACGCCGAGGATGAGCGCGAGGAGCGAACCGAGCGCGGCGACCGCCGCCCCGGCGCGGACGACGGGCGCGAGCCCCGGGGCGCCCGCGACGCGGACCGCCTCGGCGAGCGGGGCGGTGGCGTGGGCGAGGCGGTCCGGGCCGAGGACGGCGAGGACCGCGAGGGCGACGGCCGCGTACGTCACCAGCGTGAGGCCGAGGGCGAGCGGGATCGCGCGCGGAATGGTGCGTTCGGGGTCGCGCACCTCCTCGCCGAGGGTCGCGACGCGCGCGTATCCGGCGAAGGCGAAGAACAGCAGCCCGGCGGCCTGGAGGGTGCCGCCCACCGTGGCGTCGGCGCCGGGGTCGAGGCGGGCGGGCTCGGCGGTGCCGCCCGTCACGCAGGCGATGACCACGGCGGCGAGCACGGCCAGCACGACGGCGACGATCAGCCGGGTGAGCCAGGCGGCCTTCCGCACGCCGGTGTAGTTCACCGCGGTCAGCGCCACCACGGCCGCGACGGCGACCGCGTGGGCCTGTCCGGGCCATACGTAGGAGCCCACCGTGAGGGCCATGGCCGCGCAGGAGGCGGTCTTGCCGACCACGAAGCCCCACCCGGCCAGATAGCCCCAGAACTCCCCCAGCCGTTCGCGGCCGTAGACATAGGTGCCGCCGGAGCGCGGGTAGCGGGCGGCCAGCCGGGCGGAGGAGGTGGCGTTGCAGTACGCGACGACGGCGGCCAGCGCGAGCCCCGGCAGCAGCCCCGACCCGGCAGCCGAGGCGGCGGGCGCGAGCGCGGCGAAGATCCCCGCGCCGATCATCGCCCCGAGCCCGATCACCACGGCGTCGAATAGCCCGAGATGCCGCTTCAATTCCCCGGTGGCGGCTCCCGTCGGCGTTCCCATCCACTCTCTCCTCAGCACGGCCGGCATCGGGGGCCCACGATAGGCGGGGGTCAGCGGGGCACGTCCATGCGCTGCGTACCGACGACCGACAGCAGCCGCAGCGCCTCCTCGGAGGAGGAGCCGGGGGTCGCTGTGTAGATCACGACGCGCTGGTCCCGGTCGGTGATGTCGAGGGAGTCGCAGTTGACGGAGACGGGGCCGACCATCGGGTGGTGGAAGGTCTTGCACAGGACCGTCGCTGCGCACACGTCGTGGGAGTCCCACAGCCGGGCGAACTCCTCGCTTCCGTCGCGGAGTTCGGCGATCAGCTCGGCCACCTCGGGATCGTCGGGGTAGCGGGCGGCGGTGGCGCGCAGGCCCCGGGCCGAGGTGCGGGCGAACGCGTCCGCGTCGGAGACTCCGTACAGCCGCCGCCCCTGCGGGTGCGGTCCGAGGAAGGCGCGGCGCACCAGGTTGCGGTCGCGCCGGTGCAGGGCGGAGAAGTCCTCCATGAGGGCGGCCGCGAGCTCGTTCCAGGCGATCACCTCGTACAGCGCGGACGTCACGATCGCGGCGGCCTGCGGCAGCCGGTTCAGCAGGTCGAGGATGCTCTGCCGCACCTCGCGCGAGGGCCCGGGCGCGGGGGCGGGCGGGGCTCCGGCGAGGTGGTGGAGATGGACGCGCTCGGCGTCGGAGAGCCGCAGGGCCCGGGCCAGCCCGGTCAGCACCTCGCGCGAGGGGTGCGGGCCGCGGGCCTGCTCCAGCCGCGTGTAGTACTCGGTCGAGATGAAGGCGAGCTGGGCCGCCTCCTCGCGGCGCAGCCCGGGGGTGCGCCGGCGCGGCCCGGTGGGCAGCCCCACGTCGGCGGGGGTGATCCGCTCGCGCCTGCTGCGCAGGAAGGCCGCCAGTTCTTGTCTGTCCACGGCACCAGTGTGCGCGGGTGCCGCGTGGCGTATCCAGGTACAGCCGGTGCCTGGATACGCTCCCGCGCCGGACCCAGGCTCGCTGCCATGGACAACACACCGAACAACGGAACACCCGGCCTGCTGACCGGCAAGGTCGCCTTCATCACCGGTGCCGGACGCGGCATCGGCGCCGCCGCCGCGCGGCTGTTCGCCCGGGAGGGGGCCCGGGTGCTGCTCGCGGCCCGTACGGAGACCCAGCTGGCGGCGGTGACCGAGGAGGTCCGGGCGGCGGGCGGCACCGCGGAGTACGTGGTGTGCGACCTGGCCGACGCGGCGAGCGTGCGCGCCGCCGTGGACCGGGCCGTGGAGCTGTACGGACGGCTCGACGTCGCCTTCAACAACGGCGCGGCGCTCACTCCGCCCGGGCCGCTGGACCAGGTACCGGAGGCCGACTTCGACCACCTCTACGCCGTGAACCTCAAGGGCCCGTGGCTGGCCATGGCCGCCGAGGTCGCCGCCATCCGGGCCACCGCCGGAGCGGGGGCCATCGTCAACAACTCCAGCGTCGGCAGCCTGCGGGGCAACCCCGAGCTGCCCGCCTACGGGGCCATGAAGCGGGCGGTCAACAGCCTCACCGAGTCGGCCGCCGTGACGTACGGCCCGGAGGGCATCCGGGTCAACGCCATCGCCCCCGGCTCCACGCTGACCGAGATGATCCGCAGCTGGGAAGCGGAGTCGCCCGGTCTCCTGGAGCGGCTGACGGCGCGTACGCCACTGGGCCGCATGGCCGGCCCCGAGGAGATCGCCGAGGCCGCCGCCTGGCTGCTCAGCGACCGGGCCTCGTACGTGACCGGCACGGTCCTGCGGGTCGACGGCGGCGCGTGGGCCTGACGCGGCGGGTCAGCCCTGCTGTCCGCGCCGGGCCTCGGTGATCGGGAGGCGGTCGAAGACGGTCTGAACGTAGGTGATCTTGCCGTCCGCGATCGTCAGGTAGTCCGAGGCCCGCAGGTCCGCCACGAACGTGGTGTCGGTGGTGTAGATGATCGCCGCGCTGGTCTCGTCGCCGAAGACCTTGATGATGGTCGCGCTGGTGAGCATGGGCAGGAAGCCCTCCAGGAACTTCCGGTACCCGGGCAGGCCCTCGATCCGGCCGGAGGGCGCGTCGCATACGACGTCGTCGGCGAGGAGGCCCAGCGCCTTCTCGGTGTCCCCGCTCATCCACGCGCGGCCGAAGGTCTCGGCGATCGTACGGGCGGAGGAGGCGGAGGTGCTGGTGGCGTTCATGGCGGTATCCCTTCGTGATGATCCCCGTACCGGGGATCCGTCACTGGATGCTCGCCCTCGTATATGACACGTTGTGTCTTATACAGCAGGGACTTTTGGAGCCATGAGATCCGACCGGTTGCTCTCGATCATGCTGCTGCTGCAGACCCACGGGCAGCTTCCCGCCGCCACGCTGGCCGAGCGCCTGGAGGTGTCGGTCCGCACGGTCATGCGGGACGTGGAGGCGCTGTCCGCGACCGGTGTGCCCGTCTACACCGTGCGCGGCCCGCACGGGGGCATCGCCCTGCTGCCCGGCTTCCGCACGGATGTGACCGGGCTGACCGCCGACGAGGCCCGTGCCCTGTTCGTACTGCTCTCCGACCGTGCCCACGCCGATCTGGGGCTCGGCCGGGCCATCGGCTCCGCGCTGCGCAAGGTCATGGCCGCGCTGCCCGCCCCGTACCGGGCGGGCGCGGACCTGGCCAGCCGCCGCATCCTGATCGACCCGGTCCGCTGGCGCGGCGGGCCGTCGCGTGCGGCCGCCGACGGCCTCGGGGTGCTGCAGCGCGCCGTCTTCACCGACCGGCGGCTGCGGCTGCGCTACCGGCACGGCGACGACGGCCGCGTCCGTTCCTACACCGCCGACCCGTACGGGCTGGTCCACAAGGCGGGCGTCTGGTACCTCGTCGCCGACCACCGCGGCGAGCCGCGGCTCTTCCGGGCCGACCGCGTGCTGTCCGCCGGGGTCCTCGACGAGCCCGTCCAGCGGCGTGACGGCCTGGAGCTGGGCGACGTGTGGGACGTGCTGCGCCGGCGCATCGACGACATCCCCGCCCCGGTGCCGGTCACGGTCGCCGTCCGGCGGGAGATCCTGGGCCGGTTCCTCCGCGTCCACCAGGCCGATCTGGCCGAGCCCCCGCTCCCGGAAGCCGCGCTCTCCGAGGAGACCGGTGAACGGGTGACCGTCGAGCTGCGGTTCCGCTCCCTGGGCGCGGCCCAGGCGCTTCTCGCCTTCGGCGCCGACGCGGAAGTCCTCGCGCCCGGCGAGCTACGCCGCACCATAGCCCGCCGGGCAGCCGAGGCGGCCGCCCGCTACGCGGACGGCTAGGCGCCGCTCGACTCCGCGTGGCGCGCGGCCAGCCGCTTCGCGCCCTCGGCCGTCAGGGAGCCGTGGAGGCGGAGGCGGGCGATGCCGCCGTCCGGGTAGATGTCGATGCGGACGTGCGTCACCGGCGGGGCCTGATCGAGCAGGAAGCGGTGGACCGTGTCCGGCTGGAGGGGGGTGCGGGGCAGGAGTTCGGTCCAGGGGGCGTCCGCGTCCGCGGTGGTGTCACGGCCGTACAGCGCCGCCCAGCCGGGCGAATTGCCCTTGTAGCAGCCGGTGTCGATCTCGACGGCGCGGATCGAGGCCTGTTCGGTGAGCCGGTAGCGCACCCAGTCGTTGCCCCGGTCGCGGCGGCGGCGGGTCTCCCAGCCCTCGTCCATCTTGTGGGAGCGGCCCGGCTGGATGGAGTTGGCGGGCGGGGAGTAGAAGCGGTCGGAGGCGTCCTCGGCCGCGCCGCCGTTCTCCAGGGCGGCCAGGTCGAACGTACCGAGGGCGGTGAGCCAGACCGGGTCGGGGACGACCTCGCCGTGGACCCGGAGGCGGGCGATGCCGCCGTCGGGGTGCTGCTTGAGGCGCAGGTGGGTGAAGCGGCGCCCGGGCGGGACCTCGAAGCCGTTGGCCGCGTGGCCGCCGACCGGGGTGCGGGGGACGAGCGTCGTCCACTCGGTCTCGTCGGCGAGCAGGTCCGCGGGGGACGGGGTGCCCGGCAGCGAGGTGGCCTCCACGCTCACCGCCTGCGGGTAGTTGCCGCGGAAGTGGGCGGTGTCGACCACGATGCCGTGGATGACGCCCGGCGCGCCCAGCTTGATCAGGGCCCAGTCGTGGTCCTCGTCCGTGGGGTGCGGGGTGTCGGCGGAGGCCCCGCGGCGGCGCCGGGTCTCCCAGCCGTCCATGACCTTGCCCTTGTGGCCGAAGTCCTCGGGGTCGAAGTGCGGTGCCTCGGGCCGCAGCAGGTTCTCGCGCTCGGCGAAGAACTCGTCGTTGGCCGCGATCACGCTGCCGCCGAGCCGCCGGTCGGCGAGGTCGGGGAGGTGGGCGAAGGAGAAGTCGGCGGTGCGGTAGTCGGCGTGCGGGTCGCCCCCGCCGTACGGGTGGGCGTCACCGGTGAAACGGGGGATCGGCGCGGTCATACGCGGGGCTGCCTTTCGAGGAGTCGGCCTGTGGGGAGGGGGCCGGTCGGTGCGCCGTGGTCGGCGATCTTGTGGCCGCGCAGCCAGGTGGACCGTACGACGCCGTGCAGCGTCTTCCCTGCGTACGCGGTGACCTGGTTGCGGTGGTGGAGGGCGGCGGGGTCGACGGTGAAGGTCTCCTCGGGCGCCAGGACCGCGAAGTCGGCGTCCCGTCCCGCCTCGATGGCGCCCTTGTGGTCGAGGCCGACCAGGGCGGCCGGGGCCGTGGACATCCAGCGCGCGACATCGTGGAGGGTGTGGCCGCGGCGGCGGGCCTCCGTCCAGATGGCGGGCAGGCCGAGCTGGAGCGAGGAGATGCCGCCCCAGGCCTGCCCGAAGTCGTCGGTCTTCAGCTCCGCGGTGCAGGGCGAGTGGTCGGAGACGACGCAGTCGATCGTGCCGTCGGCCAGGCCCTGCCACAGCGTGTCCTGGTTGGCCGCCTCGCGTATCGGCGGACAGCACTTGAACTCGGTGGCGCCGTCCGGGACTTCCTCGGCGGTGAGGGTGAGGAAGTGCGGACAGGTCTCGACGGTGATCCGGACGCCTTCGCGGCGCGCGGCGGCGATGCGCGGCAGGGATTCCGCGGAGGACAGATGCAGGATGTGGACCCGGGCGTCCAGCTCGCGGGCGAGGTCGATGAGGCCCTCGATGGCCCGGTTCTCGGCCTCGCGGGGGCGGGAGGCGAGGAAGTCGGCGTAGCGCGGGCCGCTGGGCTGCGGTGCGCCGTCGATCAGCTGCGGGTCCTCGGCGTGGACGATGAGCAGCCCGCCGAAGCCCGCGATCTCGCCGAGGGTCACCGCGAGCCCGGCCGCGTCGAGCTGCGGGAACTCGTCCACGCCGGAGTGCAGCAGGAAGCACTTGAAGCCGAGGACCCCGGCGTCGTGCAGCGGCCGCAGATCGGCCGTGTTGCCGGGGATCGCACCGCCCCAGAAGCCGATGTCGATGTGGGCCGCCGCGCGGGCGACATCCCGCTTGATCTCCAGCGCCTCGACGTTGGTGGTGGGCGGGATGCTGTTGAGGGGCATGTCGACCAGCGTGGTCACGCCACCGGCCGCGGCGGCGCGGGTGGCGGAGCCGAAGCCCTCCCACTCGGTGCGGCCGGGGTCGTTGACGTGGACGTGGGTGTCGACGAGACCGGGGAGGAGGACATCGTCCCCGAGGTCTTCGAGCAGCGCCCCGGGCGGGAGGGCGGTGTCGTGCGGCAGGACGGCCAGAATGCGGCCCTCGGCGGTGGAAACGGCGACGGACGCGGCACGCGGGCCGTCGGGGGTGATCACGCGCGTCGAACGCAGCACCAGGTCCGGGCTCAGTTCCGGGTCCAGTTCGTGCACTCCTACTCCCCTCAGTAAATTCCGCAACGCGGAATAAGTTTTCCGCTCGGAGTCTTCCCTTCTCGTCCGATCTGGTCAAGACTTCCGAGGCACCCCCGTTCGATTCCGTACCATGAAAGATGATTTTCGATACGTAGAACGCGGCGCCGGGAGGGACCGGTAGGCTGCCGAGGACCGGTCGGCCGCGGTTTCCGACGCGGGCGCGAGACCGGTGCTGCCCGCTGCGAAAGGAAACGCCGACGTGCCGTCCGCCGAGTCCAAGACCGCCGCCACCAACGCGGGTGGCGTCCAGTCCCTGGAGCGCGCCTTCGACCTTCTGGAGCGGATGGCCGACGCCGGGGGCGAGGTCGGGCTGAGCGAACTCTCCGGCAGTAGCGGCCTTCCGCTGCCCACCATCCACCGGCTGATGCGCACGCTGGTGGCCTGCGGTTACGTACGCCAGCAGCCCAACCGCCGCTACGCTCTGGGCCCCCGGCTGATCCGGCTCGGCGAAAGCTCGGCCCGGCTGCTGGGCACCTGGGCGCGGCCGTATCTGGCGCGCCTGGTGGAGGAGACCGGCGAGACCGCGAACATGGCGCTGCTGGACGGGGACGAGGTGGTGTACGTCGCGCAGGTGCCCTCCCGCCACTCCATGCGCATGTTCACCGAGGTCGGGCGGCGGGTCCTGCCGCACAGCACCGGCGTCGGCAAGGCGCTGCTGGCCACCACGCCCCCGGGCGAGGTACGCGCCCTCCTGGCCCGCACCGGCATGCCCGCCGCGACGGCGAAGACGATCACCACGCCGGACGCGTTCCTGGACGCGCTGCGACTGGTGCGCGAGACCGGATACGCCGTGGACGACAACGAGCAGGAGATGGGCGTGCGCTGCCTGGCGGTGTCCGTGCCGGACTCCCCGACGGCGGCCGCCATCTCCATCTCGGGCCCGGCGGGGCGGGTGACGGACGAGGCCACCCAGGAGATCGTGCCGGTGCTGAAGGAGGTCGCCGCTGATCTGTCGGCGGCGCTGGCCAGCACGGACGGGACCTGAGACGGCGCCTGAGGGAACGGCGCTAGCGCGGCACCGTACCGAACAGATCGATCGCCGTCCTGACCCCCCGCAGCGCCGGGTTCAGGGCGCTGACCGAGCCGAGCGCACCGGCCACCAGGAGCAGGGAGCGGCGGAGGCGGTGCAGTTCGGGGGTGCCGGTGCGGGCCATGGCCTCGAGTGCGGCCAGTTCGTCGTCCGCGATCGCCCGGTCCGGTAATTCCGCCGGATGGGCGGCCAGGTCACGCCTGAGCCGGGCCACGGCCAGGCGCAGCTCCGCCACCCTCGGGTCTTCCTCGGTGCACGCCACTGCGGCGCCCTCCACGTCGGACAACACGGCCCTTCTCCCCCTCGCGCGCGGCTGCACGAGCCCGCCCTCCCTCTCCCCTGCCCCTCCGGACGCCGAATCGGACACAAGGGGCTGCGGATCAGTTAACGCCACCGTGTGCGCAGTGCGCCATACGGAGAGCGAAAATCAGACCGGCTGGGATGAATCGTCCACACGGCGCCCCCGTGCGGTAAGCAGGGGGGCATGGATCGCACCTCTGAGGACAAGACGCAGGTCGCCGGGTTGCTGCTGGCGGCGGGCGGCGGACGGCGGCTGGGCGGGCGGGCCAAGGCGCTGCTGGAGTACCGGGGCAGGCCGCTGGTGGAGCACGCGGCGCGCGCGCTGCGGGAGGGCGGGTGCGCCCCGGTGCACATCGTGCTGGGCGCCGCCGCCGGTGAGGTGCGGGAGCGGGCCGAGCTGCCGGGCTGCGTACTGGTCGACAACCCGGACTGGGAGGGCGGCATGGGCTCCTCGCTGCGCGCCGGACTGGCCTCGCTGAGCGGCACGGGGGCGCGCGCGGCACTGGTCACGCTGGTGGATCAGCCCGGGATCGGGGCACCGGCGGTGGCGCGCGTACGGGCCGCCTGCCGTGCCGCGCCCCGCCCGGCGGAGAGCCTGGTGACGGCGGAGTACGGCGGCGAGCGGGGGCATCCGGTGCTGTTCGGCGCGCAGCGGTGGGCGGACGTCGCGGCGAGCGCGGTGGGGGATCGTGGGGCGCGCGCGTATCTGAGGGCACATCAGGCCGAGATCATCCGGGTCGACTGCGGCGACATCGCCCGCGTGGACGACATCGACACGCCGGAGGATCTGGCGCTGCTGCGGTAGCCCGCACGGTGCGGGCGCGGTAGCCCCCGCACCGTGCGTGAAGCGAGTCTCACAACGACAGCCGATTGAACTTCCACGATGAGGAAATTAATATCCAGAATGCTATCGACTGAGGAGTGAACGCCCATGTCCGCCACAGCGCCATCCCCGCTGGCCATCGTCGACGCCGAGCCTCTGGAGCGTCAGGGAGAGGTGCTGACCGACGCGGCTCTGGCCTTCCTGGCCGAGCTGCACCACCGCTTCACCCCTCGGCGCGACGAGTTGCTCGCGCGCCGCGCCGAGCGACGGGCCGAGATCGCCCGTACGAGCACCCTGGACTTCCTGCCGGAGACCTCGCACATCCGCGAGGACCCGGACTGGCGCGTGGCCGAGGCCCCGCCCGCCCTCCAGGACCGCCGGGTGGAGATCACCGGTCCCACCGACCGCAAGATGACGATCAACGCGCTCAACTCGGGCGCCAGGGTCTGGCTCGCCGACTTCGAGGACGCCTCCGCGCCCACCTGGGCGAATGTGATCGGCGGCCAGCTGAATCTGACCGACGCGTATGAGCGCCGGATCGACTTCACCTCCCCCGAGGGCAAGAGCTACGCGCTGCGCCCCGCCGAGGAGCTGGCCACCGTCGTCGCCCGGCCGCGCGGCTGGCACCTCGACGAGCGCCACCTCCGGGACGCGGAGGGCCGCGCGGTGCCCGGCGGGCTCGTCGACTTCGGGCTGTACTTCTTCCACAACGCGCGCCGCCTGCTCGACCTGGGCAAGGGCCCGTACTTCTACCTGCCGAAGACCGAATCGCACCTGGAGGCCCGCCTCTGGAACGACGTCTTCGTCTTCGCGCAGGACTACGTGGGCGTCCCGCAAGGGAGCATCCGCGCCACGGTGCTCATCGAGACGATCACGGCCGCGTACGAGATGGACGAGATCCTGTACGAGCTGCGCGACCACGCCTCCGGGCTCAACGCGGGCCGCTGGGACTACCTGTTCTCCATCGTCAAGAACTTCCGCGACGCGGGCCCCGGCTTCGTCCTGCCCGACCGCAACGCGGTGACGATGACCGCGCCGTTCATGCGCGCCTACACCGAGTTGCTGGTCCGCACCTGCCACAAGCGCGGCGCCCACGCGATCGGCGGGATGGCGGCCTTCATCCCCTCGCGCCGGGACGCCGAGGTCAACGCGGTCGCGTTCGACAAGGTGCGGGCCGACAAGGACCGTGAGGCGAACGACGGCTTCGACGGCTCGTGGGTGGCCCACCCCGATCTGGTCCCGGTCGCCCGCGAGTCGTTCGACGCGGTGCTCGGCGAGCAGCCGCACCAGAAGGACCGGCTGCGTGAGGACGTCCGGGTCACGGCGGCCGAGCTGATCGACGTCGCCTCGCTGGACGCCAAGCCCACCTTCGCGGGGCTGCGCAACGCCGTGCAGGTCGGCACCCGCTACATCGAGGCGTGGCTGCGCGGGCTGGGGGCCGTCGCCATCTTCAACCTGATGGAGGACGCCGCCACCGCGGAGATCTCCCGTTCCCAGATCTGGCAGTGGATCAACGCCGGGGTCGTCTTCGAGAACGGCGAGAAGGCCACCGCCGACCTGGTGCGCACGGTCGCCGCCGAGGAGCTGGCCGCGATCCGCGAGGAGGTCGGCCCGGAGGCGTTCGGGGCCGGGCGCTGGCAGGAGGCCCACGATCTGCTGCTGAAGGTCGCGCTGGACCAGGACTACGCGGAGTTCCTGACCCTGCCCGCGTACGAGCTGCTGGGCTGAGGGGCGAAGGGGCCCCGGGACGTCGTCCCGGGGCCCCTTTCCCTGTGCGCGTTAGGACGTGGAGAGCTGGGCGCGCGGCACGATCTGCTGGGGCTGGCCGGGGCTGGACCACAGCAGCTTCATGTGCGCCTCCCCGGTCTGCTCGGTGTACTCGACCTTGATGGCGTGGCGCTGCCCGGCCTTCAGGCCGACGGCCGCCTTGTCGACCTGCGCCGTGTGCGGCGTGGTGCTGTCGATGAGGAGCTTGCCGTCGATCCACACCCGCACCGTGTCGTCGGAGACGGTGGTGAGCGTGTACGTCTGACTGTGGCGGGGCACCAGGGAGCCGGTCCAGCGGACGCTGAAGCGGTCGGCCGGGACCCGGGTGTCCGGTGAACCGGCGCTCCGCCAGGCGTGGTTGACGGTCGGATCGGTCCGGGTGACGACCGGCGGCCCGGTGAAGGTGTCGTTCGCGAACACCTCCTGCCGCAGCCCGGTGCCCCGGCCCGGGGGTACGGACGCGCCGGACGGCCTGACCGTCAGCTCGATCACCGACGCGGTGGTGTCCACGGGCCCGCCGGAGGGGGTGAGGTCGAAGCCGTCCCCGGCCGCCGCGACCGCGACCTTCTGACCGCTGCCCAGCACCCGCGCCCCGGTCACCTCGAACGGCGCCCGCGCGGTGAGGTGGAGGGGCTGCCCGGCGGTGGGCCAGTCGGTGACGGATGCGTAGAGCTTGTTGCCGGACCGGCTGACCGCTCCCCACCGGGGCTCGGTCACCAGACCGGCGTCCCCCGCCCCGTACACGGCCCGGCCCTGACCCGATGTCCGGAGCCAGGAGCCGATGTCGCGCAGCCGGTCGACGGACGGCTGGGGGACGCGGCCGAGCTTGTCGGGGCCGACGTTGAGCAGATAGTTGCCGCCCCGGCTGGCGATGTCGAGGAGGTTGCGGGTGAGCGTCTGGGGCGACTTCCAGTTCTGGTCGTACTTCGCGAAGCCCCAGTGGCCGTTGAGGGTCATGCAGGACTCCCAGAGCTGGCCGTCCACCGGGGCGTCCGGGATCTCCTGCTCGGGGGTGCCGTAGTCGCCGTCCACGACGCGGCGCTTGCCGACCCGGTTGTTGATGACCAGGTCCGGGTCGAGGCCGCGCAGATACGCTTCGAGCTGTTCGCCGTCCCCCGGGGACCAGTTGTTGGTGGGGTCGTCCGCGTCCCATTCGCCGTCGAACCACAGCAGCGCCGGGTCATAGCCGTCGATCAGCTCTTTGAGCTGCGCGTACATCCGCTTCCGGTACTGCGGGAAGGTGGCCGGGTCGGCGAAGTCGGGGTCGTGCCAGTCCCAGATCGAGTAGTAGAAGCCGAGCTTGATCCCGGCCTCGTCGGCGGCGGTCTTCAGCTCGGCGAGGATGTCGCGCCGCTTGTCGAACGAGGAGTGGTCGCGCAGGTTCCAGGCGTTCTGCTTCGTCGGCCACATCGCGTATCCGTCGTGGTGCTTGGACGTGATGACGATGTAGCGCTGACCGGCGTCCTTGGCCGCCTTGACGACCGCCTTGGCGTCGAAGGACGACGGGTTGAAGCCCCGCGCCATGTCCTCGTAGGCGCTCGTGGATATCCGGCAGTTCCGCTTGATCCACTCCGCGTCCCGGCACACGGTGCCGTCGGGCCGGGTGTACTCGCCTTCCAGTTGGGAGTACGCGCCGAAGTGGATGAACATCCCGAACCGGTCCTGCCGCCACCAGTCGGTGCGGGCGGAGGTGAACGGGTCGTCGGCCGCGTAGTCGGTGCCGGGACCGGGGTCGGCCCGCGGTGCGCTGGCGGGTTCGGCGGTGGTGGGTTCGGCGGTGGCGGACGGTGTGCTGAGGGTCAGCGCCAGGAACAGGCCGAGCAGCAGGCTCAGACCTCGGGACAGGGATAACGCCCGTGGGGACACACGCATGGCGGCTCCTGTGCTCATGGGTGGTCGGACAGGAGGGCTGGCCAGCCGCGTACCGGAACCTAGAGCCGCAAAGGTGGGATGTCAACGGGACATAAAGCGCCACGGGCGCCACATTGCCAGCAGAGAGGCCCGACCCCTCCGATGAATCACCCTGATGTATCACCCCTCCTCGGCGATACGGGCGAGGCGCCGCGCCTCGTCGCGCGCACCGCGCGCGATGTCGTCCTCGTCGGCGGTGAGCAGCCGCCCCGCCTCCACCACCGGCTCGCCGTTCACCAGCGACAGGGTCACCGGCGCCGCCGCGCCCAGCACCAGCGCCGCCACCGGGTCGGCGATCGTCGAGTGGCCGATGCCGTCCAGCTTCCACAGCACCAGGTCGGCGAGCTTGCCCGGCTCCAGGGACCCGATCTCGCCCTCGCGGCCCAGCACCCTGGCCCCGCCGTAGGTGCCGAGGCGGAGCGCCTGGCGGACCGTCAGCGCCTTCTCGCGGTGGTCGCCGAGCCGGTTGATCAGCAGGGCGTTGCGCAGCTCGGTGTGCAGCTCGCCGGACTCGTTCGAGGCGGTGCCGTCCACGCCGAGCCCGACGGGTACGCCCGCGGCCAGCAGGTCCGGCACCCGGGCGATCCCGGCGGCGAGCCGGGCGTTGGACGAGGGGCAGTGGGCGACGCCGGTGCCGGTGCGGGCGAAGGCCGCGATGTCGGCGTCGTTCATGTGGACGCTGTGCGCCATCCACACGTCCTCGCCGAGCCAGCCGGTGTCCGCGAAGTAGTCGGTCGGGCCCATCCCGAACCGCTCGTGGCAGAACTTCTCCTCCTCGACCGTCTCCGAGCCGTGGGTATGCAGCCGCACCCCCTTGCGGCGCGCCAACTCGGCGCTCTCCCGCATGAGTTCGGTGGTGACGGAGAAGGGCGAGCAGGGCGCGACCACGATCCGCAGCATCGCGTCGTACGAGCCGTCGTGGTGGGTGTCGATGGCCTCCTCGGTGGCCGCCAGGGCGTCCGCGGTGGTCTCGACGGCGAAGTCCGGCGGCAGCCCGCCGTCCGAGCTGCCGAGGTCCATGGAGCCGCGCGCGGCGGTGAACCGCACGCCCAGCTCGCGCGCCGCGCGGATCTCGGCGCCCAGCAGATCGCCCGCGCCGCGCGGGAAGACGTAGTGGTGGTCCATGGCGGTGGTGACGCCGCCGCGCGCCATCATCCCGAGCGAGCCGCGCGCGGCCGCGTACACCATCGGCTCGTCGATCCGGGCCCAGGTGGGGTAGAGCGCCACCAGCCAGTCGAAGAGGTTGTGGTCCTGGGCGAGACCGCGGGTGAGCCACTGGTAGAAGTGGTGATGGGTGTTGACCAGGCCCGGGGTGAGGAGGTGGCCGGTGCCGTCGACCCGGCGGACCACCCCGTCCAGACCGCCCGGCGCGGGGCCCGGGCCCACCGACTCGACGCGGTTGCCCGCGACGACGACATGGCCCGAGGCGTGCTCGGTGTCCTGCGCGTCGACGGTCGCGATGGCGCAGTTCTCGATGACGATGCGGTGCACGGGGCGGGCCCTTCCCGGTCGGGGGTGTGGGTTCAGTCGGTGGGGATCCTGGCCTCGGCGCCGTCCCGCAGGACGGTGGCCTCGATGAGCCCGTACGGCCGGTCGGCGGCGAAGTAGACCTCGTTGTCGTTGGTGAGGCCGAAGGGCGCGAGGTCGACCAGGAAGTGGTGTTTGTTGGGGAGCGAGAGCCGTATCTCGGGTATCCCGGGACGCCGCTCGATAACGCGCGCGCCCATCGCGTACAGCGTCTGCTGGAGCGAGAGCGAGTACGTCTCGGCGAAGGCGGCCAGCAGATCGGCGCGCGCGTCCGCGTACACGGCGTCCCAGTCCGGCTCCGGCTGCGCCGCGTCGCTCCAGCCGTGGCGCCAGCGGGCGTGCACCTCGGTGGCGAGGATGCGATCGCGCGCCTCCGGCAGGGTGGTGTACGCGTCCTTGACGTAGCCGTGGAACTCGGAGTCGGTGGAGTTCATGACCGTGAGGTCCCGCAGGCCGGACAGCACCTCCCAGTCCCGGCCGTCGTACCGGATCTGGGCGGTACGGGTCTCCTGGCCCGCGCGGACGAAGGAGTGCCGGGCCTCCCCGCCGGTCTCGATCCGCTCCCAGGCGTACTCCTCGATCCGCACGCGGGCGGTGCGGATCGTCTCCTGGCTGGAAACGAAGTGGCGGGCCAGCTCGATGCCGAAGTGTTCGGCGGTGGCGATGCCGTGCTTCTTGGCGAAGGCGTACACCGTGTTCTTCATGGTGTCGGTCGGCAGGACGCCGGTGTTGTCGCCGTGGCGGTGGACGTCCGCCATGTCGCCGGAGAGCGCGACGGAGACGTTCAGGTCCTTGATGTGGTGGACGGCGCCGTCGCGCACCATCCGGACCACGCGGGTCTCCGCCTTGCCGTACTGGTTCTGGCCGAGCATGGGCATCGGTGCTAGCTCCCTCGGTATACGGAGTAGCCGAACGGGGTGAGCAGCAGCGGCACGTGGTAGTGCTCGCCGGGCTCGACGGCGAAGACGACCGTCACCTCCGGGAAGAAGGGCCCGCGCGACTCGGTCTCGAAACGCAGCCGTACCTGGGTGGTGCCCTCGGGCAGGGCGGGCAGATCCTTGCAGCGCCCGTCCCCGTCGGTGCGGGAGGCGGCGTGCACCGCCCAGTCGGCACCGCCCGCGGGGCGCGCCGACAGCTCGACGGGGACGCCGGTGGCCGGGCGGCCGAGGCTGGTGTCCAGGATATGCGTGGACACGGAGGTGGCGGTCGCCATCACCGCTCTCCTTCCGCCGCTTCCGCGGTCATGAGTCGGGTCAGCCGGATGCGGTTGATCTTTCCCAGTTCGGTGCGGACGATCTCGCGTTCCGTGTCCGTGTCGTTGCCGATCCGGCGGCGGAGGGCGGTGAGCATCTCCTCGCCGGTGCGGCCGGTGGCACAGATCAGGAACACATGGCCGTGGCGCTCCTGGTACGCGAGATTCAGCTCCAGCAGCTCCGCGCGCAGCTCGTCGCCGGAGCCGCTCACCCCGCTCTGCTCGCGCGCCGAGGTGGCGTCCCCCGGCTTCGGTCGCCCGATGGGCGGATGCCCGGCCATGGCCTCGGCCAGATCGCCCTCGGTCAGCCCGGCCATGGCCGCGTCGGACGCGTCGAGCAGGGCGTCCACGTCGCGGTACGGCCGCCCGGCAGCCACCGCCGCGCCCCAGGCCCGGCTGGCGCACACCTCGTACAGCGACGCGGCCGCGTCCGACCGGCCCGCCGCGTTGAACCGGGCCAGGCCCGGTGGAGCGCTGGTAGTCACACCCCGAAAGCTAGGAGCTTCCCCGAGAAACGTCAACAGTTTGTTGAATACGGAGCTGAATGTGTGGGTGCCGGGCCCGGCCCGGACACGCCAGGATGGGGTCCATGACCGCTGAACTCGCCACCCGGCTGCCGGACCACTTCTGGTCCGTGCCGTACGTGGGCGCACGCTTCCCCGGATCCCCGGCGGTCGCCGAGCGGCCGGACCTCGCCGAGGGCGCCAACTGCCAGGTGTTCGCGTACGCGGTGCTCCGCCACTTCGGCCTGGAGCCGCCCGCGCTGCGGTCCAGCGAGCTGTGGGCCGACACGGCGGCCACGACCCGCGTCGCGGTGACCCGCCCCCGCCCCCTCGATCTCCTGCTCTTCAACGCCACCGACGACGCCTACGGCGCCCACGTCGGTGTCTGGGCCGGGCCTGGCCAGGTGCTCCACCTGTGCGCCGAGGCCGGGCGCCCCGCCGTCTGGCCGCTGAGCGCCTTCGCCGACCGGCCCCGCTACCGCACGCTGATCGGCGTCAAGCGGATCACGGCTCCGAGCGCTCGGGCCCAGTGCCCTTCTCGCGGTTGAGGTAGTTGTAGACGGTGAAGCGGCTCACCCCGAGCGCGCTCGCGACCGTTTCGACGCCGTGGCGCACCGAGAACGCGCCGCGCTGTTCCAGGGCGCGGACGATTCCCTGCTTCGTCTTGCGGTCCAGGGCCGACAGCGGGACGCCGTGGCGGCGCTGGAGGTCGGCGAGGATGTGGTCCAGGGACGCCGAGAGGTGCGGCAGCCGTACGGCCACCACCGCGCTGCCCTCCCAGGACAGCACCACGTCGTCGTCCCGGGCCCGGTCCGGGGCGATCAGCTCGCCGCCCATCGCGTCGACCAGCGGCCGGACCGCCGAGACGAAGGGGTGGTCCGCCGGGCCGGTCACGCGCCGGGCTCCGCGACGACGTTGACCTGGAGCGAGACCCGGGTGGCGCCCGCCTCCAGGGACGTGCGCAGCAGATGGTCCACGGCGGCCAGCACGGCGTCCGCCCGGCCCTCCGCGGTATTGCCGAACGGGCCGACGTCGACGGTGTCCAGCGGTGCGGCCTGAACCGCCTCGCGGGCGGCCACGGCATGCGGCGGCACCTCGTCGAGGTCGAACGGCTCGGTGGTGAACTCAACCCTCAATCTCACGCCGCCAACCTACTTCGCCGGACCGCGCCTCCGGCAGCCTCGCGCGGCCCGTACTCCGGGCGTCATCCGTCAGGCGTCCAGCCCGGCGTCACGCGGCCGTCCCACTGGAGGCGGTCGATGCGCCCAAGTCCCTCCCGTCACTCCCCCGCTTCGTAGAACATGGCCCCGTTACCGCAGACATCCGCTACGGAGCGTCAGATGACAGAGAGCGTGCCGGTGCGCTGCCCCGCGTGCCGCCGCGAGCAGTCGTTCACTCCGCCCACCTTCCCGTGCTCGTGCGGCGCGCCGCTCACCCTCCCGGTGCTGCGCGACGGCACGCCGGAGGAGATCGAACACCGCACCTGGCAGGACATATGGGTGACGGTGGACTGCCCGTCCTGCGGGCGTCAGGGCCACTGGCCGCAGCCGGAGTTCGGCTGCGGCTGCGGGGCGGTCGTGCGGGTCCCGGTGGTCCCGGTCGCACCGGGCGCGCCGGCTCGGGAGGTTCCGGAACGTCACGAGGACGGGGACAGCGAGCCGGCCCCGCGCCCGGCGTTCCGGCCGGTGACGATCCGTACCGGCCGGGACGTGGTCACCGCAGCCGCCCAGTATCTGCGGTGGCTCGGCTTCGGGTGTCTGCGGCGGCCGGACGATCCGGAGGCCTCCGGGGTGGACCTCTACGGGAAGGGCGTCGTCGCCCAGGTCGACCCGACGACCCGCCCCACCGGGCTGCGCGAGGTCGAGTGCCTGTGGCTGAACGGGCTCAACGAGTCGGCCGTGAGCGTCTTCTTCTCGCTGGCGGGCTACGCCCGGGAGGCGCGGGCGCGCGCGGACGCGCTGCACATACCGCTCTTCATCATGGACCTGACCGGCACCCCACAGCCCGTCAACGACCCCGCGGACACCCTGATCCGCTGCGGCCCGCCGCGCGGATGAGCCTCATTCATTGTCACCCGAACGAGGGCCGTTTCGCCTCCACTTGGCGGATGATCTTCGCCCTCTACCGGCGCTCTACCGTGGTTCCCGACCCCGACCACGACCTCGAGGAGCGCTGATCCATGCCCACTGACTTCACCGTCGACCACGCCGACGTCACCCTCGCCGTCCGCGACCACGGCGGCAGCGGCACCCCGCTGCTGCTGATCCACGGCGCCGGGCGCACGCTCTCCGACTGGTCGGGGGTCGCGGGCGACCTGGTCGCCGATCACCGGGTCCTCTCGATGGACCTGCGGGCACACGGCCACTCCGGGCGCGGGGCGGAGCCGTGGACGACCGCGACCGCGCTCGCCGACATCGAGGTCGTCCTGGACGCGTGCGGCGTCCCGGAGGCCGTGCTCGTCGGCCACTCGCTCGGCGGCATGCTGGCCGCGCTGTACGCGGACGCCCACCCGCACACCCCCGGCGCGGTCAACCTCGACGGCTTCGGGCTGGGGCGGCCCGAGCAGTACGCCGGGCTCGACCCGCGGACCGTGACCGAGGGCCTGGACCGCGCCCGGCAGGTCTCCCGGGCAGCTGCGGGCCACGCCTTCCCGCCCGAGGCCCTGGAGTCCGTACGCGCCCAAGGGGCCGCCATGGCCGCCCAGCTGGGCTTCGCGCCCGAGCTGCTGGAGGAGGGCGTACGGCGGTCGCTCGGCGAGACCGGCGACGGGCAGCTGTTCCTGCGGCCGGAGCGGGAGCGGGCGGTGGAGATGCTGGACGCGATGGACGAGCTGGACATGTTCCCGGTCTACCGCCGCCTGACCCGCCCCCTGCTGATCGTCCGCGGCACCCGGCTCGCGGACCAGGGCCCGGAGCTGGCGTGGTTCGACGAGCTGATGGCCGCGTACCTGAAGGGGCTGGAGAGCGAGCTGAGCACGCTCACCGCCGACCACCCACGGATCGCGGTGCACACGCTCGACGCGTCGCACGCGATGCTGCTCGAGCGCCCGCGTGCGCTGGCGGAGCTGGTGCGCTCCTTCACCACCGGTCCGCACTTGCGCTCATGACCGGGGGGCGCTTCGGTTGAGGCACCACCCCCACCGTTCACGACCGGCCGGAGGCCGCAGACGATGGCTGTTCCGTGGTGCCCGAGGATCGCGGCGTCGCTCCTGACCCTGCTGACCGTCCTGACCCTGCTGACCGTCTCCGGCTGCGGTGGCAGTGGGCTGCCGCGGCCTGCGGAGACCAGCCGTGCCGCGAGCACGCCGAGCGCCCCCGATCCGGGGACGGCCGACAGCGTGGAGGGGGACATCAACGCGGCGGTGTCCATCACCAACACCTACTGGTCCACCCACTGGAACGAGTTCTTCACCGGCACCTACCGCCCGCCCCGGATCCTGGGCGCGTACGACGGCGCCACCGGCACCGCCCCCACCTGCGGCGGCACCGCGCTCCCCGACGACAACGCCGTCTACTGCCCGGGCGGCGACTACGTGGCCTGGGACATGGACCTGATGCGGGCGGGCCACCAGCGCGGCGACGCCTGGGTCTACCTGGTCATCGCCCATGAGTGGGGCCACGCCATCCAGAACCGGCTGGACGCGGGCCTGGTCGACCTGGCCCGCGAACTCCAGGCCGACTGCCTGGCCGGTGCCGTCCTCTTCGGCGCGGCCAGGGACAACACGCTGACCTTCGAGGACGGCGACACGAACGAACTGTCCGACGCCCTCTCGGCCCTCGCCGACGAGACGCCGTGGACGAACACCTCCGACCACGGCAACGCCTCGCAGCGCGTCTCGGCGTTCAGCCGGGGCGCCGAATCCGGGGTGAAGGGCTGCCTCCCGAACGCGGGCCGATAGGTCAGCGCGTGGGCTGGGGCTCCGGGGTGGGGGCCGGGGTGCGGTCCGGGTCGGTGCGGGTTTCCGGGACGGCGGACAGGTCGCGGGCGCCCGCCTCGCGCAGTTCGACCTTGCGGACCTTGCCGCTGACCGTCATCGGGAAGGCGTCCATGACACGCAGGTGGCGGGGCACCTTGAAGGCGGCCAGGCGGCCTCGGCAGAAGCGGGCCAGTTCGTCGCGGGTGAGGGCGGTGACGCCCTCGCGCAGGATGACGCAGGCGAGGATCTCCTCGCCGTACTTCTCGTCCGGTACGCCCACCACCTGCACGTCGGCGATCTTGGGGTGGGTGTGCAGGAACTCCTCGATCTCCCTCGGGTACACGTTCTCGCCGCCCCGGATGATCATGTCCTTGATGCGGCCGACGATCTGGACGTAGCCGTCGTCGTCCATCACGGCCAGGTCGCCGGTGTGCATCCAGCCCGCCGGGTCGATGGCCTCGGCCGTCCGCTCCGGTTCCTCCCAGTAGCCGAGCATCACCGAGTAGCCGCGGGTGCACAGTTCGCCGCGGGTGCCTCGGGGGGCGGTCAGGCCGGTGGCCGGGTCCATGACCTTGACCTCGACGTACGGCAGCACCCGGCCGACCGTGCCGGTCCGGCGGGCGAGGTCGTCGTCGCGCCGTGTCTGGGTGGAGACCGGGGAGGTCTCGGTCATGCCGTAGCAGATGGACACCTCGGCCATGTGCATCTCGTCGACCACCCGCCGCATCACCTCCACCGGGCAGGGCGATCCGGCCATGATCCCGGTGCGCAGCGAGGAGAGGTCGAAGGTGGCGAAGTCGGGCAGGGCCAGCTCGGCGATGAACATGGTGGGGACGCCGTACAGCGAGGTGCAGCGCTCCCGTTCGACGGCGGTCAGGGTGGCGGCGGGGTCGAAGGTGGGGGCGGGGAGGACGAGGCAGGCGCCGTGGGTGGTGGCGGCCAGCGCCCCCAGGACCATGCCGAAGCAGTGGTACAGGGGCACCGGCAGACAGATCCGGTCGCGCTCGGTGTAGCCGACCGTCTCCCCCACGAAGTAGCCGTTGTTGAGGATGTTGTGGTGGGAGAGGGTGGCGCCCTTCGGGAAGCCCGTGGTGCCCGAGGTGTACTGGATGTTGACCGGGTCGTCGCAGGACAGCCGGGCCTCGCGCTCGGCCAGCTTGTCCTTCGGCACCGCCTCCCCCGCGCGCACCAGCCCGTCCCAGGTGCGGTCGCCGATGTAGATGACGTCGCGCAGGGCGGGGCATTCGGCGCGCACCTGCTCGACCATGCGGCGGTAGTCGCTGTCCTTGTGCTCGGTGGACGAGACGAGGACCGACACCCCGGCCTGCCGCAGCACGTAGCGCAGCTCGTGGACGCGGTAGGCGGGGTTGACGTTGACCATGATGGCGCCGATGCGGGCGGTGGCGTACTGCACCAGCACCCATTCGGGGCAGTTGACCGCCCAGATGCCGACCCGATCGCCCTTGCCGACGCCCTTGGCCAGCAGCCCGAGCGCGACCTCCTCGACCGACCGGCCGAACGCGGCGTACGTCCAGCGGCGGCCGGAGGGGATGTCGACCAGCGCCTCACGGTCGCCGTGGCGTTCGACGGACCGGGCGAGGCTGGCGCCGATGGTGTCGCCGAGCAGCGGCTGGTCCCCGGTGCCGCTCGCGTACGAGAGGGCGGGCGGGGGCGGGGTCGGGTCGTCGGCGATCGGGTCGGTCATGGTGTCTCCTTAGCGGTCACACGAAAGAGAGCTGCCGTTCATGAGGTTCCCTCATGAAACTCGACGCCGTCACCCATCGCCGTGCGCTCCCGTAGTTCAATCCGGCGAATCTTGCCGGACACCGTCTTGGGCAGCTCCGCGAACTCCAGCCGCCGGACCCGCTTGTACGGCGCCAGCACCGCCCTGGAGTGCGCGAACAGCACCTTCGCCGTCTCGGGCCCCGGCTCCCAGCCCTCGGCGAGCACGATGTACGCCTTCGGCACGGCCAGCCGCAGCGGGTCGGGCGCCGGGACGACGGCGGCCTCGGCGACCGCCTCGTGCTCCAGCAGGGCGCTCTCCAGCTCGAACGGGGAGATCTTGTAGTCGGAGGCCTTGAAGACGTCGTCGGCGCGCCCGATGTAAGTGATGTAGCCGTCCGCGTCGCGCGAGCCGATGTCGCCGGTGCGGTAGTAGCCGCCCGCGGTGGCCTCGGCGGTGCGCTCCTCGTCGTCCTCGTACCCCGTCATCAGGCCGACCGGGCGGCCGTGCCGTCCGGTCAGGTCGAGGCAGATCTCGCCCTCGTCGCCGGGTTCGCCGGTGACCGGGTCGAGGAGGACGACGGCGAAGCCGGGGGTCGGGCGGCCCATCGAACCGGTCTTGAGCGGCTGGCCGGGGGTGTTGGCGACCTGGACGGCGGTCTCTGTCTGGCCGAAACCGTCCCGGATGGTCACGCCCCAGTCGCGCCGGACATGCTCGATGACCTCGGGGTTCAGCGGCTCACCGGCGGCGACGGCCTCGCGCGGCGGGTGCCGCAGCTGGGTCAGGTCGGCCTGGATGAGCATCCGCCAGACGGTGGGCGGGGCGCAGAAGGTGGTGACGCCGCAGCGGTCCATCTCGGCCATGAGGCGGGTGGCGTCGAAGCGGGTGTAGTTGTAGAGGAAGACGGTCGCCTCGGCGTTCCACGGGGCGAAGAGGTTGGACCAGGCGTGCTTGGCCCAGCCCGGAGAGGAGATGTTGAGGTGCACGTCCCCGGGCCGGAGGCCGATCCAGTACATCGTCGACAGATGGCCGATGGGGTACGAGATGTGGGTGTGCTGGACGAGCTTGGGCTGAGCGGTGGTGCCGGAGGTGAAGTAGAGCATGAGGGGGTCGGCGGCGAAGGTCGGGCCGTCCGGTACGAAGCGGTCCGCCGCCCCGCCCGGCGCCTCGTCCGGCACGGTGTCCGTCCCGGCGTCCTCGTACGCCAGCCAGCCGTCCGGGGCCGCTCCCCGGGGTCCGCCGACCGCGATGCGGGTGTAGTCGCCCGGCACCTCGGCGAACTTGCCGGTGTCCTCCGCCCGCGCGATCACGTGCTTCGCCCGGCCGCGGCCGATGCGGTCGGCCAGGTCCAGCGGGCCGAGCAGCGGGGTGGCGGGGATGACGACGGCGCGCAGCTTCATGGCCGCCAGCGCCGTCTCCCACAGCTCCCGCTGGTTGCCGAGCATGACCACGATCCGGTCCCCGACCCGCACGCCCCGCGCGCGCAGCCAGTTCGCGGCGCGGTCGGAGCGGCGGCGCATCGCGTCGAAGCTCAGCCGGGTCTCCTGGCCGTCCTCCTCCACGATGTGCAGGGCGGTGCGGTCGTTGCCGTCCGCGATCTGGTCGAACCAGTCCAGGGCCCAGTTGAAGCGGTCCGGGCGCGGCCAGCTGAACCCCTCGTACGCCGCCTCGTAGTCCTCCCGGCGGTCGAGAAGGAAATCCCGTGCCGCACGGAATTCGTGAGACGGACTCATTGCTGTCACTTGTCCTCCTGATGTGGCGTGCCGCTCGCTAGCATCGTGCGACGGGTGATCTGGGTCTCACCATCCCCCGGGCGGGGGTGGTGACGTTTCGGGGAGGCGACCGTGTCGGAATCGGAGCGTGCCGCGAGATCGGAGCGTGTCGTCGACGTACGGGCAGCACTGCTGCGGATGCGCCGGCGCGGCGGGCTGCCCGTCGCCTTCGGCGGGCTGTTCTCGGGCGCGCGGCAGTTCCGTATCTCCGAACTCACCGGAACCACCACGAACTCCTTGCGCGGGCTCGCCATCACGGCGGGCAATGGGCTCGGTGGCAAGGTCCTCACCCTGTCCCGGCCGATTTCCGTGATCGACTACCCCGTCTCGCGGGCCATCAGCCATGAATACGACGGTGTGGTCGGCGCCGAGGGGCTGCGCTCGATGATGGCCGTCCCGGTGGTCGTCCGGGGCCGGGTGCGGGCCGTGCTGTACGGGGCGCTGCGGCAGCCGCTGCTCCTCGGCGACCGCGCGCTGAGCGCTGCGGTGGAGGCCGCCCACGAGCTGGAACAGGCCCTCGCCGTCCAGGACGAGGCGCAGCGGCTGATGACGGTCGCGGAGCAGCCGGTGCCGGAGGCCGAGCCGGACCCCGCGGTCTGGGAAGAGGTCCGCCGGGCCCATGTCGACCTGCGGGCCCTGTCCCACCGGGTGGCCGATCCGCAGCTGCGCGAGGAGATCCTGACCGCCTGCGGCCGTCTGGCCCGCGCCTCGTCGGGCGACGCCCGCGACCCGGCGTCGCGCGGGTGCGTACGGCTGTCGCCGCGCGAGGTGGACGTCCTGGCCTGTGTGGCCTCGGGCGCGACGAACTCGGCGGCGGCCGACCGGCTGGGGCTGCGGCCGGAGACGGTGAAGAGCTATCTGCGGTCGTGCATGCGCAAGTTGGGGGCGCGCACCCGGCTGCACGCGGTGGTCGAGGCGCGGCGCGCGGGGCTGCTGCCGTGAGGGTCCCATGGTGCGGTGACGGTGGTGGTGCTCGTGACGGCGGTCAGGAGAGGACCGCGGCGAGGGCCGGGGCGTACAGGTCGGCGACCTCGTCCGGTGTGAGGGCGGTGACGGCCGGGACGCGCAGCAGATAGCGGGTGAGGGCGAGGCCGAGGAGCTGGGAGCAGACCAGCCCGGCGCGACGCGGGTCCGTGGCCTCGCCGAGGGCGGGCGCGACCTGCTCGGCGAAGATCTCGCGCAGCCGCTCGGTGGCCCGTTCGTTGGTGACGGCGGAGCGCAGCAGGACGAGCAGGGCGTCGTCGGCGGGGTCGCCCTCCCAGCGGTCCAGGAAGTGGCGTACGAGGACGAGCGCGAGGTCGTCGCGGGCCACGGCGGTGAGGTCGGGCAGCCGCAGGTCGATGGTGAGGGCCGCGTCGAAGAGCTTTTCCTTGCTGCCGAAGTAGCGCATGACCATCGAGGCGTCGATGGCCGCGTCGGCGGCGATGCCGCGGATGGTGGTGCGTTCGTAGCCGTGCCGGGCGAAGTGCGCGCGGGCGGCGCGGAGGATGGTGGCGCGGGTGCGGTCGGCGCTCCGGGCGCCCGTGAGGCAGCCTGCCGGGCCGCCCGCCGGGCTGTCTGCCGAGCCGCCCGCCGGGCCGGGGGCGGGTTCGCTAGGGGAAGGCATCGGAGGCTCCGGAGGGGAGGCGCCGCCCGGGATCGTCCATGCCAACAATCGTAGGCAAACAGTCGTGGGCGCGCCAGGAGCGGGTACGAGGGCACAGCGGGGGCAGGCCCCAGCCGCTGTCCCCGCCACCGCCCCGGCCGCCGCCCGGGCATATCGGGGGATATCCTGCACTGAGGCCGGTGGTCCGCCCAGGGCGCCCATGGCGTCCCCGCACCGAGGGACCGCGACAAGGAGGTGAGGTCCACGCGATGACCAGTGAACCTCCCAGTCGCATGCCGCGAGCCGCCGCCCCGGCCCGGCCGCGCTGAGCGCGGCACCGCCCAGCACTCGGGGGGCGGCACCCCGGTGTGCCGGATGCCCCGCCCGGCGCCAGCTGCCCGGCGCCACCTCTTCGTAAAGGACCCCGCATGTCCGAGCGCCGTTCCCACACCCCGCGCCCGCTGAGGAAGTACCCCTGGCTGCGGTCCGCGGCGGAGCGCGGAGCGGGCGCCGGACCGCGATCCCGGGCCGGGGCGGCGAACCCGCCGGGCACCGGATCCGGGCCCGCCGCGGTCGACGGCACGCCGGTCGCCGAGGAACAGAGCGTGGTGGACGCGGCCGTCTACCGCGACGGCCGCCGGGTCGGCACGCCCGACGGCCTGGCCGCCACCTTCCGGCGGCTGCGCGAGGAGCCGGGCGCGATGGCGTGGATCGGGCTGTACCGGCCGACCGAGGCGGAGCTGCTGTCGGTCGCCGAGGAATTCGACCTGCACAAGCTGGCCATCGAGGACGCGATGGAGGCGCATCAGCGGCCCAAGCTGGAGCGCTACGGCGAGACGCTCTTCGTCGTGCTGCGCGCGGCCCGCTACCTCGACGCGGTCGAGGAGGTGGACTTCGGCGAGCTGCACGTCTTCGTCGGCCCCGACTTCGTCATCACCGTCCGGCACGGCGCCGCCCCGGACCTGTCGGCGGTGCGCGCCCGCATGGAGTCGGCCCCCGAGCTGCTGGCCCTGGGCGCGGAGGCCGTGCTGTACGCCATCCTGGACGCGGTCGTGGACGGCTACGCCCCGGTCGTGGCGGGCGTGCAGAACGACATCGACGAGATCGAGACCGAGGTCTTCCGCGGCGACCCCGCCGTATCGCGCCGCATCTACGAACTCTCCCGCGAGATGGTCGAGTTCCAGCGCGCGACCCGCCCCTTGGTGGGGATGCTGCGCGGGCTGATGGCGGGGTTCGACAAGTACGGCACCGACGAGGAGCTGCAGCGCTACCTGCGGGACGTCGCCGACCACGTCACCCACACCAGCGAGCGCGTGGACGGCTTCCGCTCGGCCCTCACCGACATCCTCGCGGTCAACGCCACCCTGGTCACCCAGCAGCAGAACGCCGAGATGAGAGCGCTGGCCGAGGCGGGCTTCGAGCAGAACGAGGAGGTGAAGAAGATCTCCGCGTGGGCGGCCATCCTCTTCGCCCCCACCCTCGTCGGCACCATCTACGGCATGAACTTCACGCACATGCCGGAGCTGCACTGGGTCCTGGGCTACCCCTTCGCGCTCCTGCTGATGGCGGTGGTGTGCGTCAGCCTGTACGTCATCTTCAAGCGCCGCGACTGGCTCTGAGGCGCGCCGGAGTCGGCCCGGGCTCACCTGTCCGGGTGGGCGCTCGGGGTGCCCGGGTGCCGGTGGCCTTGTCACGCCCGCACGAACCAGGGGCCCGGGGGACTCACCTCGGCCACACGCGACCGCGATCGTCCCGGTCCGCGCCTTGGGCGCTGCCATATTCGAAGGCCCCCTTCGGAGGTGGCAGTGACGCTTGAGGCGACGACATCCCGGATTTCCGCACCGCTCTCCCCACCACACGCACCCGGCCGCACCACCGCCGAACGCCTCGCCGACCTGGAGGTGCGCAGGAAGCAGGCGGCCGCGCCGGGTGGGGTGCGGCGGCGGGGCGAGTTCGGGGCGCGGGAGCGGATCGATCTGCTGCTGGACGCCGGGTCGTTCACCGAGACCGGGCTGTTCGTGCGGGCCCGGCCCGCCGGGGGCGGCTCGGGGCGCCCGTACGGCGACGGGGTCGTCACCGGGCACGGCACGGTCGACGGCCGCGCGGTGTGTGTCTTCGCGCAGGACTCCACGGTGTTCGGCGGCAGCATGGGCGAGGCCTTCGGTGAGAAGACCGTCGCGCTGATGGACCTCGCGCTGAAGACCGGCTGTCCGGTCGTCGGACTCAACGACGGCGGGGGCGCCCGCATCCAGGAGGGGGTCGCCTCGCTCGCGCTCTACGCCGAGCTGGTGCGCCGCAATGTGCGGGCGTCCGGGGTGATTCCGCAGATCTCGGTCGTGCTGGGGCCGTGTGCGGGCGGGGCCGCGTACTCGCCCGCCATCACCGACTTCACCGTGATGGTGGACGGGGCCTCGCAGATGTTCGTCACCGGGCCGGATGTCATCGAGGCGGTCACCGGTGAGCGCGCCACCGCCGAGGAGCTGGGTGGCGCCCGCACCAGCAACACCGTCAACGGCAACGCCCACTTCCTCGCCGCCGACGAGGTGAGCGCCCTCGGCACCGTGCGCGATCTGCTGTCGTACCTGCCCGCCAACAACCTGGAACGACCCCCGCGATACGCACCGGCCCCGCCCGCCGGGGCGTGCCTCGATGAGACCGTGCCGGACCGGCTCGGGGAGGCCTACGACATGCGCGACATCCTGCGCGCGGTCGTCGACGACGGCGAACTGCTGGAGATCCAGGAGCTGTTCGCGCCGAACATCATCTGCGCCCTGGCACTGGTCGACGGCCATTCCGTCGGGGTCGTCGCCAACCAGCCGCTGCACGCGGCCGGGGTCCTGGACATCGACGCGTCCGAGAAGGCCGCGCGCTTCGTGCGGTTCTGCGACGCGTTCGGCGTCCCGCTGCTGACCTTCGCCGACGTCCCCGGCTACCTCTCCGGCGTCCGGCAGGAGCAGGCCGGGATCATCCGGCGGGGCGCCAAGCTGCTGTACGCGTACGCCGAGGCGACCGTCCCGAAGGTCACGGTGGTGGTGCGCAAGGCGTACGGCGGCGGATACGCGGTGATGGGCTCCAAGCACCTGGGCGCCGACATCAACCTCGCCTGGCCCACCGCGCGCATCGCCGTCATGGGCGCCGAGGGCGCGGTGGGCGTCCTCCACCGGCGCGAACTCGCCGCCGCGGACGACCCCGAGGCGCTGCGGGCCCGGCTCCTCGCCGCGTACGAGGGCACCCATGGGACCCCGTACCTGGCGGCCGAGCGCGGATACGTCGACGCCGTCATCGCGCCGCGCGACACCCGCGCCCACATCTGCCGCGCCCTGCGCGCGCTGCGCGGCAAGCGCGCCGCGATGCCGGAGCGCAGGCACGGCAACATCCCGCTCTGACCGGCCTCCGCCCCGCCCCCGCCCCCGCAAGTCCATCCCGTGATGTCGACGCTGACGCTGACGTGAGGAGCCATGCCCGATGGACGCGTTCCGCAGTGTGCCCGAGTACGTGAGTCTGCCGGAGTACGTGCGGCACTGGGCCGGGGCCACCCCCGACCGCCGCGCGTTCACCTTCGTCGAGCATCCCGCCCCCGACTCGCGCGGCGTCCATCGCACGCTGACGTGGCGGCGCCTGGACCTGCGGGTCCGGGCGGTGGCCGCGCGGCTCGCCGAGGAGTGCGAGCCCGGGGCGCGGGTGGCGCTGCTGTGCCCGCAGGGGACGGAGTACGTCACCGCCTTCCTCGCGGCGCTCGCCGCCGGGATGGTCGCCGTACCGCTGTATCCGCCGGGCCTGCCGGGGCACGGCGACCGGCTGTCGGCCGTGCTGGCCGACGCGGCTCCCTCGGCCGTCGTGACGACGGGCCATGCCCTGGACGAGGTACGCGAATTCTGCACGGGCCGGTCCCTTCCTGTCATCGCCGTCGACCAGGTGCCCGATGCCCATGCCCACGCTTGGCGGCCGAGCGCACCGGACGACGCGGCGGTCGCCTACCTGCAATACACCTCCGGCTCGACCCGGGTTCCGGCCGGCGTGGAAATCACCCACGCCAATGTCGTCGCCAACGCCCGCCAGGCGCTGACCGCCTACGGCGCCGACGCGCACCCGGTGAGCTGCGTGGGCTGGCTGCCGCTGTACCACGACATGGGGCTCGTGCTGAGCGTCGCTGCCCCGGTGGTGCGGGGTCTGCTGTCGGTGCTCATGGATCCGGTCGCCTTCCTGCACGAGCCGGTGCGCTGGCTGCGGCTGCTGGCCGCGCACCCGCGCGCGGTGAGCGCCGCGCCCAACTTCGCCTACGACTACTGCGCCTCGACGGTCAGCGACGCGCAGAAGGCGGGCCTGCGGCTGGACGGCGTCACCGCGCTGATCAACGGCAGCGAGCCCGTCCGCCCCGGCACCGCCGACCGCTTCCACGACGCGTTCGCCGCCCAGGGGCTCGCGGCGGAGACCCACTGCCCGTCCTACGGGCTCGCCGAGGCGACGGTCTTCGTCAGCGCGGCCCGGCCCGGGGAACCGTTACGCCGCTTCGCGCTCGACCGTGACGCGCTCGCCACCGGCAAGGCGCTGCCCGCGCTGCCCGGTGATCCGACGGCCGTGCTGCTGGCCGGATGCGGCACTCCGGCGGGCCAGCTGGTCCGCATCGCCGATCCCGTCTCGCGCGCCGCGCTGGACGAGGGCGAGGTCGGCGAGATCTGGGTACAGGGCCCCAACGTGGGGCGCGGCTACCGGAATCAGGACCGGCAGAGCGGACGCGTCTTCGGCGCCGCGTTCGCCGACGCCCCGACGGCTGGTGCGGACGGTCCGGACGGTCCGGGCGGTCCGGGCGGCGGCTGGCTGCGTACGGGCGACCTGGGCACGGTCCTGGACGGGCAGCTGATCGTCACCGGGCGGCTGAAGGACCTCATCGTGGTGGACGGCCGCAACCACTACCCGCAGGACGTGGAGGCCACGGCCCAGGACGCGCATCCGGCCGTACGACGCGACCGGCTCGCCGCGTTCGGCACAGCGGGCGCTTTCGGCGAGCGGGTGATCGTCGTGGCGGAGCACGCCCGGAACACGGAGCTGGAGGCGATCGACGTACCGGCCCTGATGCGGGACGTGCGCGCGGCCGTCTCTGCCCGGCACGGGCTGCGGCTCGCCGATGTCGTCCTCGTCCCGCCGGGCACCGTGCCCCGCACCTCCAGCGGCAAGGTGTCGCGGGCGCTGACCCGTGAACGCTATCTGGCGGGGGCCTACGCGCCGGGGGCCGCGGAATGAGGGCCGCCGGAGGTGTCGATGAGGGCGCGCTGCGCCGCCTGGTCACCGAGCGGGTGGCCGCGTGGCAGGGCACGGCGGCCGGGGACGTCCCGATGGACCGGCCGCTCGCGGACCTCGGCATGTCCTCCCGGGACGCGGTCGTCCTGGCCGGGGAGCTGTCCCGCGCGACGGGCCGTGAGCTGCCCGCGACCCTGCTGTGGGAGGCGCCCACGGGCGATGCGCTGGTGGCGGCGGTGTGCGCCGCGGGGGCGGAGGCCAGCCCGGTCGAGGCGCCCCCGGCCCCGGCCCCGGCGTCGACCCCGGCCCCGCCCGCGCCCGGCGAACCGATCGCGGTCATCGGGGTCGGTTGCCGGCTTCCCGGCGGTGTGCACGGCCCGGACGACTACTGGCGGCTGCTCAGCGAGGGCACCGACGCGATCCGGCGCGTCCCGGAGGACCGGTGGCGCGACTTCACCGCCTTCCCGCCCGCCGACGCGCCCCCGTACGGCGGCTACCTCGACGACATCGCCGGGTTCGACGCCGACTTCTTCCGCATCACCCCGCGCGAGGCCGCGGTGATGGACCCGCAGCAGCGCATCCTCCTGGAGGTCGTCCACGAAGCGCTCGACCATGCCGCCGTCGCGGCCGCGTCGCTGGCGGCCACCGCCACCGGTGTCTTCGTCGGGGTCTCCGCGCCCGAGTACGGGCAGCTCACCGGCGCCGACCCGGCGGCCGTCGACCCCTGGGCACCGGCCGGTGGCGCGCTGAGCGTCGCGGCGGGCCGTCTGTCGTACGTCCTGGACGCGCGCGGGCCGAGCATGGCGGTCGACACGGCCTGTTCGTCGTCGCTGGTCGCCGTCCACCACGCCTGTGTCAGCCTGCGTACGGGCGAGAGCGACACGGCGATCGCCGCCGGGGTCAACCTGCTGCTCTCCCCCACCGTCACCGTGGCGTTCCGGCGGGCGGGGGCGCTCGCCCCGGACGGCCGGTGCAAGCCGTTCTCGGCGGCGGCGGACGGCATCGGACGCGGTGAGGGGTGCGCGGCCGTGCTGCTGAAGCGGCTGTCCGACGCCGAGCGGGACGGGGACCGCGTGCTCGCCGTCATCCGCGCCACGGCCGTCAATTCCGACGGCCGCTCCAACGGCCTCCTGGCGCCCAACCCGGCCGCCCAGCGGGCCCTTCTGACGGCCGCGTACGCACGGGCCGGGCTCGCCCCGGCACACATCGACCACGTCGAGGCACACGGCACCGGCACCCCGCTCGGCGACCCGATCGAGGCGGGCGCGCTCGGCGCGGTGCTCGGCGCGGGCCGCGACCCCGAGCAGCCGCTGCTGCTCGGGTCGGTCAAGGGCAACCTCGGCCACCTGGAGTCCGCGGCGGGCATCGCCGGGCTGGTGAAGACGGTGCTCGCGCTGCACCACGACGTCATTCCGCCGTCGCTGCACTGCGCCGAGGGCACCGCCCTGGACGACGCACGGCTGCGCGTGGTGACGGAGCCCGAGCCATGGCCCCGCTACGGCGGCACGGCCACCGCCGGGATCTCCGGCTTCGGCTTCGGCGGCACCAATGCCCATGCGGTGCTGGAGGAGTGGCGGCCGGGCCCAGGGCATACCGGCACCGCGCCGGGCCAGCCAGCGGAGCCCGCGGAGCCCGGGGAGCAGCACCCTCCCGGAGGCGCCTCCCGGACGGAGCCCGGGGGCGGGCCTCCTGGGGCGAGTGCGTCAGACGTCGCGGGCCCGGCGGAACGTGGCGGACATGTCTCCGCGCCACCGCACCCGGCCCCGGCCCCGGAGGGGGCCGCGCGTCTGCATCTTCTCTCCGACGTCGACACCGCGCGCCTCGCGGACACCGCCGTCCGGATCGCCGCGTGGCTCCGTACGCCCGAGGGTGGCGCCGCGCACCCCGCCGACGTGGCGCGCACGCTCGCCGGGCGCAGTGGCCGTGGGTCCGTGCGTGCCGCGGTCGTCGCCCGCGGCCGTGCCGAACTCGCCGACGCGCTCGGCGCGTTGGCGGCGGGGCGGCCCGACGCGCGCGTCGTGTCCGACGACCGGGACGTGGCCGCCGGGCGCGGGCCGGTGTGGGTGTTCTCCGGGTACGGCAGCCAGTGGCCCGGGATGGGGCGGCGGCTGCTGGCCGAGGAGCCCGCCTTCGCGGCCGCCGCGGAGAAGCTCGACGCGCACCTCGCCCCGGAGTGCGGACTGTCGCTGTACGACCACCTGGCGTCCGGTGGCGGCCTCGACCGCCTGGAGGTGGCCCAGCCCGTGCTGTTCGGACTGCAGGTGGCGCTCGCCGAGTTGTGGCGTTCGTACGGTGTCGAGCCCGCCGCCGTCGTCGGCCACTCCCTGGGCGAGGTGGCCGCCGCGGTGTGCGCGGGTGCCCTGGAGGTGGCGGACGCGGCCCGGGTGGTCGCCGTACGGGCCCGGCTGCTCGGCGGGTTGCGCGGTGGCGCCATGGCGGTCGTCGACCTTGAGGATGACGAACTCGCCTTTCTGGAAAGGGACTTCCCCGGCGTATACGTGGCCGTGCACTCCTCCCCCGGCCAGAAAGTGGTCACCGGCGAGGAACCGGCGGTGGCCCGGCTCGTGCGGCGGCTGGAGCGGGAAGGGCGGGCGGCTCGCGCCATGCGGGTGGTGGGCGCGGGGCACTCGCCCCAGGTCGAGCCGTTGCTCGGGGAGCTGGCCCGGGAGTTGGCCGGTGTCCGGGGCGCACCGCCCCGCGTCCCCGTGTACTCCACCGTGCTGGACGATCCGCGTGGCGACTGCGTGTTCGACGCCGCCCACTGGGCCGCCAACCTGCGGCGGCCCGTGCGTCTGGACCGGGCGGTCGCGGCCGCCGCCGCGGACGGCCACGGCGCGTTCGTGGAGATCTCGCCACACCCGGTGCTGACCCGGGCGCTGACCGACACCGCGCCCGGCGCCCTGGCCGTCTCCACGCTGCACCGGGACGCGGACGGCTCCGCCGGGTTCCTGGCCCAGGTGGGCGCCCTGTACGCGGCGGGTCTGCGGCTGCCGCCGCCACCCGGGCGCGTCATCGACCTGCCCGCCCCGCGCTGGCGGCATGTGCGGCACTGGTGGACGGACGGGCGTACCGCGCAGGTGGACCCACCGGCGGCACCTGCGGCACCGGCGGCAGGGGTCCAGGAGGACACCTCCATCGCCGCCCGGGTGTGTCATCACATCGCCGCCGTCACCGGCCACCCGCCCGCCCGTGTCACCCCGGCCACCGCCGTCGCCCAGCTCGGCCTGGACTCGCTGATGGCCGTCCGCATCCGCACCGCCCTGGAGCGCGAGTTCGCCGTCGAGGTGCCGCTGCGCGAGCTGCTCGGCGCCGCCACCGTCGAGGAGGCGACCGCGCGCATCGAGCGGGCGCTGCCCGCGCGGGACGCGAGCCTGCGGGTCCTCCAGGCCACCGGCTCCCGGCCACCGCTCTTCCTCGTCCACGCCGCGGGCGGCACCACCGACGTCTACCGGGGGCTCGTCGAACGGCTCGGCGGCGAGCGGCCGGTGTACGGGCTGGAGCGGGTCGAGGAGGCCCGTACGGTGGCCGGGAAGGCGCGCCGTTACGCCGAGGCCGTCACGGCCGTCCACCCCGAGGGGCCCTGCCTGCTGGGCGGCTGGTCCTTCGGCGGCTTCGTCGCCCAGGAGACCGCGCGGCAGCTCACCGCCGCCGGACGGGACGTGGCGCTGGTGGCGCTCATCGACTCCGTACGCCCCCTCCCCCAACCCGGCCGCACACCGGCCGACCGGATCCGCGCCCACTTCACCGGCTTCGCCCGCCACGTGGCCGACGCCTACGGGGTACAACTGGCCTTGGACTACGACAAGTTGGCCGCGATGGACGACGACGGCGAGCGCATCGACACCGTACTGCGGGCCCTGCGCGAGGCGGCCGACGTGCCGCCCGCCGCGCTGGAGCACCAGCGCTCCTCGTACCTGGACCTGAGGATCGGCGAAGCGCACCGGCCGGGCCGCCACGACGGGCGTGTGGTGCTCTACCGGGCCTGCGAACCCGCCCCGCACACCGTGCGCGACCCCGCGTACGAACGGGACGACGACGCGCTCGGCTGGGACGAGGTGTGCCCGCGCCTGACGGTCGTACGGGTCGCGGGACACCATCTGTCGCTGCTCGACCCGCCCCACGTCGACGAGATCGCCGCCCACCTGCGGCGGCAGCTCGCCGAGATACCCCGCCGAACGTGATCGAAGCGATCGAGCCCGAGCCGAGGAGAGCCGCCATGCCCCACCGCACCACCGGAGTGTCCCGGCGCGCCGTCGCCCGAGCCGCGGCGGCCGCCGGTCTGGCCGTGGTGTCCGGCGCCACGGCCGCGGCAGCCCACGCCACCACGGCGAGAGCCGTAACCCGGCTCGGGCCGCGCACCCTCGACCTGTCCGTGCCCTCCGCCGCGCTGGGCCGCAGCGCGCCGGTACGGCTGATCCTCCCGTCCGGCTTCGACACCCGGCCCGGGCGGACGTACCCCGTGCTGTACCTGCTGCACGGCGCCCACGACGACTACACGTCGTGGACCCGGGAGACGGACATCGAGGCGTTCACCGAGGGCCGGGACCTGATCGTGGCGATGCCGGACGCGGGCCCCACCGGCATTCCCACCGCCTGGCGCAGCGGCCCCGACTACGAGACGTTCCAGCTCACCGAGGTCCCCGCGCTGCTCGCGCGCGACTGGCGGGCCTCCGGCGTACGGGCCGTCGCCGGGGTGTCCACCGGCGGCTACGGCGCGATGGCGCACGCGGCGCGCCACCCGGGCGCGTTCGGCGCGGCGGCCTCGTACAGCGGGACCCTCGACACCATGGCACCCGGCATGCCCGCCCTGATGGACGCCATCGTGGCCCGCGAGAAGCTGCTGCCCCGCTCCCTGTGGGGCAGCCCGGTCCTGAACCTGCTCACTTGGCTCGACTTCAACCCCCGGGCCCGCGCCGAGGGGCTGCGCGGCACACCGCTGTACGTGTCCAGCGGCAGCGGTGTGATCGGCGGCATCGGCGACTGGCTGCCCGAGGCGCTGGAGAGCGTGCTGTGGCCGTCCGCCCACTCCTTCACGGACCGGCTCGCGCTGCTCCGGATCCCGGTCACGACCCACTACTACGCGGGAGGAGGACACAGCTGGACCTACTGGAAGCGGGAGTTCACCGCGTCGTGGCCGATGCTCGCCGGTGCGCTGGGGGTGCCGGAGTGAGGCCGGTTCCGTCGGGGCACGGAACGGAGCGCAGGGGACGTGCGTCCAACCCGGTACGTGTCCCGCGCGCCCCGGGCAACGGCCCGTGGGTGAGCCGCTTCCGGCTGAACGGAGGGTCCGCCGTGGCTGCCCCCACCCCGCACGGCGCACCGGACGGCCCCGACGCCGCCCCGGTCCCGCCCGAACTGGCCAAACTGCTGCGCGACCAGTTGGAGGGCGTGGCCGACGAGGTGGAGGCGGAGGTGCGCAGGCAGGTTCCGGAGTACGCGCGGCCCGCCGACGGGGCGTACCGGGCGCACCTGAGATCGGGGGTCGTGCAGGCGCTGACCCTGTTCGTCGACCACATCGCCGAACCGGGCGGTCAGGGGGCCTCGATCGCCACGACGTACTACGAACTCGGGCGCGGCGAGGCGCTGGAGGACCGCAGCCTGGACGCACTGCAGTCCGCGCTGCGGATCGGCGGTCTGCACGCCTGGCGGCTGTTGGGCCGTACGGCGGAGGAACTGGGGCTGGACTCGACGGTCGTGGCTGCCCTGGGCGAGCTGGCGTTCCGTACCGTGCACGAGGTCGCCGAGGCGGCCGCGGCCGGATACGCGGAGGCGCGGTCGCACAGCACCGACGAGCTGGAACGGCGCCGCCGTCGGCTGCTCGAACTGCTGCTGGGCGAGGGGCCAGTGGCCCCGGAGGCGATACAGGACCTGGCACACGCCGCCCGGTGGCCGGTGCCGGGCCACGTCGCGGTCGTGGCGCTAGCGGCCACGGCGGACCAGCGGGAGGAGGAATGGCCACTGGTGGCGGCGGGGGCCCTGGTGGACATGGAGTCGCGCCCGCCGCGGATCCTGGTGCCGGTGCCGGAGGCCGCGGACGGTGCGGGGTCCGGCGGCCCCGGCGGGTTCGCCGGGTTCGCCGGGTTCGGCGGCTCCGGCGCTGCGGGCGGCCGCAGTAGCCCCGGGGGCCCCGGCGGTTCGGGCGCCTCGAGCGGTTCCCGAGGCTCAGGCGGCCGCGGTGGCTCCGGCAGCTCCGGCGGCCCGGTCGCCCCCGCCAGCCCCGGGAGCTCAGGCGGCTCCGGAGGGCCCGGCAGCTCCAGCGGGCCCGGCGGGTACAGCGGGTCCGGCGGGTACAGCGGGTCCGGCGGGTCCGGCGGGTACAGCGACTCCAGCGGCCACGCTGGCCCCGGCAGCTCCAGCGGCTCCGGCGGGCCCGGCGGGCCGGGCAGCTCAGGCGGCTCCAGCAGTTCAGGGGGCTCGGTCCGCTCCAGCGGCCCCGGCAGCTCGCGCGGCTCCGGGGGCTCAGGCAGCCCCGGCAGCCCCGGCAGCCCCGGCGGGCCCGGCGGCTCGGGCAGTCCAGGCGGTTCCGGCGGGCGCGGTGGGTCCGGCAGATCCGGGGGCTTTGGCAGCTCTGGATCCAGCGGCACCGGTGACTCGGGTGGATACGGCGGCTACAGAGGCCACGGCGGGACCGGAGCCGGGGGCACCGGACTCGGCGGGCTCGGTGGGCGCGCTTTCAGCCTTGCGCTGCGTGGGCGGCCCGCCGCTATCGGGCCCACCGTGCCGCTCGCCGAGGCCGCCCGGTCGCTGCACTGGGCCACCCGGGCCCTCGGGCTGATGGGGCGTGGCATCCTGCCCCGGCAGGGGGTGGTCCGCTGCGCCGACCATCTGTCGACCCTCCTCCTGCACAGCGACGAACCCATGCTCGCCCAGCTCCACGCACGGGCCCTCGCGCCCCTCGCCGCCGTCTCCGAGGGCCAGCGCGGGCGGCTCGCCGAGACGTTGCTGGCGTGGCTGCTCAGCGGCAGCAACGTGCCCGACGTCGCCGCCCGCCTCCACATCCACCCGCAGACGGTCCGCTACCGCCTGCGCCAGCTGGAGAAGCTCTTCGGCGACGCCCTGCACGACCCCGACAGCCGTCTGGACCTCATCCTGGCCCTGCGCGCCGAGGCACTGCGCAACGAATTCCCCTCGCTCACCTCCGGACTGACCTCCGCACTCACCTCCGCACAAAAAGGCGAGGAATATTTGAATTCCCGTCCATAACACTCGGTCAGTTCACGCGAATACCTTCGGGACGTCCTTGTCCGCAGGCGCTCCACGCGCCTCATCCGCAAAGGATTCCCCTCATGCGTATCCGCTTGGGCCTCGCCGTGCTCTCGCTGCTCGGCGGGGCCGGACTGGTCACCCTGTCGGCCCCCACCGCAACGGCCGCGGCCTGCGCCGACATCGACGTCGTCGCGGCCCGCGGCACCTTCGAACCGGGCAACCTCGGCTTCATCGTCGGCGACCCCGTGTATTCCGCGCTGCAGAAGAAAGTCACCGGCAAGACCCTGTCCAGCTACAAGGTGAACTACCCCGCCGACCTTTCCCTCACCTCGGCCGCACAGGGCAATGCGGACGTGGTGAACCACGTCAAGAGCCAGGCGGCCGTGTGCCCGAACCAGCGTTTCGTGCTGGTCGGGTATTCGCAGGGCGCCAACGTCGTGGACAACTCGATCGGCATCAGCAGCGCGGGCGCGGTGGTCGGCAGCCCCATCGTGGCCACCATTCCCGCCGCGCTCGAACCCAAGGTCGCCGCCGTGCTGCTGTTCGGCAACCCGATCCGGGCCATCGGCAAGAGCGTCACCGGCACGTACCAGACCCGCACCATCGACTTCTGCGCCAAGGGCGACCCCATCTGCCAGAGTGGCGGGCTCGACGTGGGAGCGCACCTCGGCTACACCAAGGACGCCGACGCGGCGGCCACCTTCGCCGCGGGCAAGGTCTGATCCCCGTACAGGTAAGAGAAGGGCCCGGGAGGCGATCCGCCCGGGCCCTTCTCCCGTAACGAGGCAGGACGGGCTACCGCGGCGTATGGGCGAACGTCGCGAGGTTCGTGGAGACGGGCTCGGGGCGGCCGTTGTTCTGCGTGGGCGCCGCGGTCAGCACGTCGAGGTGCTGATAGCCGTCGGCCACCACGGGGTGCAGGTCGGCCGGGATACGGCCCGCCAGCAGTCCGTCGCCCGCGAGCACGGTGAGCACCGGGTTGGCGGTGAGCCCCTTCGGGTGCACGACGAGCCGTTTCACCTGGGGCGAGGTGGCCAGTTGGAGGTCGGTGACCAGCTTCGTCGGAAAGTACTGCTCGGTGAAGTCCAGCGGCTGCTCGGCCAGGCTGCGGGCCAGCTCCTGGATGTCGGTGACCTCCTTGCCCGCACCGGTGAACGGCGTTCCGTCGGCCGACCGGTATCCGGGGTCGTCGGGGTCGCCGACACGGTCGTAATTCCGCCAGGTGTAGAGCGGCCCGCCGGGCCGGTCCGGGATGGCCTTGTACTCGCCCCCGAACAGCCCCGGTTGCGCGTCGCCACCATTGGCGACGGGGAAGCTCTTGTCGACGACCGGTCCGCCGTCGAAGAAGCCCACGCTGCTCTGCAGGAACGCGAGCGGTACGGAGTGGTCGTCCATCAGCGCGCCGAGCACGGCCTCGTTGGTGAGCCGGAAGTCCTTCACCGCCGGTTTGCCGGTGAGGAAGGTGGCGGTGTCCTTGGAGAACAGGAAGCGGTTGGTCGCCTCGATGTTGACGTTCGCGGGCAGATAGCTCGGCAGGTCGGCTTCCCCGCCCGGGTCCCGTACGGCGCCCAGTCCGGCGATGCCCAGCAGGGTCATGGTCTCGGGGTTCAGCAGGACCGGCGCGGACAGCGACCGCGGCAGCACGCCGGTGTCGAGCCCGGCCTGCACCACGCCGTAACCGAGGCCGATGTCGGGCAGGTTGGTGTCGTCCGGGATGCTGCCGCTCAGATCGCCGAGCGAGGTGGACACGGTGGTGTCGAGGGCGAAGTACCCGGCGCACTGGTTGTATCCGGCGTCGGCGGTGGTGGCGGGGTTGCCGTCGAAGTCGGCGGCTGCCAGATAGCCGGTGATCACACCACCGAGCGAGTGGCCGCCGCACAGCACCTTCTGCTTGCGCAGCTTCTGATCCGGCAACTCGGCGGCCAGCAGGTCGTATTCGTCCCGTACGGTCTGCTCGATGCCGAGCTTGGCCATCCACCCCATCCGGCCGTTCCCGACGTACCCGTCGAAGGTGCGGCCAGCGACCGCCTTCCCCCGGTAGTAGTAGTCGACGGCCGCGTGCTGGTCGCCGGAGGCGATACCGGTGCGGTCCTCCAGGCAGTTGGACCGCCGGTCCAGCGCCCAGAACTCGATGTGCCGCCCCTGCTCCGCGGCGCGCGCCACGGTGTTGCGGGCGACACTGTCGAACGCCCCGGCCCCCTCCAGGATCCCCGGCTGCGCGACGAGGATCCGGTCCGCGTCGGCCGAGGACTGTGGCCCGTCGGCGGCCCGGTAGCGCAGGTACGACAGCCAGTCGCACGCCGCGGGCCGCGCCCCGAACGACGCGGGCAGCGGCACCTTCACCCGCACCACCGTTTCGGTCACCCCCCGGACCGCGATTCCCGACCCCACCCCGGCCTCGGTCCGTACCCCCTCCCCTTCCCCTCGCGCGTCCGGCACTCCCGTGACCACCATCCCCAGCGCCAGCAGCACCGCCGTCACGGCGCCGCGCAGGGCTTTCGCGGTTCTTCCTCGCTTGCGAGTCGTGTCCATGCTGGGACGGTAGGACCGCGCGAAGGCCCCACCCCGCCCATGCTCACAAGAACGCAGCCCCCACCAAGATCTTTGTCACCAGACCCCAACCGTGCCCCCGCGCGAAGTCCGCGCGGAGTCCAGGGATTTCCGCTCTCCCCTCCGCTCCCCGTTTGTGCTTCGATGCCGTGCGCACGGTACGAACGGGCGAGCGACGGGAGTATGCGTATGGATCGGCGAGGGTTCCTCAAGGGCGCGGCCGCGCTGTCCGCGGCGGGGGCGATCACAGCATTAGGAGGGGTCGCGAGCGCCGCACCGGCTCGGGCGCTGGCCGCGCAGGACTGGCTTTCCGGCATCGCCGACGCCACGCCCGTGCAGCGGCTGACCCTTCCCGGAACACACGACTCCGGTGCCCGCTTCGGCGGGCCGTGGACCGAGTGCCAGAACACCACCATCGCCGACCAACTGAGCAGCGGCATCCGCTTCCTGGACATCCGCTGCCGCGCGTTCGACAACGCCTTCCCGATCCACCACGGCGCCTTCTACCAGAACCTCAACTTCGACGATGTGCTCGGCGCGTGCCGGGCCTTCCTCTCCGCGCATCCGTCCGAGACCGTGCTGATGCGCGTCAAGCAGGAGTACTCGGAGGTGAGCGCCGCCGAGTTCCGCCGGATCTTCGACACCTACCTCGACGACAAGGGCTGGCGCTCCCTCTTCCGCCTCGACACCACGCTCCCGACCCTGGGCCAGGCCCGTGGCCGGGTGGTGCTGCTCGCGGACTCCGGCAACATGCCGGGCGTGCGGTACGGCGACACGGGGCTGTTCGACATCCAGGACGACTACATGGCGGAGCCGTTCGGCAAGTACCCCAAGATCGAGGCGCACTTCCGCAAGGCGGTGGCCCAGCCCGGCAAGCTGTACATCAACTACGTCAGCACCGCCGCCCTCCTCCCGCCCCGCTCCAACGCGGACCGCCTCAACCCGCAGGTCAAGTCCCTGCTGGAGAACGCGGGCAACCTGGGCTGGAGAGGGCTCGGCATCGTACCGATGGACTACCCGAACACCACCCCGGGCCTGGTCGACGCCCTGGTGCGGCACAACGGGTGACAGCACCGGCGGGGTCGGCGACTCGGCCGACACCACGCTGCCCCGGTGTGACGCACCGGGGCAGCGGACCTTCATGACACAGCTCTGAGCTGGTCAGCCGATGGGGTTGACGAAGGTGCCGGGGCGGGTGGCGCTGCGCTGGTCGACCAGGCTCTCGTTCTCCCAAGGCCACTCGATCTTGAGGGCCTTGGTCTCGTTGGGCGGGGTGATCTCGACCCAGGCCGGCTGGTAGAAGCCCTCTTCCTCCTTGGTGAAGGCGAGGTTGAGGGTGAACTCGGTGCTCTGACCGGCCTCCACCTCCACGGGGCTCGCCTTCTGCGAGGAGCGGGCCAGGGACCAGCGCTCGCCGCCGTTCACCGAGGTCAGGTCCACACCGGGGAAGCCGCTGAGCTTGCAGGAGCTGGTGCCCTTGTTCATCAGGACGATGGTGGCGGTCGTTCCGCCGTCCGCGCCCTCTTCCGGGACCGGGAGCGCGTCCTCGCCCGTCGCGAAGGCGGCTTCCAGGTTGTCGGTGCGGCAGCGCTCGACACCCGCGTGCGCGCTGCCGCTGCCTTCCTGCGCGCTGCCTTCCTGAGCGCTGCCTTCCTGCCCGCCGCCCGACTGCTTCTCCGAGCCGCCCGCCTCCGAGCCCCCGTTGGCCTCGGCGTCAGAACCCTGCGCACCGCCGGAGGAATCCGAGGAGCCGCCGGACCCGGCCGGGGCCGTGTCGGCCTGGCCCGCGGACTTCGCGTCGTCGGTGTCCGAGCCGTTGCAGGCCGTCAGGGTCAGGGCGGCGGCTGCGGTCAGGACCGCGGCGGCGACGCGGAGGGTGCGACGGCGGGCGGTGCGGGCAGTGGTGTCGGAGCGCATTTCGGGTCTCCCCCGGAGAGGTCGGTGTCGTGCTCTGCTCGGTACGACAACGACTCTGGCCGGGGCCACTACCGCAACACTGCCGCCCCACTAACATCCGGCTAACACGACGGTGACCAGGGCACGGGGTGCGGCGGTCCGGGCGGCCGCCGCACATCTCCGCGCGTCTGGTGTGGGTGGAGGGGAAGGCTAAGGGGTGACCGAGGGGCGGGCGAAGCGCACGAGTTCCAGGGCTTGGTCATCGAACCACTGGCCCGCCTCGGGGTTCACCTTCCTGCGCACTGGGTCCGAGGGGCCGGAGGTGCCGCGCAGGCAGCGGCCGTCGGACTGGCCGGGCGTCTTCACCCAGAGGGCCGCGTCGTGCAGCGGATCGCCCGTGTCGGTGGTGGGGCGGGTACCGAGGCCGCGGCGGGGCGGGTTGCACCAGGACTGGGCGTCCGCGTGGCGGCGGTACCGCGGCGGCGTCCAGGGGCCGCGGCCGTTGCGGCTGGTGTCCGTGACGAAGTGCTTCATCCTCGACGGGTCGTCCGGCTCATGGGCGCTCAGCCAGGCCCGGAGGTGGCGCCGCGACCAGTCCTGGTCGGGGCAGGTGTCGGGGTCGCCGCCGTCGGCGACGTAGGCCAGGCACGTGGAGATGAGCCGTCCGTACAGGGCGCTGGCCTGGTCCGTCTGGTAGTGCGAGACGTTGAGGGCGAAGCCGGTGGCTTCGTCGATACCGGCCTTGATGAGGCGCGGGACGATGCTGCTGACGTCGTGCCAGTCCGCGTGGCCCGCGTCGAGGTAGACCTTGGCGTTGGTGAGCGCCATGAGGGTGTCGACGGCGTACTTGATCTCGGTGAAGCGGGCGACGGTCTGCGCGTCCTCGCCGGTCGTGTTGTCCGTCTCCGCCGTCAACTCGACCGTGGTCTCGGCCGTCGCCTCGGCCGTGGTCTGCGTCTCCGCCGCCGTCTCTGTCCCAGTCTCTGCCGCACTCTCCGTGGCGGCCTCGGTGGTCCCCTGAGCGATGACCTCGGGTTCCTTGTCGAGGTCCGCGGGGTCGGCGGGGAGGAACGGGGCCGGGGTGGGGGCGGCCGGTTTCGGGGCCGGGGCCTCGGCGGCGGTGGCCGCGCCGGGGGTGGCGAGGGTGCCGGGTTGCGGATTCGGGGTCGGGGCGGTGGTGGGGGTCGTGACCTCGGGGGCCGTGGTGGCCGCACCCGCGGCCGGGGTCGGGATCGTGTCCGGGGTCGTGGCCGGAGTCGGGACGGTCGCCTCGGCCGGGTTCAGGGGCTTGGCCTCGGCGGGGGTGTCCTCGCTCGCCTGCCCGCCGCAGTCGGACGGCAGCAGCGCCAGCGAGTCCGGTTCGAGGACGACCATCACCTCGCGGTCGCCGATCCCCTGCGCCACGGCGTCGATCCACGCCTTGTACTCGTCGGTGGTCCGCGCACCCCCGGCCGAATAGCTGCCGCAGTCACGGCCCGGGACGTTGTAGAGCGCCAGCACCGGCAGCTTGCCGAGCGCCGCCGCGTCGCTCGTGGTCTGCCGGACCAGGCGCGCGACCTCGGCCGGGGTGTCGTCCCCGTACCAGACCGCCTGCGGGGTCCGCACCATGGCGAGGAGCCCGGCGGCCGCGCGGTAGTCGCCCCGCCAGGCGAGCCGCGTCACCTGACGGTATGAGGCGCTGTCGGCTGGGGGGACGTAGAGGGGCATGCCGTGCGAGGGCGCGGCGGCGCGCTCCTTCACGGCAGCCCCTACGGCTGAACCACTCAAGAGTGGCAGGGCAGTTGCGGCCAGAACGGCCATCGACACGGCGAGGGTTTTCCGTCTCGTTCGCACGGGCGTACTCCAAGGGGCGGGGCGCATAGGTCGTTTCTGAGGCTCACTCAGAAACCGGGACCCGGCAACGCGAGCGTCCGCCGAGTGGCGCAACGAGATTCCCGCCCAGGGGTGGCGTACCGTCAGATGACCGTATCGTCTGGCTTCCGGCCCGGCGACCGAAGGCCCGGCGGCCGGAAGCCCGGCCGGGAGCGCGACCACGCGCCCGGCCGGGCGCCCCGCCCGGCGCGCGTCACGTGCCCGTGAGGTGTTCCGGGCGCACCGGCACCCGCCCCAGCCGCAGCCCCGTCGCGGCGCGGATGGCCGCGACGACCGCCGGGGTGGAGGAGAGGGTCGGGGCCTCGCCGACGCCCCGCAACCCATAGGGGGCGTGATGGTCCGCCAGCTCCAGGATGTCGACCGGCATGGTCGGGGTGTCGAGGATGGTGGGGATCAGATAGTCGGTGAAGGACGGGTTGCGGACGCGGGCGCCGTCCGAGACGAGGATCTCCTCCATCACGGCGAGGCCGAGGCCCTGCGTGGAGCCGCCCTGGATCTGGCCGACGACGGACAGCGGGTTGAGCGCCTTGCCGACGTCCTGGGCGGCCGCCAGTTCGATGACCTTCACCAGGCCGAGTTCGGTGTCGACCTCCACGACCGCGCGATGGGCGCAGAAGGAGTACTGGACGTGTCCGAAGCCCTGACCGGTCGTGAGGTCGAACGGCTCGGTGGGGCGGTGCCGGAACTCCGTCTCGATGTCGATCGCGTCGTCACCGAGAAGGTCCGTGAGGTCGGCGACCACCTCGCCCCCGACGGTGACCACCTTGCCGTCCCGCAACAGCAGCTCCGTGTCACCGCCAAGGGCACCGCAGCGGCGGAAGACCTCCTGCCGTACCGCCTCGCAGGTGTGCTTGATGGCGCCGCCGGTCATGTACGTCTGGCGGGAGGCGGAGGTGGACCCGGCGGAGCCGACCCGGGTGTCGGCGGGGTGGATGGTGACCTGGCTGACGCCGAGTTCGGTACGGGCGATCTGGGCGTGGACGGTGACCCCGCCCTGGCCCACCTCGGCCATCGCGGTGTGGACCAGGGCGACGGGCTCGCCGCCGATGACCTCAAGGCGCACCCGGGCCGTGGAGTAGTCGTCGAAGCCCTCCGAGAAGCCGACGTTCTTGATGCCGACCGCGTAGCCGACGCCCCGCACCACGCTCTCGCCGTGGGTGGTGTTGGACAGCCCGCCGGGCAGGGAGCGGACGTCGACGTCCCCGTCCGCCGTCTGCCAGGCGCGCTCCGGCGGGAGCGGGAGGTCGCGGACCCGGCGCAGGATCTCGGCGACCGGGGCCGGGGAGTCCACGACCTGGCCGGTGGGCATGACGGCGCCCTGCGCCATGGCGTTGCGCCGCCGGAACTCGACGGGGTGCAGCCCGAGTTCCTGGGCCACGGCGTCCATCTGGGCCTCGTACGCGAAGCAGGCCTGCACCGCACCGAAGCCGCGCATCGCGCCGCACGGCGGGTTGTTGGAGTAGAGGGCGAGCGCCTCGACGTCCACGTGCTCGACGACGTAGGGGCCGATCGCCAGGGAGGCGGCGTTGCCGACGACCGCCGGAGAGGAGGAGGCGTACGCTCCGCCGTCCAGCACGATGCGGCACTGGACGTAGAGCAGCTGACCGTCGCGGGTGGCGCCGTGCTCGTAGGTGAGCTTGGCGGGGTGCCGGTGGACATGGCCGAAAAACGACTCGTACCGGTTGTAAACGATCTTCACGGGCTTGCCGGTACGGAGCGCCAGCAGACTGGCGTGCGCCTGCATGGACAGGTCCTCGCGCGCTCCGAACGCCCCGCCCACCCCGGAGAGCGTCAGCCGCACCTTGTCGGGCGGCAGGCCCAGCACCGGAGCGAGCTGGTCGCGGTCCACGTGCAGCCACTGGGTGGCGATGTAGAGGTCGACGCCGCCGTCCTCGGCGGGCACCGCGAGCCCGGATTCCGGGCCCAGGAAGGCCTGGTCCTGCATGCCGACCTCGTAGTCCCGGCGCACGACGACATCGGCGCGCGCCTTGGCGGCGGCGACGTCGCCGCGCCGCACGGGCTGGCGGTGGACGACGTTGGGGTGCGGGGCGTGGGCGGCGTGGCGGTCGGTGCGGCCGGGGTGGAGCAGCGGCGCGCCGGGCGCGGTGGCGGTGGCCTCGTCGACCACGAGCGGCAGCTCGGCGTAGTCGACCTCGATCCGGGCGGCGGCACGGCGCGCGGTCTCGGGGTGGTCGGCGGCGACGATCGCGACGGCCTCGCCGTGGTAGCGGACCCGGTCCTTGGCGAGGACGGGCTGATCGTGGACCTCCAGCCCGTAGTGGGTGGCGGCCGGGAGGTCGTCGTACGTCATGACGGCGTGGACGCCGGGCACGGCCAGCGCCCCGCTGATGTCGATGGACCGGATCTCGGCGTGGGCGTGCGGGCTGCGCAGCGTGAAGCCCCACAGCATGTCCTCGTGCCACAGGTCGGACGAGTACGCGAACTCGCCGGTCACCTTGAGCGTGCCGTCGGGGCGGAGGGTGGACTCGCCGATGTGGCCCTTGCCCCGGCTCTCGGTCAGATGGGACTGGGTGATCCTGGTGGGGGCGCGGTCGGGTCGCATGGTCAGCTCGCCTCCCCTGAGGCGGACGTGCGGGCGGCGGCGAGGCGCACCGCGTCGAGGATCTTCTCGTAGCCGGTGCAGCGGCAGAGGTTGCCGGACAGGGCCTCGCGGATGTCGGCGTCGGACGGGTCGGGGTGCCGTTCCAGCAGCTCGTCGGCGGCGACCAGCAGGCCCGGGGTACAGAAGCCGCACTGGACGGCGCCCGCGTCGATGAACGCCTGCTGGACGGGGGCCAGCGCACCACCCCCGGCGCGCGGCTCGCCCCGAGCGCCCACCGCGCCCGCCACGCCCGGCGCACCCGGCTCCCCAGCGGTGCGGCGCTCCGCGTACTCCGGCAGCCCCTCGACGGTCACCACCTCGCGCCCCTCGGCCTGCCCGGCGGCCACCAGGCACGCGCACACCGGCACACCGTCGAGCCGGACCGTGCACGATCCGCATTCGCCCTGCTCACAGGCGTTCTTCGAGCCCGGAAGGCCCAGTCGTTCCCGCAGGACGTACAGCAGCGACTCGCCCTCCCAGACGTCGTCGGCCTGCTGCGGCCGTCCGTTGACGGTCATGTTCACGCGCATGCCGTGGCCCTCCCTTCACCCTCGCGGTACGCCTGCCAGGTCCAGCCGAGCGTGCGGCGCGCCATGACGGTCACCGCGTGGCGGCGGTAGGCGGCGCTGCCGCGTACGTCGTCGATGGGGTCGCACGCGGCCGCGCACAGCTGGGCGAACTCCCGGGCGACGGCGGGCCGGATCGTTTCGCCGCTGTCCCAGAAGGCGCCCTCCGCGAGCGCCGCGGCCAGGAAGTCCTCCGCCGCCCGGGCCCGGACCGGGGTGGGCGCGGCCGAGCCGATGCCGGTCCGTACGGTGCGGGTGCGCGGATGCAGCGCGAGGGCGAACGCGCACACCGCGATGACCATGGCGTTGCGCGTGCCGACCTTGGAGAACTGCTGCGGCCCGTCGGCCTTCTCGATGTGGACGGCCCTGATCAGCTCGTCGGGCGCCAGCGCGTTGCGCTTCACTCCGGTGTAGAACTCCTCGACCGGGATCATCCGGGTGCCGCGCACCGAGGCCACCTCCACCTCGGCCCCGGCCGCCAGCAGCGCCGGATGCGCGTCCCCGGCGGGCGAGGCGGCGCCGAGGTTGCCGCCCACGGTGCCCCGGTTGCGGATCTGCGGCGAGCCCACGGTGCGCGAGGCGAGCGCGAGGGCGGGCAACTCGGGGCGCAGCCGCTCGATGATCCGGGTGTACGGAACCCCGGCACCGAGCCGGACCGTCCGCTCACCGGTCTGCCACGTGGCCAATTCGCCGATACGGGTCAGATCCAGCAGCCGTTCGGGCCGACGGTGATCAAAGTTGATCTCAACCATCACATCGGTGCCGCCCGCGATGGGTACGGCGTCGGGGTGCTCGGCCTTCGCGGCGAGCGCCTCCGGCCAGTCGGCGGGGCGCAGGAAGTCCATGGGCCTCTCTTCTCACCAGTCCTGAAGGAACTCGTGCACGCGGCTCCCAGTCCAGTAGACCCGGCGACGGGCCGCCAGTGCAGTCACCGAAGGCATGAAGCAATTGGCTGGCCAGCGGGCCGGTCTTGTAGATTCGAACGAACAACGGGGAGCGGAAACCTCGCGGTATTCGACCGGTAACGAACACGAGTGACAAAAACGAGATCGGCTGGCACCACCATGCGGCTGCGCGCACTGCTGGAAACCGATGCCCTGGGCCTGCGCCTGCTCGGCGGCGAGGACGAGCTGGACCGCACCGTACGCGGCGTGATGACCACCGATCTGCGCGATCCGAGCCGCTATCTGTCGGGCGGCGAACTGGTCCTGACGGGGCTGGCGTGGCGGCGCGAGCCGGACGACTCCGAGCGGTTCGTCACGATCCTGGTGGCCGCCGGGGTGGCCGGGCTCGCGGCGGGCGAGGCGGAGCTGGGGTCCGTACCCGAGGATCTGGTGCGGGCCTGCGCGCGGCATCGGCTGCCGCTGTTCTCCGTGGTCGAGGACGTGGCGTTCGCGTCGATCACCGAGCACGTCGTACGGAAGGTCTCCGGCGAGCGGGCCGGGGATCTGGCCGCCGTGGTGGACCGGCACCGGCGGCTGATGACCCCGGGGGCCACGGGCGGCGGGCCCGAGGTGGTGCTCGATCTGCTCGGCTCGGACCTCGACCTGGCCGCCTGGGTGCTCTCCCCCACCGGCCGCCCGATCGCCGGGCCGACCGGTCCCGCGGCCGCCGAGCTGCCGCGGCCGGTCCGCGCCCAGCTGGCCGGTGAGCACCTGGCCGCCCGGCGCGCCGGACGCCACGGCCCGCACCGGCTGACCGCCGCGAACGGCGTGACGTACTCCCTCTTCCCCATCCGCGGCGGTACGGGCGGCGGCGACGCCGGTGCCCCCCTCGCGACCCCGCTCGCCGACTGGCTGCTGGCGGTCGCCGCGGACGCCGGGGAGTGGCCGGACGAGCGGCTGGACCTGCTGCACGGGGTCACCCAGCTGATCGCGGTCGAGCGCGACCGGCGGGACGCGGCCGGCGCGGTGCGGCGGCAGCTCGCCCAGGAGGTGCTGGAGCTGCTCCAGACGGGCGCGCCGTCCGCCGAGGTCACGGCCCGGCTGCGGGTGGCCGCGCCGGTGCTGCTGCCGGGGCTGGACAGCGGCGCGGTGCCGCACTGGCAGGTCGTGGTGGCGCGACTGGAGGCGACCCCCGGCGACGGAGACGGGAGCGGGGACGGGGGGCCGGGTCGCGGGCTGGTCGCCCAGGCGCTGCTGGAAGAGATCCTGGTGGACCCGCGGGCGGCGGGGGCCGGGCCCTCGGACCGGATCGCCGTGGCACACACCGGTGACGAGGCGGTGGCGCTCCTGCCGCTACCGGTCGCCACCGACGCCACGCCCCTGCACGCGGAGGCGGAGTCGCATGCGGAGGGCGATGAGGCGGGACTACACGCGGACGCCCTGCTCGCCACCGTCGGCGAACCGCTCGGCCGGGGGCTCGGCGACGACGCCCGGCTGACCCTGGGCGTCAGCGCCCCCGTGCACTCCGCCGAGGCGCTGCGCGGCGCGCTGGAGGAGGCCCGGCACGCCCGCCGGGTGGCCGCCGCCCGGCCGGGCCGGGTCAGCGCGGCCGGGCACCACGAGCTGGCCTCGCACGTACTGCTGCTCCCCTTCGTCCCGGACGACGTACGCCGTGCCTTCACCGCCCGGCTGCTGGACCCGCTGCGCGCGTACGACCGCCGTCACCGGGCCGAGCTGATCCCGACCCTGGAAGCGTTCCTGGAGTGCGACGGCTCGTGGACGCGGTGCGCGGCGCGGCTGCATCTGCACGTCAATACGCTGCGCTACCGGGTGGGCCGGATCGAACAGCTGACCGGGCGCGATCTGGCCCGGCTGGAAGACAAGTTGGACTTCTTCCTCGCCCTGCGGATGAGCTGACGGACGGATCACCGACGGATCGCCGCGCCACCACTCGCGACGGTGGTTTGTGAATTCATTCACACCAACCTCTTGGCCGGGCGCGCGCTTCCGTGTTGAGATTCGGCAACGGCTTCCGGCTCGATGGCGCGCTTGGGGAGGGCAATGTGGCGGACACCGCCATGTCACCACCTGGATCGTCGAACTCCGATCCCGGCCTGCGGGCCGGGCGGGCGGATGACCCGCTCGACACGGCGGTGTGGCGGCTGCGCTCGCGCGCGTGCTGGAAGGACGCCGCCGAACTGCTCGCCCCGCACGCCACGGCCGACGCGGCCTCGGCCCTCAAGCGCAGCGCCATCCTGATCGAGCGCTGCATGTACACCTCCCAGGGCTGGGACGCGGCCGAGGACGCCCTGCGGGCGGCCGAGGCCCTGGCGCTCACCGACGACGAGCGGGGCGCCATCGCGTGCGAGCGCGGCTATCTCGCGTACGCCTCCACCCTGCTCGGGAACCGGGACCGCGCCGATGAGGCGCGTACCGCCCTCGGCCGGGCCGCCGCGCTGCTCGGGCCCGGCTCGGCCACCCGGCCGCTGCTGGACTTCCGCCGCGGGCTGATCTCCCAGCACCTCGCCCACAACCCCACCGGTGCCCAGGCCGCCTTCCAGCGCGCCCACGCGGGCGCCGCCACGCACGGCGACACGCTGCTGCGCTCGTTCACGTGGCGCCATCTGGCCGGGATGGCCGAGGAGGAGGGCAACCTCGCCGAGGCCCGGCGCGGCTTCGCCGAGTCGCTGCGGATCCGCGAGGAGCTGGGCTACCTGGTCGGCATCGCCCCCGCGCTGGCCTCCCTGGCGGACGTCGAGGAGCCGCCGGAGGCGCAGCGGCTGCGCGCCGAGGCGGGACGGCTGGTGCGGCTGCTGGGCGGTGTGCCGGTCTGGCTGGCCGAACAGTTAGCGCCCTGACGGCGCGCGGCGGCCGAGGCAGCGCCCCCTGAGGTTTCGCCCCCGCGTGCGGGCCGGTGGCCGGGTCGCGCCCACCCGTTCCTCCCCCAGCTACCGCCGGGAGGTGCCCCCCGGCGAAACGATTGCCCACAACCGGGTTGGTCCGCCACCGTCCAGCCCCTCCGGCGCTTGAGGTGCGGGGGTGCGGGGGGCGGAGCCCCCGCCCGCGCGGCGGGGTCCGGGGCGGCGCCCCGGGGAGAACCCGCGGTCAGGCACCGGAGGTGAAGTGTTCGCGGACCAGCGACTCCACCACGTCCAGGTCGCGGGCCGCGAGGGCATCCAGCAGCGCCATGTGTTCGGCCGCGTCGGCCACGAGATCAGCCGTCCGCACGGCACGACCGCAGGCCAGCGGCCACTGTGCCCGCCGATGGAGTTCGTCGGCGACGACGACCAGCTGCTGGTTCCCGGCCAGGCTCAGCACCGTCTGGTGGAACGTACGGTCCGATTCCAGGTAGGCCGCGCGGTCCCCCTTCGCCGCGGCCACCGCCGTCGCCTCCGCGAACGGCCGCAGCCGCGCCCAGCGCTCGGGCGCGACCGCCCGGGCCAGGCTGAGCATGACCGGGACCTCCAGCAGGGCGCGGACCTCGGCCAGCTCGGCCAGCTCACGCGCGCTGCGCCGGGCCACCCGGAAGCCGCGGTTCGGCACGACCTCGACGGCACCCTCGCCCGCGAGCTGCTGCATGGCCTCGCGTACGGGGGTGGGCGAGACGCCGAAGCGCTCGGCGAGGGCCGGGGCGGAGTACACCTCGCCCGGGGTCAGTTCACCGCCGACCAGCGCGTCCCGCAGGGCGTCCAGGATCTGCCCGCGCACGGAGTGGCGGCGCGGGGACCGGCGCGCCGCGGGCACGCCGGAGGGGTCCCGCGGCTCCGTCGCCGCCTCGGCTTTGGCCTGCTCCACTCGGGTCCTCCTGACATCCCATCGAACGATATGCGGATGGCGCCCGAGGACAAAGCCCACACACAGTGGACAGGAAAATCGGCATGACCCTGACCACACTCCCCGACCGGGCCGGAACCGGCGATCGATGCGTTTCGGCCACGGATACGGGGCTCCCGAAGCACCCTCTACCGGACACGAACCGGACACGGGCCGGACAGCGGCGGGAAAAGATCACCAAGGGGTTCGAACGGCCGAGGGTCGGCCGACGGTAAGGCGATGGATCGGATTTACCCGCGCTCGGGTTCCGTGAATAGAATCAAGCCGCTTGCAACGAGCGAGCGTTCGAACCGTATCGCACCTATCCGCGTGTCCCCCCGCCCACTTGGCGGCCTCTTGTCCAGAAACCGCTTGAGGCCCGGCAGGATTCCGCCAGGATGTCGCGCGAGTAGGGCCGTACTGCGGCCAGAACTTCACGAAGCGAGGCAAGGGGCACCGGATGAGACTGACGGACATATCGCTGGGCTGGGCCCTGCCAGTCGTCATAGCGCTCGTCGGAGTCGTGGGGGCGGGAGTTGTCCTCGCGCGCGGCCGTAACGGGAAGAAGGACGAGAACGGGATCACCGACTCCTGGGAGCGCAGTGAGGAGCGCCGCCGGCGCAAGGAGGCCATCTACGGGATGGCCTCGTACGTCCTGCTGTTCTGCTGTGCCGCGGTCGCTGCCGCGCTCTCCTTCCACGGCCTCGTGGGCTTCGGGCAGCAGAACCTGAACCTCTCCGGCGGCTGGGAGTACCTGGTGCCGTTCGGGCTGGACGGCGCCGCGATGTTCTGCTCGGTGCTGGCGGTGCGCGAGGCCAGCCACGGTGACGCGGCGCTCGGTTCGCGGCTGCTGGTGTGGCTGTTCGCGGGCGCGGCCGCCTGGTTCAACTGGGTGCACGCCCCGCGCGGCATGGGCCACGACGGCGCCCCGCAGTTCTTCGCGGGCATGTCGCTGTCGGCCGCGGTCCTCTTCGACCGGGCGCTCAAGCAGACCCGCCGGGCGGCGCTGCGCGAACAGGGCCTGGTGCCCCGCCCGTTGCCGCAGATCCGTATCGTCCGCTGGCTGCGCGCACCCCGCGAGACCTTCGGCGCCTGGTCGCTGATGCTGCTGGAGAACGTCCGGACGCTGGACGAGGCGGTCGAGGAGGTCCGCGAGGACCGGCGCGAGAAGGAGCAGAACCGCAACCGCCGCCGCGGCCAGGAGAAGCTGGACAAGGCCCGCATCCGGGCGCTCAACCGGCAGCACCGCGCGTGGGGCCGGGGCGGTGGCCGCCAGGTGGACATCACCCCCGCGGCACAGCCGCCGCAGCTCACCGCGGAGTCCTCCCTTGAGGAGAACGCGCTGGGAAAAGCCGAAGCGGCCGAGCTGGCAGCGCCCTCAGCTCGGCCCGCCTTGCAGTCCGCGGACGCGGCTGAGTCCGGTCACCGCGACGACCGCCGCGAGGACCGCGGCCGGGACTGGAGCCGCGACCTGGATTTCAGCTTCGGCTTCGGTGACGCCGGCGCCACCGAAGCCGACCAGAACAAGGCGAATGACAAGGACAAGGACGGCAAGGACACGGACAGGGCACGGACCGTCGACCTCACCGCCGAGGACGACACCCTGACCATCCCGCGGCTGGACTCCCTGGAGGAGAAGCTCGCGGAGATCGAGCGGCAGTTCGGCTGAGGCGGGCGCGTGATGGGCGGGGACAGCGTCGGCAAGGTCCGCCTCGGTCCCCTCGGGCAGTCCTTGGGCGGGCAGGGTCCCCCAAGATCGACAGCAAGGACGGCACCATAAGCACCATCCGGAGCACCCGCTCCTGGCCCGAGACCTCGCACATCTAGAGCCACCGCAGCAGAACTGATGTGCGCCGTAGTCGGCGGGCCGGGTCACGATCATGGGGCGCAAACGGCTGGGCCCAGGTCAGCGTGGCCCGGGCCGGGTCTCACGGGAGACAGGGGAAGGCCCCGCTCACCACGGCGGCGGGGCCTGTTGCGGGACGTTGGGCCCATGGTGCACGATGCGCAGGTCGATGCCGCTTACGGCTCCGGGTCCAGGGGAATGTTCAGGGTCACGAGCACGCCCCCGCGCTTGACGACGACCGGGTAGGTGGCGCCCGACCGCTTGCCGCTGAGGACCGCATCGAGGTCGTTGACGGTCGGGGTGAGGATTCCCGCGACTTCGGTGATGAGATCACCGGGCAGGAGTCCTGCGGCTTCGGTGCTGCTGCCCGGATCAACAGAGAGCACTCGTACACCGCCGCCCGAGGGGCTGGTGTTCTTGAGGTTGCCGGCGATGACGCCCTGGATTCCGGGGGCGATGTGCACGGTGAGCGGCTGCGTCACCCCGTTCAGGGTAAAGCTCCCGGTGAAAGTCCCCCCGGCCAGAGGAGCATCGCTGTCGGCGACGACGTGGACGGTGTAGGGCCGGATGAAGTCCCATGTGCTGGCCGAGCCCTGCGCCGTGGCGGACTTGCCGTCCCCGGCGATCTGCACCGGACACGACATCCCCGAGCAGCGCAGGTCCAGTCCGGTGATGCGGGTGTGCGGCGGGGCCTGGATGCTGATGGAGGCGGGCTGGTTGTACCGCTGCCCGTCCGGCGGATAGTCGACGGTCTTCCCCGGCCCGCCGGCATCCAGGTCGGGAACGTTCTGCTGAGGCGGCAGGGAACGCGCCTGAGAGGGCGCGGACGTCGCTGCCGACGCGGAGAACGCGGTGGCGGGCACAGCCGCCCCGGCTGCGAGCAATGCGGTGCCCAGGGCAAGGACGCCGCATGCTCTACGGAACTTACGGATCATCAGGAGCCTTCCTGATCGCAGGGGCCCAAATGTCCCAGCCCGCGCCAGAGCACAGCTTGATTTTCGGGCTCGGTTCACTGGACCTCAGCACCCGCTAACGCAACGGTCGTCCCCACGGCATCTTGCGCGACATCGTCCTCATCCGAACGACGCAGCCCAACCGCAACACCTGACCACGACCAAAATCGCACCCGCGCGCCCGCGCGCCCGCCAAGTACAACGCTCAGCTCCTCCAGCTACGACGCTCAGCCACAAGTGACCCGCACCACTCAAACTTCACTGGCACTGATCAACCTTCGTTGTCACAGGACACCGGGCAACGGCGCCCGATGGCATCAGCCGCCGTCCGCGTCCAGCTCGAACCAGACCGCCTTGCCCACGCCGTGGGCCCGTACGCCCCACGCGTCCGCGAGCGTGTGCACCAGCAGCAGGCCCCTCCCGGAGGTGCTTTCCTCCGGGGGGTGGCCGCGCAGCGTCGGGTGACGGGACACGAAGTCCCGCACCTCGACCCGTAATCGGCCCGCCACCGGCCCGGCGCTCCCGCCACCCAGGGTGGCCCTGACCCGCGCACCCCGGTCGGTGTGCACCAGTGCGTTCGTCACCAGCTCGCTCGTCAGCAGCTCGGCGAGATCGGCCCGGCCGGGCTCGCCCCAGTGCCGCAGCATCTCGCGCAGCGCGGCGCGGACGTCCGCCACCGCCGCGTAGTCGTCATGCCTCAGTCGCTTGCTGAGGGCCCGGCCCCGCTCCCCTTCGATGGCCACCGCCCCAGAGTCCGGCCGGTTGGTCATCCGGCCCTGCCGTACAGGCTGACGCTTCATCCTCCCCCGCCCCGGCCGCCTCGGCGCGGCCAGCGTCGAAAGCCGTCGAACACGCTCACGGAATGCATTCCCGCCTGTTGCCGCGCCACACACCGGGGGAAGACACCTCCCGAGTGATCCGCTGAGCGCCGAGCCCGAGGAGCCGTGATGCACGACGACCGACTGTTGGTGGAGGGGCGCCTGGAGCGGGCGCTGCACCAGTTCATCCGGCCCGCCCAGTACCCGGCGCGCGTTCCGCTGTCCCTCTACGCCTGGCGCGCCCCCGGTGAGCCGGTCCCGGTGGCCGACGCGCTGGACGGGGCGTACGAGCGGTTCGAGGCCGGTACGGAGTGGGGCGAGCCGTGGTCGACGTGGTGGTTCCGGCTGGAGGGCGCGGTGCCGCCGGAGTGGGCGGGGCGGCGGGTCGAGGCCGTCATCGACCCCGGCTTCACCGACGACGGTCCGGGCTTCCAGGCCGAGGGGCTGGTGTACGACGCGCACGGCGTGCCGATCAAGGGCATCCACCCCCGTAACCGCCACATCCCGCTCGCGGCCCCGGCCGCCGGAGGCGAGCCCGTACGGCTGCTGCTGGAGGCGGCCGCCAATCCGTCCGTGCTGCGCGACGGCTTCACCCCGACCCCGCTCGGCGACGTCCTCACCGCCGGGGACCGGCCTCTGTACCGCTTCGCCTCCGCCGATGTGGCCGTCCTCGACGAGGACGTCTGGCATCTGGTCCTGGACATCGAGGTGCTGTCCGAGCTGATGCGCGAACTGCCCGCGGACCGGCCGCGCCGCCACGAGATCCTGCGCGCCCTGGAGAACGCGCTCGACGCGCTCGACCTGCACGACGTACCCGCCACCGCGGCCGCCGCGCGCGCCGAGCTGACCGAGGTGCTCAGCCGCCCCGCGCACGCCAGCGCGCACCGGGTCTCGGCGGCCGGGCACGCCCACATCGACTCGGCGTGGCTGTGGCCGCTGCGCGAGACCGTGCGCAAGGCGTCCCGTACGTTCGCCAACGTCACCGCGCTCGCGGGCGATTACCCGGAGCTGGTGTTCGCGTGCTCGCAGGCGCAGCAGTACGCCTGGGTCAAGGAAAACCAGCCGCACATCTGGGAGCGCATCAAGAAGGCGGTGGCGACGGGCAGTTGGGCTCCGGTCGGCTCGATGTGGGTCGAGTCGGACGCCAACATGCCCGGCGGCGAGGCCCTGGCCCGGCAGATCGTGCACGGCAAGCGGTTCTTCCTGGAGGAGCTGGGGGTGGACACCGAGGAGATCTGGCTGCCGGACTCCTTCGGCTACACCGCGGCCTTCCCGCAGCTCGCCAAGCTGGCGGGGGTGAAGTGGTTCCTCACCCAGAAGCTGTCCTGGAACCAGTCCAACAAGATGCCGCACCACACCTTCTGGTGGGAGGGCATCGACGGCACCCGCGTCTTCACCCACTTCCCGCCGGTGGACACCTACAACGCCCAGTTCAGCGCGGCCGAACTCGCCCACGCCGAGAAGAACTTCGCCGACAAGGGCCTCGCCACCCGCTCCCTCGTCCCCTTCGGCTGGGGCGACGGCGGGGGCGGCCCCACCCGCGAGATGCTGGAGAAGGCGCGGCGGCTGGGCTCCCTGGAGGGCTCGCCGCGCGTCGAGATCCACAAGCCGTCGGTGTTCTTCACCGAGGCGGAGCGGGAGTACGGGGCCAAGGCGCCGGTGTGGTCGGGCGAGCTGTACCTGGAGCTGCACCGCGCCACGTACACCACCCAGGCGGCGACCAAGCAGGGCAACCGGCGCAGCGAACACCTGCTGCGGGAAGCCGAGTTGTGGGCCACGGCCGCCGAGCTCCACGCGCCCGGGTACGCCTATCCGTACGACGACCTGGACCGGATCTGGAAGACGGTGCTGCTGCACCAGTTCCATGACATCCTGCCGGGCTCCTCGATCGCCTGGGTGCACCGCGAGGCGCGCGAGACCTACGCGCGGGTGCGCACCGAGCTGGAGCGGATCGTCGCGGACGCGCTACGGGCCCTGAGTACCGTCGGCGGTCCCGGCTCTCCCGCGGTGCTCAACGCCTCGCCGTACGAGCGCGAGGAGGTCGCCGTGCTGGACGCGGAGACGGCGGCGGCCCTGCCCACCGACCTCCCGGTGCAGCCGCTGGGGGACGGGCGCGCGGCGGCCGGGGTCCGGGTGGGCGGGCTGGGCACGGCGGCCCTCGCCGGTACGACGTGGAGCGCGCCGCCGGTGACCTCGCTGAGCGACGGCCACGCCATCGTCCTCGACAACGATCTGCTGCGGGTCACCATCGACGGCGACGGGCTGCTCACCTCCGTCCTCGATCTGACGGCGGGCCGCGAGGTGCTGGCCCCGGGCGCGCGCGGCAACCTCCTGCAGCTCCACCCCGACCACCCCAACCACTGGGACGCCTGGGACATCGACCGCCACTACCGCCGCACCCACACCGACCTCACCGCCGCCGAGTCCGTCGAGCTGACCGAGTCCGGTCCGCTGCGCGCGACCGTCCGCGTCGTCCGGGTCTTCGGTGCCTCGCGGATCGTGGAGGAACTGACCTTGGCGGCGGGCAGCGGGCGCGTCGACATCGCGACGGAGGTGGACTGGCAGGAGTCGGAGAAGGTCCTCAAGGCGGCGTTCCCGCTGGACGTCCACGCCCGGGAGTCCACGGCGGAGATCCAGTTCGGCCATGTGGAGCGCCCCACGCACACCAACACCAGCTGGGACGCGGCCCGTTTCGAGATCTGCGCCCACCGCTGGCTGCGGGTCGCCGAGCCGGGCTACGGGGCCGCGCTGCTCAACGACTCGACGTACGGCCATGACGTGACCCGTACGACGCACGAGGCGCCGGACGGCTCTACCGACGACGGCGAGGTGCTGGGGACGACGGTACGGCTGACGCTGCTGCGCGCCCCGCACTCCCCCGACCCCGAAACGGACCTCGGCACCCACCACTTCCGCTACGCGCTGCTGCCCGGCGCGAGCGTCGGCGACGCGGTCGCCGGGGGCCTGGCCCTGAACCTGCCGCTGCGCGCCCTGCCCAGCGGCCTGGCCGGGCCCGCGCCGCTGCTCTCCGTGGACAACCCGGCGATCACGGTGGAGTCGGTCAAGCTCGCCGAGGACCGCAGCGGGGATGTGGTGGTGCGGCTGTACGAGTCGCACGGCGGCCGCGCTGCGGGCACGCTCATCGCCGGTTTCCCGGTCCTCTCGGCGGACGTCACCGATCTGCTGGAGCGCCCGCTCCACCCGGCTGCCACCGGCCCGGCCGGGCTGAGCCTGGCCCTGCGGCCGCATCAGATCGTCACGCTGCGGCTGCGGCCGGTGCCCGCGTAGGGCGTTGGACGCCCGGCGGTCCCCCGTGCCGCCGGGCGTCCCCGCCTACTTCCCCCGCCCCTTGCGGCGGATCTTGATGGCGCGCATGTCGGTCACCCCGACCCGCAGGACCCGATGCGGATAGCCGTGCGCCACCAGCGCCGCCATGGCCCGCTCGGTCGCCTCCGTCTCGCCGTCGTCCTCCGCTTCCGCGGGCAGCTGGCAGCGGAAGGTGAACGCCGACAGGCCACGGTCGTAGCTGAAGGTGCCCTCCTCGGTGAAGGCGGCCCGGAAGGCGTCGACCTCTTTCAGCAGCGCGGCGCGGTCCTCCTCCGTCAGCCCCTCGAACACGCCGCGGATCGTCACCCGGAACACGGCCGGTCCCCCTTCTCCCGTACGGCATAGGTGGCCAGCGGCTCACCCAGCACCCCCTCGAACGCGTCCAGCAGACCGGTCACGGCCGCGGCGATCGCCTCGGGTCCCTCCCCGGCCTCGGTCCGCCTGCCGATCTCGGAGAAGACCAGCGCGTGGAACGCCCCGAGCTGTGTGGCCACCACCCGCGGCAGCGGATCGTCCGGCGCGGCGCCGGTCTCCTCGGCCAGCACGGCGGCCAGCGCGTCGGTCATCTCCCGGCCGAGGTCCTCCAGCCGGGCGATGAGCGTGGGCGCGGCCCGCATCATCGCGAAGACCCGCCCGAAGCCCTCGGTCAGCCCGAGCGAGCGGTCCCGCCGCCCCACCTCGTCCCGCAGCCGCGCCAGCACCGCACCGGCCGCCGACTCGCCGGGGCCGCGGTCCCGCACGATGTCGGCGAGCCGCCGCGAGGACGCCTGGTCCGGCGGCAGGACCAGGTCCTCCTTCGCCTCGAAGTAGTTGTAGAGGGTGTTGACCGACACCTCCGCCGCGGCCGCGACCTCGGCGATCGTGACGCGGTCGAAGCCCCGCTCCACGAACAGTTCGATCGCGACCCGGTTGATGCGCTGCCGCGTCTCCCGCTTTTTGCGTTCCCGTAGCCCTTCTGCCATGCCCTGAAGTCTAACCGTGTTGCAAAATTGAAATAGATTGCAATTTTGCAGCAGACTATGTTTTTATCGCCGCCATGTCCACACCCCTCGCCCCTCCACCGGCCATCCGCACCCGGGGCCTCACCCGGACCTTCCAGCTCCCGGCGGGCCCGGTGCACGCCGTCCGCGGCATCGACCTGACCGTCGAACGCGGCGAAATCCTCGGCTTCCTCGGCCCCAACGGCGCGGGCAAGACCACGACCCTGCGCATGCTCACCACCCTGCTGCCGCCCAGCGGGGGCGAGGCGTCGATCGCCGGGCACGACCTGCGGCGCGACGCCGCGGGGGTGCGCCGCAGGATCGGCTACGTGGCCCAGTCCGGCGGCCTGGACCCCGCCTGTGCCGTACGCGAGGAACTGGTCACCCAGGGACGGCTGCACCGGCTGCCCAGGGCCGAGGCGCGCGAGCGCGCCGGGGAACTCGCCCGGGACCTCGGCCTCACGGCCCTGCTGGACCGCCCCACCGGCGCGCTCTCCGGCGGTCAGCGCCGCCGCGTCGAGATCGCGCTCGGCCTGATCAACCAGCCCGAGGTTCTCTTCCTGGACGAGCCGACCACCGGGCTCGACCCCGGCAGCCGCGCCGAACTGTGGGACCTGGTCCGGCGAATCCGCGCCGAGCACGGCACCACGGTCTTCCTGACCACGCACTATCTGGACGAGGCCGACGCGCTCGCCGACCGGATCGTGGTCGTGGACTCCGGGGTGATCGTCGCCGAGGGCACCCCGGCCGACCTCAAGGCCCGCCACGGCGGCGATCCCACCGCCAGCCTCCAGGACGCCTTCCTGGCCATCACCGGCCGGTCCGCGACGGCCGACGAACCCCTCTCCGTCTGACACCACGTGAGGCATTCCGATGACCCTGCTCGCCGACACCGGCGTCGTATTCCACCGCTATCTGCGGGCCACGCTCCGCTCCAAGACCAACCTCTTCTTCGGCATGCTCCAACCACTGCTCTTCCTCGCCCTCTTCGGACCGCTGCTGACCAGGCTCAGCCTGGGGACGAGCGGTTCGTCCTGGCAGACCCTGGTCCCCGGGGTGCTCGTCCAGCTCGCCCTGCTCGGCGGCTCGTACGTGGGGCTCGGCCTGCTGGTCGACCGCAACCTCGGGGTCATCGACCGGATGCGGGTCACCCCGGTGAGCCCCCTGGCCCTGCTGCTCGGCCGGGTGCTGCGCGATGTCGTCCAGCTGGTCGCCCAGTCGGTGCTGCTCGTCCTCCTCGGGCTGGCCTTCGGACTGCGGGCGCCGCTCGCCGGGATCCTGCTCGGGCTGCTGTTCGTGGCCGTGCTCTCGGCGGCGCTGGCCGCCCTCTCGTACGGGCTGGCCATGCACGTGCGGACACCGCCGGAGTTCGCCGCCATCGCCAATACGGCGGGCATGCCGCTGATGCTGCTGTCCGGGCTGCTGCTGCCGATGTCCCTGGCCCCGGGCTGGCTGGACGGCGCCTCGCGCGCCGTCCCGTTCCGCTACACGGTCGACGCCGTGCGCCAGGCGTACCTGGGCCACTACGCGGACGGCACCATCGCCCTCGGCGCCGCGGTCACCCTGGCCCTGGCCGCCGTCTGCCTGCTCGGCGGAGCCCGCCTCTTCCGCCGCGCGGAACGGTGAGGGCGGCTTTGATCACCGACATGAGCATGCCGTAGATTCCCTGAGCTGAGCTGGATCAGGGCACGACGGGGGCAACGGGGATGAGCATGCGTAGGACGCGGGTACTGGTGGCCGCGGTCATCGCGGGTGCGATGACGGCGTCGCTGACCGGATGCGGTGACGACAACCAGGGCAAGAGCGGCGGCGACACCCCCGCCGCGATCGGCGCCTCCGGGCTGGCCGGTGGCGCCGACGGCTCGGAGGAACCGCCGGCGATCGCCGAGGGCGGGCGCAACGGCGGCGCCGGTGATGACGGTGTGCTGCCCGACGGGCTCACCACGCGTCAGAGGTTCATGCTCGACAACCTCCCGGAGTCCGGGGCGGTCATGGCGGCCGGTGAGTACCTCCAGCGGTTCACGACCTGCGAGGAGTACAGCATCGACCCGTCCGACACCCGCTACTACCCGATGGACGACACGTTCGACCAGAGCTGGGGCGTGCGGTTCCGCGGCACCTGCGACGACGGCGGAGGTGACTACATCCGCGTCTTCTGGACCGGTGCGGGCGAGGGCATGAAGACGTTCCAGAAGGCCTACCGCGCCGACCTCGCCAAGCGGGTCAAGAACTCCCCGAACGCCGGGATCGACGGCGGATTCGGCGTCGGCAAGGACTTCGCCGTGATCGCGGCCGACCCCGACACGCTGCGGGACCTGTCCGCGTCCCAGCTGCTCGTCCTCAACTGCAACCCGAACTACCAGCCGACCGGCGACACCAGCACCGCGCCGGCCCTCGTCGACGACTGCGTGCTGACCGACGACTTCACGGGCTGAGGCCCTCCCTGGCTAGCCTGTATACACATAGGTGTGCACGGCGATCGGCAAGGAGAACCATGGCTCGGGCGACGGGCAAGAGCGAAGCGGTCTACGGGCGGCTGAAGGAGGACATCGAGTCGCTGCGGCTGCGGCCCGGGGCGAAGCTGAGCGAGGTCCAGCTCGGCGAGGACCTCGGTGCCTCCCGTACGCCCGTACGGGAGGCGATCCGCCGCCTCGCGGGTGAGGGGCTGGTCGACTTCGTACCGGGCGAGGTGGCGCGGGTGGCGGCCATCTCGCTGGGCGGGGTGCGCGACCTGTTCGAGATCCGGATGCTGCTGGAGCCCCGGGCGGCGGCGCTGATCGCGGCCTCGGGGACGGCCGACGAGCGCGTAGTGGCTCCGTTCCGCGTGCTGCTGGAGCGGCTGGAGGAGTTCGAGGAGTCCTTCCGCGCCCTGGACGCCGCCGGGCAGACGCGCGGCTACCAGGATTTCTACGCGCTGGCCGAGGGCTTCGACCAGGCGGTCATCGGCGCGTGCCGCAATCCGTATCTCGCCCGCACCATCGGTGATCTGCGCAGCCAGACGGTGCGGCTGCGGAACGTCTCGCACAGTGGCCCGCGGCGCATGCTGACGTCCCTGGACGAGCACCGCGCGCTGCTGAAGGCGATCACGCTCGGGGACCCCCAGACCGCCGAGACGGCCTGCCGTCATCACCTGACGCAGACCCTTCAGGCCCTCATCGAGAGCCTGACCAGCGAGGGTTCCACTGGCGGGGTGGAGGTTCAGGTGGATGTAGCGCGCTGAGATCCGGCCCATGCGGGCATGGCCTTTCCCGTGGCCGCTGCTGTATACAGGAGTGGATACAACTCTTGGTGCAGCTTTCGGATACAGCTCTCCGACGACGCGAGGACGGACAACGCATGCCGCACATCGTCGGCGCCGCCGAACTGCTCCGGTTCGCCACCGCGGCGGCCGAGGCCCACGGGGTGCCGCCCGAGGACGCCCGGCTGCTCGCGGACACACTGGTGACCGCGGAGCTGTGGGGCCATCCCTCCCACGGGATGCTGCGCCTGCCCTGGTATCTGGACCGCCTCACGAGCGGTGCGACGGCCGCGGTCGCACGGCCGGAGACCGTCGTCGACAACGGCGGCGTGCTGGTGATCGACGGCCGCCACGGGCTGGGGCAGGTGCTCACCCACCGGGCCACCGCCCTGGGCGTCGAGCGCGCCCGGCGGCATGGCGTCAGCGCCGTGGCCGTCCGTAACTCGGGCCACTTCGGCACCGCCGCGTACTTCACCCGCCAAGCGGCCGAACAGGGCTGCGTGGCGCTGCTCGCCACCAACGCGAGCCCCGCCATGGCCCCTTGGGGCGGCCGCGAGAAACGGGTCGGCACCAACCCCTGGTCGATCGCCGCGCCCGGCGGCCGCTACGGAACCGTGGTGATGGACATCGCCAACACCGCCGTCGCGCGCGGCAAGATCTACCACGCCAAGGAGCGCGGCGACCCCATCCCCGAAGGCTGGGCCGCCGACGCCGACGGCGTGCCGACCACCGATGCCCGGCAGGCGGTCGAGGGGCTGATCCTGCCGATGGCCGGGCACAAGGGCTACGCGATCTCGTTCATGTTCGACGTCCTCGCCGGAGTGCTGACCGGCAGCGCCCACGGCAGCGCGGTGGTCGGCCCGTACTCCCCGCACGGCCGCAGCGGTGCCGGCCACCTGCTGCTCTGCGTCGACGTCCGGTCCATGACCGCGCCGGAGGAGTTCGCACACCACATCGAGCAGCTGATCGAGGAGACCAAGGGGACCCCCACCGCCCCGGGCACGGAGGAGATCTTCGTACCCGGTGAGCCGGAGGCCCGTACCGCCGAGCGCCTCCGGACCGAGGGCGTCACGGTCGTCGAGGACACCTGGCGGTCCCTCATCAGCGTCGCCGAACGGACCGGCGTGGCGCCGCCCGTACCCCACCCCCGCTTCGAGGAGCTGTCCACATGATCGCCCTGACCGTGTCCCTCCAGGTCAAGCCGGGCTGCCGCGACGACTTCCTCGCCGCGATCGAGGCGCAGGCCGAGCGGTCCTTCACCGACGAGCCCGGCTGCCGGTACTTCGACGTCGTCTGCGACCTCTCCGACGACCACCACTTCGTCTTCCACGAGCTGTACGAGGACGAGGCCGCCGTCGAGGCCCACCGCGCCGCCCCGCACTTCGCGGTCTGGCGGGAGGCCGCGGCGCGGTACGTGGCCCCGGGCAGCCAGGTCAACACCCTCTCCCGCCGCCTGTTCCACCACCCCTGATCCCCGCCGATCACCAGAACGGAGCCAACTGCCGTGTGCCTCCTGATCCACTCCGACGAGGTCGAGCGCTTCGACCGCGGCGGCGGGGTCGCCACCCTCCCCTACGTGGGGAAGTGGAACTCCCGGACCGCCTCCATCACCACCGGTCAGACCGTCTTCCAGCCCGGAAACGGCCTGCCGCTGCACAGCCACAACGTCGAGGAGTCCGTGCTCGTCCTGGAGGGCGAGGCCACCGCCGAGATCGACGGTGAGACCTTCGACCTGGAAGTGGGCGACGCCACCTGGGTCCCGGCCGGTGTCCCGCACCGCTTCCTCAATCGCGGCGAGGGCGTGATGCGCATCTACTGGGTCTACGGCGGCCGTGATGTGACCCGGACCATCACCGCCACCGGCGAGACCTTCGAGCACCTGTCCGTCCACGACAAGGGCGGAGCGCCCGTCTCCTGAACTCCCTCATGGCCGAGGCACGTTGCGGAGGTTGGAGCGGGCCATCTGGACCATCCTGCCGACACCGCCGTCCAGCACCATCTTGCTGGCCGACAGCGCGAACCCCGTCACCATCTCTGCCTTGATCTTCGGCGGGATGGACAGCGCGTTGGGGTCGGTGACGATGTCGAGGAGGGCGGGGCCCTTGTGGTGCAGGGCGGTGCGCAGCGCGGAGCGCAGATGCTTGGGCTTCTCGACCCGCTCGGCGTAGGCCCCGGCGGCGCGGGCGAGTTGGGCGAAGTTGGGGTTGTGGTTGCCGGTGCCGTACGCGGGCAGGCCCGAGACCAGCATCTCCAGTTCGACCATGCCGAGGGAGGAGTTGTTGAAGAGGATGACCTTCACCGGCAGGTCGTACTGGACGAGGGTGAGGAAGTCGCCCATCAGCATCGTGAACCCGCCGTCGCCGGACATCGAGATGACCTGGCGGCGGCGGTCGAGGAACTGGGCGCCGATCGCCTGCGGGAGCGCGTTGGCCATCGAGCCGTGGGTGAACGAACCGATCACCCGGCGGCGGCCGTTGGGGGTCAGATAGCGGGCCGCCCAAACGTTGCACATACCGGTGTCAACGGTGAAGATCGCGTCGTCGGCGGCCTCCTCGTCCAGGATCGAGGCCACGTACTCCGGGTGGATCGGAACGTGCTTCTCCACCTTGCGGGTGTACGCCTTGACCACGCCCTCCAGCGCCTCCGCGTGCTTCTTCAGCATCCGGTCCAGGAACCGGCGGTCGCTCTTGGGGCGCACCTTCGGGGTCAGGCAGCGCAGCGTCTCGCGGACGTCGCCCCAGACGGCCAGGTCGAGCTTGGAGCGGCGGCCCAGGTGCTCGGGGCGGACATCGACCTGGACGGTGCGGACGTCGTCGGGGAGGAAGGCGTTGTACGGGAAGTCGGTCCCGAGGAGGATCAGCAGATCGCATTCGTTGGTGGCCTCGTACGCGGCGCCATAGCCGAGCAGTCCGCTCATGCCGACGTCGTACGGGTTGTCGTACTGAATGTGCTCCTTGCCGCGCAGCGCGTGCCCCACCGGTGCCTGCACCCGCTCGGCGAAGGCCATCACCTCCGCATGGGCCCCGGCGGTGCCGCTGCCGCAGAAGAGCGTCACCCGGTCCGCCTCGTCCACCATGCGCGCGAGGGCGTCGATCTCCGTGTCGCCGGGGCGCACGGTGGGGCGTGAGGTCACCAGCGCGTGCTCCTCGGCACGCTCGGGCGCCGGGCGCGCCGCGATGTCGCCGGGCAGCGAGACGACGCTGACGCCGCGGCGGCCGACCGCGTGCTGGATCGCGGTCTGCAGCACGCGCGGCATCTGCTGGGGGCTGGAGATCAGCTCGCTGTAGTGGCTGCACTCGCGGAACAGCTGGTCGGGGTGGGTTTCCTGGAAGTAGCCGGTGCCGATCTCGCTGCTGGGGATGTGCGAGGCGAGGGCGAGGACCGGGGCCATGGAGCGGTGGGCGTCGTACAGCCCGTTGATCAGGTGCAGATTGCCGGGCCCGCAGGAGCCCGCGCACCCGGCGAGCTTGCCGGTGAGCTGCGCCTCGGCGCCCGCGGCGAACGCGGCGCTCTCCTCGTGGCGGACCTGGATCCAGTCGATGGCGGAGTTGCGGCGGATGGCGTCCACGACGGGGTTGAGGCTGTCGCCGACCACCCCGTACAGCCGCCGCACCCCGGCGCGGGCCAGGATGTCCACGAATTGCTCGGCCACGGTCTGCTTGCCCATCGCGGCGCCTTTCGTCCCTGTCAGCCCTGTCGTCCCGGGTTGCCGTGTTTCCTCACGGTCCATCAACCCATGAACGGGACGCTCACGCCTCCCAGACGGCCGCCGCCGTACGGTCGTCGGCGTACCCCTTGACCCCCACCTGGGCGTCGGCGAGGAACCCCGCGAGGCCCGGCGGCTCGGCCCCGGACCAGCGTTCGGCCAAGCGCGCGGCGAGCGCGGGCTCGGCGCGCAGCGGCTCGGCGAGGCCGGTGCCGCACAGCAGCAGGGTGTCACCCGGTTGGGCGACGGAGGCGCGGAAGCGGAAGGCGCCGGTGGGTTCGGACCGCGGGACGGCGTCCGCGACGGCTTCCCAGTCGGCGGGCAGCGCGGGGGCGGGCGGGCCGAGCGCTTCTGACGGCCGTCCGTCGCCGAAGGCGAGCACGGGCCCGCCGACGGTGTCGCCCTCCCGAGGGTCCGGTTCCAGGTCCTGCCAGGCGCCGTCGCGCAGCCGGAACAGCCCGCCGTCACCCGCCCCGAAGAACACCCGCACCCGGCAGCCCGGGTGGGCGGGCAGCAGCAGACAGCGCACCGGGGCGGTGTACGCGTCCGGGTCGAGGCCGAGTGCGGCCGCGCGGGCGCGCAGCCGCCCGTAGCCCCGGTCGGTGAGCCGGTGCAGCCCCGACTTGAGCGCGCCGCGCCGGGCCGCGTGGATGTCCTGCGCGAGCCGCGCGTGGCTGCGGCCGACGGCGGCGCCGATCCAGCCGCACAGCTCCCGCGCGGCCTCCGGCGACGCCCCGCTCGCCACAGCCACCAGGACCAGGGCGCCGTCCCCGGTCCCGAACCGGGCCGTGAGCAGCGTGTCCCGCCGGGGCTCGCCGCTTGAGCGCGCCGCGTCGCCGCGCAGCGATACGGCCCGCAGGGTGAACGTCCCGTAGCGGGCGCCGTCGAGCACGGTGTCGGGCACGGTCCCGCCGGGCTCTTCCGGGTCGGCGACGGGCAGCGTGGTCGGCTCGGCCTCGTAGACGGGCGGCCCGTCGCCGACGAACCCGTCCCCGGCAGCCCGCCAGGGCCGCCGGGGCGCGGGGGCGGCTGGGGACCCGTCACCGCCGGGAGATCGCCACCCCTGCGGGCCACCTCCCGCGTCCCCGCCCGACCTGCCCTCCGGCCCCGGCGCGGCACCGCCCGGCTCACGCTCCGGCGAGCCCCAGGGCGCCCCCGCGGCGGGCCTCTGCTCCCCGCCGTTCGGCCGTCCGCTGCCGAGCGTGCGGGACGCGGAGTCGAAGCGGTCGTCCACCGAATCGGCCGCGGCGGCGGGCCCGGCATCGGCCCGGGCAGGGTCGTACAACTCCCCCCACCAGTCGTTTTCCTGACGGCGTCGGTCGTCCCCCTGCTGGCTCATCCTCATATTGTCCACAGCGGAGCTTCACGGGAACACCACGCGATGCCCTCCGGAACCCCCGGCGAGGCCGTCTCCGGGCGCCACGGGCAAGGCCGCGCCCAAACGCCCCTGGGGCGGGCGTGGCTGTGCGGAAGCGGAAGCAGCGGCCCTCCATACGGTCTAGCCCCGGTACGCCTCCAGCAGGCGCAGCCATACCTCGCTCACCGTGGGGAACGACGGCACCGCGTGCCATAGCCGCTCGACCGGCACCTCACCGGCCACCGCCACGGTCGCCGAGTGCAGCAGCTCCCCCACGCCCGGGCCCACGAACGTCACGCCGATCAGATGGCCCCGGTCCAGGTCGACGATCATGCGGGCGCGGCCGCGGTAGCCGTCCGCGTACAGGGCGGCGCCGGAGAGCTGGCCGAGGTCGTAGTCGACGACCCGGATGCTGCGGCCCGCGGCCTCGGCCTGTTCGGCGGTCAGCCCGACCGCGCCGACCTCCGGGTCGGTGAAGACGACCTGCGGCACCGCCCCGTGGTCCGCGGTGGCCGCGTGGGCGCCCCAGCGGTCGGTCTCCAGGAGCGGTACGCCCTGGGCGCGGGCGCCGATGGCCGCGCCCGCGATCCGCGCCTGGTATTTGCCCTGGTGGGTGAGGAGCGCGCGGTGGTTGACGTCGCCCGCGGCGTACAGCCAGCCGCCCGGCACGTCCCGCACCCGACAGGTGTCGTCCACGTCCAGCCAGCCGCCGGGCGTGAGCCCGACCGCCTCCAGTCCGAGGCCATCGGTGCGCGGGGCGCGCCCGGTGGCGAACAGCGCCTCGTCGGCCTCGACGGTCTCCCCGCCGTCCAGCGTGAGCGTCACCGGGCCGTCCGCGCCGTCGCGCCGCACCGCCGTCACGGACGTCCCCGTACGGATCTTCACCCCCGCCTCGGCGAGCGACTCCGCCACCAGCTCGCCCGCGAACGCCTCCATGCGCTCCAGCAGCCCCGAGCCGCGGATCAGCATGGTCACCTCGGAGCCGAGGGCGCTCCAAGCGGTGGCCATCTCGACGGCCACCACCCCGCCGCCCACCACGGCCAGCCGCCTCGGCACCGTGGACGAGCTGGTCGCCTCCCGGCTGGTCCACGGGCGGGCCTCCGCGAGGCCGGGCAGATCCGGCAGCGCGGCGCGGCTGCCGGTGCAGATGGCCACGGCGTGCCGGGCGGCGAGGAAGCGCTCCTGCCCGTCCGGCTGGGTGACCGCGATACGGCGCGGCTCGACGAGCCGCCCGTGGCCGCGGACCAGGTCGATGCCCACCGAGTCGAGCCAGCCGACCTGGCCGTCGTCCTTCCAGTTCGAGACGAACGCGTCCCGGTGGGCGAAGACGGCCCCCGCGTCCAGCGGCGCGGCCGCCGCCTGCCGCGCCCCGGGCGTACGCCGCGCCTCGGCGCGCGCGAGGACGGAGCGCAGCAGCGCCTTGCTGGGGACGCAGGCCCAGTACGAGCACTCGCCGCCGACCAGCTCGCTCTCCACGATCGCCGTGGACAGCCCGGCCGCGCGGGCCCGGTCGGCCAGGTTCTCCCCGACCGGGCCCGCGCCCAGGACAACGACGTCGTACTCATCCGTACCGGAATTCATCGCGACCCGCTCTCTGCCGACAGCCGGTGACCGGCCGCCGACGGTGTGCCCGACGTGGGATGGCGCTTCCTCCATCCTCCCGTCGAGTCACCCCCGACGGCCACCGGAACCGGACGCCCGGCGGACCTCACCCCGCAGGGGTCGCGCGGCGCTACGGCTTGCGCTGTGGGCCGCGCTTGCGCTCGACCATGTGTCGGCCGAGGGCCTGTCGCTGCTTCCATTCGCGCCGCATCTCGGACCGCAGCCGGGCGTCGGTGCGGGCCGCGAGGTAGGCGTTCTCGCGGAGCAGCTTGCGGTAGCTGTCCAGCCGCCGGGGCGGCAGCGCACCGTCCTCGACCGCGGCGAGCACCGCGCACCCCGGCTCGGTCTCGTGCGCGCAGTCGTGGAAGCGGCAGTCCTCGGCGTACGCCTCGATCTCGGCGAACGCCCGCGCCACCCCGCCCTCCGCGTCCCACAGCCCGACCCCGCGCAGCCCGGGGGTGTCGATGAGCGCGCCGCCCGAGGGGAGGGGCAGCAGGTTGCGGGTGGTCGTGGTGTGGCGGCCCTTGCCGTCGCTGTCGCGGATGGCGCGTACGTCCTGGACGTCCTCGCCCGCCAGGGCGTTGGCCAGGGTGGACTTGCCCGCGCCCGACTGGCCGAGGAGGACGGCGGTCCCGGCCGCGAGCAGCGCGCCGAGGACGTCCATCCCGTGCCCGGTCGTGGCGCTCACCGCCAGTACCTCGACCCCGGGCGCGGCGTTCTGTGCGTCGGCGACCAGATGCGCCAGCGCGGCCGGGTCGTCCACCAAGTCCGCCTTGGTGAGCACGACCACCGGCTGTGCCCCGCTCTCCCAGGCGAGCGCCACGAACCGCTCCACCCGCCCGAGGTCCAGCTCGGCGGCGAGCGATACGGCGATCACGGCGTGGTCGACGTTGGCGGCCAGCACCTGGCCGTCGGAGCGCTTGGAGGAGGTGGACCGCACCAGTTCCGTACGCCGCGGCAGCAGCGTCCGTACGTAGCGCGGCTCGCCGCCCGCGTCCACGGCGGCCCAGTCGCCGGTGCACACGACCTTCATCGGGTCACGCGGAACGACGAACTCCGTGTCGGCGCGGACGGTGCCGCCGGGCGTGACCACATCGCACAGGCCACGGTCCACCCGCACCACCCGGCCGGGCAGCAGGCCCCGCACCGCGTACGGGGCGAACTCCGCCTCCCAGTGGTCGTCCCAGCCGTAAAGGGCGAGGGCGGCACGGCGGAAGGCGGCATCAGAAAAAGCGTTGCTCAAGGGAAAACCCTTCGAAGGGCGGCCCCGGCGCGCTTCGGATACGTCAGCCGGAGACCACGGAGGTGGAGTGAAGGAACTTCTGGTCGCGGGCAGCGCCCATCACCGAGACAGCCATCGGTCACACCTCCCTTTCCTCGCTCAGCCGACAACGACAGCCCACAGCGGCGGCCAACGGCCGCCGCGTGAAGTACGCCTCACCGTAGGGGGCCACGGCCCCGGGCGCCACCGGGTTTCGCGCGTTCGCCGAGGTACGCCTCCAGCGCGGCGGCCCCGGTCAGCATCGCGCGCCCGCGGGCCGACAGCCGGCCGCGCCACTCGCGCAGTGCGCCCTCCAGCGGCTCCAGCCCGCCCGCCGTCCGCACCTGGGAGATCAGCGGGGCGATCTGTTCCAGCAGATAGCCGCCCCGCCTGAGTTGGTGGGCGAGCCGGGCGTCCCGTACGTCGGCCTCGTCGTACACCCGGTACCCGGTCCGCGGGTCGCGGCTCGGGCGCAGCAGCCCTGCGCGCTCCCATGTGCGCAGCGTCGCGGGCCGGATGCCGAGCCTTCCCGCCAGCGAGCCGATGAACGTGCCGTCGGGCCCCACACCGCGCTCGGCGCGTCCGCGGCCAATCGCGAACTCGTGCGCTGGATGCGCGCGTACAACGACGGCCGACCCGCGCCCGAGCGGCTGCGCTTCGCCGGGTTCGACGGCCCGCTGGAGATCACCGGCGCCGCGAGCCCCCGGCCGGCCCTCACCGCACTCCACGACTACCTCGCGGCCCGCGTCGACGGGGGCCAGCTCCCCTGCACCGCGGAAACGCTCGACCGCCTCCTCGGCGCCGACGGCCCCTGGACCGATCCCGCCGCGATGAGGGACCCGGCCCGGTCCGTGGGGCAGTCGGCCGAGGCCAGGGAGCTGCGGCTGCACGCCGACGATCTCGTGGCGCTGCTCGACGCGCAGACGCCGCACCTGATCACGGCGACCTCGCGGGACGACTGGGACCGGGCGCGCCTGTACGCGCGCACCGCCGTCGGCCTGCTCCGCTACCACTTCTGGATGGCCGACTCCTCACCGAGCCGTATGACACGGTTGGTGGGCCTGCGGGACCAGATGATGGCCGACAACCTCCTCTCCCTCGCCGCACGGGGCCCGGCGCTGGTCCACGCCCACAACGCCCATCTCCAGCGGGACAAGAGCACGATGCGCCTGTGGGACCAGCCGCCGCTGGAGTGGTGGAGCGCCGGCGCGCTCGTGAGCGCACACCTGGGTGAGGGGTACGCCTTCCTCGCCACGGCCCTCGGCACGATGCGCCACCAGGGCGTGGACACCCCGCCGCCAGACACCCTCGAAGGGCTCCTGTACGCGCTCCCGGAGAAGCAGTGCGTCATCGACCCCCGCCAGCTGCCCACTGCCCCCAACGCCCCGCGCGTTTCCCCTTACTACGGCTACGCTCCGCTCGACCCGGCCCACCTGGCCTCGTACGACGGGATCGTGTTCGTCAAGGACGTCCCGCGGAGCTAGCCGACGGTCGCTCCGCTCCGGACACGTCTTTTTCGTACCCGGGCAGCGTGAGCGCGGAGTTGGCGCTCCGGGCCTTGCGCCCGGCCAGACCGGACAGCCCCGTACGCGCCAGCAGCGGCGCCGCGCGCAGCGCCTGGTTCCGCAGCCACAGGCCACGGGCCGTGCGCGGTACGAGGGTGGCGCCTCCGCCGTCGGCGATGGCCTGGTTCCGCGCGACGAACGCCCGGATGCCGCGCTCGTAGGCGTCGAAAGCGGCGGTGTGGCCGGTGCGGGTGGCCAGCTCCCCCGCGAGGACGTACGCGCCGACCAGGGCGATGCTCGATCCCTGCCCCGACAGGAAGGAGGGTGCGTACGCGGCGTCGCCGACGAGGGCGACCCGGCCGCGTGACCACCGGTCCATGCGGATCTGGCTGACGACGTCGAAGAAGAGATCGTCGGCCGTCCGCATGGCCTCGACCATCCGAGGGGTCTCCCACCGGCCATCGGCGAAGACCGAGGCGACGAGGTCGCGCTGGGCGGCGGGGTCGGTGAAGGCGTCGAAGGGCGGAGTGTCCCGGACGAAGGTGAGGAACCCGTGCAGCGGGCCGTCGTCGGTGGGCGCGTAGAGGATCGCCGCCCTGCCCGGGGTGTTGCAGGCCACGCCCTCGCGCGCGAGCCCCAGCCGGTTGGGCATGGTGAACCCGGCGAAGCAGTAGCCGAGGTAGCGGTGGTACCGCTCCTCGGGGCCGAAGACGAGACCTCGGGTGTGCGAGTGCAGTCCGTCCGCGCCGATCACGAGGTCGAAGGTGCGCCGCGCTCCACCCCGGAAGGTGACGTCCACGCCGTCGCCGGTCTCGTCGAGCGTGCCGATGGAGTCGCCGAACAGGAACTCGGCGTCGTCCCGCACCGCGTCGTAGAGCGCCGCGGCCAGCTCCCCGCGCGGCAGCTCCACATCCCGGCCCTCCACTCCGCCGGTCAGCATCTCCGGCTTCATCGAACCCACCGGTTTCCCCTCGCCGTTGACGAAGGTGATGGCGCGGGTCTCGAGGTGCGCGGCCCGGATCCGGTCCTCCATCCCCATCCGCCGGACCACGTCCAGCGCCGTGCCGCGGATGTCGATGGGGTACCCGCCCCCGCGCACCGCGTCCGCCTTCTCCACGACCGTGACCTCGAAGCCGTACCGGTGGAGCCAGTAGGCCAGGGTGGGCCCCGCGATGCTGGCGCCGGAGATCAGGACCGTCCGCTTCGGTAACTTCCTCATTGCTGTACCTCCCACGCCAAACTATATACCTAAGTTAGGTAATCAACCCCCATGCATGACGACGACCTGCTCGCAGAGCTGCTCCCCCGGCTGACCCAGCTCAGCAACGTGCTGAACCGCGGCCGCCTGTTCGAGCAGGCCGCCGCGGCCGCCGGAATCTCGCTGGAGCGACCGGCGATGGCGGTGCTCGGCGTCCTCAAGATGGCCGGTCAGCCCCTGCGGATCGGCGAGATCGCCGACCGCATGCAGGTGGCGGGCCCCCACGCCACCCGCCAGGTCCAGGGCCTCGAACAACGCGGCCTGGTCCACCGCATCGCCGACCCTCACGACCAGCGCGCCCGCCTGATCGGCCTCACCCCGGAGGGCGCCTCGACCGCCGACCGCTACATGCGCACCGTGCTCGGCTGGTTCACGGGCGCCCTCGCCCACTGGCCCGCCCAGGACCGCCAGGACCTCGGCCGCCTCCTCGGCCGCATGGTCGACGACCTCTCGGCCCACCTGTCCGCCGCCGACGACACCCGTGGGCAAGCTTGACGCGGCGGCGCGGCGGGCATCGATCGGTCGAGGCGGCCGCGACCGCGGCCGAAGGAGCAGCGCCGAGAATGTCCCCACCGGACTGCCCTGTCCAAGGAGGCATATCGAAATAGGCATATGACGGAGGCATTCGCACGTAACCTCGTCACGGGAAGTGGCATGTTCTCCAGGGGCCGTGTCACGCATGCGTTCGGAGGGGGACGGGTGCAGGGGCAACCGCGCGGTGACCACAACGAGTTGAGCGGGACGGTGCACGGCGGGGCCGTGCAGGCGGGGGCGGTCTACGGGGGGATTCACATCCGGGCCGGGGACCCCGGCGAGGGACGACGGGCCCACGTGCCGTGGCAGCTGCCGCCGTCGGTGCGGATCACCGACCGGACGGTGGAGCTGCGGACGCTGGAGGGGCACCGGGAGCGGGCGGCCGCGGCGGGGTACGGGACGCTGGCCGCGGTCAGCGGGCTGGGCGGGGTCGGGAAGACGGCGGTGGCGCTCGCGTGGCTGCACGGGTTGCGCGAGCGGTTTCCGGACGGGCAGCTCTATGCCCACCTCGGCGCCGAGTCCGCGGCCGGTGCCGTATCGCCGGAGGAGGTCGTGGGGCGGTTTCTGCGGGCGCTGGGGGTGCCGACCGGGCAGATACCCACGGCGTTCGCCGAGCGGGTGACGCTGTACCGGTCGCTGACCGCGGACCGGCGGCTGGTGGTGCTGCTCGACGACGCCGCGACCGCCGCGCAGGTCCGGCCGCTGCTGCCGGGCGGCCGGAACGTGACGGCCGTGACCAGCCGGTGGCGGATGCCGGGGCTGACGGTCGACGGCTGTTACGCGGTGCATCTCGACCCGCTGGCCACCGAGGCGGCGGTCGAGCTGCTGGAGGTCACGCTCGCCGACGACCGGGTGGCCGCGCAGCCCGACCAGGCGCGGGCCCTCGTCGAGCTGTGCGCCGGGCTGCCGCTCGCGGTGCGGGTGGCCGGGGCCCGGCTCGCCGCGCGGCCGCGACGGCACATCACGACGATGGTGCGCGCCCTGACCGAGGAGCGCGGCCGGCTGGAGGCGTTGGCCATCGAAGGCGACCACAACGTACGGGCCGCACTGGACCTGTCGTACCAGGGGCTGCGGGACGAGGCCGCCCGGCTGTACCGGCGCTTGAGCCTGCATCCGGGCCCCGAGTTCGGGAGCGCGGTGGCGGAGGCGGCATTGGGCGGCGGCCGGGACGCGGCCGGGCCACTGGATCTGCTGTACGACGCGAATCTGCTCATCGACGCCGGGGACGAGCGCTACCGGTTCCACGACCTCGTACGGCTGCACGCCACCGAGAAGGCGGAGGCGGACGAGACCGCGCGGGAGCGGGCGGCGGCGCTGCGCCGCATCGCCGACCACTACCTCGCCACCGCCACCCGCGCCGAGGGGATCGTCGACCCGCAGCACGGAACGCTGAAACGGAACTACGGCGAGGACGGTGAGGGCGACGCACCCGTACCGGAGGACTTCGGGGAGGGCAGCGACGCGGCGCTGGGCTGGCTGGAGAGCGAACTGCCCAATCTGATGGCGGTGATCCGCGTCGCCCGCCCCGCCGGTTTCCCGACCGTCGCCTGGCAGCTCGCCGACGCCCTGTGGCCGCTGTTCCTGCGCCGGAAGTTCTACGAGGACTGGCGGACCGCCCACCGCGAAGGGCTGCTCGCGGCGGAGGAGTTGGGGGACTCGGTCGCGGAGTGCCGGATGCTGACCTCCGGCGGAATGGGCGAACTGGGGATGGGCGACCACGAACGCGCCCTGGAGATGTTCGAGCGCGCGGCGCGGACGTTCCACGCGGGCGGGAACGCGCTCGGCCACGCCCGTACGGTCAACTACCAGGGTCTGGCCCATCAGCGGCTGGGCCGCCTGGACCGGGCTGCCGAGCTGTTCACCCGGGCCGCCGCCGAGTTGCCCACGGCCGGCGACCCGCGGGCGGGCGGACTGGCCCGGCTCAACCTCGCCGACATCGCCCTGGAGCGGGAGCTGTGGGAGCAGGCGGTGACGGAAGCCGACGCCGCGCACACCACGCTGGACGAGGCGGGCGACGCGTACAACGCCGCCCGCGCGGCGACCCTGCTCGGCCGCGCGCACCTCGGCCGGGACCGGCACGACCTCGCGGAGGAGTGGCTGTCCACGGCGCTCACCACCTTGCGCGGCATGGCCGCGCACTACGAGACGGCGCGCGCCGTGGAGAGTCTGGCCACGCTCGCCGAGCGGCGTGGCCAGACGGAGCTGGCCCGGGAGCGCTACCGGGAGGCGCTGGACCTCTACTCGGCGGTGAACCGTTCGAAGTCGGCCCACGCCGAGGCCGTACGCACCCGGCTCGGGCGTCTGCGGGCCCCGGACGCGAGACGCCCGGCGGACACCGGCGACGCGGAAGGCGCGGCGGACACGGCAGGCTGACTCCACACCAGCCGCACCGGCGCCGCCCCCAGCTCAGCGGCGGGGAGTCCGGCCACCAGCCAGGTGTGGGCCACCGAGGCCCACACCGCCCAGGGCGGCCCGGCCGCCGGGCACCGCGCGCGCAGCGTCAGCGCGAGGCCGTCGCGGCCCAGCCGCATCCAGAGGCGGGGACCCCGGTGAACCGCCACCACCAGGGCACCGGGATGCCGGGCGGCCAGCGCGGCGGTCTGCCGGTGTGGCGGCGAGGTCCCGGCGTCGGCCCCACCGTCAGCCCCGGCCCCGGCGTCGGCCCCATCCTCAGCCCAGGCCCCGGTCCCGGTCCCGGTCCCGGTCCCGGCCAGCAGCACATCCGCGAGCGGGCAGAGCGAGGCCACCGGCGCGGGGAGCAGGACGCGCAGATGCTCGTCCACGGTCCGGCGGACCCGCGGCCCCCGCACACCGCTCCCCAGGCGCAGCAGCACGACATGGACGCGGCCCGTCGGCACCCCACCCGCGGGCTCGGTCACCACGGCGGTCACCGGAGCCACCGAGGTCACCGGAGACGCCCACGTCACCGGCGTCATGACACGGCCCCCGGCCGCATGCCGCCCGGCGCGACGCTGCCCGGCTCGTCGTACGGCACCGTGAACGGCAGCCGCGCGGGCTCGGTGGTCGGCCGCCCGGCGGGGGCCCGCAGCCGCAGCTTGCGGTAGAGGAGCGCCCGCATCTTGCGGGCGAACCGGCCCGGTTCCGAGGTGATCCGGGCCGCCACCCGCTGGTGGCGCTGCGCGCGGTAGGTCGCCGAGCTGCGCTTGAACTGCTCCCGCAGCGGGCGGTCACCGTGCAACCGGGGCGCGAACGAGCCCAGTTCGGCCAGCGGCGAGCCGGGGTCGACATCGGCGTCGGGCAGGGTGGCCATCAGGACGGGCACCCCGGTCATCGAGCCGTAGAGGGTGACCGAGCCGTGGTCGCCGACGATGTAGTCCGCCGCGACCAGCGCCCCCGTCCAGTCGGCGTAGTGGCTGAGCACGGTGAGCCCGGAGCGGCCGAGGCGGGCGAGCCAGCTGCGGACCTGCCACTCGCCGTGGCCGTTCCACACGTGCGGGTGCAGCAGCGCGGCGACCCGGAACTCCTCGCGCGGCAGCTCCGCCACCAGCCGCTCCAGGACCTCAAGGGCGCGCCCCAGCAGGGAGTCCGGCCCCCAGGTGGAGCAGGCGAGCACGAGCCGCTGCCGGGGGCGGGCGCCCAGCGCCTCCCGGTACAGGGCGCGGGCGGGCAGGCTCGCGGTGATGCGGTCGAAGCACGGGTCGCCGACCACCTCCGCGACCGGCAGCGCCTCGGGGCACTCCCGGCCCAGCCGGGCCAATTCCTCCTGGTGCGCCAGGACGATGGCCTCGGGCACCACGGCCCCGTCCCGGACCAGCCGCTGCCTGCTGAGCCCGTAGACGCTGCGCTGCGCCGCCACCGCGCGCCCCCGCCGCCGACCGGGCACGATCTTGTTGTGTCCGGCGCCGTGCGGCAGCACGATGACGGGCGCGTGGAGTTCGTGCAGGCTGCCGTGGCCCGCGGCCAGCGCGAGGTCGAACGGTGTCTGCACCGCCTGGCTCCAGGGCAGCACCAGCCCCCGCAGCCCTTCCAGAAACGCGGCGACGCCGTTGCTGAACACATCGGGCGCCGCGGTGAAGAACACCTGTACCCGCGTGTCGCCCTCCAGCAGCCGGATGGCGTCCAGCAGACGCTGTCCGGCGGTCACCGTGTGCACCACGGCCAGGACCCTCCGGCGTATCTCCCGGGTGGCCCAGTACTCGACGTCCGGACGCACCGGCACATGGCGTGGGTGAGCTTCCAGCATGGTCACGCTCATCGGTTCGACTTCCCCCGGTCTTCCTTTCGGGCTCCCGGCGACTGCCATGCGCCCGATTCCGGCTGGCGACCCGGTCGGCCGCCGGATGAGGGCGTGCCCTGGGGACTGGATGCGGAGGTTGCAGAATTCCTGCACGTCTCCTGCGGTGATGAACGACCTGATCACAGCGGTGAGGACGTGCGCCCGCCACGCACCCGTGCGCCTCTGTCCGCCACCCCCGGCTTCGCGGCAACAGTGAAGTGAGTGCCGTACGAACGTGCGCGGGCCGCCGGGAACGGCGGGAAGAAGCACACCCATCGGGGGCCGTCGGTGAAACTTCTTGCTCTGGGACCCCTGGAACTATGGCATCACGAGCGCCGCCACACGCTCGGTTCGGTGAAAGAGCGCTGTGTGCTCGCCGTGCTGGTCCACGCCCGTGGCGAGCCGGTCACCGCGGACACGCTGATGGAGCGGGTCTGGGACGGTGAGCCGCCGCCGACCGGCCTGGACACGCTGCAGAGCTATCTGTCCCGGATACGCGGACGGCTCGGCAAGGCCGTCGGGGACCGGGCCGGGGTCGAGCGGCCGTCCCCACGGCTGTACCGGCTGCGGGTCGCTCCGGAGGACATCGATCTGCTGTGCTTCCAGCGGCTGCGCGACGAGGCGGGCGCGGCGGGAGCGCGCGGCGAGCGGGAACGGGCCGTGGGGCTGCTGCGGGCCGCCGAGGAGCTGTGGCGGGGCGAGCCGCTGACGGAGTTCACCGGGGCCTGGGCGGCGGCGGCCCGCACCCGGCTGATCGAGGACCACCGGCGGGTGCGGGAGCAACGCATCAGGCTGCAGCTGGAGTTGGGGCAGCACGCGGATCTCATCGGCGAGCTGCGCGAGCTGGCCGCGCAGAACCCGTACGCCCAGAAGGTGATCGCTTCCCTGATGCTGGCGCTCTACCGCTGCGGACGGGACGACGAGGCGCTCACCGTCTACCGGGACACCCGGCGGCTGCTGCGGACGGAGCAGGGCATCGAGCCCGGGGCGGAACTGCGCGAACTGCATCAGCGCGTCCTCGATCAGGACCGTGCGCTGATGGACACCGGCAGCCCGGCGGTGCGCGAGCCCGGCAACACCCTTCCGCGTGACGTCCGGGAGTTCACCGGGCGGACGAGCGAACTGCGCATCCTGCTGGCCGCCTGTGCCACGACCGGGGCCGGGGACGACGGCGGACTGCCCCTCACCCTCATCCACGGCATGCCCGGCGTCGGCAAGACCGCGCTCGCCATCCGCGCCGCGAACGGGCTGAGCGGCGCGTATCCGGCGGGCCAGTTCTACGTGGACCTCCACGCCTACGGCGGACAGCAGCCCTGCGACCCCGCCGAGGCGCTCGCGGTCCTGCTGCAGGCCTCCGGCGCGTCCGGCCCGCTCCCCGACTCGCTCGACGAGCGCGCGGCACGGTGGCGGGCCTGGACCGCGCGCCACCGGGCGCTCGTCATCCTCGACAACGCCCGGGACGCCGCCCAGGTCGGCCCGCTGCTGCCGGGCTCCCCCGACTGCCGGGCGATCGTCACCAGCCGCAACCGGCTGGTCGGGCTGAACGGCGCCACCTCGCTCCATCTGGACGTCCTCTCCGAAGCGGAGGCCATCGCGCTCTTCACCCGGATCGCCGGCCCCGCCCGGCTCACCGCCGCCCCGTCCGCCTCCGACGCGGAAGCGCTGCGGCAGGTGGTGGCCGCGTGCGGCTGCCACCCTCTCGCCGTCCAGCTGCTCGCCAGCCGCTTCCGGCACCGGGACACCTGGGACCTGCGCCACCTCCTCGACCGGCTGGCGGAAGCCACCGACCCGCTGGACGAGTTCGACTCCTCGGTGGCGTCGGCCTTCCAGCTCTCGTACGCCGAACTCAGCGCACCCGCCCGGCGGTTGTTCCGCAGGCTCGCCCTGCACACCGGTCCCGACATCACCCTCCGCGCGGCCACCGCGCTCGCCGGAACGGACCCCGCGCGGATCCGGCGGGTGGTCGAAGAGCTGCTGGACAGCCATCTGCTGGAGGAATCCGTACACGACCGCTACCGGTTCCACGACCTCGGCCGCGCGTTCGGCCTCCAGATGTGCGCCCGGGAGGAGCCCGATTCCGCCCGCCACGAGGCCGTCGAACGGCTGCTCGGCTACCACCTCACCGCCGCGCACCGCGCCGACCGCCTCGTCCATCCGCACCGTCGGCCCCAGCCGCCCGGTCCGCTCCAGGAGTCCCCGTACGCGCCCGAGTTCGCCGACGCCGACGAGGCCGTCGTGTGGCTCACCCTGGAGCGCGCCAATCTGCTGGCCGCGGCCCGCACCGCGCCCGGCCGGTCCCCCGCACACGCGGCCCTCTTCCCGCACATCCTCGCCAACGCGCTGAAGACCTGGGGTACTTGGGACATCGCCGCCGAGCTGTACGGCGCCGCCCTGACCGTCCTGCGCACCGGTGACGACCGGCCCGCCCTCGCCAGAACCCTGGTGGAACGCGCGGAGGTGCTGGCCCAGAAGCGCCACGACGAGGCCCAGGGCTGCGCCACCGAAGCCCTGATCCTCTTCCGTGGCCTCAGCGACCCGCACGGCTGCGCCGACGCGCTCCTCCAGTCCGGGCGCGCCCATCTCGCCGCGGGCCACGGCGAGACGGCCCTGCGGGTCCTGGACCGGGCCATCGCGCGCTACCAGCAGGTCGGCGACCGCGGCGGGGAGGCGGACTGCCTCAACATCCAGGGCGCGGCGCTGCACTACGCGGGCCGGTATAGCGAAGCACTGGAGCGGGTGCGGGTCATGCTCAGCGTCCACGAAGCGCTCGGCAACCTCCCCGGGCAGGCCAAGGCGCTCAACAACCTGGGCGAACTCCAATTCCTCCAGGGACGCTACGACGACGCCCGCGCACACTACGAACGCTCCCGCACCCTGGCGCGGCAGTTCGGTGGCCGCCAGGAGCTGGCCATCCTCGACACCAACCTCGGCGCCGTCCACCAGGCCACCGGGAACACCGAGCGGGCGTTGAGGTGTTTCCGGCGCGCCCTCGACAGTCACCGGGCGGGCGGGGACACCCTCGGCGAGGCGAACGTGCTGATCAGCATGGGGACCGCGTACGCCGAAAGCGGCCGCACGGACGAGGCGTTGCGCCACTTCGCGCTGGCGGAGCAGGCGGCCCGCAGCATCGACAACGCGTACGAACGGCAGCGGGCGTTCATCGGCACGGCCGACGCACACCACCGCTCGGGCCGCCTCGCCACCGCCACGAAGGTCTACCGGCAGGCGCTGGACCTGGCCGAGGGCACCGGTTTCCCGCTCGGCCGCGCCCACGCGCTCGCGGGCCTGGCCCGCACGGCACTGTCCGCCGCCGACCGGGAGAGCGCCCGCCGCCACGGTGCGCGGGCGATCGCCCTGTACGAGCGTCTGGGAGCGGGCGCCGAGGCGGAGCGGTTGCGGTCTCTGCTCGTCTCACCACATCCACTGCAAGGGCCCGGCGAGGGCCTCCGTCGACAGTGTCATGACGAATACGGCCGCGGAAGCCATGACGACGGAAACGCGCCTTGCGTTCTTCACAAGACCCCTCTGCGGGAGCGGAGTTACGAGGACAGGACGCCTTGATCAACAAGGCGGGCCTGACCATAACACCGCGATCACCGCAGCACGAAGCGGCATATGCCCAGGTCAGGTGCGCTTCCGCCACACCAGCGCGGCGGACACCGGGTGGTGGCGGAATCGCTCCCACTTCGGCTTGACCGCGAGCCACCGCTCGTCCACCACGCCCTCCCGCATCTCGGCGAGTGTCCATCCCGCGCCCAGGCCCGCCGTGATGTGTTCGCTGAGCAAGTGGACGTGGGTGGTGATGGCGACCGATTCGCCGGTGTCGCTGGTGAAGTGGGTCGGCATGCCCGTGGTCATGATGAAGTGCGGGTGGAAGGCCACCACCACACAGGCCGCGCCGGGCTCCGCGAGCCGCCAGGCCTCGTCGTAGAACGGGCGCAGATCGGGGAGGTGTTCGTCGATGAGAGAGGCGATGACCAGGTCGTACGCGCCCGTGTCGAGGCCGGTGGCGCGGACGTCGCCCTCGGTCAGGCGGTCGTGGGCGCCACGAGCGCGGGCGCGGTCGAGCATCTCGGGGGTGAGGTCGACGCCGTCGATGGTGGCGGCCACCCCGTTCCGGCGCAGCCAGGCGGCGGTGCGGCCGGTGCCGCAGCCGAGGTCGGCGGCGCGGCGGACGGAGGGCCAGCGGGGTTCGGTGAGGTCGTCGAGGAGCGCGAGGTCCATCACGTCCTCGACGGTCTGCTCGTAGGTCTCGACCCACTGTCCATAGCCGGTGGCGACGTCGACCATGCGGTATCCGCGGGTGTCGAAGTCGGAGAAGTGAACCATGCGCCGAAGTATCGGCGACCTCCGATACGGGGCGCGACGGGTTTTACGCCGGGGGCGCCCCGTCCCGCGTGGCGCCGTCTTCCGCGGCGCTGATCTCGGGGTGCCGGGGCTCGGGGTGGGCCATCTCGGCGGGCTGGGGCTCGGTGCGCTGGGGCTCGGCGGGCTTGGGCTCGGCGGTCTCCGTCCGCTTCGGTCCGCCGTCACGGTCTCGCTTGCCGTGGTGGTGCAGCCGACTCCGTATGTCCGCGTGGGGCAGGAACTGGGCCCAGCGCTCGGGGAACTCCGACGGCGGGGAGATCTCGGCCGCCCCGTCGTCGGCCGTGCGCTGATCCCGGGCGCGGTCCAGGGCGGCCTGTTCCCGGGTCCAGGCCGCCCGCTGGGCGCGGCCGGCGGCGGTGGCCACCGAGGGCCACACCCGGTCGATCGCGGCGTTGACGGCCGCGCCGACGAGCACCGCGAAGGCGGACACACCGATCCACAGCAGGACGGCGACGGGCGCCGCCAGCGATCCGTAGATCGTCGGCCCCTCCACGGTGTGGATGAGGTAGATCCGCAGCAGGAAGCTGCCGAGCACCCACATCGTGAGCGCCACGAGCGCCCCCGGGATGTCCTCCCGCCACGCCGAGCGCACCGGCACCGACACGTGGTACAGCGTGGTGAGGAAGGCGACGGACAGCAGGATCACGGTGGGCCAGTACAGGAACCGGACGAGGGTGGCGCTCGACGGCACGAGGTCCACGAAGGTCTCCGGGCCGATGACCATCAGCGGCAGCGCCACAGCCCCGATGACGAGGGCCACCAAGTAGAGGTTGAAGGCGAGCAGCCGGGTCCGGACGATGCCGCGGCGCCCCTCCAGCCCGTACATGATGGTGATGGTGTCCACGAACACGTTCACCGCGCGGGACCCGGACCACAGCGCGATGCCGAAGCCGAGCGAGATGACGTCGGGGCGGCCACCCTCTATGACGTCGTCCAGGAGCGGCCGGGCGATCTCCTTGACGCCCTTGTCGGAGAGCACGGTGCCCGACGCGTCGAGGATGTTCTGCCGGATCGTGGCCACGGTGTCCGTGTCGGTCCACGCGTCGAAGTATCCGAGCAGCCCGATGAGGCCGAGGAGCAGCGGCGGCAGCGAGAGCAGGGTGAAGAAGGCGGCCTCGGCGGCGAGGCCGGTGACCCGGTACTCCGTGCAGGAGTTGATCGTGTCCTTGAGAAGCAGCCAGGCCATCCTGCGCTTGGACACATTGCGGTACATGGCGCGGGCCTTGTTCAGCCGCCCGGACGGCTTGGGGATGTCTTCTGCTGGCTGCACGCCCCAACCGTATCCGCCACGTACGGCGCGGCCTGCACGGTCACCGGCGCGGACGGCCGGAACGCGTCGGCGAACGCGTCGGCGAACGCGTCGGCGAACGCGTCGGCGGAGGGGACGCCGCGCCGACTCGGCACCGCCCTCCGCCCGCTGCGGACACTGTCCGCGTCCGGTGCGCCGGGCGGCAAAGGTTGCGCCGCGTTGCACGATCCATGGTTGGCTTTCCCCCATGGCCATCGATGTGACCACTTGGTCCCTGGAGCAGACGTCGTCCGCGGACCTCAGCCCGGCGCGGGAGCCCGCGGCCGAGGCGGGGGTGCGGATCGTCCGCGCCGAGGTGCCGAGCCCGGCGTTCAGCCGCTTCCTCTACACGGCGGTCGGCTCGGACAACGACTGGACCGACCGGCTGGAGTGGTCGCCCGAGCGGTGGCTGGCGTTCCTGGACCGGCCCGGGATGGAGACGTGGGTCGCGTACGAGCACGGCACCCCGGCCGGGTACATCGAGCTGGACCCGCAGGACGCGGGCGTCGTGGAGATCTCGTACTTCGGGCTGCTGCCCGCCTTCCGGGGCCGCCGCATCGGCGGGCACCTGCTGACCTGGGGCGCCCGCCGCGCCTGGGACCTGGCCGAGCGCTGGCCCGGCAGGCCGCCGACCAAGCGGCTGTGGGTGCACACGTGCACCAAGGACGGACCGTACGCGCTCGACAACTACCGCCGCCGGGGCTTTAAGGTCTTCGACGTCAGGACCGAGACGGAGCCAGGGGCAGAGCCGCAGGCAGGGCCGGAAACGGCGCCGGAGGGGTGACCAACGCCACCCCATCCCACAGAACGAGACCAAGACGTCCGAATAGTGGACAACGGTGGACTCGCCGAAGAGGGGCGTGCCACGCTTCCCTCATGTCTCGAGCTGGAATTGCCTTGGTGAGTCGACGCCACGTCGACCTCGGCCGCATGTCCAGCGCGATCTGTCCGGCGAGCTGACGCACTCAGCAGGGCCCGTACCGGCCCCCGGACAGCCTCACCGCATTTCCCGCCGCCCCCGATGACGTGGGCGAGCGCGCACGCCTCGACACTTCCCCTGTCGTAACCCACCCGCACCGGTATTCGCCGCAGCGCCGTGCCCGCCTGCGCTCCTGCGCAGGTCAGAGCGTGCGCGCGAGATCACCCGCCGCACCGAGCCGCTCAGAAGGACACCCACCGCCATGCCCGCCACACCGGAACGCGCAGCAGCCACGCCCCGCCGTAAGGCCGGACGCCATCGCGGCGAAGGCCAGTGGGCCGCGGGTCACTTCACCCCGCTCAACGGCAACGAGCAGACCAAGAAGGACGACGACGGTCTCAATGTGCGGACACGCATTGAGACGATCTACGCCCACCGTGGTTTCGACTCCATCGACGGCGCCGACCTGCGCGGCCGGATGCGCTGGTGGGGGCTGTACACCCAGCGCAAGCCCGGGATCGACGGCGGCAAGACCGCCATCCTGGAGCCGGAGGAGCTGGACGACGAGCACTTCATGATGCGGGTCCGGATCGACGGCGGGCGGCTCACCACCGAGCAGCTGCGGGTCGTCGGCGAGATCTCGCAGGAGTTCGCGCGCGGCACCGCCGACATCACCGACCGGCAGAACGTCCAGTACCACTGGATCCGGATCGAGGACGTGCCCGAGATCTGGAAGCGGCTGGAAGCGGTCGGCCTGTCCACCACCGAGGCGTGCGGCGACACCCCCCGCGTGATCATCGGCTCCCCGGTCGCCGGGATCGCCGAGGACGAGATCATCGACGGCACCCCCGCCATCGACGAGATCCACCGGCGCTACATCGGCAGCAAGGAGTTCTCCAACCTGCCGCGCAAGTTCAAGACCGCGGTCTCCGGCTCCCCGGTGCTCGACGTCGTGCACGAGATCAACGACGTCGCGTTCGTCGGCGTGCGCCACCCCGAGCACGGCCCCGGCTTCGACCTGTGGGTCGGCGGCGGGCTGTCCACCAACCCCAAGATCGGCGTCCGGCTCGGCGCCTGGGTGCCGCTGGAGGACGTCCCGGAGGTCTGGGCGGGGGTCACCTCGATCTTCCGCGACTACGGCTACCGGCGGCTGCGCAACCGCGCCCGGCTGAAGTACCTGCTCGCCGACTGGGGCCCGGAAAAGTTCCGCCAGGTGCTGGAGGACGAGTACCTGAAGCGCCCGCTGTCCGACGGCCCGGCGCCCGAGAAGCCCGTCCAGCAGTGGCGCGACCACATCGGCGTCCACCGCCAGCGGGACGGCCGCTTCTACGTCGGCTTCGCCCCGCGCGTCGGCCGGGTGGACGGCACCACCCTCACCAAGATCGCCGACCTGGCCGAGGCCCATGGCTCCGGGCGGCTGACCACCACCGTCGAGCAGAAGATGATCGTGCTCGATGTGGCCGAGGACCAGGTCGAGTCGCTGGTCTCCGGACTGGAGGCGCTGGACCTCCAGGTCAAGCCGTCCCCGTTCCGGCGCGGCACGATGGCCTGCACCGGCATCGAGTTCTGCAAGCTCGCCATCGTCGAGACCAAGGCGCGCGGCTCCTGGCTCATCGACGAGCTGGAGCGGCGGATGCCCGAGTTCAACGAGCCGATCACCATCAACCTCAACGGCTGCCCGAACGCCTGCGCCCGCATCCAGGTCGCGGACATCGGTCTCAAGGGCCAGCTGGTCATGGACGACAACGGCGAGCAGGTCGAGGGCTACCAGGTGCACCTGGGCGGCGCGCTGGGCCTGGACCCGGGCTTCGGCCGCAAGGTGCGCGGCCTGAAGGTGACCGCCGACGAACTCCCGGACTACGTCGAGCGCGTGCTGCGCCGCTTCGAGGAGGAGCGCGAGGAGGGCGAGCGGTTCGCCACCTGGGCGGGGCGCGCGAGTGAGGATGCTCTCAAATGAGCGAGCGTGCCGCGCCGTTCTACTGCCCGTACTGCGGGGACGAGGACCTGCGGCCCTCCGAGGAGGGACACGGGTCGTGGGAATGCGCGTCCTGCAATCGGGCGTTCCGTCTGGCGTTCCTCGGGCTGCTGGCCAAGGGCCTGCGGCGCGACCAAGCCGGAGAAGGGGACACATCGATATGACCCAGCTTCAGCAGCACACCGACCTCGAAGCGCTCGCCACCCAGGCGGGCCGCGACCTTGAGGACGCCCCGGCGCTCGACATCCTGCGCTGGGCGGCCGACACGTTCGGGCCGCGGTTCTGCGTCACCTCCTCGATGGAGGACGCGGTGGTGGCCCATCTCGCCTCCCGGGTGTTCCCCGGTGTGGACGTGGTGTTCCTCGACACCGGATACCACTTCCCGGAAACCATCGGCACCCGGGACGCGGTGGCGGCCGTGATGGACGTCAACGTCATCAGCCTGACGCCGCGTCAGACGGTGGCCGAGCAGGACGCCGAGTACGGACCGAAGCTGCACGACCGCGACCCCGACCTGTGCTGCGCGCTGCGCAAGGTGCGGCCGCTGGAGGAGGGGCTGAAGGCGTACGACGCGTGGGCCACCGGACTGCGCCGCGACGAGTCCCCGTCCCGCGCCGACACCCCCGTCGTGAGCTGGGACAACCGGCGGCAGAAGGTGAAGATATCGCCGATAGCCCGCTGGACTCAGGCGGACGTGGACACGTACGTCGCCGAACAGGGTGTACTGACCAACCCCCTGCTCATGGACGGATATCCTTCCGTCGGCTGCGCGCCCTGCACCCGTCGGGTGCTGGAGGGCGAGGACGCCCGGTCGGGCCGCTGGGCGGGGAGCAACAAGACGGAATGCGGACTGCACGGCTGATGGCTGTCGACCAGGAGAACGAGATGAGCGCGCCGATACACACCGGGGCCACCGTGTGGCTGACCGGTCTGCCGAGCGCCGGAAAGACGACGATCGCGTACGCGCTCGCGGAGCGGCTGCGCAGCGAGGGCCACCGGGTAGAGGTGCTGGACGGCGACGAGATACGCGAGTTCCTCTCCGCCGGGCTCGGCTTCTCGCGCGAGGACCGGCACACCAACGTGCAGCGGATCGGCTTCGTGGCCGAGCTGCTGGCCTCCAACGGGGTCAAGGTGCTGGTGCCGGTGATCGCGCCGTTCGCGGACAGCCGGGAGGCGGTGCGCAAGCGCCACCAGACGGAGGGCACCGCGTACGTGGAGGTACACGTCGCGACGCCGGTCGAGGTGTGCTCCGAGCGCGACGTCAAGGGGCTGTACGCGAAGCAGGCGGCGGGCGAGATCAAGGGGCTGACCGGGGTGGACGACCCGTACGAGGCCCCGGCCGACCCGGATCTGCGGATCGCGGCACACGAGCAGGGCGTACAGGAGTCGGCGGCCGCACTCCGGACACTTCTGAGCGAGAGGGGACTGGCATGACGACCGTGGCTCCGATCAATGGAACCGGGTCCGGCTCGGACGAGGGCGACCTCTACGCGCTCTCCCACCTGGACGCACTGGAGTCCGAGGCAGTGCACATCTTCCGCGAGGTGGCGGGCGAGTTCGAGCGGCCGGTGATCCTGTTCTCCGGCGGCAAGGACTCCATCGTCATGCTGCATCTGGCGCTGAAGGCCTTCGCCCCCGCGCCGGTGCCGTTCTCGCTGCTGCACGTGGACACCGGGCACAACTTCCCGGAGGTCATCGAGTACCGGGACCGCACCGTCGCCGAGCACGGGCTGCGGCTCCACGTGGCGTCGGTGCAGGAGTTCATCGACGACGGGCGGCTGCGCGAGCGCCCGGACGGCACCCGCAACCCGCTGCAGACCGTGCCGCTGCTGGACGCCATCGAGAAGGGCCGCTTCGACGCGGTCTTCGGCGGCGGCCGCCGGGACGAGGAGAAGGCGCGCGCCAAGGAGCGGGTGTTCTCGCTGCGGGACGAGTTCGGCGGCTGGGACCCGCGCCGTCAGCGCCCCGAGCTGTGGCAGCTGTACAACGGCCGCCACTCCCCCGGTGAGCACGTCCGCGTGTTCCCGCTGTCCAACTGGACCGAGCTGGACGTGTGGCAGTACATCGAGCGCGAGAAGATCGAGCTTCCGCAGATCTACTACGCGCACGAGCGCGAGGTGTTCCGGCGCAGCGGCATGTGGCTGGCCCCCGGCGAGTGGGGCGGCCCGAAGGACGACGAGACGGTGGAGCGGCGCCAGGTGCGCTACCGCACGGTGGGCGACATGTCCTGCACCGGTGCCGTCGAGTCGGACGCGGTCACGATCGAGCAGGTCATCGACGAGATCGCCGCGTCCCGGCTGACCGAGCGGGGCGCGACGCGCGCCGACGACAAGCTGTCGGAGGCCGCGATGGAGGACCGGAAGCGCGAGGGGTACTTCTAGCCATGACGAGCAATCTCAGTGCCGAGGAGCAGGCCGTGGTGACCGCGGTGGAGCAGTCCGCGGCCTCCTCCCAGCTGCGTTTCGCGACCGCCGGTTCGGTGGACGACGGCAAGTCGACCCTGGTCGGGCGGCTGCTGCACGACTCCAAGTCGGTCCTGGCCGACCAGCTGGAGGCGGTCGAGCACGCCTCGCGCAGCCGTGGCCAGGAGGCCCCCGACCTGGCGCTGCTGACCGACGGGCTGCGGGCGGAGCGCGAGCAGGGCATCACCATCGATGTCGCGTACCGCTACTTCGCCACCCCGCGGCGGCGGTTCATCCTCGCCGACACCCCGGGCCATGTGCAGTACACCCGCAACATGGTCACCGGCGCCTCCACCGCCGAGCTGGCGGTCGTCCTGGTGGACGCGCGCAACGGCGTGGTGGAGCAGACCCGGCGGCACGCCGCGGTCGCCGCGCTGCTGCGGGTCCCGCATGTGGTCCTCGCCGTCAACAAGATGGACCTGGTGGACTACGCGGAGCCGGTGTTCGCCGCGATAGCCGAGGAGTTCACGACGTACGCGGCCTCGCTGGGCGTCCCCGAGATCACCGCGATCCCGATCTCGGCGCTGGCCGGGGACAACGTGGTGACCGCCTCCGCGAACATGGACTGGTACGGCGGGCCGACGGTGCTGGAGCACCTGGAGACGGTGCCGGTGGGCATCGACCCGTCGCAGGACCCGGCGCGCTTCCCGGTGCAGTTCGTGATCCGTCCGCAGAGCGCCGAGCACCCCGACTACCGCGGCTACGCGGGCCAGGTGGCCTCCGGTGTGCTGCGGGTCGGGGACGAGGTGACCGTGCTGCCGTCCGGCCGTACGAGCACCATCACCGAGATCGACGTGCTGGGCGAGTCCGCCGACCTGGCGTGGGCCCCGCAGTCGGTGACGATCCGGCTCGCCGACGACCTCGACATCTCGCGCGGCGACGTCCTCGCCCCGAGCGCCCACGCGCCCACCCCCACCCAGGACGTCGAGGCGACCGTCTGCCACCTCCACGACCGGCCGCTGCGGGTCGGGGACCGGGTGCTGCTCAAGCACACCACCCGGACCGTGAAGGCGATCGTCAAGGACATCCCGTCCCGGCTCACGCTCGCCGATCTGTCGCACCACCCGGCGCCGGGTGAGCTGGCCGCCAACGACATCGGCCGGGTCGTCCTGCGGACGTCGGAGCCGCTGGCGCTGGACGCGTACGCCGCCTCCCGCCGCACCGGGTCCTTCCTGCTGATCGACCCGGCGGACGGCACGACGCTGACCGCGGGCATGGCGGGCGACTCGTTCGCCGAGCAGACGCAGGACGCGGACGGCGAGGCCTCGGGCGACGACGAGGGCTGGGACTTCTGACGATGGCCGGTGAGGTGTTCTCGACGTTCGCGAAGGAGGGCGGCCGCGTAGGCAGCGGCGCCCGGGGCAGTGGCCAGGGCGGAGTCGGGCGATGTGTGCGCTGACGCGCGCCCTCCCCGCTGTGCCGTACCACTCCCCGCGAAGACCGTCTGAACTGCCGGGCGTCCCCTGACATCGGGCCGCCCGGCCCTCCGAGAGGAACACCTCCCGTGCCTTCTGCCGTTCCCCGCGCGATCTCCCGCTCGCGCCGCCGTACCGCCCGCCTGCTGGCGGCCTCCGCCGTCCTCCCGCTGATGATCGGCTCGCTCGGTGCCTGCGGCTACGGCTCGAAGAAGGCCGACAACGGGCCGAAGGTCGAGGCGAAGGGCAAGAAGCTCGACGGCCTCGACGACGTGAAGATCGGCTACTTCGCCAACGTCACCCACGCCACCCCGATGGTCGACCGCCAGGAAGGTCTGATCCAGAAGGAGCTGGGCGGTACCAAGGTCAAGCCGTTCATCTTCAACGCGGGCCCCTCCGAGATCGAGGCGCTCAACGCGAAGTCCATCGACATCGGCTGGATCGGCCCCTCCCCCGCCATCAACGGCTACACCAAGTCCGGCGGCCAGAACCTCAAGATCATCTCGGGTTCGACCTCCGGTGGCGTATCGCTCGTGGTCAACCCGGACAAGATCAAGTCCGTGAACGACCTCAAGGGCAAGACCATCGCGACCCCGCAGAAGGGCAACACGCAGGACGTGGCCCTCCTCAACTACCTTGCCGAGAAGGGGTACAAGGTCGACGCGCAGACCGGCAAGGGCGATGTGTCCGTGCTCCGGCAGGACAACAAGGAGATCCCGACCACCCTCAAGACCGGTGGGGTGGACGGCGCGTGGGTACCCGAGCCGACCGCGTCCAAGATCGTCTCGCAGGGCGGCAAGGTGCTGCTGGACGAGAAGAAGCTGTGGAAGGACGGCAAGTTCGTCATCACGAACATGATCGTCTCCCAGCAGTTCCTCAAGGAACACCCGAAGGTCGTCGAGGCGGTGCTGCGCGGCTCGGTGAAGACCAACGCCTGGATCAAGGCGAACCCGGACAAGGCCGCCCAGGACATCAACGCCTCGCTGAAGCAGATCAGCGGCAGCGATCTGCCCCCCAACGTGCTCGACCCGGCGTTCAAGAACATCGACGTCACCAACGACCCGCTCGCCTCGACGCTCCATGACGAGGCGCAGCACGCGGTCAAGGCAGGTCTGCTGGAGAACCCCCGGCTCAAGAACATCTACGACCTCACGCTGCTCAACAAGGTTCTCAAGGCTCAGGGCAAGCCGGTGGTCGACTCCGCCGGGCTCGGCAGCAAGTAGGACCCAGGAACCTTGGGTCCCGTCAGCAAACCCAGTCCTCAGGAGGTGACGGCCATGACCGCTACGCTCACCCAGAAGCCCGTCGAGAAAAATGGCACGGGTACCTATGCCGCCCGCTTCGACCACGTGTCGAAGTCGTTCGGCCGCTCCGGCGCGCAGCAGCTGGTGCTGGACGACATCACGCTCGATGTCGCCCCAGGCGAGTTCGTCTGCCTCCTCGGGGCCTCGGGGTGTGGCAAGTCCACGCTCCTCAATCTCGTCGCCGGTCTCGACAAGCCGTCCAGCGGCAGCATCGACGTCCCCGGCGGACGGCCCGCCCTGATGTTCCAGGAGCACGCGCTCTTCCCGTGGCTCACGGCGGGCAAGAACATCGAACTCGCGCTGCGCATGCGCGGGGTGCCGCGCGCCGAGCGGCGCGACGAGGCCGAGCGGCTGCTGGAGCTGGTACGGCTGAAGGGCGCGTACGGCAAGCGGGTGCACGAGCTGTCCGGCGGTATGCGGCAGCGGGTCGCGATGGCCCGCGCGCTGGCGCAGGACAGCCGACTGCTGCTGATGGACGAGCCGTTCGCCGCGCTCGACGCCATCACCCGCGATGTGCTGCACCACGAGCTGACCCGCATCTGGGCCGAGACCAACGTGTCCGTCCTCTTCGTCACGCACAACGTGCGCGAGGCGGTGCGGCTCGCCCAGCGCGTGGTCCTCATGTCCTCCCGGCCCGGCCGCGTCGCCCGCGAGTGGGACGTCGAGATGCCGCAGCCGCGCCGGATCGAGGACGCGGCCGTCGCCGACCTGTCCGTCGAAATCACCGAACAGCTCCGTGGGGAGATCCGCCGACATGGCCAGCACTGAGGCTCAGCAGGACGCCTCCGTAAAGACCCCCGACGCCGCCGAACCGGCCCCCGACCAGCTGGCGGGGCTCGAAGCGGGCCTGGACGCCCTGGAGACCCGGACCAAGGACCGGGTACCGGTCAGCCGGGTGCTGCTCGACAAGGTGCTGCCGCCGGTCGTCGCCGTCCTGATCGTGCTGGCGCTGTGGCAGCTCGCCTACGTCATGGAGCTGAAGCCGCACTACCAGCTGCCCAGCCCGGTCGACGTCGCCCACGCGCTGCGGGAGAAGTGGCTGGACGGCACGCTGCTGGGCTACGTGTGGCACAGCGTGTCGCGTGGCGCGCTCGGCTTCGCCGCGTCGCTGGTCATCGGTACGCCGCTGGGCCTGCTGGTCGCGCGCGTGCGGTTCGTACGGGCGGCCATCGGCCCGATCCTGTCCGGTCTGCAGTCGCTTCCGTCGGTCGCCTGGGTACCGGCCGCGATCATCTGGTTCGGGCTGACCGACTCCACCATCTACGCGGTGGTGCTGCTCGGCGCGGTCCCCTCCATCGCCAACGGCCTGGTCTCCGGCGTCGACCGGATCCCGCCGCTGTACCTGCGCGCGGGCCGTACGATCGGCGCCACCGGCATCGCGGGGATCCGGCACATCCTGCTCCCGGCCGCGCTGCCCGGCTACATCGCGGGGCTCAAGCAGGGCTGGGCGTTCTCCTGGCGCTCGCTGATGGCCGCCGAACTCATCGCGACCTCCCCCGACCTGGGCACGGGCCTCGGCCAGCTCCTCGACCAGGCCCGCGTCGACCAGGACATGTCCCTCGTGCTCGCCGCCATCCTGCTCATCCTCATCGTCGGCATCGGCATCGAGCTGCTGATCTTCGCGCCGATCGAGCGCCGGGTGCTGCGCAGCCGGGGCCTGCTGGCGAACGCTCCCTGAACCATCCCCGAACGGACCCTCCCCGAACGGAACCCGCCATGTCTCCCCCGACCCTCCTCGTCGTCGCCCACGGCAGCCGCGATCCCCGCCACGCGGCGACCGTCGGCGCGCTGTGCGCGCGCGTGCGGTCGCTGCGGCCGGGGCTGCGCGTCGAGGCGTCCTTCCTGGAGTTCAACGCACCACGGGTGGGCCAGGTCGTGGACCGGCTCGCCGCGGAGGGGGCGGACGAGGTCATCGCCCTCCCCCTCCTGCTGACCCGCGCCTTCCACGCGAAGGCCGACATCCCGGCGGTCCTGCGCGAGGCCACGGCCCGCCACCCCCGCCTGACCGTCCGCCAGGCCGACGTCCTGGGCCCGTCCCCCCTCCTCGTGGACGCCCTGGAACGGCGGCTGTACGAGGCCGGGCTGCGCCCCGCCGACCGGCACCGGACCGGCGTCGTCCTGGCCTCGGCGGGCTCCACTGACCCGGAGGCGATCGCGGTGATCGCTGAAATCGCGCGGGAGTGGCGGCACACCGGATGGTGCGCCGTGCGACCCGCGTTCGCCTCCGCTTCCCTGCCCCGCACCGAGGACGCGGTCCGCGCCCTGCGCGCCGAGGGCGTCGAGCGGGTGGCCGTGGCCCCGTACGTCATCGCCCCCGGCCGCCTCCCCGACCGCATCGCGCACGGCGCGGAGGCGGCGGGCGCGGACACCCTGGCCGACGTCCTCGGCCCGGCCCCCGAGCTGGCCCGCCTGCTGTTGGCCCGCTACGACGAGGCGCGGGCGGCGCGGCAGGTCCTGCTCACCGCCTGAGGCGCGTACCGCACCATCTGCGGGTATCAGCCGCCTCGGACAACGCCCCACGGCTCAGCTGAAGTCGAGGCCACCCGTGCGGGTGCGCTTCAGCTCGAAGAAGTCCGGGTAGCCCGCGAGCAGCCGGGCGCCGTCGAAGATCCGCAGGGCGTCCTCGCCGCGGGGGATCGAGGAGAGGACCGGGCCGAAGAAGGCCACCCCGTCGATGTGGAGGGTGGGGGTGCCGACGTCCTCGCCGACCGGGTCCATGCCCTCGTGGTGGCTCGCGCGGAGGGCGTCGTCGTAGTCGGTGGAGTGCGCGGCCTGGGCCAGCTCGGCGGGCAGACCCACCTCGGCCAGGGCCTCCTTGATCACCGTCGGGCGGTCCGGGCGGCCCTCCTTGGTGTTGGTGTGGAGGCGCGTGCCCATGGCCGTGTAGAGGTCGCGCAGCACCTCCTCGCCGTGGTGCTGTGCGGCCGCGATGCAGACACGGACCGGGCCCCAGCCCTTGTCCACCAGTTCCTGATAGCGCTCCGGCAGATCCTCCCGGCCCTCGTTGAGGACGGACAGGCTCATCACCCGGAAGCGGAGGTCGAGGTCGCGGTGGCGTTCGACCTCCAGGATCCAGCGAGAGGTGATCCAGGCGAACGGGCAGACGGGGTCGAAGTAGAGGTCGACCTTGGTGGGTGTGGTGTCGGTGTGAGCACTCGTCATATCCGCGACACTAGAGGGCCATTGGCCTTGAACCGTGGGACAATTCGCCACCGCTCACATGGGCCACTTCACCCTTCGGGGTAGAAGACGAAGAGGGTGCAGCCGGTGGTGGTCTGCGGGATGTGCGAGGAACCGGCCGGGGCGTGGATGAAGGTGCCCGCGGGGTAGTCGCGGTGGCCGTCGTTGAAGGTGCCGGAGACGACGAAGACCTCCTCGGGGCCGGGTTCGTGGACGTCCAGCCCCTCCCAGGTGCTGCCCGGGTCCAGTTCCACGACGTAGGCCTTCGCGCCGTTCTCCCCGGTCCACAGCGGGCGCAGCCGGATGCCCGGGAACAGCTCCCGCACCGGCGCGTCCTCGACCGCCGCCCATACGTATCCGTCCGTGATGTTCATGCCGCTCAGGCTGCCACGGTGGGCTCAACGAGCCCAAGGCGTCAGCCAGTTGCTTCCGGTACCCGGTTGACGCGACCGACCGCCGCGCCCAGTGGGGTGGACGCGGCGGCCGGGTGTGTCAGGTGCGTCTGAGGTCCTTACTCGACGACCTTCAGCAGCTTGTTCGGGGTGCCCTCGCTCGGGTTGGAGATCTTGTCGGCGGTGGCACCGTCGGTGAGCGCCTTCGCCACGTCGGCGGGCTTGGCGTCCTGGTGGCCGCTCAGGTAGACGGCGGCGGCGCCCACGACGTGCGGGGTGGCCATCGACGTACCGGAGATGGTGTTGGTGGCGTCGTCCCCGGTGTTCCAGTCGGAGGTGATGTCCGAGCCGGGGGCGTAGATGTCGACGACCTTGCCGAAGTTGGAGAAGTCGGACTGCTCGTCGGCGTCGGTGCTGGAGGCGACGGTGATCGCGTCCTCGACCCGGGCGGGCGAGCTCTCGCTCGCGTCGGCGGACTCGTTGCCCGCCGCGACGCCGAAGGTGACACCGGAGTCGATGGCCTTCTGCACGGCCGCGTCCAGGGCCTCGTCCGCGGTGCCGCCGAGGCTCATGTTGGCGACGGACGGGCCCTTGTGGTTCTTGGTGACCCAGTCGATACCGGCCACGACCTGCTCGGTCGTGCCCGAGCCCTGGTCGTCCAGGACTCTGACGCCCACGACCTTGGCCTTCTTGGCCACGCCGTGGTCGCTACCGGCGATGGTGCCCGCGACATGGGTGCCGTGGCCGTTGCCGTCGTCGGCGTCCTCGTCGTTGTCGATGGCGTCGAAGCCGGAGGTGACCCGGCCGTCGAAGTCCTTGTGCGAGGCACGGACCCCGGTGTCGATGACGTACGCCGTGACACCCTCACCCGCACTGTCCGGGTAGGTGTACTTCTTGTCGCCCTTGGTGTCGTCCTGGTCGATCCGGTCCAGACCCCAGGACGGCGGGTCCGCCTGGGTGGTCTTGATGGAGTAGCGGTGGTTCTGGACGACCTTGGCCACCGACGGGTCGGCGGCCAGCCGCTTGGCCTCGGTCTCGCTGAGGCTGGTGGCGGAGAAGCCGTTGACGGCCGAGTCGTAGCTGCGGCTCAGCTTGCCGCCGTAACTCTGGGCCAGGTCCTTGCCCTCGGCGGCGGCCTTGACGGTCGGTCCACCCTTGAGCATGACGATGTAGCTGCCGTCGACGGCGTTCGTGGCCTGGGTGCCGTAGACGGTGCCCTCGGCGGGCTTCGCGGTGGCGGCCCCGGCCGGGACGGCCACGAAGGCACCGGCGGTGACGGCACCCGCCGCGGCTATCGCCAGAGTGAGTCGACGCGCGTTGCGCTGCTTGTGTACTGCCATGACGAGGGATCCTCCTCGTGCGATTGTGGGGGGATTTCGCGCACGCGTGTTTTCACACGCGCTTGCGATGGCGCCGGAGCGTGTTCGGATCACTCCGGGCTGAGACGAAACCCTGGCGGATCGAACCGGGCAATTCAAGATCCTGGCCCATGTGTGACATATGCAACGTCATCGCGGTCCGATCATGACAAGTCCCTTTACCTGTAAGGGGCTTGGACCGGTGAGGGTAGGGCTGGCCCCCTCCTCGGGGTGGAGCGCGCCGCCCCCCGTATCACCGGCCAGCAGGATGGGCCCGGACACACCGGCGCCCTAGCGTCGTCCCAGGGTCGCGGCAGGGGGTCGCCACCATGGAAAAAGGGGACGTCGTGGGGGACAGAGGACGGCTGGAGAAACCACGGGGGCTGGCCGCCCGTGCGGGCGGCTGGAGCGCCCGGCACCGCTGGACGGCGGTCGGGGGCTGGCTGTTGCTGGTCGTCCTCGCGCTGGCCGTGGGGTCGATGACGGGCCGGGTCGATTCGACGGACAGTGAGGAGCTTCCCGGCGAGTCCGGGCGCGTCGTGAAGATTCTCGCCGATGCGGGCATCGACGAACCGGCCGGGGAAACCGTGCTGATTCAGTCGAAGGACGACGGACTGACCGCGGACGACGCGGCGTTCCGCGGCGCGGTCGACGGGGTGCTCGCCGCGGTGCGCGGCACCGGCGAGGTCACCGGGGTGGAATCCCCGTACGGAACGAAGGCGATCTCGGCCGACCGGCGGTCCGCGCTGGTGCGGTTCGATCTGCGGGGCGCCCCGGAGACCGCCGTCGACCGCATCCAGCCGGTGCTGGACGCGGTGGAGAAGGCGCAGCGGGACCACCAGACTCTGCGGATCGAGGAGTTCGGCGACGCGAGCGGCCAGAAGGCCTTCGACGACGCGTTCGGCTCCGACTTCACCCAGGCCGAGTACTCGGCGGTGCCGGTGGCGCTCGGCATCCTGCTGATCGCGTTCGGCGCGCTGGTGGCGGCGCTGCTACCGGTGGCGCTCGCGATGACCGCGTTCCTGGCCACCACCGGTCTGGTGGCGGTGGTCAGCCACTGGGTGCACATGAGCGATACGGCCAACTCGGTGATGCTGCTGGTGGGTCTGGCCGTGGGCGTCGACTACTGCCTGTTCTACCTGCGCCGGGAGCGGGAGGAGCGGGCCGCCGGGCGGGACGCCGAGACCGCGCTGCGGATCGCGGCGGCGACGTCGGGCCGGGCGATCCTCGTCTCGGGTGTCACGGTCATCGTGGCGATGGCGGGCATGCTCTTCACCGGCATCGCCGAGTTCAAGGCGATGGGCCTGGCGACCCTGATGGTGGTGGCCGTGGCCATGGTGGGTTCGGTGACGGTGCTGCCCGCGCTGCTGTCGCTGCTCGGCGAGCGGGTCGAGAAGGGCAAGCTGCCGTTCGTCGGGCGCGGGAAGCGGAAGGGCAACGGCGAGAGCCGGGTGTGGCGCGCGGTCCTCGGCCGGGTGCTGCGCAGGCCGAAGCTGTCGCTCGCGCTGGCCGGTGGCGCGCTGATCGCGATCGCCGCCCCCGCGGTGAGCATGAACACCGCGAACCTCACCCTGGACCAGGAGTTCGGGGGCGACATGCCGATCGTGGCGGCGTACCGGCACATGGACGAGGCGTTCCCCGGCGGCCCCGACCCGGCCCGGGTCGTGGTCAAGGCCAAGGACATCGACGCCGCGCCGGTACGGGACGCCATCGCCCGCTTCCGCGCCGAGGCCGTCGCGAAGGGCGCCTCCACGGGCCCGGTCACGGTGGCCTTCCACGCGAAGGACGACCTGGCGGTGCTGTCGGTGCCGCTGACCGGCGGATCCGATGAGAAGAAGGCCGGGAAGAGCCTGACCATCCTCCGGGACGAGGTGCGCCCCGAGACGCTCGGCACGGTGGACGGGGTGGACGCGCCGATCGGCGGCTCCACCGCAGCCTCGAAGGACTTCAACGACGCGCTCGGCTCGGCGGTCGCCCCGGTCTTCGCCTTCGTCGTCGTGTTCGCCTTCCTGCTGATGCTGATGTCGTTCCGGTCGCTGACCATCGCGGTCACCTCGATCGCGCTCAACCTGCTGTCGGTGGGCGCCGCGTACGGCGTTCTCACCGCCGTCTTCCAGCACGGCTGGGGCGCGGGGCTGGTCGGAGCGGAGGGTGTCGGCGCGATCGTGTCGTGGCTGCCGCTGTTCCTCTTCGTGGTCCTGTTCGGGCTGAGCATGGACTACCACGTGTTCGTGGTCTCCCGGATCCGCGAGGCGCGGCTGGCCGGGCGCACCACCCGGGACGCGGTGGTGCACGGCGTGGTCACCACGGCAGGCGTGGTCACCAGCGCCGCCGTCATCATGGTCGCGGTGTTCGCCATCTTCGGAACGCTGTCGATGCAGTCCATGAAGCAGATGGGAGTGGGGCTGGCGGCCGCCATCCTCATCGACGCCACCGTGATCCGCGGCGTGCTGCTGCCCGCCGTGATGACGCTGCTGGGTGAGCGGAACTGGTACCTGCCGACGTGGCTGCGGTGGCTGCCCGACCTGACCCACGACGAGGCCGGGCTCGCCACACCGCCCGCCCCCGTACCGGTGGGTGCGGTGCCGGGCGCGGACCTGGACGACCGCCCCCGGCATGCCGGGGTCTGACGCCCCACCTCCTTCCGTGACCTGGACCGGCCGCGCGGCTTCCCATGAGCCGCGCGGCCGGTTCCGTCGTACGGCGGCGGGCACACGGGGAAAACCCGTTGCGGCACGCTCCACCCCGTCCGTACGGTGCCGGGGAAACAGCGGAGATCCGCATACGCGTCGATCGCGTACGCGCGCACGGGAGGAGTACACCGATGGGCGGCAGTCCCGGCATCGGCGTGTTCACCCGCCTCACCACCCGCGGCTGTGCCGCGGCGGCGCGTGTGCTCGCGTATGTCCCGCTCATCCGCCGCCCGCGGCGCGGCCCGGTGCCCTGGCCGGACCGGACGCGCTCCTTCTGACGCCGAGCCGCTGACCACTGATTTCAAGGGTCCAACCGCTCGTCTCCGAATCCTTCGTTTCACCCGCTTCCGCATGCCCGTGGCCAGGGCGGAGTGGCGGCTGTGCGGGCGGGTGGCGCGGACTGCCTTCCGGCCGGTGCCGGGGGTGGACGGCGGGATTCTGCGGCTGACCCGGCGCCCGCGGCCACTGCTGGCCGACCCGGACCAGCGGGCAGCGTACGCGCGTCTGGTGGAGCTGGGCTTCTCGGGGGTCGGCGGCTCGCTCTACGCGTCACTGCGGCGGGCCTGCCCCGCCCGGCGGCTGACCGCCGCGTTCCGGCGGGCGGGGCTGGAGCGGGACGTGGTGGTGGCCCGGGTGGCGCCCTGGCAATGGGTCACGCTCGTAGCGGAGTTGACTGCGTGAAGGACTCGGGAGACGCCCCTAGCGCTGGTACCGGGCGAGCACCAGACCCCCGTCCTCGATCAGGCTCCGCCTGAGTTCCTCCATTCCTACGGCACCGCTGTAATACTCCTGCAGCGCGGGTGTGGCCACCTTGTCCTTCCACTCCGGATAGCCGCGCACCGACAGGGCGGGGGCCGGGCGCAGTTGGGCGGCCAGGGCCGTGCCGGTCGCCCAGCCGTGCTCGCCGGTGCGCAGCGCCCGGTCGCGCAGCGCGCCGGTGCCGGTCGGCAGCATCCAGTCGCCCAGCGCGAGCCGCACCATGTTGCGCGGGCGCAGCAGGAAGTCGAGGAAGCGGGCGGCCTCCTCCTGGTACGGGCTGTCCTCGGCGATGGACAGGGTCTGCGGGCTGACGCCCTGACGCTGCCCGCGCCCGCCGGACCCGGCGGGCGCGGGCAGCACCGTCCAGGCGAAGCCCTCGGGCGCCTGCTGGACGATCTGCTGACGGTAGGAGAACCCGAGCGGCACCATGGCGTACTTGCCGCCGAAGAAGCCGGGGAGGGTGTCCGAACCGCCCATGCCGAGCGTGGACTTGGCCGCCGTACGGGCGATGGCGCGCGGGACGCGCTGGTCGGCGGCGCCGAAGCGGACGGTGACCTTGCCGTCGGCGCCCCGGTGGAAGACGCGGCCGCCGGTGGAGAGGGCGAGGCCCAGGGTCGCGGCGACGGGTTCCTTGAGCGGCCAGGCGACCCCGTACGTCCCGCCCCGGGTGAGCGCCCGCGCCACGTCCTCGAACTCCGCCCAGCTCCAGGGCTCGCGCACGGTCGGGATCCGCACCCGGGCCCGCTCCAGCAGCGCCCGGTTGGCGATGATCACGCGCGGCTCCTGGAGGAACGGCACCCCGTAGACGCCGTCGCCGAAGGTGGTGGTCGCCCAGCTGCGGGCCGGGATGTCGGCTCGCAGCCGGTCCGGCAGCAGACCGCGCAGATCGGCGAGGTAGCCGCCGTACGCGAAGTCGGCGAGGTCGTCGGCGGCGTCGTGGATGATGTCGGGCGCCTCGCCGCCCTCGAAGGAGGTGAGGAGCTGGTCGTGGACGCTGTCCCAGCTGCCCTGGACGTAGTCCACCCTGATCCTGGGGTGGGCCGCGTTCCACTCCGCCACCAGCCGCTTGTTGACCTCGATGGACTCCTTCTGCCAGGCCAGCGACTGGAAGCGGAGGGTCACCTCTCCCCCGCGGGCCCGGCGGCGCGAGGGCGCGCATCCTGGCGCCAGAGCGGCGGCGGGCGCGGCCAGCGCGCCGGTCAGCAGCGTGCGGCGGCGCATCAGGACTTCACCGCCCCGGCCAGGGTCCCGCTGGTGATCCGCCGCTGGATGACGGCGAACAGGACGAGTGAGGGCAGCGTGGCGAGCAGCGAGGCGGCGGCCAGCGGACCGAGGTCGGCGACGCCCTCCGCGCCGATGAAGTGGGTGAGGATGACCGGCATGGTCTGCTTCTGCGGGGTCTTGAGCAGAACCAGCGCGAAGAAGAACTCGTTCCATGCGGTGATGAAGGCGAAGAGGGCGGTGGCCACGAGGCCGGGCGCCAGCAGCGGCATGGTGACCGAGACGAGGATGCGCAGCCGCCCCGCCCCGTCCACCGCCGCGGCCTCCTCCAACTCCCTGGGCACGGCCCGGGCGTACCCCGCGAGCATCCACAGGGCGAACGGCAGGGACCACACCACGTACACCATGATCAGGCCGGTCAGGGAGTTGATCAGATACAGGTTCTTGAGCACGAGGAACAGCGGGATGATCACCAGGACGAAGGGGAACGCCTGGCTGACCACGACCCATCCGGTGGCCGCCCGGGACAGCGGGGAGCGGTGGTGGCGGGCCATCACGTACGCCATCGGGGTCGCGATGACGACGGTGATGGCCGCGGCGGCGACCGACGCGGTCAGGCTGTTCGCGGCCGCCCGCAGCAGCGGCTGCTCGTCGAACGCCTGGCGGAAGTTGTCGAGCGTCGGATCGCCGGGCCACCAGCTCGGGTCCGGGCTCGCCAGCTCGCGCGGCGGTTTGAACGCGGTGGACAGCAGCCACAGCAGCGGGAACGCGAGGAAGACGAGATAGCCCAGCAGGGCGAGGTACTGCCCGGCGCGGGCGGCCCGGCGCCTGCGCAGCGCGGCGGCCCGGTTCACGCGTCGTCCCCCTTGAGCCGGCCGACGAGGAAGAGCGCGAGCAGCACGGAGACGACCGCGACCAGCACGCATCCCATGGCCGCCGCGTACCCGAACTGCCCGTAGCGGAAGGCCTCCTCGTACGCGAAGAGCATCGGCAGCCGGGTGCGCCCGCCAGGGCCTCCGCCGGTCAGGACGTAGACCAGCGCGAAGGAGTTGATGTTCCAGATGAGGCTGAGCGCGCTGATGGCGAGGGCCACCGGCCTGATGGCGGGCCAGGTGACGGTGCGGAAGCGCCGCCAGGCGCCCGCGCCGTCCATCGCCGCGGCCTCGTGCAGCTCGCGCGGGACGTTGGAGAGCGCGGCCAGCAGCGTGACCGTCACCTGTGGCATACGGGCCCAGATGCCGACGACGATCACGGCGGGCAGGGCGGTGGAGAGGCTGCCGAGCCAGTCCCGGTCGGTGCCCAGCGCGCCGCCCAAGAGGCCCGCGTCGGGGTGGTAGACGAGCCGCCACATGATGCCGACGACGACCTCGGGCATCGCCCACGGCACGATCGCCAGGGCCCGCGCCAGCCAGCGGAAGCGGAGGTTCTGCACCAGCAGCAGCGCCAGCCCGAGCGCCAGCACGAACTGCGGAACGGTCACCGCGACCGCCCACACCAGGCCGATCCGGAACGACTCCCAGAAGAGCGTGTCGCGGGCCAGGTCCTGGAAGTTGAGCAGTCCGGTCCACTGGGTCGGCTCGGTGCGGCCGGACTGGGCGTCGGTGAAGGCCAGCGCGATCCCGTACAGCAGCGGGCCGACGCTGAGCAGCAGGATCGGCAGCAGCGCGGGCAGCACCAGGAACCACGCGCCGTGGCCGGTACCGGGCCCCCGCCGCGCGGTGGGGACGCCGCCGCCGTCCGGCCCGCGGGCCGGAGGCTTGTCGGACCGCTCCGTCGCGGTCGTGGATGTCACGCCCGTCATCGTGCGGACGGCGCACCGCGCCGTCAAGGATCCCGGCAGCGTACGGACTTATCCGGCCCCGGCCGGGTGCGAGACTGGGCTGTCCGGGACGGGCGGTTCGGCCCGGTGGGCAAGGCTTCGGGAGGGTACGGCGTGGCGGACACGGGGTTCACGGAGGAGCGGGCGCGGGCGGTGCTCGACGCCGCGCTGCCGCACGGCACGGGCGGCACGGGCGGCGCCGCCGGGGCCCGGCTGCTGGCGCTCGGCGAGAACGCCGTCTTCGCCCTCGACCACCTCGCCCTGGTGGTCCGCGTCAGCCGCGACCTGGCCGTACGGGAGCGCGCGGCGCGGGAGTCGCGGGTCGCCGACTGGCTGGCCCGGGAGGGGGTGCCCGCGGTGCGTCCGGACCACCGTTTCGGCCCGGAGCAGCCGCTCGCGTACGACGGACACCTGGTCACCTACTGGCAGCAGCTCCCCCCGCCCGAGCGCCCCGCCGAACCACGCGACCTCGCCGCGCTGCTGCGGCAGGTGCACGCCCTGCCGGACCCGCCGCCGGACCTCGCGCTGCCGCGCCGCGACCTGCTGGGCGGCGTCGAACGCTGGCTGCGGCTGGCCGGGGAGGCGATCGATCCGGCGGACGCCGCGTATCTGCGCGCCCGCCGGGACGACATCGCGGCGGCCACGGCCGAGCTGACCCCACACCAAACCCCCGGCCCGATCCACGGCGACGCGCTGCCGCGCAATGTGCACATCGGGCCGGACGGCCCGGTCCTGGTCGACCTGGAGACGTTCGCCACCGATCTGCGCGAGCACGACCTCGTCGTGATGGCGCTGTCCCGGGACCGCTACGGGCTGGGCGCGGCGGCGTACGACGAGTTCACGGCGGCGTACGGCTGGGATGTGCGGGAGTGGCCGGGGTGCGCGGTGCTGCGGGGAGCGCGGGAGACGGCGAGCTGCGCGTGGGTGGCCCAGCACGCGCCGGGCAACCCGGCGGCACTGACCGAGTTCCGCCGCCGCGTCGCCTCCCTGCGGGAGGGCGACCCGGCGGTGCGCTGGTACGCCTTTTGAGCCCGCGGGGCACTGCGGCGCAAGGCCCCGCTAGGCGCCGCGGGCGCCGAGTGCCGGGCGCCGCGAAGCGCCGCGCCAGGCCCCGCAAGATACCGCGCCAGGCGCCGCGCGAGACGCCCGTACCAGGCACGGGAGCGACCGCGCCAGGCGCCGCTAGATGCCGCGCGGGCGCCGGGCGGTGCCGTGCCGGGCGCCGCTAGATGCCGTGGCAGGGGGCGCGAGCGGGGTGGCGCGCACGGCGCGGTGCCCTCGTCAGGCCGACCAGGCGGGGTCGCGGCCGCTGAGGCCGACGGCGCGGTCCAGTGCGGACGCGTCCTTCGGCACGGTGACGACGGCTCCGAAGGCCTCGCCCCGTTGCTCCTCGTCCGGGAACGCCGACAGCCATCCGGCGATCGCCTCGGCGCAGCCCGGAGCGCAGTCGTAGGGCTGCCCCGTGGCGCGGGCCAGGTCCCATCCGTGGATCACCAGCTCGTCCAGCGCGACGATGCCCATGACCTCGGCGGGCAGGGTGACGCCACCGGCTTGGGTGGTGCCCTGCCAGGCGGCCGGGTCGCGCCAGGCGGCGGCCATCGCGTCCAGCCGCCGGGGCAGCTCATCGCGCCAGTCGGGGGCCAGCCGGTCGGCCCGTCCGTGGCCGGGGTCCTGGCCGGGGGCCTTCTCCGCGGCCTGGCGCATGCCGATGGCCAGCCCCATGAAGTGGTCGAGCAGATCGCCCACGGAGTACGCCGGGCACGGTGTGGGCGCCCCGAGCTGGTCGTCCGAGACGCCGCTGAGCAGCGCCGTCACCCGCTCGGCCGCGGGGCCGAGGTCGATGCGCGAGGTCTGGTCGGTCATCGTTCGCTCTCCTTCTCCGGTCCGTTCCCCCTCATCTGTACGGACCGGCGCGGCGCCGGGAACTCATCGGTGCCCCCGGCCCTACCCCACCGCCGCCCGCGCCTCCCGCAGCGGCCAGCTGCCGTCCACGACCGCGTCCGGGGTGCCCTTGCGGCGCAGCCAGGACTGGAAGTCGGCGGCCCAGTGGGCATACCACCCGACCTGCTTGCGGTGCAGCTCCCACAGGTCGAGCCCGGCGACCTGCCCGTGCCGCTCGGCGAGCGCGCAGGCGACGCGCACCGCGGCGAGGGCGTCCGCCCCGGCCTCGTGGGCGCGCTCGTGCGCCACCCCGTACTCCCCGCAGACCGCCTCCAGCGTGCGCTTGCCCTTGCGGTAGCGGTCGACGGCGCGGTCTATCGTGTAGGGATCCACGACCGGGCCGGTCTGCGCGCCGCCCAGCCGCTCGCTCAGCGAGCGCAGCCCGTGGCGGTCCAACTCGGCGGCGAGCAGGCTCAGATCGAACGCCGCGTTGTACGCCACCACCGGCGCGCCCGTGCGCCAGTGCGCCACCAGCACGTCCGCGATCTCGTCGGCCACCTCACGCGCCGGGCGGCCCGCCGCCGCCCGCTCGTTGGTGATCCCGTGCACGGCCACCGCATCGTCCGGAATGGGCACTTCCGGTGCGGCAAGCCATTCGTGCCGTCCGATCGGCTCCCCATCGCGCACCTCGACCACCGCGGCGGTCACGATCCGTGCCGTGCGCGGGTCCGTGCCCGTGGTCTCCAGATCGAATCCGATCAGCAGCTCCCTGTGCCAGCCCATGGCGATTGCCCTCCCTTTGTTGTGCTTCCCCCAGGTGTCGCCACCTTCGCACGCGCCACTGACAACGGACGCCGCTGCCCTCAACCGCCCGGCAGGGCGCGGGCCGTCGCGTCCCACGCGACGGGCCCGACCGAGGACACCGCGAGGTGGAACGGGCACTCCGTGGTGCGCGGCGGCGAGGCCTCGCGGACCGTACGCTCCAGCCGGTCGCGCAGCTCGGCGGCGGCTGTCCCGTCACCCTGGGCCTCACGCAGCGCGATCAGGCCGCGCAGCGGCAGGGCCTCGGCGTAGCGGCGGCCGGAGAGCTGTGCGGTGCGCAGCGCGTGCTCCCAGCGGACCTGGGCGAGCACCGATTCGCCGCGCTCGGCCGCGACCACGCCGAGCATGGTGAGGTCGTGGGCCGCGCACTCGGGGCGGTTGCCGCCCCGATAGCGCTCGGAGGCGCGCAGATGCAACCGCTCGGCCTGGTCGAGGTCGCCGCGGGCGCGGGCGGCCAGCGCCCGTACGGTCTCCACCTTGGCCAGCAGATAGCCCTCGGCGCTCTCGCGGGCGTACGTCTCCAGGGCGTCGGCGAAGGAGGTGGCGTCGTCCCAGTCGCCGTCGCCCGCGGCCGCGCAGGCGAGCACGGCCTTGACGTAGGCGGCCTCATGCTCGGCGCCGATGAGCCGCAGTTCGTCGTGGGCGGCGCGGAAGGCGCGCGCCGACAGGGCGCGCTCGCCCAGCCGCTCGTACGCCATGCCGGTCATGATCTGCGCGGTGGCGGCGGAGTGCGGGTCGAGGGTGGTCAGCAGCTCCCGGGCGGTCATGGCGGAGGTGAGGGCGGCGCGCCGTTCGTCCTCGGCGACCAGGAGTTCGCTGTGGAACAGCCGCCACACCCCGGTCTCCCAGCGGTGGCCGTGCTCGTCGAGGGCGGAGGCGGTCGCCCGGGCCACCTCGCGCGCCTCGGCGAGCCGCTCCTGGCGGACGTGGACGGTGAGGGCGAGCGCTCCGACCAGGGTCACCACGGCGGGGTCGCCGCGCTTCTCGGCGGCGGGGAGGGCCTGGCGCAGCAGTTCGTCGTCGTCCCCGGCGCGGCGGATGTTGACGCCCAGCCAGCCGCACCAGGCCAGGATCTCGGCGTACCAGGCGGCGCTGGGCGGCGTGGACTCCAGGGCCCGCAGCAGCCGCCGGTGGCCTTCCTGGCGCTGGCCCGCGGCCATCCAGTAGAGGGACAGGTGGGTGGCGATGCGGGACCCGAGCAGCCGGTCGGCGGGGTCGGCACTGTCCTGCAGCCAGTCCAGGCAGCCCGCCACCTCGGGGGTGACGGCGTTCATCTCGGCGAAGGCGGCCGGGCCGCTGCCGGTGCGCAGCGCGGCGTCGGTGCGGCCCGCGAGCGCGGCGACCCAGTCGGCGTGGCGGCGCAGCGCCCCGCTCTCCTCGCCGCGCTCGGCGAGCGCCTGCCGGGCGTACTGGCGCAGGGAGACGAGCATGCGGTAGCGGGGGCTGCCGGGGCCGGGGTCGTACACGAGCAGCGACTTCTCGGCGAGCAGGGCGAGCGTGTCGCCCGCGCCGGGTCCGGCGACCGCCTCGGCGGCGTCGACGGTGAAGGGCGCGGCGAACACCGACATGGCCCGCCACACCTCCCGCTCCTCGTCGGTGATGAGCCGGTAGCTCCAGTCGAGGGCGGCGCGCAGCGTGCCGTGCCGGGCGTCGGCCGAGCGCAGCGGCACCTCCAGCAGCCCGCGGCGGGTGCGGAGCTGGCGGACGATGACGGGCAGCGGGGTGGACGCGGCCTTGGGCGCGACGAGTTCGATGCCGAGCGGAAGCCGGTCGACGGCCTCGCACAGGTCGCGGACCTCGTCCCAGTCGGCGGCGCGGGCGGCGGGCGGGGAGATCCTGGCGAGCCGGTCGAGGAAGAGCCGGGTGGCGTCCTGGCCGGTCATCGGCCGCAGGGCGAGGCGGGATTCCCCGGCCACGCCGAGCCCTTCCCGGCTGGTGGCCAGCACCCGCAGCCGGGGGCAGTCGCCGAGCAGCCGGACGGTGAGGTCCGCGGCGGCCTCGGTGAGGTGTTCGCAGTTGTCGAGGAGCAGCAGGCAGCGGGGAGCGCGGTCGATGGCGAGCCGCGTCCGGTCGGCGAGCGTTTCGGCGGGGCCGGGCGCGATGCCCAGGGCCGCGGCCACCGCGCCGGGTACGTCGGCGGCTGAGCAGGGCACCAGGTCGACCCGCCAGACGGTGGCCCCGGCGTCCTGTTCGCGGGCCGCGGCGGCCAGGGAGAGCCGGGTCTTGCCGATGCCCGCGGTGCCGGTCACGGTGACCAGCCGGGTGTCGGCCAGCCGGGTGGCGATCACGGCGAGTTCGGGGGCGCGCCCGACGAAGTCGGAGCCGGGCAGGGCGGCGGGAGCGGTGGCACCGGCCGCGGGGACACCCCGCGCCCGTACCGCCCCGGTCGCCGTCCCCGTCGCCGTACCGTTCGCCGTACGGGCCCCGGTGCCGGTGGGGGCGGAGAAGCCGCGCAGGACGGCCTGCTGGGCGGCGCGCATCTCGGCGCCCGGCTCGATGCCGAGCCGCTCGCGCAGATCAGCGCGCGCCGCCCGGTACACCCCGAGCGCCTCGGCCTGCCGCCCGCACGCCTGGAGCGTACGGATCAGCAGGGCGTGCAGCCGCTCCCGGTCCGGGTCGGCCCGGGCCGCGGCCCGCAGCTCCTCGGCCAGATCGGCCGGATCCGCTCCACCGGAAGCCCGGCCCACCGCGGCGTGCGCGTCCAGTTCGGCGTCGGCGCGCTCTTCGAGGACGGTCAGCCGCAGGGCCTCCAGCCGGGCCCGCTCAGCCTGGACGAACGGCAGCGCGGGCAGTCCGGCGAGCGGCGTCCCGGACCACCGGCCGAGCGCGACGCGCAGCAGGGCCGCCCGGCGGCCGGGGTCCCCGGTGGCGCGGGCCCGGATCAGCTCCTCCTCCAGCAGCCGCACATCGACCGTATGGCCCGTCAGGTCCAGCCGGTAGCCCGCGGGGCCCGTGACCACCAGGCCGGGGGCGTGCGGCTGGAGGGCGCGGCGGAGCTTGGCCACCGCCGTGTGGAGGGCCGCCACCGGGTCCTTGGCTCGGGCCCCCGTCCACAGTTCGTCCAGGATCCGGCCGGTGCTGACCGCCGAGGGGGCGTGGAGCAGCAACAGGGCCAGCAGGGCGCGCGGCCGGGCCCCCGCGATGGCAAGGGCCATGCCGGAGCCGTTACGAACCGTGAGGTCGCCCAGTAATTCGAACTCCATGGGCGATATCGGACCATGGGACGGGCACGGTTGTCCCGCGAACCGGCCCGGACCGGCCGACACGGACGGCGCAGCCGGACAGCTGGCGGACAGAATTCGGACAGACCACCGGAGGATCCTGCCCAGGTCGATACAAACCACGACACGAGGAGCGCCGTGCTGCGGCTCGCCTTCAGTACGCTTCGCGCCCGGCGTTCCCTGTTCGCGGGATCACTCGCGGCGGTGACGCTGGCCCTGATGCTGCTCGCATCCGCCGGGATCCTGCTGGAGTCCGCGCTGCGCGGCCACGGCGAGCCGAACCGCTTCCACGGGGCGTCCCTGGTGGTCGCGGGCAACGCCGACGCAGGGCTGGACGGGAAGGAACACGAGCCCGGGTTCGGCGACGTGGAGGCGCCGCTGGTGCCGCGCCCGCCGGTGCCCGCCCGGCTGGTGGAGAGGGTGCGCGGCGTCGAGGGCGTCCGCTCGGCCGTCCCCGATCTGGCCTTCTACGCGCAAGTGATGGGCCCGGGCGGCAGCCCTGTCACCCCGGAGCGGGGCACCCGGTCCTACGGCCACTCCTGGGCGAGCGCGGGGGTCACCCCGTACACCCTGCGCGCGGGCCGGGCCCCGGGCGCGGACGGCGAGGTGGTGGTGGACACGGCCACGGCGCGCCGCGGGGCCTTGCGGGTCGGCGGCCCGGTCACCGTGCTGACCGGGGCCCAGGGCCGCGATACGTACCGGCTGAGCGGTGTCGTCGCCGGACCGCGCGGCGGGCTGACGAAGGATCAGTCCGCGCTGTTCTTCGCGCCGGACACCGCCGCCCGGCTCGCCCCGCCCGGTGACCGGGTGCACGCGATCGCGGTGACCACCGCCGAGGGCGCCGATCCGGAGGCGGTGGCGGACCGGGTGCGCGCGGCGCTCGGGGCGGGCCCGTCGGTGACGGTGCTGACGGACACCGGCGAGACCGAGGTCTCCTCCAGCGACGTGCTCTTCATCGACACCCTGGTCTTCGTGGTGTCGATGGGCTCGCTGGCCGTGTTCGTCGCCCTGTTCGTGATGGCGGGCGGCTTCGCCTTCGCGATCCTCCAGCGCTACCAGGAGATCGCGCTGCTGCGGGTGATCGGCGCCACGCCCCGTCAGATCAAGCGCATGCTGGGCTGGGAGACGCTGCTGGTCGCGATCCTCGGCGGGGTGATCGCCATCCCGGCGGGCGCCGCGCTGGCCGGGCCGCTGGCCGGGGGGCTCGTCTCGCTCGGGATCGCACCGGAGGAGCTGACAGTGGAGGTCGGGCCGTGGCCGCTGGCCGGGGCCGCGGTCGCCGGGCTCGTCCTCACCCGGCTCGCCGTCTGGTCGGCCGCGCGCCGCGCCGCCCGGGTGCGCCCGGCCGAGGCACTGCGTGAGGCCGCGGCGCCGGAGCGGCGGATGCCGCGGTCACGGTTGCTGACCGGTCTGGCCTTCCTCGTCTTCACCGGGCTGTTCCTGGCGTTCGGCATCTCCATGGGCGGGGTGTCGGGGGCGGGGCTGGCGTTCGGCGGTGTGCTCACGCTGCTGATCGCGGCGGCCGCGCTCGGGCCCGCGCTGGTGCGGCCCCTCACGCCGTTCGTGGGAGCGCTCCTACGGATCTTCTCCCGGCGCACCGGGCAGCTGGCGCTGGCCAACACCTCGGCCGCGCCGCGCCAGGTCGCGGCCGCCGCGGTGCCGATCGTGCTGATGGTCGGCTTCGCCGTATCGGCCCTGTTCACGCAGACCACTCAGCAGAGCGTCGCGGCCGACTGGGCGGGGCAGCGGCTGACGGCGAGCCATGTGCTGCTGCCGCACGACGCGGAGGGGCTGCCGCCGGGCGTCGCCGACGAGGCGGCGCGGCTGCCGGGCGTCACCGCGGTCTCCTCGACCAGCACCGCGTGGGTGCGTACGTCGGTGCACACCGACGAGGCGGAGAGCGTCACCGCGCGGGCGCTGGGCGCCGACGCCGACGTGACCCGCGCCCTGGACATCCACCTCAAGGACGGCGATCTGCGCGGGCTGACCGCCGGGCGGGCGGTCGCGGTCAGCGAGGAGCAGGCCAAGGAGTACGGCTGGAAGACCGGCGAGCGCGTCCGGCTGCGGCTGCCCGACGGCACCCGCGAGGAGCTGACGATCGGCGCCCGCTTCGACCGCTCCCTCGGCTTCGCCGACCTCGTCGTACCCGCCGCAGTGCTGCGCCCGCACACCCCCGACCCGCTGCTGGACGCCGTCTATCTGATCACCGGCCCGGACCACCGGCCCTCCCTGGACCGGGACCTGGCACGGCTGACCGAGCGCTGGCCCTCGGCGCGGGCGGCCGACCGGGACCAGGTCGAGGAGGCGGGCGCCGACAACGCGGTGGCCGAGACCTGGCCGGTCTATCTCTTCAGCGCGCTCATCGCCGCCTTCACGGCGCTCGCGCTGGTCAACACGGTCGTCATGGGGACGCTCGTGCGGACCGGGGAGTTCGCGATGCTCCGGCTGATCGGGGCGACCCGGCGCAACATCCTGGCCCTGGTGGCCTGGGAGAGCCTGGTCGTCGCGGGCTGCGGGGTGGTGCTCGGCGCGGCGGTCGCCGCGATCGTGCTGTCCGCCGCCAGCCTGGCGCTGACCGGCGGCGTCCACATCAGCGGCCCGCCCGGATTCCTCCTCGCCGCGGCCGCGGGCGCGGTGGCCCTCGCGCTCGCCTCGGCGCTGGTCCCGGCCTGGCGGATGCTGCGCGAGCGCTGAGCGCCGAGCCGACACGGAACGCGATGAACCATCACGGAGAGGAAGGCATCTGATGACGCTGCCGGATCAGACGGCGCGCATGACCACGCGGGGCACGCTCCCCGCCATGCGGCTGGAGGACGTGACCAGGCGCTACGGCCGGGGGGACGGCACGGTCCACGCGCTGCGCGGCGTCACCGTGTCGCTGCCGCCCGGGTCGTTCACCTCCATCATGGGGCCGTCCGGCTCGGGCAAGTCCACCTTCCTGCGCTGCGCCGCCGGTCTCGACCGCCCCACCTCCGGCGGGGTGTTCCTGGGCGACACCGAGATCAGTAGGCTGCGCGAGCACAAGCTGACGCTGCTGCGGCGGGAGCGGATCGGTTTTGTCTTCCAGTCGTTCAACCTGGTGCCGTCGCTGTCCGCGAAGGACAACATCCTGCTGCCGTTCCGGCTCGCCGGAAAGCGGCCGGACCGCGACTGGATGCGGGACGTGGTCCACCGCACCGGGCTCACCGAGCGGCTCGGCCACCGGCCCGCCGAGCTGTCCGGCGGCCAGCAGCAGCGGGTGGCCGTCGCCCGCGCCCTGGTCACCCGGCCCGAGGTGGTCTTCGCCGACGAGCCGACCGGGGCGCTGGACCTGTCGTCCGGTCAGGACGTGCTGCGGCTGCTGCGCGACGTGGTCGACGGCACCGGCCAGACCCTGATCATGGTCACCCACGATCCGGGCGCCGCCGCGTACGCGGACCGGGTGCTGTTCCTCGCCGACGGCACCCTGGTCGACGCGATGGAGAACCCGACGCCGCGGCGGGTCGCCGACCGCATGGCCCGGCTGGGGGCCTGACGGTGCGTCGTAGGCGGCGTCCCGCACGGACCGACTCCTCAGACGTCTGAGGAGTTCTGCTAGAGTCCGCGAGGCCATCCGACATGATCAACAAGCCCGTCGGGAGAGACGAGATGGCGGAAGCCCCACCGCTGCGGCACGGCCGCGTCGTGCCGCAGGTCGAGAGCGCGCTGCGCGCGATGTTCGACGAGGGCCGCTGGCGCCCCGGCGAACGCCTCCCCAGCGAGGTGACCCTCGCCGCCGAACTGGGCGTCGGCCGCTCCTCGGTGCGCGAGGCCGTCCGGCTGCTGGCCCATGACGGCCTGCTGGACGTACGCCACGGCTCGGGCACCTACGCCGCCGAGGCGCCCCGGGAGGCGCGCGACGTACGGCAGCTGCTGCGCCGCGCCCGGCTGCTGGAGGTGTACGAGGTCCGCCGGGCACTTGAGGTGGAGGCCGCCCGACTGGCCGCGCGACGGGTGCGGCCGGAGGACATCGCCCGGCTCACGGACGACCTGAAGCGCCGCCAGAAGGCGGCCGGAGCTGGTCCCGCCGCCTTCGTCGACGCCGACCTGGCCTTCCACCGCACGGTCGTGGAGCTGTCCGGCAACGCCGTGCTGCTCGGCCTGTTCACCTCCGTCCTGCCGGTGCTGCGCGAGGAGCTGGTCGAGATGGTCGTCCACGAGACCGGGCTGCCCGATCTGACCTGCGCCCATACGGCACTGCTTGACGCGCTGGCGGACGGCGACCCGGACGCCGCGATCGCCGCCACCGTGAAGAACCTGGAATCCGTGTTGACTTCGCCCTCTCGCGAACGAGGGGGATTCTCACGGCTCGCGTCGTGAGGTTTTCCGCTTCGTTGCCGACTGCCCGCCCGGAGTTCTCCGTTGAGGTCTTACACCGGCTCCACAGACAGAGACCGCCAGCCCGGCGGCCAGAAGGTTCTTCGCCGCGTTCACGTCCCGGTCATGGGTCGCACCGCAGCCGCCGCACGTCCAGGTACGGATGTGCAGCGGCATGGCTTCGGCGAGGGTGCCGCAGTTCGAGCACAGCTTGGAGGAGGGAAACCAGCGGTCGACCGCGATTACCTCGCGCCCGTACCAGGCGGCTTTGTACTCCAGCATGCTCCGGAACTCCGACCACGCCGCATCGCTGATCGCGCGGGCCAGTTTCCGGTTCTTGACCATGTTGCGCACGGTCAGGTCCTCGATCACGAGCGTTTGGTTCTCACGCATGAGTCGAGTGGTCAGCTTGTGCAGATGGTCCCGGCGACGGTCGGCGATCCGGGCATGGATACGGGCGACCTTCCGCCGGGCCCTGGCCCGGTTCGCACCATTCCCCCGCGCTGTGCGGGACAGCTTCCGCTGGGCCCTGGCCAGCCGTTCCCGGTCACGGCGCTCGTGCCGCGGGTTGGCGATCTTCTCCCCGGTGGAGAGGGTCAGCAGGTGATCGAGACCGACATCGATCCCCACAGCCTGATCTCGGGCGGGAAGCGGCTTCACTGCCGGGTCCTCGCACAGCAGCGACACGAACCAGCGGCCCGCCGCGTCCTGCGAGACGGTCACCGTGGACGGCTTCGCGCCCTCCGGGAGGAGCTGGGACCACACGATGGCAAGCGGCTCGCTCATTTTCGCCAATGTCAGCTCGCCGTCGTGGTAGCGGAACGCGCTGGTGGTGTATTCGGCGGACTTCCGGGACTTCTTCCGCGACTTGAAGTGCGGGTACCCGGTCCGCTTGGCGAAGAAGTTGGTGAACGCGACCTGCAGGTGCCGGAGCGCCTGCTGCAGCGGGACCGAGGACACCTCGTTGAGGTAGGACAGTTCCCCGGTCTTCTTCCACGCCGTCAGCATCGCCGAGGTGGCGTTGTAGTTCACCCGCTCCTGGCGAGCCCACGCCTGGGTACGGGCGGCAAGCGCCATGTTGTAGACCTTCCGCACGCACCCGAACGTCCGCGACAGCTCAGCTGCCTGCGCATCCGTCGGATAGAAGCGGTACTTGAAGGCACGCTTCACGTGAGTGGCCACAACTCACAAACTACCATGACACGTTGTGACTGCATGACTGCAGTTGGTACCGAACGTCGATCCGCCCCAGCGGCGAATCGGCTTTCCCTGCCCTGCTCCGCGGGGGTCCGCTTCCTCTCCGCCCTGAAGGGCGGACTATCCACGGAGAAGATCAGATGACACTGATCGCCGAGGAGGAACGATGACCGGGACGACGACCGGCACCCCCGTCCTGAAGGCCGACGACGTCGATGTGGTCCGCGACGGCGCCCCGCTGCTGCGCTCGGTCTCGCTGACGGTCCGCCAGGGCGAGCACTGGGCGCTGCTCGGTCCCAACGGCGCGGGAAAATCCACCCTGCTCAGCCTGCTCGGCGCGCACGCCCACCCCACCCGGGGCGTGGTGGAGGTGCTCGGGCGCACCCTGGGCCGGGTCGATCTGCGGGAGCTGCGCGCGTACGTGGGCCATGTCGACCCCCGGCATCCGCTGCGCTCCCCGCTGCGGGCGCGGGACGTCGTGCTGACCGGGCTGACCAACACCGTCGAGCCGGTCCCCCGCCGCCGCCCCGACCCCGCCCAGCGCGAACGGGCCGAACGGCTGCTGACCACCCTGGGCATCGGCGACAAGCTCGACGCCCGCTGGCCGACGCTCTCCCAGGGCCAGCGCGGCCGGGTGCTGATCGCCCGCGCCCTGATGCCCCGCCCCCGGCTGCTGCTGCTCGACGAACCGGCCACCGGCCTCGACCTGGCCGCCCGCGAACAGCTGCTGGACAGCCTGGACGCGCTGCGCCTCGCCCACCCGGAGCTGGCCACGGTCCTGGTGACCCACCACCTGGAGGAGCTGCCCGCGTCCACCACCCACGCGATGCTGCTGCGCGACGGCCAGTGCCTGGCGTCGGGCGCCGTGGACGAGGTGGTGACCACCGATCACATCACCAAGTGCTTCGACCACCCGGTCCACATCACCCGCGCCGACGGCCGCTGGACGGCCCGTACCGTACGGAAGCCGGGGAGGGGGTAGGCCGGGGCCGAGCCGCTTACGGGGAGGTGCGGCCCTCGTCGTCGAGGCGGTTGTGGTGCTCGATCCGGGCCATGTTCTCCTCGGCCCAGGCACGGAGGCAGGCGAGCGGGCCTTCGAGGGACTGGCCCAGCTCGGTGAGCTGGTAGTAGACGCTCGGCGGCACCGTCGGCCGCACCCGGCGGGCCACCAGGCCGTCGCGGACGAGGCTGCGCAGGGTGGTGGAGAGCATCTTCTGCGAGATGCCCGGCATGCGGCGCCGCAGATCGGCGAACCGGACCTCGTCCGGGGCGGCTTCGCCCAGCACTTTGATCGCCATCGACGTCCATTTCGTGCCGATGCGGTCCAGCAGTCGGCGGGTCGGACAGTCCGGATCGAACAGGTCACCGCGGCCACCCCTGGTCACCTGAAGCTCACCACCTGAAGAGAAAGTGCGTTCTTGGCTCCGCCAGGCTAGTTACCTAACGTTGCCTTGTCACTATTCGTTACCTAGGGAGAGTCCGTGATCGAGCTTCGCCGCATTCCCGTCAACGGTGTCGACCTCAACGTGGCCGTGACCGGCCAGGGACCGGCCGTCCTGCTGCTGCACGGCTTCCCGCACACCTGGGAGCTGTGGAGCGATGTCATCGACGGACTCTCCGACCGGTACCGGCTGATCGCGCCGGACCTGCGCGGGCTCGGCGCCAGCGGCCGCACCGAGGGCGGCTACGACGCCGGTTCCCTCGCCGACGACGCCGCCGGTCTGCTGGAGGCGCTGGACGCGGGCCCCGCCACGGTGATCGGCATCGACGCGGGCACCCCGCCCGCCTTCCTCCTGGCGCTGCGCCGCCCCGGCCTCGTGGACGGGCTCGTCGTCATGGAGTCCCTGCTGGGCAGGGAGCCCGGTGCCGAGGACTTCCTCGCGGACGGCGCTCCGTGGTGGTTCGGCTTCCACGCCGTGCCCGGCCTGGCGGAGAGCGTGATCGAGGGCCACGAGGACCGTTACATCGACTGGTTCCTCGACACCGGCACCCACGGCGACGGGGTGCGCCCGGAGATCCGGGACGCGTTCGTCCACGCCTACACCGGCCGGGACGCGCTGGGCCACGCCTTCGCCCACTACCGGGCCATGCCCACCAGCGCCGAGCAGATCCGGCAGGCCACCGCCTCGGCGCGGCTCACGGTGCCGGTGATGGCCGTCGGCGCCCACCCCGTCGGTACGGCGCTGGAGCGCCAGCTGCGTCCGCTCGCCGACGACCTCACCGGCCATCTCCTGGAGGACTGCGGCCACATCATCCCGCTGCACCGGCCGCAAGCCCTGCTGGCCCTGGTCCGCCCGTTCCTGGAGGACGTCGCGGCCAGGGTTCAGGACACCGGCCGGGAGTCCGCCCAGACGCTCTCGAACTCCTCCCGGTAGGTGCCGAAGAGGCCGCCGTCGCCCTCGTTCGGGGCGCGCCCCTCGTGCACCACCTCGCGCCCCCGGCCGCCGCCGCGCAGGACCAGGACCGGGGCCTCCATGCCACGGGCCTTGCGCAGGTACGACTGGACGACCGCGAGGCCGTCGGAGCCGTCGCCGTTGACCAGGTAGGCGGTGAAGCGGGGCGTCTCGTCGAAGACGTGGATCTCGAAGGCGCCCGGGTCGCGCAGGGCGGCGCGCACCCGGCGCATGTGGAGGATGTTCATCTCCACCGAGCGGCTCAGCTCGCCCTTCTTCAGCCCCAGCTCGCGCTCCCGCCGCCGCACCGCGCTGCTCGCGGGGTTGAGGAAGAGCAGCCGGGCCCGGCACCCGGCCTCGGCCAGCCGGACCAGGCGGCGGCCGGAGTAGTTCTGGACCAGCAGGTTGAGCCCGATGCCGACCGCGTCCAGCCGTCGGGCACCCGCGAACAGGTCCTCGACGGGCAGCTGCCGCTGGAGCCGCACCCGGTCGGAATGGACACCCACCACATCCGCGTACCGGTCGCCGACCAGGTCCTCGACCGCGTCGATGGGCAGCCGGTCGGTGGAGGGGGAGCCGGTGCCGCTGCCCAGGATCTCCAGCAGCCGGGCCGAGGCGCGCTCGGCCTGGGCCAGCACGGTGCCGGACAGGGCGCGGTTGCGGGAGACGACGTTACGGGCGACCTCCAGCTCGTCCAGGGCCAGTTCCACCTCGCGCCGGTCGTCCAGGTAGGGCTCGAAGCACGGCCAGTGCTGGACGAGCAGCTCGCGCAGCTGGGGCAGGGTGAGGAAGCTGAGCACGTTGTCGTCGGCCGGGTCGAGCAGATAACCCTTGCGGCGGCTCACCTCCCGTACCGCCACGGCCCGCTGCACCCACTCCTGGCCGGCCGGTCCGGCGGCGGCGATGACCCAGTCGTCGCCGTGGACCGGTTCGTAGATCGGCCGGAGCACCGCGCCGACCACCGCGCGCAGCCGCTGTTCGACCAGATTCAGCCAGATGTAGGCCCGCCCGGCCCGGCGTGCGCGCGTCCGCACCTCGTCCCAGGCGTCCGCGCCCCAGTCCAGTTCCGCTCCGATCTCCATCGGACGCACCAGGGACACCGCACCGGGGGGTGCCTCGGTGGAGCCGTCACCCCCGGGACCTCCGTCACCAGGGGGCAGCTCCAGCCCGCCCGAGCTCACCTGTGCACCGCCTTCCGCCCCCGCTCCAACGATCACCGCAGACTACTGCTCGGGCGGGGGCGGTGCGACACTCCGGTCGGCCTGAAGGTCAACCTTATTCTTGTGTATGGCCGTTGTGACGGGAGAGTGCAGGCGGCGTCAGGGGATTCATCGCGGTCACGTCACGGGGCGCGAGCTGGAAGCCCTGCCAGTGCAGCGGCATCGGTTCCTGGTCCTCATCACGGGCGATGTGGTGGAACCCGACATTGACCCACACCACCGGGTGGGTGAGCGTCTGGCCGTTGACCCACTTGTCGACGCTCTTGCCCGCTCGGGCGCCACAGTTCGCCAGGTTGTTGCTCGCGAACTGTTCACATTTGTTGTACTGCGTGAAGTAGACGTCGTGCTTGGTGAAGCTGCGTCCCTGGTACTTGGTGGTGTGGCCGGGCACGATCTCGTAGCTGCGCGGATGGCCGTCCTTGTTCTTTCCAGCGGTGCTCACCACGCGCCACCAGCGCGACCCCGCCGCGTCGCCCGCCAGTTCCTTGCCGACCGGGGTGCGGGTGGTCTTGGTCGTGGGGATGCGGCCGGAGGCGGCCGTGGTCTTGGAGTCGTACTGTTCGACCTTGCTTTTCGGCGAGCCGTCGAGGCCGAAGTTCAGCCGCCAGAAGACGTTGTGGGCGTGGCTGGTGGCGTAGTCCTTGGCGCCCTTGCCGATCGGCCAGCCGCGGCCGTCGCCCGCGTCGTAGTCCATCGGGGAGAGCGTGCCGGTGGCGCCCACCTGCATCGACATGGTGCCGTCACCGGAGAACCGCCACTCGGTGATGTACTCGTACCAGCCGACCTGGTTGACCGTATAGACCAGCAGGTCCTTGCCCTGGGCCTGGTAGAGCTTCTCACCGTCGTTCATGCGGTAGGCATGGCCGCGGGCCCGGGTGGTGGCGCACAGGCCCTTGACGTTCGGGTGGGCGGGGTCCCAGGCGTCCGGCACCCGCACGGTCTTGATGGTGCCGCCGGGGCATTCGGCCGGGGCCAGCTGCTGGAGTCCCTGGGCGAAGCCCTGCCCGGTGAGGTCGTCGTACTCGGTCTGGCCGTCGTCGTACGGGACGTGGATCTGGCCGAGCTTCGCCGAGGTCAGCACCTTGATCGGGCGGGCTTCGCCCTTGGGCTGGTACGAGACGCTGTCGAGCACCAGCCCGGCCTTGCTCTCGTAGTGCCAGCACATCCGCCAGGTGGTGCCGCCGTCCAGCGTCTCCTTGATCGAGTAAGCGGCGCTGCAGTCCGCGGCGGCCGGGGCCGGGGCCTGCGGGGCGGCCTGGGCCGGTCCGGCGGCGACCGCCGCCGAGCCGACCAGCGCCGAGGCGCCCAGGGCCGCCGCGACCCGGAACCGGGTCCGGCGCAGCCTTCTTTCACGCATGGGTGACTCCTGTCGCTGAGGGAGATAAGGGGGTGCGCGGGCCTCGGGGCTACGAGCCGAGGCGGGCGACGGACCGGTCGCTCAGGTCGATCACCAGCTGCCGCGTGTCGATCCACGGGCCGCCGCCCGTCACCCTCGTGAACAGCCGTACGCAGCGGTGCTTGCCGCAGTCCCGGGTGGCGGCGGGGCCCGGGCCGTCCACGCCCGTGCGGTAGACGAAGCCGGTGACGATCAGCTGGTCGGGGCTGGTCAGCGTCCTTCCGGTGGCGTCCTTGAAGTCGTTCTTCAGCCCCTTGCCGAGCTTGTCGGCGATCAGGAGCCGGGCCGCCTCGCGCGCCTCGTCCCGGTTGGGCGGCGGCTGGACGCCGCGCTGGGTGTCGGTGTGCTCGACCTTGCCCGAGCCCAGGTCGACGGTCTTCGTCACATAGGTGTCGTCGCTGTAGTCGTAGTACGTGACGTCGGCCCGCCGGGGCGGATCGGCGGCGCCCACCTCGTCGGGAGTCAGTTCGGCGAGGTCGGAGGAGAGCTGCTCCGGGCCCTTGTCGCCCGTGACGTCCTCGCTGCTGTCCCGGAAGGCACGGCCGAGAGCGAGTGTTTGGGCGCGCTTCAGCTCGGCGTCGGTGAGCGGGTCCCGGCCCGTGCCGGTCTTCTCCTGGCGGGGCGCGGACTCGACGACACCGGGCAGCTGCCGGGCAGCCTGCCCCTGCTCCGCCGCGGAACCCTGCGGTCCGCCGCCCGCCCCCTCCTTGCCGGACGCGCTGTCCGGCAGCGTCACCCCGATCATGACCGCCGTGGCCGTGGCGGCCACGGCCGCGCCCGCCAGCGCTCTCCCGAGGTGACGGTGGTTCAACTTGCGCACGTTCCTCCCCAATCCCCCCCGGTGATCCCATCGCGCTTTATTCCCTGGCATAACGGGATATCGCATACGTCAGGGTCACCCGGTAGGACGAACCGATATGGCCGTAGGTTGCCTCCTCTTTGAGGAAGTTCCGCTGAAACCGCCGCTCTCCCGCCCGAGTTGGGAAAGGATGCGTCGTCGGTCGGTTCCGGTCCGGGGCCCGCGGTGCTCGCGGCCCCGGGAGAAGAAGTGGAAGAGTCGGCGTATGCAGGTCTGGCCGGGACACCCTTATCCCCTGGGCGCCACGTACGACGGCGCCGGAACCAACTTCGCGGTGTTCTCCGAGGCCGCCACGCGGATCGAACTGTGTCTGCTGCACGACGACGGCTCGGAGACCGCGGTCGAGCTGCGCGAGACCGACGGGTTCGTCCGCCATGCCTATCTGCCGGGCATCATGCCGGGTCAGCGCTACGGCTTCCGGGCCCACGGCCCCTACGAACCGGAGCACGGAGACCGCTGCAACTCCGCCAAGCTGCTGCTGGACCCGTACGCCAAGGCCATCAGCGGGAAGATCAACTGGGGCGAGGAGGTCTACGGCTACCACTTCTACCGCCCCGACAAGCGCAATGACCTGGACTCGGCCCCCCACACGATGGCCTCGGTCGTGGTCAATCCGTACTTCGACTGGGGCGACGACCGGCCGCCGCGCACCGACTACCACCGCACGGTCATCTACGAGGCTCATGTGAAGGGCCTGACCATGCGCCATCCACGGCTGCCGGACGAGCTGCGCGGGACGTACGCGGCGCTGGCCCACCCGGCGATCATCGAACATCTGACGGAGCTGGGCGTCACCACGCTGGAGCTGATGCCCGTACACCAGTTCGTCCACGACCACCGGCTGGTCGACGCGGAGCTGGCCAACTACTGGGGTTACAACACCATCGGCTTCTTCGCCCCGCACAACGCCTACGCGTCCTGGGGCGACCGGGGACAGCAGGTGCTGGAGTTCAAATCGGCGGTGCGGGCCCTGCACCAGGCGGGCATCGAGGTCATCCTCGACGTCGTCTACAACCACACCGCCGAGGGCAACCACCTGGGCCCGACGCTCTCCTTCCGGGGGCTGGACAACGCCTCGTACTACCGGCTGACCGACGACCGGCGGTACTACATGGACACCACCGGCACCGGGAACTCCCTGCTGATGCGGAGCCCCCACGTACTCCAGCTGATCATGGATTCGCTGCGGTACTGGGTGACCGAGATGCGGGTGGACGGCTTCCGCTTCGATCTGGCGGCGACGCTGGCCCGCCAGTTCCACGAGGTGGACCGGCTGTCGTCGTTCTTCGACCTGGTGCAGCAGGATCCGGTCGTCAGCCGGGTGAAGCTGATCGCCGAGCCGTGGGACGTCGGCGAGGGCGGCTACCAGGTGGGGAACTTCCCGCCGCTGTGGACCGAGTGGAACGGAAAGTTCCGGGACACGGTGCGCGATCTGTGGCGCGGTGAGCCGCGCACCCTGGCCGAATTCGCCTCCCGGCTCACCGGCTCCTCCGACCTCTACCAGAACGACGGCCGCCGCCCGCTGGCCTCGGTCAACTTCGTCACCTGCCACGACGGCTTCACCCTGCGCGACCTGGTGAGCTACGACGAGAAGCACAACGAGGCCAACGGGGAGTCCAACCAGGACGGCGAGAGCTACAACCGGTCCTGGAACTGCGGCACCGAGGGCGAGACCGACGACGAGGCGGTACGCGCCCTGCGCCGCCGCCAGATGCGCAACTTCATCGCCACCCTGATGCTCTCCCAGGGCGTGCCCATGCTCAGCCACGGTGACGAGTTCGCCCGCACCCAGGGCGGCAACAACAACGCGTACTGCCAGGACAACGAGACCTCCTGGGTGCGCTGGCCCCTTGCCGGCAAGGACTCCGGGGAGGAGGACCGGGAGGCCCTGGAACTGCTCCGCTTCACCCGCTCCCTGATCTGGCTCCGCCGCGACCACCCGGTCTTCCGCCGCCGCCGCTTCTTCCACGGCCGCCCGGTGGAGGGCACCCACGACGAGCTGTCCGACATCGCGTGGTTCACCCACGAGGGCGAGGAGATGCGCCAGCGCGACTGGCAGGCCGCCCACGCCAAGTCCCTCACGGTCTTCCTCAACGGCAGCGCGATCTCGGAGCCGGGGGCGCGGGGCGAGCGCATCACCGACGACTCGTTCCTGCTGCTGTTCAACGCCCACCACGAGCCCCTGGACTTCGTCGTGCCCGTCGACCACGGCAAGCAGTGGCAGGTCATCGTGGACACCTCGGTCCCGGAGGGCGTGGAGCCGGGCAGCGGCCAGAAGGCCGCCGCGGGCGACCGGCTGACCCTGGTGGACCGCAGCCTGATGGTCCTGCGGCGCCCGGCCTGATCGACCACCCGGTGGGGCCGGTCACCCTGCCGGGCCGGTCACCCCGTGGGGCTCGTCACTCCGTGGGACCGGATTCCCGCGGCACGGTCAGACCCGCCCGGGCCGCCGCGTCGAAGTCGTCGTCCACGGTGACGACATCGCGCCCCGCCGCGTCGAGCAGCGAGGCGGCGATGGCCGCGCGCATCCCGGTGGCGCAGTGCGCCCACACCGTGCCCTCCGGGATCTCACCGAGCCGCCCTCGCAGCTGGTGGAGGGGGATGTGCACGGACTCGCCGACGCGGCTGTGCGCGCGCTCGGAGTCACGGCGCACATCGAGCACCACCACCCGCTCCCCACGGCGGCGGGCGGCGGCCAGCGCGGCGAAGTCCGCGCACGGGAACGAGGCGAGCCGGTCACCGCCCGCGACCCAGTTCCGGGGTGCGCCGAGCGCGGCGGCGGCCGGGCGGTCGATGCCGACCCGGGCCAGTTCCCGCTGGGCCCCGGCCAGCTGACCGGGCGTCTCGGCGAGCAGCGTCAGGGGCTTGCCCCAGGGGATCAGCCAGGCCAGATACGTGGCGAGCTTGCCGTCGCTCGCGAAGTTGAGCGTTCCGGCGACATGGCCCTCGGCGAACGCCACGCGGTTGCGCAGGTCCACCACCCACTCCCCCGCCGCGAGCCGTTCGGCGAGCTGCCGGGGGTCGGCCCGCTGGGGCGGCGTCAGGTCCACGGGCGGCGGCCCGGCCGCGTTGACCGGGCCCACATGGGTGTAATAGGCGGGTACGTCATCCAGCCCCGCGAGGAGCCGGGCGACGAACGGCTCCACGTCCAGGGTGAACGCGTCATTGGCGGTGCGTTCCCGGCCGATCGTGGTCGCGTCGCCCAGCGCCTGGGTGGAGGAGCAGAAGCTGCCGAAGCCGTGCGTGGGCAGCACCGGCACCTCGTCGCCGAGCTGCTCGGCGAGGCGTCGTACGGAGGTGTGCTGGGCCCTGGCCAGCGGCTCGGTGAGCCACGGCTCGACCAGATCGGGCCGCCCCACGGCGCCGATCAGCAGCGAGCCGCCCGTGAAGACGGCCGCCGCGCGTGCCGCCTCCTCCAGCACATAGGCGGTGTGGTGCGGAGTGTGTCCCGGGGTGGCGACCGCGCGCAGCACCAGGTCGTCGTCCACGGGATACGTGTCGCCCTCGGCCACCGGCGTACGGGCGAAGGCGACCCGGGCCCCGGCGGGGACGAGATAGCTCGCCCCGGTGAGCCGGGCCAGCTCCGGGCCGCCGGTCACATAGTCGTTGTGCACATGGGTTTCGGCGACGTACGCGATGCGCACACCCCGCCGGGCGGCCTTGGCGATCACCGCGTCGACATCCCGGGGCGGGTCGACGGCGACCGCGGTGTGCGGTCCGCCCGCGAGATAGCTGCGGTTTCCCAGACCTTCGATGTCCAGGGTGTCGATGAAGAACACAGCCATGACTCCTTCACGGACGGCCGGACGATCCAGGTGGCGCGGCCCCGGCGACGACGGGGACCACGGTCCCCGGGTTCCGGGTACAGCGGCAACGAAACGTGCCGTAACGGCAAGCACCTGCGCCCGGATGGAGGTGTGGCACGTCATGAGGCGCCCCGCCTGGGTACGTACGTTCATATGACGGCTGACCGCACCCCGGCTGACCCCACCGCGCCCACCGCCACCTACCGGCTTCAGCTCCAGCCCGGTTTCCCCTTCGCGGCCGCCGAGCGGGCCGTGCCGTATCTGGCCTCGCTCGGCGTCTCCCATCTGCATCTGTCGCCCGTCCTGGCGGCCTGCCCCGGGTCGGCGCACGGCTACGACGTCGTCGACCCCACCGCCGTACGGGCCGAACTGGGCGGCGAGGACGGGCTGCGCGCCCTCGCCCGCACGGCCCGGGCGCACGGCCTCGGGCTGATCGCCGACGTCGTGCCGAACCATATGGCGGTGCCGGTTCCGGAACGGCTGAACCGGCCGCTGTGGGAGGCACTGCGGGACGGCCCGGAGTCGCGTTACGCCCGGTGGTTCGACATCGACTGGGCCGAGCACGGCCGCAAGGTGCTGCTGCCCGTGCTCGGCGGCCCGCTCGGCGACGAGCGGGACCGGCTGCGGGCGGGGGCCGACGGGGTGCTGCGCTACTACGACCACGAGTTCCCGCTGCGCCCCGGCACCGAGCGGCTGCCGCTCACCGAGCTGCTGGACGCCCAGTGGTACCGGCTCGGCTGGTGGCGGCTGGCCCGCACCGAGCTGAACTACCGCCGCTTCTTCACCATCTCCGAGCTGATCGCGGTGCGCGTCGAGGACCCGGAGGTCTTCGACGCGACCCACGGCAAGCTGCTGGAGCTGCTGCGCGACGGGGTGATCGAGGGACTCCGGGTGGATCACCCGGACGGTCTCGCCGACCCCGAGGGCTATCTGCGGCGGCTCGACGAGGCGGTGCGGACGGCGACCGGCGGCCGCCGCTGGACCGTCGTGGAGAAGATCCTCGCCCGGGACGAACCCCTGCCCGCCCACTGGCCCGTCGCCGGGACCACCGGCTACGACGCGCTGCACCACATCGACGGCCTCTTCGTCGACCCGGACGGCCTGGAGAAGCTGACCGCCGTCTACCGGAGTTTCACCGCCGCCCCGCCGGACGAGGGCGGCGACTGGACGGCCACCGTCCGCCGCGCCGCCCACCACGTGGTGACCCACGAACTCGCCGCCGAGGTGAACCGCCTGACCCGCACCGCCTCCCGCGTCTGCGCCTCCTCGACGGCCCTGCGCGACCACGCACCGTGGGCCCTGCGCACGGCGATCCGCGCCCTGCTGGTGCGCCTGCCGGTGTACCGCCCCTACGCCACGGTCGACCCCCCGGCGGCGGGGACGGACGCGGCGCACGCGGCGGACGCGGAGATGCTGCACCGGGCCGCTCGGGACGCCCGTACCGCCTTCACCGTCGCGGACGAGGCCCGGGCGGTGGACACCGTACGGGACGCGGCGCTCGGCAGGCTCGGCGACGGCCCGGACCACCGCGACTTCTGCGCCCGCTTCGCCCAGACCGCCGCCGCGCTACGCGCCAAGTCCGTCGAGGACACCGCCTTCTACCGCTACACCCCGCTGCTCTCGGCCGCCGAGGTGGGCGGCGACCCCGGACGCCCGGCCGTCTCCCCCCAGGAGTTCCACGCCTTCGCCGCCCGGCTGCTCCGCGACTGGCCGACTACCGGCACGGTGCTGTCCACCCACGACACCAAGCGCAGCGCGGACGTACGGGCCCGGATCGCGGCGCTCACCGAGTCCCCGGCCTGGTGGGGTCGGCTGCTGACGGAAGTGGCCCGAGAACCGGAGGCCCCCGATCCGCACCTCGCCTGGACGGCCTGGCAGACCGCGCTCGGCCTCGGCACGGCGGCCCCGGAACGGCTCGTCCCGGCCGTGCTCAAGGCGGTCCGGGAGGCCGGGCTGCACACGACCTGGACCGAGCGGAACGCCGCGTACGAGGACGCCGTGACCGCCTACCTGGAGGCCGGGCCCTGCGACCCCGCCTCTCCCCTCTGGGCGGCATCCGACGCCGAGATCGCCGCCCCCGCCCGGGCCAACACCCTCGGCGCGGCCCTGCTGCACCTGACCATGCCGGGCGTGCCCGACCTGTACCTGGACACCGAGCGCGCCTACCGCGCCCTCGTCGACCCGGACAACCGCCGCCCGCCCACGCTGGACGCCCCAGCGGCCGACGACCCGCTGTCCGCCGAGAAGCTGCTGCTCACCCGGGCGGCGCTACGGCTGCGCCGCGACCACCCGAGCTGGTTCGGCCCCGGCAGCGCCTATACCCCCCTGATCGCCGCGGGCCCGGCGTCCGCCCACTGCGTTGCCTTCGCCCGTACGAAAGACGGGGACGGCGCGATCACCATCGTCACCCGCCTCTCCCGCCGCCTCGCGGAGACGGGCGGCTGGGACCCCCGTACCCGCCTCCCGCTGCCCCCCGGCCCCTGGCGGAACCTGCTGACCGACCGCACCACCGAGACCCCGGCCCCCCTCTCCAACCTCCTGGACCATCTCCCGGTGGCCCTCCTGGTCCGGACCTGACGACAGGGCGCGTGTGTTCGCGTCCTGAAGCATTTACAGTCACACCCCCGCGCGCTACGTTCACAAAGCAACTTGGGAGCGCTCCCATAACGACGGTTCCTGACCCGATCACGTCGAAGGGAAGACCAGCGCAATGGCTCGACGATTACTGGCCCCCGCACGCCCCCCACACCCGCCGGGCGGCTCCCGCGCCCGCGGATACGCCCTGCTGGTACTGCTCTCCGTCCTGCCCGCCCTCGGGCTCGTCTTCACCTCCGGAGGCAGCGCTTCCGCCCACGGCGCGCCCATGGCGCCGGGCAGCCGCACCTATCTGTGCTGGAAGTACAGCCTGTCCAGCACCGGTGAGGTCAAGCCCACCAACCCGGCCTGCAAGGCCGCGTTCAACAAGAGCGGCGCGACCCCGTTCTACAACTGGTTCGCCGTGCTCCGCTCGGACGGCGCGGGCCGGACCAAGGGCTTCATCCCGGACGGCAAGCTGTGCAGCGGCGCGGCCACCGTCTACGACTTCTCCGGCTTCGACCTGGGCAGCAAGGACTGGCCGGTGACCCATCTGACCTCCGGCAAGTCGATGCAGTTCTCGTACAACGCCTGGGCGGCGCACCCGGGTTCGTTCCGCAGCTACGTCACCAAGAACCCGATCGACCCGACGAAGCCGCTCACCTGGAACGACCTGGAGGACCAGCCGTTCGACACGGTGACCAACCCGCCGCAGTCCGGCCCGGTCGGCACGGTCGACGGCAAGTACACGTGGAACGCCACCCTGCCCTCGGGCAAGAGCGGGCGCCACATCATCTACACCGTGTGGACCCGCTCGGACAGCCAGGAGACCTTCTACAGCTGCTCCGACGTGGTCTTCGACGGCGGCAACGGCGAGGTGACGGTCCCGGGCGCCAGCTCCGGCGGCGACCCCACTGACCCCACCGACCCGACCGACCCGCCGACCGCCAAGTGCACGGCGACCCAGAAGACCACCGGCACCTGGAACGGCGGCTACCAGGCCGAGGTGACGGTGGCCAACACCGGCGCCACGCCCATCTCCTCATGGATGGTCGACTGGACCCTGCCGTCCGGCCAGCGGGTCGACAGCGTCTGGAACGGGAAACTGGCCAGCGGCAGTACGGCGGCCTCGGTCACCAACGCCGACTGGAACGGCTCCCTGTCCGCCGGAGCGTCGACCACCTTCGGCTACGTCGCCAGCGGCGGCCCCCCGGACACGGCGACCGCCCCGATCTGCATGGTGCACTGACCCGCTCACCGAACCGTCAGGCGCACCTCACCCCGCCGGTCTGCCGCCCCCGTCCCCTCCGGACGGCAGACCGGCCCCGCGGGTCCTGCAGGGGTGCCCGGTGTGTGCGGGCCGCCCGGCTGTGGCGTACCAGACCAGGGCCGCACAGGTGAAGGCCGTCGCCGCGGAGACCAGTGACCTTATAAGGGTGTCGTTCCGTGCGCCGGAAACGAGGGCGACGGCCAATGCCAGCGTCAGGGTGATGACGGGCAGCGCACGGGGGCTCCGCATGACGCCTGGCGCGGCGGCCGGCGGCAGCAGCCAGGTGGCGAGGCCGTAACAGGCACAGGCCAACAGTGTGGCTCCCAGCACTTCGCTGGGCCGGTGGCCGCCCATGGTCGCGCTGGCGGCGGCGATGCAGGCGAGCCACAGCACACCGGCCGTGGCGACGTAGGGGCGGATGCGGGGGGAAACCACGAGGACGGCGGCGAGGGTCAGCGCGGCGGGGATGGCCGTGTGCCCGCTGGGGAAACCCTGATCAAGGAGATTCTCCGGCGCGCCCACCAGATCGGGGCGGGGCAGGATGGTCGATTTGAGCACCTCCTTGCCTCCGGTCGTGAGAATGACGACCCCGAGCGCCGCGCACCCCTGCCGCCAGCACCGCCGCACCAGGGTGAGGACCACGATGACGGCCAGGCCCACCATCAGGGTGGGCTTGGCGCTCAATTCCATCGGCGGCAGGGGCGTCGAGCCGTAGGCCGCTCCTGACAGGGGGTAGATCCATGCTTCTTCGCCGCCCTGTTTACCGAGATCAAACAAGGCGTTCTCAGCTCGTTGCCCCCACGGGGTGCAGATGGCGAGCAGGTAGACCGTCAGGAACCCCAGGGTGTACAGCAGAGCCGGCATCCACCGCCGTGTCGTACGCGACGGGCTGGGGTCGTCGGGGGCCTCGGGGGCCTGCCTTGAGCCCCCCGGACGGTGCGCGGGCAGGGTCGGAGAATCGTGCTTCGTCATCGCTCTGTTTCTTCCGCTGGGGGGGGGAGTTCGGTCACGCACGTCAAGGGCACGGTGCGGCCCGCCGGGGTCCGCTCCTATTCGGCGAGCGCCTGCCCCTGTCGGCGCTGGGCGGTGACCGCCAGGGCGGGGAGGGGTGCGATCAGCAGGAGGAGGACGACCAGGTCCGGAAGGGACTGCATGAACGCGTCCGGCTGGACGACGATCGCCTGCGTGCGGACGATCGCGACCGCCGCGACGGGGATCAGCCACCGGTAGTCGCCGGTTGCGGCCGTCGCCACCCACGCGCCGAGGAGCGCGGTTGCTTCGATGACGAACAAGCCGCGCTGGAAAGCCGGACTGACGGAGATGATGTGCAGGCCCCCGGCCATGAACATGGCGAGCACGACGGGAGCCAGCCAGCGGTAGGACCGGCGTCGCAGGCAGCTGGGCCGGCAGAGCGCCAGCACGGCGCACGCGGCGCACAGTGTCCCCGAGAGCACCAGGTCACGGGCCGTTATCGGGGCGCCGAGACCGTAGTAGCTCAGGCCCGCCTTGCCCTCGTCGCCGAAGAGGGTGCGGCCGTGGGACGTGGCGCCGGCCCAGATCATGGCTGCCGCGGCCGGCAGCGCGATCCACGGTCTGCCACGCAGCAGAGCGATCAGGCAGCCCAGCGGGAGCAGCCCGTAGGGCAGCAGCCGTACCCGCGTGGGACCTTCGGCCCACGGGTACCAGCCGGAGAAGTGGAAGGCGATGGCGTGCTGTCCGGGGTCGATGCGCAGCGCCCAGTGCCACACGTCCTGGAGGTACGGAACCAGCGCCAGCGCGGCGAGGGCCAGGGCGGCCAGATGGATGCCGTCCAGCCACCACGGCCGGGCCGTGTCGTCGACGACGGCACGGGCGCGGGCCCGCACCCCGGCACGCGCCAAGGCGGCAACTTCCCGCGGCGGGGGCCAGGAGCGGCCGGGATACGCCTCGGCCAGGCAGGTCAGCACCTCCTCTCCCTGCCGGGAACGGTAGGGCTCGGGATAGGCCACAAGCAGTAAACGGTTCATGCCGGGGCCGCTCCGGCATCCCGCGAGCGTCCGATGACGACGGCCGCCGCCTGCTGCATCCGCAGCGCCTCCCGGCCGAGCGCCTCGGAGCCGTCCTCGGTGATCCGGTAGTAGCGCCGCGCCCGCCCGTCCACGATCTCCTCATGGCCGGCGGCCACCAGCCCGGCCCGCTCCAACCGCTCCAGCGCGCCGTAGAGAGTGCCGACAGCGATCCGGAGCCGCCCGTCGGTGGCCTGCTCGGCGGCCTTGATGATGCCGTAACCGTGCAACGGCGCGTCAATGAGCGCAGCAAGGATGAAGTACTGCGGTTCCGTCAAGGACGGGTTCCGTCGTGTCATGCGTCGAGCATATATCGAGCTACGAAATATATCCGCCGTCCTGGGCGATTACCGGCAGCGCCTCCACGCCCGTGGCGAGCGTCGCCCTGGGCAGGGGCGGCCCGCATCTGGCGTTCGCGGGTGACGCGTGGCACGCGTTCATCCGGGGTGTCAGACGCCGGGAGTTCGACCGCTGGACCGCTCGGGCGTGCGGGTCCCCCGGCGGCGCCCGCCGGGGGACCTCGCTTATTCCGTCGGCCCGGTCAGTGCCACCTGCAATGGCCAGACCTCGACCACGCCTTGTGCGACTGCGCATGGGGTCTTCGCCACGAGTTGGGCGGCCTCTTCGATGGTTGCGGCTTCGATGATCCCGAACCCGGCCACCCGGAGGGCCGAGGACATGAAGGAGCCGCTCTCCACGATCATGCCGCCGCCGTCGTGGTTGCGCACCTGTACAGGCGAGCCGGCGATGCCCGCGATGGCCCCGGCCTCAAGCATGCGGGCCTCATGCGCATGTGCCTCGTCCCGTACCGCCGGGTCGGTACGGTCATAGCCGTCTTGGTCGCCATATCCGATGGTCACGAACGTCGCCATGACAGGGCCTTCCTCTCGTCATACGGAGTGCTCACCAGTACCGACCCTCGACCGTGCCCAAACTCATCGCTGCCGCGCTGGTGTACGCGCCGCGTTCCCGGACGGCAGACCGACCCTGCCCAGCAGGGTGACGAACGCCGCGGCCGCGCCCGAGAGGCGGACCCGGGAGAACGCCGTCAGCTCGCGGTGCCAGGGTGGGTCCAGGGGCAGGGTCGCGCAGGCATGGCGGGCCGCGACGTGGGCGGGGGTGATGAGGACCCCGACCCCGGCAGCGGCCATGGAGACCGCCGTCGAGCTGTGTTCGGTGTCCACGGCGGTGCGGGGCGTGAAACCGGCGCGTTCGCAGGCCAGGTCCAGGAAGCGGCGGCCGTCGACCACCGGTTCCAGCGCGCAGCGCACCCAGTCCCGGTCGGCCAGGTCCGTGAGGCGTACGGTCTCACGGGAGGCCAGGGGGTCGTCCTGGGCCACGACGACCATCACCTCTTCCTCGCCCAGGGACACCACGGGCCCTTGCCACCCCTTCGGCCGGTGGCCGACGGCGAGGTCCGCCACGCCGTGGTCCATGGCGTCGCGCAGTTCCTCGCCGGTGGCGTACTCGTGCAGCACCAAGCGCATGCCCGGGCGTTCGCGCCGCCACCGGGCGAAGAGGGCGGGCAGCACGCCGACGGCGAGGGCGTGCAGGGTCGCGAGGTGCAGTTCGCCGCCCTCCGCGTCGGCGGCGGCGTGTGCGGCGCGCCAGGCCCGTCCGGCGCTGCGCACCGCCAGTTCGGCGTGCGGCAGGAAGGCGCGGCCCATGGGGGTGAGCCGTACGCCGCGCGGCAGCCGCTCCAGCAGCAGGCCACCCGCCTCCCGTTCCAGGGCCTTGATCTGGTGGGAAAGTGCGGACTGGGTGACGCCCAGCAGATCGGCGGCGCGGGTGAAGGAAGCCTCCTCGACGACGGTCACCAGGTATTCCATCTGACGCAGGCTCATACGCCCCCCTGGGCATGAAGGTTGTTCATGGACCTGAGAGAGACAATGCCTTGGACTCATGGTGGGCTCAAGGCGGAGCCTGACGGCATGCATGAGCATGAGACGGACATCATCGTCATCGGAGGCGGCACCGGCGGCTACAGCACCGCGCTGCGCGCCGCCGCACTGGGCCTCCGGGTCGTCCTCGCCGAGCGGGACCTGATCGGCGGGACCTGTCTGCACCGCGGCTGCATCCCCAGCAAGGCGATGCTGCACGCGGCCGAGCTGGTGGACGGGATCGCGGAGGCGCGTGAGCGCTGGGGGGTGAAGGCGACCCTGGACGCGGTGGACTGGCCCGCGCTGACCGCGACCCGCGACGACATCGTGGCCCGTAACCACCGCGGGGTGGAGGGCCATCTCGCCCACGCGGGCGTCGAGGTGGTCCGGGGCAGCGCCGCCCTCACCGGCCCGCGTACGGTGCGGATCACGCCGGGCGGGGGGCCGTACGGGGAGTGGACCGCGCGCCGGGGCGTCGTCGTGGCCACCGGCTCCCGGCCCCGTACGCTGCCGGGCCTCGCGCCGGACGGGCGGCGGGTCGTCACCAGCGACGACGCGCTGTTCGCGCCCGGCCTCCCGGCCTCCGTCCTGGTGCTGGGCGGGGGCGCGATCGGCGTCGAGTACGCCTCGCTGCACCGCTCCATGGGCGCGCGGGTGGTCCTCGTCGAGGCGGCGGACCGGCTGCTGCCGCTGGAGGACGCCGATGTCAGCCGTCATCTGACGCGCGGGCTGAAGAAGCGCGGCGTGGAGGTGCTGACCGGGGCGCGCCTGGAGGGGGCCGAGCCGTACGAGGACTGGGTGCGGGCCACCGTCCGCCCTCAGCGGGGCGAGGTGCGCGAGCTGGACGTGGAGCGGCTGCTGGTCGCCGTCGGCCGCGCGCCCGTGACGGACGGGCTGGGCCTGGCCGCCGCCGGACTCACCACCGACGCGCGCGGGTTCCTCGCGCCCGCCGACTGGTCACGGCTGGAGACGGCGGTGCCGGGCATCCACGCCGTGGGGGACGTACTGCCCCCGCCGTCCCTCGGGCTGGCCCACGCGTCGTTCGCGGAGGGGCTGTTGGCGGCCGAGACACTGGCGGGCGGCTCGCCCCGGCCGGTGGACTACGACGCGGTGCCGCGCGTCACCTACTCGAGCCCGCAGACGGCCTCGGTGGGGCTCTCGGAGGCCGAGGCGCGGGACCGTACGGGCGGCGAGGCCGTCGCCAACACCATGCCGCTGACCGCCGTCGCCAAGGGCATGGTGCACGGGCAGGGCGGCATGGTGAAGGTGGTCGCCGAGAGGCCGGGCGGCCGCGTCCTCGGCGTCCACCTGGTGGGCCCGCATGTGTCGGAGATGATCGCCGAGAGCCAGCTCGTCGTCGGCTGGGACGCCGAACCGGCCGATGTGGCCCAGCACATCCATCCGCACCCCACCCTCTCCGAGGCGGTCGGCGAGGCGTATCTGACGCTCGCCGGGCGGGGGTTGCATCAGCAGTGACCGCGGAACACAAAAAGGCGTGGACGGGGGCCCGTCGGCGCCCCTAGAGTGCGCGTCAACGCCCGTGAGACGAGGAAGGAGGCGCCGAGCCATGAACACGTTCACCATTCCGCGCTCCCGCCCCCTCTCCCCCGGGCGTACCCCCGTCTGATCAGGTGATCCGACCGGGAGCGCGAGCATCCCGGAAGGAACCCCATGACCGGACTGGTCATCCGCGCGCTCACCGAGAGCGACGCGCGTCTGTTTCACGCACTGCCCGACCCCGCGCTCGTCGGCCGGGGCCGCTTCGGCCACACCTACGCCACCGTCGGCCAGGGCGGCGAGTACCGCCCCGAGTGGACCTGGGTGGCGCTGCGCGGGGAGCGGGTCGTGGCCCGCGCCGCGTGGTGGGCCGGGCCGGACGACACCGCGCCCATCGCCCTGGACTGGTTCGACTTCGCCGAGGGCGAGGCCGAGGCCGCCGCGGAGCTGCTGCGCACCGCTCCCCTACGCGCCGAGTACAGCCTGCTGGCGCCGCCCGGCTGGCGCGACCGGCCGGACGAGAGCGCGGCGGTACGGGCCCGGATCGACGCGGCCGTGGCGGGCGGGCTCACCCCCCTGGTCGAGCGCTATCGCTACGAGTGGACGCCCGCCGCCGGGCTGCCCGGGCGGCCGGGGCGGCTGGAGTTCCGTCCGGAACCCGACGACGCGGTGATCGCCGACGTACTGCGCCACGTCCACCAGGGCACGCTGGACGCACACGACCGCAAGACCATCGCCGAGCGCGGCGTCGAGGCGGCGATCGCCGAGAATCTGCGGCTGTTCCACTGGTTTCCGTCGCCCCGCGCGTGGTGGCGGCTGGCGTGGACGCCGGGCGGGGAGGTCGTCGGCATCCAGGTGCCCGCGCGCAATCCGGCCGGGCCGTGCGTCGGCTTCATCGGAGTCGTCGCCGGTCAGCGCGGCCACGGCTACGCGTACGACCTGCTCGTGGAGTGCACCCACGACCTGGTGGAACGGGGCGCGACGAGGATCGCCGCCGCGACCGACCAGGGCAACTGGCCGATGGCCGCGCACTTCGCGAAGGCGGGCTACCCCGCCACCCAGGAGCGCATCGATCTCGTCTGACACCTCGTCTGTCCGGTGCGGCCCTGCTGCGCGCCCGGTGCCGCATCCCACAGCATGGTTCCGAACCCGTCCGCAGGACGATGTGAGGAGATGTCAGTGCTGTTCGAGGTGTGGGCGCCGCATGCCGAACGGGTCGGGCTCCATGTGGAAGGCCGTACGCGTCCCATGGAGCGCGATCCCGCCCGCGACGGCTGGTGGCGGGCCGAGGCCGACGCGGAGCACGGGACGCGCTACGGCTTCGCGCTCGACGGCGGCCCCGCGCTGCCCGACCCGCGCTCCCGGCGCCAGCCGGACGGCCCGGAGGGGCTGAGCGCGGTCGTGGACCACTCCCGCCTCCCCGGGGACGGGGAGCGGGAGTGGTTCGGGCGGCCGCTGCCGGGCGCGGTGCTGTACGAGCTGCACATCGGGACGTTCACCCCGGAGGGCACCTTCGACGCGGCCGCCGCGCGGCTTCCGCATCTGGCCGGGCTGGGCGTCACCCACGTGGAGCTGATGCCGGTGTGCCCGTTCCCCGGGACCCACGGCTGGGGGTACGACGGGGTCGCGCCGTGGGCCGTGCACGAGCCGTACGGCGGCCCCGAGGGGCTGGCCCGGTTCGTGGCCGCCGCCCACCGGCACGGCCTCGGCGTCGTCCTGGACGTGGTGCACAACCACCTGGGGCCGTCCGGCAACCGGCTGCCCGACTTCGGGCCGTACTTCACCGACACCCACCACACCCCCTGGGGCGCGGCGGTCAACCTGGACACGCCCGGCTCCGACGAGGTCCGCGCGTACTTCATCGGCAGCGCGCTCGCCTGGCTGCGCGACTACCGGCTGGACGGGCTGCGGCTGGACGCCGTGCACGCGCTGCACGACACCCGGGCCCGGCACTTCCTGGCCGAGCTGTCCGCCGCCGTGGACGCGCTGGCGGCACAGGTCGGCCGACCGCTGTTCCTGATCGGCGAGTCGGATCTGAACGACCCGCGCACCACCACTCCGCGCGAGGCGGGTGGCCACGGGCTGCACGCCCAGTGGAACGACGACTTCCATCACGCCCTGCACACGTTCCTGACCGGCGAACGGCAGGGCTACTACGCCGACTTCGCCGCCGAGGGACCCGCGGCCCTGGCCAAGACACTCCGCCAGGGGTTCTTCCACGACGGCGGCTATTCGGCCTTCCGGGGCCGCCGCCACGGCGGCCCGCTGAACCCGCTCACCACCCCGCCGCACCGGCTCCTCGGCTACGCCCAGACCCACGACCAGATCGGCAACCGGGCGACCGGCGACCGGCTGCCGTCCCGGCTCTCCCCCGGGCTGCTGGCCTGCGCGGCGGCGCTCGTGCTGTGCGCGCCGTTCACCCCGATGCTCTTCATGGGCGAGGAGTGGGGCGCGGGGACGCCCTGGCAGTACTTCACCGATCACCAGGACCCGGAGCTGGCCGAGGCGGTACGGCGCGGCCGCCGCCGCGAGTTCGCCGCCCACGGCTGGGCGGAGGCGGACATCCCCGACCCGCAGGACCCGGCGACCCGGCTGCGGTCCTGCCTGGACTGGACCGAGCCGGACCGGGAGCCGCACCGCGCGCTGCTGGACTGGCACCGGCGGCTGATCGCGCTGCGCCGCGCGGAACCCGCCCTGACGGCCCCCGACTGGTCCCGCACGGCGATCGCGACCGGTCCGGACGGCTGCTTCGGCTTCCGGCGCGGCCCGCTGCGTATCGTCGTCAACCCGCACGACCGCCCGGCGGACGCCCGGCTGGACCCGCGTCCCGCCGGGGGCACGGGGGCCGCCGGGGCCGTCACCGAGGTGGTCGCGGCCTGGCGGCCGGTCGAGCCGCCGGGCCCGGACGGCACGCTGCGGCTGCCGCCGGAGACGGCCGCGGTGTTGCGGGTCAGCGGTGGTGCGGGTCAGCCCTCCTGAGGGGCGAGCCGCAGCGAGATGGAGTTGATGCAGTACCGCTGGTCGGTCGGGGTCGGATAGCCCTCGCCCGCGAAGACATGGCCCAGGTGGGAGCCGCAGCGTGAGCACCGCACCTCGGTGCGGACCATACCGAGCGTGCGGTCCTCGATCAGCTCGACCGCGGACGAGTCCGCCGGGTCGTAGAAGGACGGCCAGCCGCAGTGGCTCTCGAACTTCGTCTCGGAGCGGAACAGCTCCGCGCCGCACGCCCGGCAGGAATAGACGCCGGTCGTCTTGGTGTCGGTGTATTCACCGGTGAAGGGGCGCTCGGTGCCCGCCTCGCGCAGGACCTGGTACTCCTGCGGAGTCAGCTCCGCGCGCCACTGCTCCTCCGGCTTGTCGATCTCGTACGCCATGGACGGACCCTCCTCAGCTCTCCCGGTTCGCCGGGCTCCTCAGGGCGCTCCGGGCTCGCCGCGTCTGCAGACGGGCGAGGATCTCCGGACCGAGGTCGGTGACATCGCCCGCGCCCATGGTGAGAACAAGGTCACCGGGCTTGGCCATTCCGGCGATCAGGCCGGGGATCGCGGACCGGTCGTGCTCGGCGGTCACGTCCGCGCCGTGGCGGCTCGCGGCGTCGATCACCAGGGCGCTGGTGATGCCGGGGACCGGGTCCTCGCGGGCCGGGTAGATGTCGAGGACGACGGAGGCGTCGGCCAGCGCCAGGGCTTCGCCCATCTCGGCGCCCAGCTCCTGCGTACGGCTGAACAGGTGCGGCTGGAAGACCACCAGGACCCGGCCCTCCCCGGCGCCGCCGCGGATCGCCTCCAGGTCGGCGGCGATCTCGGTGGGGTGGTGCGCGTACGAGTCGATGACCTGCACCCCGGCCGCGGTGCCCTTGAGCTGGAGGCGCCGCTTGACGCCGGTGTACGAGGCGATCGCGGGGGCGAGGTCGCGGGCGGGCACGTCCAGGGCGGCGCCCGCGGCGAGCGCGGCGACGGCGTTGTTCGCGTAGTGGCGGCCGGGCACGGAGACGGTGAAGGTGATCTCACCGTCACCGTCACCGCCGAGGCCCTTCGCGAACTGGACGGTGACCTCGCTGGTCAGCCCGTGCGGGACGACCTCCAGGACCCGGACGTCCGCGTCGGCTGCCTCGCCGTAGGTGAGCACCCGCAGACCGTCTTGGCCCGCGACCTTGGCGGTCAGCTCGCGGGCGCCCTCGTGGTCGGCGGAGATCACGAGCGTGCCGCCGGGCCGCACCCGCTCCACGAAGGTCCGGAACGAGTCGTAGATCTCGTCCATGGAGGCGTAGTTGGCGTGGTGGTCCAGCTCCACGTTGAGGATGATCGCGACCTCGGGCGCGTACTTGTGGAAGCTGCGGTCGCTCTCGTCGGCCTCCGCGACGAAGATCTCGCCGCCGCCGTGCTCGGCGCTGGAGCCCGGCACGTCCAGGTCGCCGCCGATCACGTACGACGGGTCGAGGCCGAGGGTGCGCAGCGAGACGGCGAGCATCGAGGTCGTGGTCGTCTTGCCGTGCGTACCGGCGACGGCGATCGGGCGGTGGCCGTCCATCAGGGCGGCCAGCGCGTCCGAGCGGTGCACGACGGGGATGCCGCGCTCGCGCGCCGCGACCAGTTCGGCGTTGTCGGCGCGGATGGCGCTGGAGATGACGACGCTGGTGGCGTCGGGCGCGAGGTTCCCGGCGGCGTGCCCGATGTGCACGGTCGCGCCCAGCTCGCGCAGCGCGGCCACGATCGGGGAGTCCTTGGAGTCACTGCCCGCGACCCGCGCGCCGCGCTGGACGAGAACCTTCGCGACGCCGGACATACCGGCGCCGCCGATGCCGATGAAATGCGGACGGTCCAGCGCGTCGGGGGCAATGCCGGCCGGTGCCATGTACGGGTCTCCCCTGGTTGAGCGGTCTTCTCGGTTCTGACGGCCCGATTCTCGCACCCCGCCGCGCCCCTCCCCCACGGTGTTCAGCCGCCCGCGGGTGCCCGTCCCTCGCCGACCTCGTCGTCCGTGTGCGAGAAGAGCTTCAGCACCGGGACGCCGACCTTGTGGCGCGCCCGCGAGGCCCAGTCACGGTGGAAGAACTCCTCCACGAAGTGCGGCGCGGTGAGGACGATCACCTCGTCGGCGGCGGTCTCCTCCACCACCCCGCGCAGAACGTCCAGCGGGCGCCGCTGCACGACATGGCCGCGGGCCTCGCTGCCCGCCGCGCGCAGGGCCGCCACCGAATGGCTCAGGGCACGCTCGGCGGGCTCCAGCGCCTCGCGGCCCTCCGGCTCCTCGCCTTCCTGGGTGGCCTGTTCCAGCTCGCCGAGCGCGATGTCGTCGATGGCGCGGAGCAGCCGGTCCTTGCTGCCCCGGGGCTGCATCAGCACGACGAAGGAGACCGGGTCATCGCCGTGCAGGGTGGTGACGAACTCGACGTCGGCAGCGGTCAGCGGCTTTTCGATCATCAAAATGCTCGTGAACACGACGTGCGCCCTTCTCGTTCTTCAAGCCGTCAACGAAGCGGTGGGTAGGAAGCGGGTCCGAATGAAGTGGTAGGAATGTGGCCCGTTTAACGCAAAACTATGGGTAAATCCGACGGTAGCGGGTGAAAAGGAAACCGGCGTCCTCCAGCACGGAAGCGAGAGCGAACCGCTCCGGTTCCACGGCCAGGGGGCCGTTCGCGATCCGTGCCGCGTCGCCCGCGACCATCAGCGGGGCCACCGCGAGGCACAGCTCGTCCAGTACTCCGGTGGTCGCGAACTGCGCCAGCAGCCGGGGGCCGCCCTCGGTCAGCAGCCGGGTGTATCCCAGCTCGGCGAGGGCCGCCGGGACCGCCGCCACGTCGACCCGCCCCGAGGGCCCGGACCCCGCGCGCACCACCCGGGCCCCGGCGGCCTTCGCCGCCTCGACCCGCTCCTCCGCGGCCCGCGCGCCGGTGATCACCACGGTCGGCACCAGCGGCTCGGTGAACAGCGGAGCCGAGAAGTCCAGCTCCAGGCTGGCGCTGACCACGGCTATCGCGGGCGCCGGGGGCTGGCCGAGCGCCGCCCGGCGCTCGGCGAACGCCTCCCGGGCGCGGGCGGGCCGGTAGCCCTCCTGGCGCACGGTCTCGGCGCCGACCACCACCGCGTCGGCGAGCCCGCGCAGCACCCCGAAGATCCGCATGTCGGTCTCGGACGACAGCGGCTGCGACCGGCCGTCGTGGTGGGCCGCGCCGTCCAGCGAGGACACCATGTTGGCCCGCAGATACGCCCCCGTGGCGCTCTGCGGCCGGTCCGGGTAGGCATACGCGTCGGCCAGTTCGTGGAGCCCCCACTCGCGGTCGGGGGCGGCGGGCGGAACGGACGGTTCGGTGGGCAAGGGGAACAGGCGTCGCATGGCCGCAGTGTGACATGGCTCCCTCCGGACGGTCCTCTCGGGAAAAGCGACTACCCTGGACACCCGTGTCTGCACCAATCACCACATCCGGCTCGGCAGGCTCGATAGCCGCCGAAGCCCCCATCGCCCTCACGGCCCGCGCGCCGCAGGTGCCCGCCGAGCGCCTGGTGGCCGAGATGGTGCCGCCGCCCCGGTTCGCCACGGTGAGCTTCGACAACTACATCCCGGACCGTAATCAGCCCAGCCAGGCCGAGGCCGTCACGGTGCTGCGCGGCTTCGCCGAGCAGCTGGGCGGCGGAGCGGGGGCGGGCAAGGACAAGGGCGGCCGCAGAAGCTGGTTCCGCCGGGCGGCCAAGCCCGCCGCCCCCAGTGGCCCGCGCGGGGTGTACCTCGACGGCGGCTACGGCGTCGGCAAGACCCATCTGCTGGCCTCCCTGTGGCACGCGGCCCCGGCCCCGTCCGAGAAGAAGGCGTTCGGCACCTTCGTCGAGCTGACGAACCTGGTCGGCGCGCTCGGCTTCCAGCAGACCGTGAAGACCCTGAGCGATCACCGGCTGCTGTGCATCGACGAATTCGAGCTGGACGACCCGGGTGACACCGTCCTCGTGTCGTCCCTGCTGGGCAAGCTGGTCGAGGCGGGCGTGGCGCTCGCCGCGACGTCCAACACCCTCCCCGGCAAGCTCGGCGAGGGCCGGTTCGCGGCCGCCGACTTCCTGCGCGAGATCCAGGGGCTGTCCGCCCACTTCCAGCCGGTGCGCATCGACGGCGAGGACTACCGCCACCGCGGGCTGCCCGAGGCCCCCGCTCCGCACTCCGACGAGGTGGTCACCCGCGCGGCCAAGCGCACCCCCGGCGCCTCCCTGGACGCCTTCCCCGACCTGCTGGAGCACCTGTCCCAGGTGCACCCGAGCCGGTACGGCGCGATGTCCGACGGCGTCCAGGCCGTGTGCCTGACCGGGGTCGGGCCCGTGCCCGACCAGTCGACCGCGCTGCGGCTCGTGGTGCTGGCGGACCGGCTCTACGACCGCGAGGTGCCGGTGCTGGCCTCCGGGGCGCCGTTCGACCGGCTGTTCAGCGAGGAGATGCTGAACGGCGGCTACCGGAAGAAGTACTTCCGGGCGATATCCCGGCTCACCGCGCTCGCCCGCGACGCGAGGGAGCTGGCCGCGGCGTAGGTGGTGGGCGCGGGTAGTCGGGGGCCGGGCGCACCGTAGTTGGGGGGCCGGGCGCGGCGTAGTCGGGGTGCCGGGCGCACCGTCCGCGCACGCCGCGTCGATCAGATGGTTCCCGCGCGGGCGGGCCGCGTGATACACACGTGCGGTCATCTTTCCTGTCCGCCAGCAGGGAGTTACCGCATGTCAGCGACACGACGTCAGATCCTGGGCCGTACCGGCGCGCTGGGTGCCTCCATCGCCTTCACCGGGAGCATCCAGGAGATCTTCGCCGGTACGGCCATGGCCGACGCACCCGGCCCGGGGGCGCCGGACGCCGCCGGGCGCGGCGGCTACGGTCCGCTCGTACCCGACCCGGACGGGCTGCTCGACCTCCCCGAGGGCTTCCGCTACCGCGTGCTGTCCCGCGAGGGCGACGCGCTGCGGTCCGGTGAGGGCCAGGTCCCCAGCCACTGCGACGGCATGGCCGCCTTCCCGGGCCGGGCGAGCGGCAGAGGGAGCCGTACGCATCTGGTCCGCAACCATGAGAACCGCAAGGACGCCGCGATCCGCGTCCCCGCCGTCAAGGGCCTGACCTACGACCCGATGGGCATGGGCGGCTGCACCGCCCTCGCGCTCGACTCCGCCAACCGGGTGCTGTCGGAGCGGGTCGCCATCGCCGGTACGGCCGTCAACTGCGCGGGCGGTCCCACGCCCTGGCACACCTGGCTGACCTGCGAGGAGACCGAGGACAGGGCCGGTACGAACGGCTACACCAAGGACCACGGGTTCATCTTCGAGGTCGACCCGTACGATCCGCGCCGCACGGGCGCCGTACCGCTCACCGCCATGGGCCGCTTCCAGCACGAGGCGATCGCCGTCGACCCGCGCAGCGGGGTCGTCTACGAGACCGAGGACGCCTTCGAGAGGCCCTTCGGCCTCTTCTACCGCTTTCTGCCCCGTAAACCCCTCGGCGGGACCGGATCGCTGCGCGCGGGCGGAAAGCTCCAGGCCCTGCGGGTGCCGGGGGTGGCCGACCTGTCCACCATCCAGGAGCCGGGGACGTCCTTCGGCGACATCGAATGGGTCACCGTCCCCGATCCGCTCGCGACGGAAACCCCCATCCGCTTCCAGGACTTCGGCCCGGGCGGGATCACCCACGCCCAGAAGCTGGAGGGCTGCTACTGGGGCGGGAACTCGGTCTACTTCGTCTCCAGCTTCGCCAAGAGCGCGGACGGCTCCGGCGCCGACCACTTCGGGCAGATCTGGCGCTACGACCCGCAGCGGCACCGGCTCACCCTGGTGATCGTCTTCGGGCCGGACACGGACGTGCAACTGCCCGGTGAGTCACCGGACAACATCACGCTCGCGCCCAGCGGCGGGCTGATGGTCTGCGAGGACGGCGAGGGCGCGCAGCACGTCTACGGGCTGACCCGGCGCGGCGAGGTCTACCCGATGGCGCGCGGGCGCCAGAACATCGGCAGCGAGGACGAGCCCGAGTGGGGTGAGTTCGCGGGCGTCACCTTCGCCCCGGACCGCCGCACGATGTACGTGAACTGCTACACCCCGGGCACCACGTTCGCGATCACCGGCCCCTGGCGCCACTGACGCTCCCCGTGCCTCCTGTCCCGCGCGACCGGGACGGGAGGCACGGCCTTGCTGCGGAATACTGCCGGCTTACCGTCGGCTTACTGCCGACGCGAGGCGAGCGCACAGGCGATCGCCGTCGCCCCGGCGGCGAGCACGGCGGTCACGGCGAGCGGCAGCAGCGGCATGGTCACGGTGCCGCTGCGCGAGCCGTTGACCAGGCCCGATACGGCCGCGTTCGCGGGCGAGGCGCCGATCACGGACACCAGCAGCGCGGCGAGCGCGGTCGAGAGGATGGCCCAGCCGGGGCGGCGCAGCAGCGGCCGGTTGCAGAGCGCGCCGACGGCCGTGCCCAGCAGCGCGCAGGCGAGCGCGGCCAGCAGCCCGGCGCCGGTCGCCGCCGCCAGGGGAACGGCGACCCGCCCGTCCGCACTGCGCGGATCGCCGACCAGCGCGACGTACGACGTCCCGGCGACCCCGAGGACCACCGCCGCCCCCAGCCCGGTCAGCACCCCGGCCAGATGCACCCGCCCGGCCCCCCGCGCGGCAGCCGCGCAGGCCCGCGCCGCGGCGGGCTCGTTGGTGACGCACACCCGCACCAACCACGCGGCCACGGGCAGCACCCCGGCGGCGGCGTACCCGAAGGAGTCGAGCACCGGCTGCCCGGCCTGCACCCCGATGCCCATGAAGGCGGCGTAGAGGATGAGCGGCGGCAGCCAGCGATGCGAACGGGCCAGCAGCGCCATCTGATAGCGCAACAGGGCGGTCATACGTCCTCCGGAACTTCGGTCACCGCGCGGATGCGCCAGGGCGGGTCGGCGGTGAGGAGGGCCCGCAGCAGATCATCGGAGTCCGCGGCCCCAACCGTAAACCGCACGACCCGCCGATCGCCGTCCGGCGCGGGCCACGAGGGTTCCCCCGGCACGGCCTCGTCGCCGACGTTCGGTGCGCCCTGCGTGGCCTGCCCGGCCTCGGTACGGGGGTCCGGCGCGGCCTGCCCCGCCACCCCGGGCTGCGCGGCCCTCGCGGCCCGATCCGGCTCTGCGACAGGCCGGGCCTCGCCACCGGGACCCGGCGCGGCCTGCTCGGGCCCACCCGGCACGCCCTGCCCGCTGTGCGCGGTCGTATCGCCAGGGCCCGGCTGCGCGGCATGCCCCACCACCCCGACCCGTGCGGCGTACCCCGTCTGCCCGTTCTGCCCGGGACGCGCGCCCGGCCTGCCCTCATCGCCAGGCCCCGGCACAGGCTGCCCGGTCTGCCCGGGCTGTGCGGGGCCTGAGCCCGGCCCGGCCCCGTCGCCGGGATTCGTCGGGCCCTGCGGCGCCTGCCCCAACTGCACAGCGCGCGCAGCCCCGTCGTCGGGGTTCGACGCATTCTGCGGCGCCTGCCCGACCCGGGCGGCCCGCCCGGTTTCGGGGCCGGGGCGCGGCCCGGGGGCGGGCTCGTACTGCGGCGCGCCGGGGAGGTTCGCGGGGAGGGCGGCTCCCGGCGGGCGCTCGGCCTCCACCCGGACCCGCGGTCCGGCGATGGCCGGGGACGCGCCGCGATCCGGCGGCGTCGCGGCCGACGGGCCCGGCGCTTCACCGGGCCCGGGCGGGCCCCCGGCCGCCGGGGCCGGGACCGGCTCCAGGCGGGTGTCCGCGACGCGGAACACCGCGTCCGGGGCGCCGGACAGGCGGCGGGGGTCGTGGTCGACGAAGACCACCGCGGCGCCCCCGGCGACCCGCTCCGCGACCGCCTCGTCCAGGACGGCGCGCGCGGCGCGGTCGAGGCCGGTCCAGGCCTCGTCCAGGACGAGCAGGGCGGGCGCGGCCAGGAGCGCCTGGGCTACGGCGACCTTCTGGCTGGTGCCCTTGGACAGCTCGGCGAGCGGGGTGGCCGCGTACGCGTCCGCGCCGAAGCGCTCCAGCCACTCCCCCGCCCCGCGCGCCGCCTCGGCCCGGCCCAGGCCGTGGATCCGGCCCAGGTGGGTGAGGTAGCCGAGGACGGAGAAGGGCAGCTCGGCGGGGAACCGCTCGGGAACGTACGCGGTGCGCGGGCGGTCGGTGATCCGGCCCGAGGTGGGGGCGTCGATCCCGGCGAGCAGCCGCAGCAGGGTGGATTTGCCGCTGCCGTTCGTCCCCTCGACGCGGGTCAGCGAGCCCGGCGGTACGTCGAGATCGACGCCGCGCAGCACCCAGGGCCCGGCCAGGCCGTAACGGCGCCCGACTCCTCGCAGTCTCATGCTGGTTGAGCATAGGCACTCGGGCGGCGGCCCGCCGCCGCTGTCGGCGGGTGCTGGCAGACTGGACCGCGTGACCAGCTCAGACGCCATCCCCGCCAGTCCCCCCACTCCCCACGGCAGCCCGTTCCGGCGCGCGGAGACGGACCGGGACGCGGCGCCGCAGTTCGTGCTGCCCCTGGTGGTGCGGATCGAGAAGGCCGCGCCCCCGGCCCGTACGGACGCCTTGGAGACGGCGGCGCGGGCGGTGCTGGTCCTGCTGTCGGACGAGCGGTCGACGGCGGAGGACGGCGAGTGGGCGGAGGCCGTGCGGGACTGGCAGGACGCCCGGATCCGGAAGGTCGTACGGCGGGCGCGGGGCGCGGAGTGGCGGCGGGCGCAGACGCTGCCGGGCATCACGCTCACGGGCGGGGCGGCGGCGCACGGGGACGGCCCGGCGGCCGAGGTGCGGGTGTTCCCGCCGGTGCCGCTGGACGGCTGGCCCAAGGAGCTGGCCAAGCTCCAGGTCTCCGGCACCGAGCTGGACGACCCCGCGCCCCCGCCCGCGCCGGACCCGGCCGGGCCGGTGCTGTGGCTGAACCCGGGGGTCACGATGTCGGCGGGCAAGACGATGGCGCAGGCCGGACACGGCGCACAACTGGCGTGGTGGGAGCTGGACGAGGCGCGGCGGGCGGCGTGGCGCGAGGCCGGTTTCCCGCTGTCGGTGCGGACGGCCCCGGCCGAGCGGTGGGGCGCGCTCGCCGGGAGCGGTCTGCCGGTCGTACGGGACGCGGGCTTCACCGAGATCGCCCCCGGGGACACCGTCGTGGCCGAGGGCGGCAGCCGCTTCTGCCCGCTCCCCCGCACACGACGGTCGTGAGCGGGGGATCGCTTCGGGCGGCGGATCAGGTGGCGATGGTCGCGATGGGGTCGAGGCCGTAGGTGCGGGCGTAGCCGTTCTCGGTACCGACGAGGAGGTCGACGACCTCGAAGTAGCGGTCCCAGAACGGGGTTTCGCGCAGGACGTCGATGAGGAGCTGGTAGGCCTCGTGGTCGTCGGCTTCCCAGAGCCAGACGTCGGTGACGCGCGTGGAGTAGAACTCCGTGTCGTAGAAGCGTGACCGGACGCCCTTGGTCTTGGCCTCGATGGCGGGGATGACCTGGGTGGCGAATGCGTCGACCCGTTCCTCGGGGGTCATGGCGAGCCACTCGGGCCGGGTCTTGATGAGCATGAAGGCGGTGACCGGCGGGGCGGTGTGCGGCGCGGCGGACATGGCGGATCCTCCAGGTTCGGCAGGTGAGGGACGTACCGGATCGGCACCCGTTCATCCTGCGGAGGACAACTGCGTTGCCACAATGGGAACTTCAGCAAGGGATCATTGACTGAAATGGAATTACCAAGGTGAGCAGTCCGAACAGCCCAGAGCCGGTCGCTCCCGGGCCGACCATCGACGCCAATCTCGCCGTCGCGCTGGACGCGCTGCTGACCGAGCAGAGCGTCACCCGCGCCGCCGCGCGCCTGCGTACCTCGCCCGCCGCCATGAGCCGCACCCTGGCCCGCCTCCGCCGCGTCCTCAAGGACCCGCTCCTGGTCCGGGCCGGGCAGACCATGGTCCCCACGCCCCGCGCCCAGGCCCTGCGCGATGAGGCGGCCACGGTGGTGCGCCGCCTCGGGGCGCTGCTCACCCCCGGGCCCGGCGTCGACCCCGCCACCCTGCGCACCACGTTCACCCTCCAGGCCGCCGACGTGGTCGGCGCGGCGCTGGCCCCGGGGCTGCTGGAGCTGACCCGGCGGGAGGCGCCGGGAGTATCCCTGCGGTTCCGGGCCGAGGAGTTGGAGGCCGGACCGGCCCTCCGCGACGGCGGGATCGACCTGGAGGTCGGGGCCATCGACCACGTGGACCCCGAAACGCAGGTCGAAGAGCTGGTCACCCTCCGGATGGCGGCGGCCGTCCGGCCCGGCCACCCGCTCACCGAAGCGCCCTTGACCCCGGCCCGGCTCGCCGCCGCCGAACACGTCGGGGTCAGCCGCCGCGGCCGGTTCACCGGCCCCCTGGACACCGCCCTGGCCGAACGGGACCTCCACCGGCGGGTCACCGTCGTCCTCCCCAGCCACCTGGCCGCGATGACCCTCGCCGCCCGCGGCGATGTCGTCTGCCTCGTCCCCGCCCCGCCCCCCGGCGCCGCGCCCTCTCCGCTCACCGACGCCGCCACCGCCCTCGGCCTGCGCCTCCTCGACATCCCGCTGCCGCTGCCACCGGTGATCATCGGCATGGCCTGGCACCCCCGGCACGCCGCCGACGGAGCACACCACTGGCTCCGCGACGCCGTCCGCCGGACGCTCGGCACAAAATCGCTCGTGCGGGGCGCGCACACCGCCGTACCGTGACCGGGCTGACGATCTCGGCATCACGAGTTCACGGGACCCACGGGCCCCACGACGGAGGACGGGGAACGGTGGAGCAGCACAACGGGTGGGCCGACGAGGGGTTCGGCGCCGTCGCCGACACGTTCTCGCGGAATTTCGCCGAGTTTCCCGAACTCGGCTCGGCCGTCACGGTGTTCGTCGGCGGACGCAAGGTCGTGGAGCTGTGGGGCGGGATCGCGGACGAGCGCACCGGCCGGGCGTGGGAGCGGGACACGGCCGTACCGGTCTTCTCCTGCGCCAAGGGCATCGTGAGCCTGTGCGCCCACCTCCTCGCCCAGGAAGGCCGCCTCGACCTCGACGCCCCGGTGAGCCGGTACTGGCCCGCGTTCGCCCGGCACGGCAAGGACACCATCACCTGCCGCATGGTCCTCGGGCACCGAGCGGGCGTTCCCGCCCTGGACGCGGTGCTCGGCTTCGAGGAGATCACCGCCTGGGCACCGGTGATCCGCGCCATCGAGGAGCAGCACCCGCTGTGGGAGCCGGGCACGGCGTACGAGTACCACGGCCACGTCTTCGGCTTCCTCATCGGCGAGGTCATCCGGCGGATCACCGGGCTCACCCCGGGCGCGTACTTCCGCACCGCCGTGGCCGAGCCACTGGGGCTACGGGCCTGGATCGGCCTGCCCGCGCGGGAGATGGACGGCCGCGCCCGCCTCGTCGAAGCCGAGGGACGGCCCGGGATGCCGGGCCCCGAGCATCTGCTGACCCGCATCGTGACGATGAACGGCGCGCTGGTCTTCCCCGGCACCGACGAGCCGCACGGCTGGAACGACCCGGCGCTGCTCGGCGCGGAGCTGCCCGGCGCGGGCGCCACCGCGTCGGCGAGCGGTCTCGCCGGGATGTACGCGGCGGCCGTGACCGGCGTCGAGGGCCATCAGCGGCTGCTCAGCCCGGAGACGGTGACGGACGCGGTCCGCGAGGTGTCGTCCGGCCGGGGCTGGCTGGGCTTCGACGCCGGGGCGCGCTGGGGCGCGGGCTTCCTGCTCGACTCGGCGGCCTTCCGCCCGATGCTGGGCGAGCGCAGCTTCGGCAACGACGGGGCGGGCGGCCAGTTCGCCTTCGCCGACGACGAGTACGGCGTGGGCTTCGCGTACGTCGCCAACCGCATGATCGGCCACGCCGACGCCCGCGCCACCCGCCTGACCGAGGCCGTACGCGCCTGCGTGAAGGGTCGCTGACGCTGCTCCGCGCCCCGGGCCGGATCTGCCGAGCGCGGGGCCGGATCAGACGCGGGCCAAGCCGGGCGCCGAGCCGGATCAGACGCGAGCCAAGCCGGACGCCGAGCCGGGTCAGGCGCGACGTCCGTTGCGCAGCGCGCGCGACACCACCGGCGGCAGCACATCGGCGGCCAGCCGCCGGACCTGGCTGAGGCGGCGCGACACGCACGCCGGACCCGGGGCCGGGTCGGACGCCGGGCCGAGCGCGGGACCGGGCCGCATCCGGCGCGCGACCGGCCAGGCGCCGGGCCCGGCCAAGCCCGGCGCCCGCGCGCCCGGGGCCGGGTCAGGCGCGGCGGCGCTTGCGGATCGCGCGCGTCACCACCGGCGGCAGCACGTCGGCGGCCAGCCGCCGGACCTGGCTGGGGCGGCGCGGGGCGGACGCCGACGCCGGGGCGGCGGGTGCGCGGCCCGCGTTCGAGGCGGGGGCGGCGGCGGGCGCCTCGTCGGCGTAGCGGGACCTCGGCGCCGCCGGGTTCTTCGGCTTACCGGAGAACCGCAGCACCCGGCTGCCCGCGATCTCCTGGCGGCTGGTGTGCATCCCGCGGCGCCACACCTCGTCCGCGAGCATTTCTTCCTGGATGGGGCCGGGGTCGCCCCACATGCCGTAGAGCTTCTGGGTGGTCAGGCAGATGGGCCGCAGCCCGCGGTTGAAGACCGCCTCCCACGCGGCGGCGGCCACGCCGGGGGTGTGCTCCGAGCGGAAGTCGTCGAGGACGACGATGCCGCCGGGCAGCAGGACGTCACGCGCGGCGCCGATGTCGCCCTCGACGTGCTCGTACAGGTGCGAGGCGTCGACGTGGACGAAGCGGCAGGTGTCGTCGTCCACGAGGCTGGGCACGATCGAGGTCGTGCCCTGGAGGATGTGGGGCAGCTCGTCGTGGAACGCCAGGTAGTTCTGCTCGAAGGCGGTGCGGGTGAGGGTGGAGTACGACTTCCGGGCCTCCGCCGCGTTGTTCTCGTCCGGCGCGTCCTCCGCGTCGAAGAGGTCACAGACCGTGAAGCGCTCGTCAGCCCGCAGGTACGCGGCGGTGAAGATGGCGCTCTTGCCCATGTAGGCGCCCATCTCCATGAGGTCCCCGCGCTCCCCGAGGCGCTCCTGACGCCTCAGGAAGAAATCGAAGAGCACTTGGTCAAGGCTGGGGAACCACCCCTTGACGTCATGGAGGCTGCGGGGGCGCTGCGCTGCTGCGGCGGTGGTGGCCGTCATTGGTGCTCTCTGTTCCTCGAAGGCGGTCGGGAGAGACGTCATCGCGGGCCACGGTGGCAGTGGCAAGCAACGCCGGGACGTCACGGTTGTGTGTTTTGTGTGACCAGAACACCGGGCGACCAGGCCGCCACGGGGGGTCAGTGACCGGGACGGCGCGGAATGGGGTCTTACGGAGCGATGACGGGACGGCGCGGACACGGGCTCCCGGACCGCTGAACGCCTAGCGTCGGGGCCATGCGCGTACTGGTCACCGGAGGCGCGGGCTTCATCGGCTCGCACATCGTCACCGCTCTCATCGACCGCGGCCATGAGCCGGTCGTCCTCGATGCCCTGCTGCCCGCCGCCCATCCGGCGGCGCCGCCGCGGCAGTCGGGCGCCGAGTGGATCCACGCCGACGTACGGGACCGGGCGGCGGTGGAGACGGCGCTGCGCGGGGTGGACGCCGTCTGTCACCAAGCGGCGATGGTCGGCCTCGGCAAGGACTTCGCCGACGCCCCGGACTACGTCGGCTGCAACGACCTGGGCACCGCGGTCCTGCTGGCGGCCATGGCCGGGTGCGGGGTGCGCGCGCTGGTGCTGGCCGGGTCGATGGTGGTGTACGGGGAGGGGCGCTACGACTGCCCCCGGCACGGCCGGGTGCGCCCCGGCCCGCGCGCCGAGGCAGACCTGGCCGCAGGACGCTTCGAACCCGGCTGCCCGGACTGCGGGACCCCGCTGCGCCCGGGCCTGGTCGACGAGGACGCACCGGCCGACCCCCGCAACGTCTACGCCACCACGAAGCTGGCGCAGGAGCACCTGGCGGCGGCGTGGGCGCGGGCCGTGGACGGCCGCGCGGTCTCGCTGCGCTACCACAACGTCTACGGGCCGGGCATGCCGCGCGACACCCCCTACGCGGGCGTCGCCTCCTTCTTCCGCTCGGCCCTCGCGCGCGGCGAGGCGCCCACGGTCTACGAGGACGGCGGCCAGCGCCGCGACTTCATCCACGTACGGGACGTGGCCTCGGCCAACGCCGCCGCCCTGGAGACGGTCGCCGCTGCGGCGGAGCCGGGCCGCCTCACCGCGTACAACACCGGCAGCGACGACCCCCATACGATCGGTGAGATGGCCGAGGCGCTGGCCGCCGCCTGCGGCGGGCCCGCGCCGGTGGTCACCGGCGGGTACCGGCTGGGCGACGTACGGCACATCACGGCCTCGTCCCGACGGCTCCGCGCACAACTGGGCTGGCGGCCCGCGATCTCGTTCACCGAGGGCCTGACCGAGTTCGCCCACGCACCCCAGCGCGCGGGAGCCGCCCCGGCGGTGCCTTCGGCGCACGCGTAGCCACGCCCGGGCCGCCCCGGCGGAGCCGGACGACCGCGCACCCGCCTGGGCAACACACCCCCTACGCCCGGGCGGCGGGCAGGCGGACCTCGAAGCGGCAGCCGCCGTCCACGTTCCGTACGGCCGCGTGGCCGTCGTGGGCCTCGACGATGCCGCGGACGATGGCGAGGCCCAGCCCGGCGCCCGCCGGGGGCGTGCGGGCGTGGGTACCGCGCCAGCCGGTGTCGAACACGCGCGGCAGATCCTCCTCCGGGATGCCGCCACAGCCGTCGGTGACGGACAGCACGACGGTGTCCGCCTCGCGCCGGGCGGCCACGGCGACCGTGCCGTCCGCCGGGGTACGGCGGATGGCGTTGATGAGGAGGTTGCCGAGGACGCGGGTCATCTCCTTCCCGTCGACCTCGACCGGGATGGCGTCCACGGGATCGCCGACCAGTTGGACGCCCAGCTCGCGGGCGAGCGGGTCGGCGCCCGCGAGGGCGTCGCCGATCAGGTCGTAGACGGAGATCCGGGTGGGAGCGAGGGACAGCGCCCCGGCGTGGATGCGGGACAGCTCGAAGAGGTCGCCGACCATCGTGTTGAGCCGTTCCACCTCGGTGCGGATCTGGCGGTGGTAGCGGTCCGGGTCGTCCACCATGCCGTCCTCCAGCGCCTCGGACATCGCCCGCAGCCCGGCCAGGGGGGTGCGCAGATCGTGCGAGATCCAGGCGACCAGCTCACGGCGGGAGGCCTCCAGGGCCTGTTCGCGCTCACGTGACTGGGCCAGTTTGGCGCTGGTCGCGGCCAGTTCGCGGCCGAGTTCGGCGAGTTCGGCGGTGGCGGCGCCGCCGGGGGCGGCGAAGCTGCCGCCGTCCCCGAAGGAGCGGGCGGCGAGGGTCAGCTCATGGCTGCGGGCCACCACCCAGCGGCCCAGCAACAGCGCGGTGGCCAGGGACACCACCGCGGCCATGGCGCAGACGGTGGTGACGACCGACAGGTCGTGCGGGGACAGGAACATCGCCCAGGCGACCGCGAGCGTCCCGGCGAGCATGGCCGTCACCGCGACGGCGGCCACGACGGCGAGGGACACGGCGACGGACCGGCCGCGCAGCAGGCGCAGACTGAGCGCGCCCAGCAGCCCGGCCGCGGCGGCGCCGAGGAACGCGACCAGGGCCATCAGCAGCACGTCACGCATGGCGGTCCGGCCCCTTCGGTCCGGCGGCCGGCGCGTCCGGTGCGGCCGGCGCGTCCGGTGCGTCCGGCGCGTCCGGTGCGTCCGGTGCGCTTGACGCGTCCGATGCGCTTGGCGCGTCGAAGCGGTAGCCCACGCCCCAGACGGTCTGGATCAGGCGCGGCGCGGCGGGGTCGTCCTCGATCTTTCCGCGCAGCCGTCGCACATGGACGGTGACGGTGGACAGATCGCCGAAGTCCCAGCCCCATACCTCCCGCATCAGCTCCTCGCGGGTGCAGGCGACCCCGGGGTGGCGCAGCAGGAAGGCCAGCAGGTCGAATTCGCGGAGGGTGAGGGCGAGTTCCCGGCCTTCCTTGGTGGCGCGGCGGGCCAGCGGGTCGAGGGTGATCCCGGCGTGGTGGAGGACGGTGCCGGGCCGCTCAGGGCTGACGGGGGCGGCGGAGGCGCGCGGTCCGGTACGGCTGCGGCGCAGCACGGACTCCACCCGCAGCACCAGCTCGCGCGGGCTGAACGGCTTGGTGACGTAGTCGTCCGCGCCGATCTCCAGTCCGAGGATGCGGTCGTCCTCGTCGCCGCGGGCGGTCAGCATGATCACGGGCACCGGACCCTTGCCGCGGAGCGCGCGGCACACTTCCAGACCGTCCATGCCGGGCAGCATGAGGTCGAGGACGACCAGGTCGGGCCATTGGGCGTCGGCGCGGGCGAGCGCGCCGGGGCCGTCGGCGGCCCGGTCGACGGCGAACCCGGCGCGGGTGAGGTACCCGGCGACGACCTCGGCGACGGTCGGATCGTCGTCCACGACGAGCACGCGGCCGGGAGGCGGTGTCTGCTCCATGCGCTCCAGCCTGGCACCCGCCCGGGCGTGCCGTGCCTCCCCCGGCCGGGGACGGGGGTGACGTCCGTGTTTCGTAAGGACCCGAAGCCCGGAATGTGGCTTTTTGGTTCGTAGGGTGGGCCGGGTGACCCACTCACCCCCTCTCCGTGCGGACGTCGTCCTCCCGTGTCTGGACGAGGCCGCCGCCCTGCCCTGGGTGCTGGAACGCATCCCCGCGGGCTGGCGCGCCATCGTCGTCGACAACGGTTCGACGGACGGCTCGGCCGCCCTCGCCCGCTCCCTCGGCGCCACCGTCGTCCATGAGCCCCGCCGGGGCTTCGGCGCCGCCTGCCACGCCGGACTGCTCGCCGCCGACGCCGACGTCGTCTGCTTCTGCGACTGCGACGCCTCGCTCGACCCCGGGCTGCTGGCGGGCTTCGTGCGGAGCGTCGCGGACGGCGACGCCGACCTCGTCCTGGGGCGCCGCCGCCCGCAGGCGCGCGGCGCCTGGCCGGTGCATGCCCGGCTCGGCAACCTCGCCCTGTCCCGGATGGTGCGGCGGCGCACCGGAGTCGCGCTGCACGACCTCGGGCCCCTGCGGGCCGCCCGGCGCGAACCGCTGCTGGCCCTGGGCCTCACCGACCGGCGCAGCGGCTACCCGCTGCAGATGGTCGTACGGGCCGCCGACGCGGGCTGGCGGATCGAGGAGCGCGACGTGCCGTACCGGCCGCGCACCGGAAAGTCGAAGGTCACCGGCACCTGGCGGGGCACCTGGCACGCGGTGCGCGACATGCGGGCGGTCCTGCGCCAGCCGCCGTCCACGGCTCCGGCCTCCTCCGGCGACGGCAACGGCGACCGCGACCGCGACCGCGCGGAGGTTGCCCGGTGAGCGCGTTGACGAGGCGTACGCGCGCACTGCCCCGCACCGACACCGCACCCGACACCGGCGAACGCCCGGAGTCCACCGTGGTCGTCATCGCCAAGGAACCCGTGGCGGGGCGCGTGAAGACCCGGCTCACTCCCCCGTACACACCGGCGGACGCGGCGGCGCTGGCCGAGGCCGCCCTCGGGGACACCCTGCACGCCGTGCTCAGCATGCCCGCCCGGCGCCGGGTGCTGGCGCTCGACGGGGCCCCGGGGCCCTGGCTGCCGCCGGGCATCGAGGTCGTGCCGCAGGGCGGCGGCGGGCTGGACGAGCGGCTGGCCACGGCCTTCGCCGGGTGCCAGGGGCCCACCCTGCTCATCGGCATGGACACCCCGCAGATCACCCCCGCCCTGCTGGCGCCCGCGCTCGCCGGGGACGGCTGGCGGCACTGCGACGCCTGGTTCGGCCCCGCCGCCGACGGCGGGTTCTGGGCCCTGGGCCTGGCGGAACCCGATCCGGAACTGCTGCGCGGGGTACCGATGTCCACCGCCACCACCGGTGCCGCACAGCGGCGTCGTCTCACGGACGCGGGGCTGCGGGTGCGCGAACTGCCCGTACTGCGCGATGTCGACACGGCGGACGACGCCGCGTGGGTGGCGGCCGTCGCGCCGGGCAGCCGGTTCGCCCGTACCCTCGCCGGGCTGTCCCGGGCCACCGCCCGATGAGCACGGCGATACGCGACGGTGCGGGCAGCGGAGCCAAGGCCGCGCCGTGGCGCGCCGACCCCTATACGCGGGCGCTGAGCGCGGGCCGGGGCCCGCTGTTCCTGCGCCGCGCGGACGGCTGGCTGCTGCCCTTGGAGGTCGAGCGCTGGTGCGCGGAGGCCGACGCGGCGGACCGTACCGTGCTGCGCCGGTGCCAGGGGCCGGTCCTCGACATCGGCTGCGGCCCCGGACGGCTGGTGGCCGCGCTCGCCCCGTACGGCCGCGCCTGCCTCGGCATCGACGTGAGCCAGGCGGCGGTCGCCCGTACCGTCCGCACCGGCGGCCCGGCCCTGTGCCGCTCGGTCTTCGAACCGCTGCCGGACGAAGGGCGCTGGGGTACGGCGCTGCTGCTCGACGGCAACATCGGCATCGGCGGCGATCCGCGGGCCCTGCTGGCGCGCGTGCGGCAACTCCTCGCGCCTGACGGGCTGCTGATCGTCGAGGCGGCCGCGGCCGATGTCGACGAACGGGTCCGGGTGCGGGTGGACGACGGGCGCGGCGGGGTCGGCACGGCCTTCCCCTGGGCCCGGGTGGGCGCCCCCGCGCTGCTGCGCCACGCCCGGGCGTCGGGCTGGACCGCCGTCGAACTCTGGACGGCCCGGGGCCGCGACTTCATGACCCTGCGCCACGCCTCCGCGCCCCCGCCCGGGCCCGCCACACCGCCGCCCTGACCCACAGCCAGAGCGCGGAGACGGCGAAGAGCCCGGCGGTGATCAGCAGCCAGCGCGACAGGAAGACATCGGCGGACAGCCCGGCCGAACGCTCGTAGCGGCGCCGCTGCGTCCCCGCGATCAGCGGGAACCACACCAGCAGCAACAGTCCCGAGACGAACGCGGGCACCCGCACGAAGTTGACGTACGCGCCGGGCGCCGGAACCACCCGCTGGAGCGCCCGGTCGGCGAGCCCGTACAGCGGCAGCAGCACCAGGTCGTGCAGCACGGCGGCGCCGGCGAACCACAGCACGATCCCGAGCCAGTCGCCCCGCAGCAGCCGCACCCCCGCGTAGCCGGTCAGCGCGAAGGAGCACAGCAGCAGGAGCAGCTGCGAGGGCGACGCGCCGTACCACCGCCGGAAGCCGGAACTCCTCATGCAGTGAACTCCCCGCATCATGCCTGGAGCTCCCCGAAGCTGAGCCGGGCGACCCACTTGGTGTTGTGCACGCCGGGGGCGCCGGGGACGATGACGCGCGCCGGGTAGCCGTGGTCCGGCGACAGGTCCGCGCCGTTGACCCGCAGGGCGAGCAGGGAGCGCGGATCGCGGACCTGGTTCTCCCGCAGTACGACCGAGCGGAACGAGCCGTGCCGCTGGAGCGATGCGACGAAGACGCCCGGCGGCCGCTCGCCCAGGCCGACCAGCCCGGCCAGGTCGGACAGCCGCACCCCCTCCCACCGCTGGTCGGAGGTGGACCAGCCCTCGACGCAGGCGATCGGCAGCGCCGCCCCGTGCCGTGGCAGCCGCAGCACCTGCTCACGGGTGAGGACGACCTCACGGCCCGGGCCGCGCACCACCAGCCGCCAGCCGGGGCCGATGTCGCGGGCACTGATGCCGACGGCGGCGGCGGTCTTGTTGATCTGGAAGCCGTTCGGCCCCCGGCCCGGGTCCCGGCCGTGCGGCGCGAGCAGCGCCGTGTTCCGCAGCGGGCCGCCCGTGCTCTGCCCGGCCGTCACCACCAGCAGGGCGGCCGAGCCGGTGCCCACCATCGCGAGCGCGCCCCGCCGCGACATGGTGGGCGGGGCGGGGTCCGGGCTGACCAGACCGGTCTCGTCGGGCGGTTCCGGCCGGGTACGGGAGACGGGCGTACGCAGCTCCGCCCGCAGGTCGCGGCCGCGCAGCGCGCGCACCATGCGGGGGAACCGGAGCGCCACATGGACGACGAACGCGCCCATGAAGATCCACGCCCCGTAGAAGTGCAGCGGGTAGAACGACCCGGGGAAGACGTACTCCAGCTGGACGTTGAGCACCCCGGTCACGAACTCGAACAGCCCGCCGCCGACCAGCGCGAGCAGCGACAGCCGCTCAAGACCGTGCCCCAGGGACCGCACCGGCGGCCGTTCGAACAGCTTGGGGGCGACGGACCACAGCTTGGCCAGCAGCACCGGGACCAGCACGACGCCGAGCGTGACGTGCACGCCCTGGGTGACGCGGTAGAGCCAGACGGGGTGGGTCGGCCAGGAGAAGAGGTAGAAGCCGAGCAGTCCCTTGTCCGGCGTCTTGTCGTTGACCGGGGACAGATCGGGGTTGTACGCGGCGTACGACAGCAGCCCGGTGACGAACAGCACGGGGATCCCGAACAGCAGGACCAGACCGAAGACGGACGTCAGCCAGGGGCCGCGCAAGGGGCTCCGCCAGGCGGGTGGACTGGGGCTCATGGCACGACCGTAGGGCCGCCGACCCCGACAAAAGGGGCATCGACTCATGACCAAACGCTGACGTCGGCCCGTCCGGCGGCACCCGCCCGGACGGATCTGACGGTTCGGTGACGGAGCGCGCCGCGGCGGCCGATCGGGCAGGTCACCGGCTTAGCGTGAGGCCGTGAAGCTCCCACTCCGCATCCCTCTCCGCACCGATGACCAGACTCTGCGCAGGCCGGACGGCGACGAGCGGACCGGCCGTCGCCGGGATGTGCTGGCCGCCGCGGCGGCGGCCCTCCTCTTCGCCGTCGCGGCCGCCGTCGGCACCGTGATCGAACGGACCCACCACATCCTGTACGTCGACTGGGCTCCGCTGTACGCCGACTGGCTGCCCCACGCGGGCCCCGGCACGCCCGCCGCCGTGGCCCTCGCCGTGGCCGTCGTCGCCTACGGCCCGCGGATCGCGGCGACGCTGCCGTGGCGTCGGTTGCTGGGGGCGAGTTGGGCGGCGGCGATGGCCTGGACCTGGTCGCTGGCGCTCGTCGACGGCTGGGGGCGGGGCGTGGCCGGGCGGCTGACGCAGCGGCACGAGTATCTGCGCGGCGTCGACCGCTTCCAGGACATCGGCGCCGCGCTGCGCGGCTTCACCGGTCACATCCTGATCAACGCGCCCGACCACTGGCCCGCGCACATCGCCGGGCATCCGCCGGGCGCCGTGCTCACCTTCGTCGGGCTGGACCGCCTGGGGCTCGGCGGCGGCGCGTGGGCGGGGGCGTTCTGCGTCACCGCCGGAAGCTCCGCGGTGGCCGCCGTCCTGGTCACGCTGCGCGCGCTGGGGCAGGAGCGGGTGGCGCGCACCGCCGCGCCCTTCCTCGTCCTGGCCCCGGCCGCGGTGTGGGTGGGGGCGTCGGCGGACGGCTATTTCGCGGCGGTCGTGGCCTGGGGGCTGGCGCTGCTCGCGCTGGCGGCGACCCGTACGGTCCGGGCGCCGGGGGCCGTCGCGCTGGCCGCCGGGCTGCTGTTCGGCCTCACCGCGTACCTCTCGTACGGGCTCACGCTCATGGCGCTGCCCGCGGCGGCCGTACTCCTCCTCGGCCGTACGGTACGGCCGCTGCCGTACGTGCTGGCCGGGGCGGTAGTGGTGGCGGGTGCCTTCACCCTGGTCGGTTTCGCCTGGTGGGAGGGGTACAGCCTGCTGGTCGAGCGGTACTACCAAGGGGTCGCGGCAGATCGCCCGTACAGCTACTGGGTGTGGGCCAACCTCGCCTGCACAGTGATCACGGCTGGTCTCGCCTCCGTCGCCGGAGCCCGTCGGGCCGTGGGAGCCGCGCCGGGGGTGGTACGGCGGCTACGCCATGGAGGTGACGGCGGGGTGGACGGGCTCGTGGTGCTCGTCCTCGCCGCCCTGTTCGCGCTGGTTACCGCCGATCTGTCGGGGATGAGCAAGGCCGAGACGGAGCGCATCTGGCTGCCGTTCGTGGTCTGGCTGCTGCCCTCCGCCGCGCTGCTGCCCGCCCGTGACCTGCGCCGTTGGCTGGCGGCGCAGGCCGGTCTCGCGCTACTCGTCAACCATCTGCTGCTGACCGGTTGGTGAGTGCCAGTGAGTGAGTGGCCGATGTGAAGAGCAGGTGATACTTCTGTGATACTGAGCGGGGGCACACAACTGAACCGTTGCCAGGGGGCGGGACCCGTTGAAGGCGTTGAAGACCTTGAAGGCATCGAAGTCCTTGAAGGCGTTGAAGGCATTATCCGCGCGGAACGCCTACGGCATGGCCGCGCCCCTGGGCGCGCTCGCCGCCGTGGCCGTGGTCGTGGCGCTGCTCATCGCCCTGACCTCGCCGGGTGACACGAGGGGCGCGGTGGACGGCAGCGTCCAGGCCGCCGTACCCGTGCCCCGGGCGGACGAGGCCCCCAAGGGCGCCAAGAAGAAGAACAAGTACGCCGACTGGGACGGCAAGGTCAAGGTGATCGGGGACGGCTCCACGTCCTACACCGGCCCCCAGCCCGGCCAGCCGAAGATCAGGAAACTGAAGCCGGGCGAGAAGCCGCCGCAGTTCGTGGTCTTCTCCTGGGACGGCGCGCTGGAGAACGGCGATCATCTCTTCTCCCGCTTCCGCCAGGTCGCCAAGGAAACCAACGCCAGTATGACGTTCTTCCTGAGCGGCATGTACCTGCTGCCCAAGTACAAGAGCGATCTCTATCAGCCGCCGATGCACAAGCGTGGCTCGGCCGCCATATCCTTCCCCACCGATGAGCACATACGCGAGACGCTGGAGCAGCTGCGCGGGGCGTGGCAGGAAGGCAATGAGATCGGCTCGCACTTCAACGGGCATTTCTGCGGCTCCAAGGGCGGCGGCGAATGGAGCACCCAGCAGTGGAAGAGCGAGGCGGAGCAGGCGTACTCGTTCGTGGAGCAGTGGAAGACCAATACGGGATTCACCGACATCGAGCCGCTGCCCTTCGACTACGACGAGGAACTGGTCGGCGGCCGCGCCCCCTGCCTCGAAGGCCAGAAGAACCTGATCCCGGCCATCAAATCGCTCGGCTGGCGCTACGACGCGAGTTCTCCGGGCGACTTCCAGATCTGGCCGTCCAAAATCAAGGGAATCTGGAACTTCCCGCTGCAACTGGTGCCGTACCCGGAGAGCGAGAAGCAGGTCCTCTCCATGGACTTCAACTTCCTCTTCAACCAGTCGGGTGACAGCACCGAGGGCGACCCGGCGAAGTACGCCGAATGGGAGCGGCTGACCCGCGAGGGATATCTGAACGGTTTCGAGCGCGCGTACAACGGCAGCCGGGCACCGCTGTTCATCGGCAACCACTTCGAGACCTGGAACGGCGGCATCTATATGCAGGCCATCGAAGACGTGATGCGCAGCGTGTGCAAGCGCGACGGGGTTCAGTGCGTATCGTTCAAGCAGCTCGCCGACTGGCTGGACGCCCAGGATCCGAAGGTCCTGGACAAGCTGCGGATGCTCGACCCGGCGGAATCGCCGGACTGGTCGACGTACACCAAGTAAGTACGCAGAAGCCCGGCTGGGTGCGTCGGATCCGACGCACCCAGCCGGGCTTTCGTATATCTCCCGCTACTTCTTCCCGGCGCCCGCCATATAGCGCGTCCAGATGTCCAGGGGATAGGTGTCGCTCGCCTTTCCGGTGGCGTCTCCGCCCATTCCCTTGAGCGGCAGCAATTCCTGGGTCTTGGGGTCCACCCGCGACAGCGACACGGCCGTGGACACCTCGTCGGTGTAGCCCACGAACCAGGACGAGGTGCCGTCCTGCGCGGTGCCCGTCTTGCCCGCCGTATCGGGTCCCACCACGGCCGCCGCCTGCCCGGTGCCGCCCTGGACCGCGCCGTGCAGCGCGTCGTCCACCTGCGCCGCCACCTCGGTGCTGAACGCCCGCTTGGCGCGGTCCTTGCGCAGGGCGAACTTCTCGCCGTTACGGGTCAGCCCGCTCACCGAGAACGGCGGCACATGAGCGCCCTTGGCGGTGAACGTCGCGTACGCGCTGGCCATCCGGATGGAGCTGGGCGTCGCGGTGCCGAGCGAGAACATGGGCACCCGCGCGCCGAAGCTGCTGGGCAGCAGCCCCGCGTCGATGGAGGCCTGGCGGACCCGGTCGAGGCCGACGTCCATGCCGAGCTGAATCATCGGGGTGTTGATGGACTGGACGATCGCCTGGCGCAGGCTGACCTGCCCGTATGACTGCTCGCCGTCGTTCTCGCCCCGCACGATCTGGCCGCCGCGGTCCCAGTAGGGCCCCTCGGGGGTCTTCACGGCGACCTTGTTGTTGCCGTCGTAGAGCGTCGTCGGCGCGACGGGCGTCCGCGGGCTGTTCCGCTCCTTGAGCACGCCCTCGCGCAGCGCCGCCGCGTAGACGAAGGGCGTGAAGGCGGTACCGGCCGGGACGACGGAGGCGTTCGCGTCGTTGAAGCCCTGTTCCAGATAGCCGGGGCCGCCGTACAGCGCCTCGATGCGCCCGCCCGGCGTCACGGAGGCGGCGCCGATGCGTACGTAGCGGTCCTCCCGGCGGCTCTTGGGGTCGAGGCCGTCGCGGGTCTTCTTCACCGACGCGGCGAGCGCGTCGACCTTCGCCTTCTCGAAGGTGGTGTGAATCTGATAGCCGCCCAGGTCGAAGTCGGCGTCGGAGATGGCGGTATGGGAACTCACATACGCCTTCGCGGTCTCCACCAGGTAGCCGACCTGACCGGTGAGCCCGGCGGGCTTGGGCGCGGACTTGGGGTCGGGGAACTCGGTGTACTTCGCCCGCTCGGATTTGGAGAGCTTGCCGATGTCGACCATCCGGTCCAGGACCCATTTCCAGCGGTCGACCGCCCGTTTGTGGTTCTTGGCGCTGAGGGTCGGATCGAAGGTTCCGGCGCCCTTCAGCAGCGAAGCGAGCATCGCGCCCTCGCTCGCGTTGAGCCGGGAGACATCCTTGCCGTAGTACGCGTACGAGGCGCGCTGAATGCCGTAGGTGCCGCGCCCGAACCAGCTGGTGTTCAGATAGCGTTCGAGAATCTCCTGCTTGGACATCCGGTCGTCGAGCTTGATGGCCATGAACATCTCGGTGAGCTTGCGGGAGAACGTCTGGCGCTGATTCAGATAGGCGTTCTTCACATACTGCTGGGTGATGGTCGAGCCGCCCTGTGTCTCACCGCCCGTCACCATCCGGGTCACGGCACGCATCAGACCGCTCGGGGAGATGCCGCTGTCCGAGTAGAAACTGGAGTTCTCGGCGGCGAGGATCGCCCACTGCACCTTTTCCGGCACCTTGGACAACGCCACCTCCTGACGGTTCACCGGACCCGTGCGGGCCATCTCGGAACCGTCGGCCCAGTAGTAGACGTTGTCCTGCTGGGTGGCGAAGTCGTTGAGGTTCTTGGGTATCTCGGTCTGCATGTAGAGATAGCTCAGGACGCCGGTGAGGCTCCCGAGGCAGAACACGAAGAGGAGTCCCATCTGGCGCCACGACGGCAGCCAGCGCCGCACGCCCCGTCTCCCGGCCCGGGGGTAGTCGAGGCGGATCTGGCGGGCCGCCCAACGGCGCAGCCGCATCCCGCGGCCCGTCGATGACGGCGGCGGCTTGCGGTGTGCGTTACGGCGGTGCTTCCCCATGGCATTGTTGCTGCCCAGCACGTGTGTTCCCCCACGCTCGCTCCGCGCGCGGGCGCGGCACAAAGGTGTGATCTTCCATCCCCCCGGACCACACGACCTTATTCTCCCTTCCGAACATCTGTCGCCACAGGGCCCCAAAATTTTGTAACAGTGCCGATATTCCGCAACTCGCGGCCCAGCCAGGGGCGTCGGGAGTGACAGACCGGGCGCTCGGTGGTGTGCGGAGGGGCGTAGCGTGACACCCCGAAGCTCAAATGAACCTCTGAACCGCGAGCGCCGTGGATTCGTCCTCTCCCCCAGGGGTCATTACCTCGGCAGGCGAGGATTCAGGACCGCAGGAGAAGGGGGAGCCATGACGCGCCTCGGTACCGGAATCGGCTGGCGACCGGAAATCGCGGAGGACATCGCGCGCCTGCCCGGCATCGACTGGGTCGAGGTGGTGGCCGAGAACGTCTGCCCCGGCCATGTGCCCGACGCCCTGCGGCGGCTGCGCGAGCGCGGTACGACGGTGGTGCCGCACGGCGTCTCCCTCGGCCTCGGGGGCGCCGAGCGGCCCGACCCCGAGCGACTCGCGGCCCTCGCCGAGACGGTGGAGGCCCTGGGCGCGCCCCTGGTCACCGAGCACATCGCGTTCGTCCGTGCCGGAGGGCCGCTGACCGGTTCGCCCGCCATCGAGGCCGGACACCTGCTGCCGGTGCCGCGCACCCGGGACGCGCTGGACGTGCTGTGCGAGAACGTGGCGATAGCCCAGGAGGCGCTGCCCGTGCCGCTCGCGCTGGAGAACATCGCGGCCCTGATCTCCTGGCCCGGCGAGGAGATGACCGAGGGGCGGTTCCTGGCCGAACTGGTCGAGCGGACCGGGGTCCGGCTGCTCATCGACGTCGCCAATCTGCACACCAACCACGTCAACCGGGGCGAGGATCCGGCCACGGCGCTGGACGAGCTGCCGACCTCGGCCATCGCGTACGTCCATGTGGCGGGCGGCGTCGAACGGGACGGGGTCTGGCACGACAGCCACGCCCACCCGGTGACGCAGCCGGTGCTCGACGTGCTCGCCGAGCTGTGCGCCCGCACGACGCCGCCCGGGGTGCTGCTGGAGCGGGACGAGGACTTCCCGGCGGCCGAGGAGCTGGCGGGCGAGCTGGACGCGATCCGCGCGGTGACGGCGGCCGGGGTGACGGCCGCCCATGTCTCCGCACCGGCACGCAGTCCGGGAGGAGAGGACATAGCGGACACCGGTGCCGCGCGGGAGCGGCTGGCACGCGCCCAGACCGCGCTGCTGTCGGCGCTCGTCGCGGGCGCCCCGGCGCCGGAGGGCTTCGACCGGCAGCGGCTTGGGGTCCAGAGCCGGGCGCTGACGGCCAAGCGGGCCGGGGTGGTCGCCAAGGTCGCACCGGAGCTGCCGGAGATCCTGGGCGACGGCTACCGCCCGGCGTTCGGGACGTACGCCGACGGCCGCCCGATGACCGGCGGCTACCGCCGCGACGCGATGACGTTCGTCGAGCACCTGCTGGCGGCCGGTGACATCCGGGACGCGGCGACGCGGCGACGGCTGACCCTGTGGTGGCAGGAGCGGTCCGGGCCCGCCCCGCTGTCCTCCCACCCACTGGCGCGCTTCGCCCGCCGCGCCCGGCTCGTGCTGAGCGGGGGGTGAGCGGCATGAACGCGATCGTGATCCTGGTATACGTGGCGGTGATCGCGTCGTCGGTCTTCGTCATCAGGGGCACCGTACGAACGCGGCGGGCCGCCGCGGGGGCGCCGGACAGCGGCGTGAACGACCTCATAGAGGCCGCGTTCCTGGCAGGCGGGCCCGGCCGGGTTGCCGACACGGCGATCAGCGAGATGCACACCGACGGGCGGATCGCGGTCGGCGGGCCCGGGGTGGTCTCGGTGCGTCAGCCGGTCGCCCGCAATCCGGTCGAGAACGCGCTTCTTACGGTGCTCGCCCATTCGCCGAACGGCGCCCTGGACCGGCTGCGCCGGGAGCTGATGCGCACCCCGGAGGTGCAGGGGATCGGGGACGAGCTGGCGCGACGCGGGCTGATGGTGCGCCCCGACGCCCTCCGGTTCTGGCGGAAGGCGGCACGAGCGCAGGTGATCGGCTGCTGGCTGTGCGTCCTCCTGGGCATCCTGGCGAGTTTCGGCCAGGCCGTGCTGGACGGGGTCCCGGTGATCTTCATGCTCATTCCGGCGCTGTTCTTCGGCTTCGTGATCGGCGCGAGCTGCGGGCGGTTGGCCAAGGGACGGCTGACCCCCGCCGGAAGGCGCGCACTGGACGCCTTCCGGCGGGACATTGAGTCGGCCGCCGCCGGGCCGTGGGGCGGGCCGCCCCACGGGCCCTGGTCCGACGCGTCCGCCGCCACAGCGGGGGCCGCGCCCGTCGCGGCCGCCGTGGCGCTGGGCGGCGCGACCGCCATCCCCGCCGACACGATGCTGCGGGACCAACTGCTGCAAGCGCAGCGGGTGACGGGCGCGGGCGCGTCCTCGGGCGCCGGTTCGGGCTCGTCGGGCTTCTCCGACTCCTCCGGCGGCTCGTGGTGCGGCGGGGGCTCCGGGGGCTCCGGTTGCGGCGGCTCGTCGTGCGGGGGCGGCGGAAGCGGCTGCGGCGGAGGCGGGGGCGGTTCCGGCTGCGGCGGGGGTGGGGGCGGTTCGAGCTGTGGCGGCGGTGGCGGCTGCGGCGGAGGCAGCTGACCGCTCACGAATCGTGACGCCGAATCACGCATATCGCGAAATCTGTGGCGCGGAACCGGTCGGGTCCAGTACAACTCGGCCATGTTGTGGGTCCTGTTCCTGCTCGTCGCATGGGGTTCGGCGGTGGTCAGCTGCACCCGCCTGTGCCTCGCCGCGGTCGCGGCCGCCCGGCCGATGGACGTCACCGCCGGTCCGGAGCCGGGCAGGCGGACCCTGAGCCTGTACGAGGCGGCGTTCCTGGCGGGCGGGGAGCGGCGGGTCGCCGATCTCGCCCTGGTGTCGATGGCCCGGGAGCGGCGTCTGCTGCTCGCCCACACCGGCTGGGTCACCGTCGTGGACCCGGACGGCCGCGACGACCTCGAACGCTCGGTCATCGCCGCGATAGGCCCGCACGGCCAGTCCCCCGTGCCGCCGGTCCGCAACCTCCTGGTCACCGCCGACCCGGTGCGGGCGCTGGCCGACCGGCTGGTGGCGGCGGGGCTCGCGGTGCCCGTGGGAGCGCGGGCGAACGTGGCGGCGGCGGTGCGGCAGGTGCGGCTGGCCTGCGTCGTGGTCCTGCTGGCGGGGGTGATCGCGCTGCTGATGGTGCCGCCCGCGTCGGGCCCGGGGTCAGCGGTGGCGTGGTTCGCGCTTCCGCTGCTGCTCACCGCGAGCTGCCTGGTGATCGCCCGGGTCGAGGTGCATCCGTACTCGCGCTGGGCCTCGCCCGCCGGGCAGCAGCTGCTGGGACGGATCGATGTGCCGCCCCGGCGGCCCGTCGCCCAGCGCGCCTGGGGCGCCGCCGACGAGGAGCCCGACGACGGCCAGTTGCTCACCGCGCTCGCGGTCCACGGCACGGTCGCGCTGCCCGATCCGGCGCTGCGCGCCGCGCTGAGGGCGCATTGGGGTCATTGACCCCGACACCGCGGCCCGGTGCTTTACATGGCCAATCCCCGCGCCAAGGATCCCTTTCATCGCGCGATCTGCGGAGGGACGGCTTGTGAGAGCAGCAGCGCTGTACGGCATCCTCGGACCGCTGTCCCTGTCCCTGGCCATGACCGCGCTGCTCGCCACCCCCGCCACCGGCAGACCGCTCGCCGCGCCGCCCGCGCGCCCCGCCGCGGTGGCCGCCGGGCCCCCGGCGCCGACCGCCATCACCGCGGCATCACCCGCCTGGTCCGCCTCGTTCGGCTCCCCCGCCTCGCCCATGCTGGTCTCCCCCGTGCTGGCCGTGCCCCGGGGCGGCGCCGCCGAGGCCCGCGGGGTGGTGGTGGCGGTCCGGCGGGCGGCCGCCCGGGGCATCACGTTCCGCCGCTGCCCGCGCTCCGAGGAGCTGTCGGCGGCCGTCCGCTGCGGCACCGTCTCCGTACCGCTGGACTACGCGCGGCCGGGCGGCAAGCACCTCCGCCTCCCCGTCAGCCGGGTGCGTGCCTCCGGGCCCAAGACCCGGCGGCAGGGCGCGCTGGTCTACAACCCGGGCGGACCGGGCGCCTCCGGTATGACGTTCCCCGAGTACGCCGCCGAGGACGCCTTCCGCAAGACGGCCGCGGTCTACGACTTCGTCGGATACGCGCCCCGCGGAGTCGGCCGCTCCAAGCCGGTGTCCTGCCAGCCGCCGTCGGCGTTCGCCAAGACGCCGACCAGCTCCCCGCCGCACCCCTCGGCCGCGTATCTGCGGGCGATGGTGGCGCGGGCGCGCGCGTACGCGCGGGGCTGTGTGCGCCGTACGGGGAAGGCCCTTCGGTACATCACCACGCTCAACAACGCCCGCGACCTCGACGTGCTGCGCGCCGCGCTCGGCGAGAAGCGGCTGACCTTCGTGGGCGCCTCGTACGGCACGTACTACGGGGCCGTCTACGCGACGCTCTTCCCCCGCCATGTGCGCCGCATGGTGTTCGACAGTGTCGTCAACCCCGGGCCCGCGCAGATCTGGTACCGCAACAACCTCGACCAGTCCCTGGCCTTCGAGCGGCGCTGGGCGGACTGGCGCCGCTGGACCGCCCGGCACCACACCGTCTACCGCCTCGGCAGGACCCCGGCGCGGGTGCTCGCCGCGTACCGGAAGGCGGCACACCGCCTGGCCCGGAAACCGGCGGGCGGCCGGGTGGGCACCGGGGAGCTGCAGGACGCGTTCGTACGGGCCGGTTACAACGACGCCTACTGGGACCCCAGCGCCCGGGCCCTCGCCGCCTACCTGCGCGGCAATCCCCGGCCGCTGATCGCGCTGGCCGCCTCCGAATCCGGGGACGCGGTGGCCGACGAGAACGGCACCGCCGTCTACACCGCCGTGGAGTGCAACGACGCGCCCTGGCCGCGCCGCTGGGCGAGCTGGCACCGGGAGAACACCGCGCTCGCGCGCCGGGCGCCCTTCGAGACCTGGGACAACGTGGCGATGAACCTGCCCTGCGCCTACTGGCCGCTGGGGCATGACACCCCCATGGACGTGACCGCCCGGCCGGGGCTGCCGCCGGTGCTGCTGCTGGCGGCCGAACGGGACGCGGCCACGCCGTACGCGGGCGCCAAGGAGCTGTGGCGCAGACTCCCGACCGCCTCCCTGGTGACCGAGCGGAAGGCCGGTACGCACGGCCTGTGGGGCGGCCCGAACGCCTGCGTCAACCGCAAGGTCGACACGTACCTGCTGACCGGGAAGACACCGGGCCGGACGGCCTCCTGCGCACCGCGCCCGGCCCCCGAACCGGGGCCGGGCCCGGCCCCGGTGCCCGAGTCCGGCAAGCAGCCCGCACTGCCCGGAGCCCCGGGCTCCCCGGGAGGTTCCGGAGCGCCGGGGATGCCGTAAGCCAGACTTGGAGCGTCAGGCCAGACCGGCGACCAGCTCGGAGACCGGCTTGCGCCGCCCGGTGTAGAACGGCACTTCCTCGCGCACATGACGGCGCGCCTCGGAGGCCCGCAGATGGCGCATCAGGTCGACGATCCGGTGCAGTTCGTCCGCCTCGAAGGCCAGGATCCACTCGTAGTCGCCGAGGGAGAACGACGCGACGGTGTTGGCGCGCACATCGGGGAAGCCACGGGCCATCTTGCCGTGGTCCGCGAGCATCGTGCGGCGCTCCTCGTCGGGCAGCAGATACCACTCGTAGGACCGTACGAAGGGGTAGACGCTGACGTAGTCGCGCGCGTTCTCGTCCGCGAGGAACGCGGGGATGTGCGACTTGTTGAACTCCGCCGGGCGGTGCAGCGCCATGTTCGACCAGACCGGCTCCAGGGCGCGGCCGAGCCGGGTGCGGCGGAAGAGGTTGTACGCCTCCTGCAGGGCGTCGGAGGTCTCCGAGTGCCACCAGATCATGACGTCCGCGTCCGCGCGCAGCCCGGAGACGTCATACGTGCCGCGCACGGTGACGTCCTTGGCGGCGAGCTGCGCGAAAAGCTGCTCGACCTCGTCGGCGTAGCCGGTGCGGTCCTCCGGCAGCACGTCGCGCAGCCGGAAGACCGACCACAGGGTGTAGCGGATGACCTCGTTGAGGTCCTTCGCCTTCTTCCCGGCGTTGGGGGCCTTGGGAGACGGGGTGGTCTCGGGGGCACCGGTCTCGGGGGTTTCTGGCGTCTCGGGAGCAGCAGCAGTCATGGTCCCTATTCTCGCTCTCCGGCTACGGCACCCTGCGCCAGGGTCGCCGTCAGCGGCCCGATCAGGTCATCGGCGGCCGTGCGGGCGCTGGCGACGCACGCGGGGATGCCGACGCCGTCGTAGACCGCGCCGCACACCCGCAGCCCGGGCAGCTTGGCGACCTCCGCGCGGATCCGGGCGACCCGGTCGAGATGGCCGACCGGGTACTGGGGCAGTCCGCCGTCCCAGCGGGTCACCCGGGTCGCCACCGGCTGGGCGCCGAGGCCGGTGGCCGCGCGGAGATCGGCGAGCGACATCCCTACCAGATCGGCGTCGTCGCGCTTCAGATGCTCATCGTCCTCAAACCGCCCGATCGAGGTACGCAGCACGAAGAGATCGGGGGCGGAGTCGCGGAGCCAGCCCCATTTGCGGCTGGAGAACGTCGCCGCCTTGATCGTGTGGCCGTCGACCGGCGGCACCAGGAAGCCGCTGCCCTCGGCGAGCGACGCCACGTCGGCGCGGCGGAAGGCCATGGTGATCAGCGCCATGGAGGCGTAGTCGACGGTGGCCAGCTCGGCGGAGGCGGCCGGGGAGTCGGCCGCCAGGAGGCGGGCGGCGGCGGGCGCGGGGGCCGCCAGCACGACCGCGTCGGCCCGCAGCACCCCGTCGTCGGTGACGACCGTCCAGCCGTCGTCGGCCCGGCGCAGCTCCCGTACCGGCGTATCGGTGCGGATCTCGCCGCCCGCGGCCCGTACGGCGTCGGCCACCGCGAGCGGCAGCCGCCCGATGCCGCCGTCGATGCCCATGAACACCGGACCGGCCCCGCCCTGCCGCTGGGCGGCCCGCTCGGTCAGCTCCCGGACGCCCTCGGCCAGCGGGCGGTTCGCCCGGGCCAGGTCGAAGAGGGTCGGCACCGCCGCCCGCATCGAGGTGCGGTACACATCCCCCGCGTACACCCCGCCGAGCAGCGGCTCGACCAGCCGGTCCACGACCTCGCGGCCGAGCCGCGCCGCGATGAACTCGCCGAGCGCCACGTCCTCGCCGACCGGGGTGGGCGGCAGCTGCGCGTCGCGGGCGATGCGCTCAAGCCCCTCGTCCGAGATCACCCCGGACGCGGCGAGCGGCGCCAGGTCGCCGGGCACGCCCATCACATGGCCCTTGGGCATCGGCCGCAGGGCGCCGCGCGTCCACAGGGCGGCGCTCGCGGTGGCGGGCGGCTGCAGCCGCTCGCCGAGGCCGACGGCGCGCGCCAGCTCCACCGCCTCCGGGCGCCGGGCGAGCATCGACTCGGCGCCCAGGTCCACGGCCACGCCCTCGATCTCGCCCGAGCACAGCTTGCCGCCCAGCCGCCCCGACGCCTCCAGCACCGTCACCCGCGCCCCGCCGGTCTGCAGCCGGTGGGCGGCCGCGAGGCCCGAGATCCCGCCGCCGATGACGACGGCATGGCCGGTAAGCCCCGGAGCCGGGGAGGTCGCTGCGCTCATGCCCCCACTCTCTCACCCGCCCCCGGGGGGTGAGCCCGCCCCCAGCGGGCGATGGGCCGAGGCCGTGGCGAGGTCGGCCTCGATGCGGGCGGCGGCGGTCCGCAGCGCCGGAAGCAGCTCCTCGACGGTGGACTCCGCGCTGCCGCGGCCCGCGTGGGTGGCGATGTTGAGCGCGGCCACCACCGTGCGGTCCGCGCCCCGCACGGGCACCGCGAGGGACCGCAGCCCCTCCTCCAACTCCTCGTCCACCAGGGCGTATCCGTCCCTCCCGGTCCGCTCCAGGACGCGGGCCAGCTCGGGCACGGCGGTCACGGTGCGCCGGGTCAGCGGCTTCGGAGCGAGACCGGCGAGACGCGCGGCGCGCTCCTCCGGGGCCAGCCCCGCGAGCAGGACGCGGCCCATGGAGGTCGCGTAGGCGGGGAAGCGGGTGCCGATGGTGATGTTGACGCTCATGATCCGCACGGTCGGGACGCGCGCCACGTACCGGATGTCGTCTCCGTCGAGGACCGCCAGGGACGCCGACTCGTGGATGGTGCGGACGAGTTCACGCATATGGGGCTGGGCCAGCTCGGTGAACGAGAGGTCGCCCAGCGGTGCGTAGCCCAGCTCCAGCACCCGCGGCAGCGGGCGGAAGGCCCGGCCGTCGGCCGCCGCGTACTCGGCGTATCCCAGCTCCACGAGGGTGAGGAGGGAGCGGCGGGCGGTGGCCCGTGGCAGCCCGGTGGCCTCGGCGACGGCGGTGAGCGTGCGCCCGCGCGGTGCGCCGCCGTCCCCCTCTCCCTCCCCCGGGGTGCCGAGCGCCCGCAGCACGGTGAGGCCGCGCGCGAGCGACTGGAGATACCCGGCGCCCAGCTCCCGCTTGGCGGCCCGCGCGGGATCCTCGGCGGCCCCGGCCCCGGCACCGACACCGGCACCGGCACCGGCGTCGGCCCCGGCGTCGGCCCCGGCGGCCGAGCCCGGCTCGGCGGGCCCGCGCCCCGGCGGGCGCATCCAGCGCGTGGGCGGGGCGGCCAGCGCCGCCTCCATCGCCGGGATCTCCGCAGACAGCGGACCCAGCACGGCGGCCCGCAGCGAGGCCACGTCATGGCGGCTGGTGTGACTGACGACGTTCACCGCACAGGCCGTACGGCCCGAGGCGTCCCGGACCGGGACGGACACCGCCACCAGGCCGGGCTCGATCAGCTGGTCGTCGGCCGCCCAGCCGGTCCGGGCGGCCTCCCGGACGCGCGCCTCGAAACCGGTGTCCGCCTCGAAGACGGTGTCCGCGGCGGGCCGGTGGCGCGGCGGAACGGCGGGGAAGGCGGCGTCGAGGGGGTCGGCGGCGCGGCGGGCGCGCCAGACCGCCCAGGCCCGCTCGTCCCACTCGGCGGCGAAGAGCGCGCCCGGGGCGCAGCGCTCGGCGGGCAGCAGATCGCCGATGCGGAACGCGAGGGACATGGTGCGGCGGCGGGTGGCCTGGACGACGAAGCGCGCCCCGTCGCCGTCCGGGACGGCGACCGAGACCGACTCGTCGAGCCCGTCGGCGAGCCGCTCGGCGAACGGTCCGAGCGCCTCCGGGAGGCCGCTGGCGGCGAGATACGCGTTGCCCAGCTCCATGAGCCGGGCCGCGAGGCTGACCTCGCGCCCGTCGAGCCGCACATACCCGAGCTGTTCGAGCGTGCCCACGACGCGGTCGACGACGGACCGGGCGAGCCCGGTGCCGCGCACGAGGTCACCGGGCCGGACCGCGGCCTCGCCCCGGTGCGCGGCCAGCCGGGTCAGCTCGCAGAGCACGGCGAGGCCGCGCTCGAGAGGACCGACGGGGCCATTGACAGGCGGGGACACCGGACCGAGACTCATCACAAGCTCGATTATGAACGAAGTTTCACTCCGCGAACAAGTGGGGATCCTCATCTCACCCGGCCCGGACGGGATGGCCCGGCCAACTGGCCCGGACGAAGGGACGTTTCGATGCGCACGACCGTCGGGATCATCGGGGCGGGACCCGCCGGCCTGCTGCTCGCCCGTCTGCTGCACCGCGCGGGGGTGGACTGCGTGGTGCTGGAGAGCCGGGACCGGGCCTATGTGGAGCAGCGGCAGCGGGCCGGAATCCTGGAGCAGGGCACGGTGGACGTGCTGCGGGAGTGCGGCGCGGCGGAGCGCCTGGACCGCGAGGGGCTGCCGCACGAGGGCATCGAGCTGCGCTTCGAAGGGCGTGGCCACCGCGTCGACTTCCCCGCCGCCACGGGCGGCAAGGCGGTGACGGTCTACGCGCAGACGGAGATCGTCAAGGATCTGGTCCGGCTCCAGCTCGCCGACCCCGGGGGCCCTCCGCTGCTGTTCGGGGCCGAGGCCCTGGCGATCGAGAAGCCGGATTCCGAGGCCCCGGTCATCCGCTTCCGCCACGAGGGCCAGGAGACGACGCTGAGCTGCGACTTCGTGGCGGGTTGCGACGGCTTCCACGGCATCGCCCGGGGCGCGGTCCCGGCCGACCGGGTCCGTACCTTCGAGCGCGCCTATCCGTACTCCTGGCTCGGGGTGCTGGCCGATGTGCCGCCGTCCTGCGAGGAGTTGATCTACGCCCGCCATCAGCGTGGCTTCGCCCTGCACAGCATGCGCTCCCCGCAGGTGTCCCGGCTCTACCTCCAGGTGCCGAACGACACCGAGCCCGCCGACTGGCCCGACGAGCGGATCTGGGACGAGCTGGCCGCCCGCTTCGCGCTCGACGACGGCCGGGGCTGGGAGCTGGAGCGGGGCCCGATCACCGCCAAGTCCGTGACCCCGATGCGCAGTTTCGTGCGGGAGCCGATGCGCCACGGCCGCCTCTTCCTCGCGGGCGACGCGGCGCACATCGTGCCGCCGACCGGGGCCAAGGGGCTCAATCTCGCCGTCAGCGATGTGGTCACCCTGGCCCGCGCGCTCGCCCATCACCACACCACGGGCTCGGCCGAGCTGCTGGACGGCTATTCCGAGACCTGCCTCGCCCGGGTCTGGCAGGCCGAGCGCTTCTCGTCCTTCATGACGGACACCCTGCACCGGCGCCCGGACCAGAGCCCGTTCGAGGACCGGCTGCAGATCGCCCAGCTGGACCGGATCGCCACGTCCCGTACCGCTTCCGCCGAGCTGGCCGAGAACTACGTCGGCCTTCCGCTGTCATGACGGCCCCGACGAGCTCCCCGTTCGGCCACCGCCCGGATAGCCATCGCCCGGACGCGGGGCATCCGGATGCCCGGCGCCCGGACGCCGGGCGGTCGGTCGCGGGCCGGGTGCTGGCCGTGCTGGACGCGTTCGACGCCTCCCACCGGTCGCTGTCGCTCACCGCTCTCGCCCGGCGCGCCGGGCTGCCGCTGGCCACCGCGCACCGGCTGGTCGCCTCGCTCACCCGCTGGGGCGCCCTGGAGCGCGACACCTCGGGGGCGTACCACATCGGGCTGCGGCTGTGGGAGGTGGCGACGCTGTCTCCGCGCGGGGTCGGGGTCCGCGAGGCGGCGCTGCCGTTCATGGAGGACCTGTACGAGGCCACCCATGAGAACGTGCAACTGGCGGTGCGCGACGGCCTGGAAGTGGTCTACGTCGAGCTGATCTCCGGCCGCTCCGCGGTCCATGTGCGCACCCGGGTCGGCAGCCGCTGGCCGCTGCACGCCACGGGCGTCGGCCTGGTGCTGCTCGCGTACGGGCCGCCGGGGCTCGGCGAGCGGGTGTGCTCCCGGCCGATGCGCCGGTTCACCGAGCGGACCATCCATGACCCGGCCCGGCTGCGGGCCACGCTCGCCGAGGTGCGGCGCACCGGGATCGCGGTCAGCGACCGGCAGATCACCATGGACGGGCTGTCCGTCGCCGCCCCGGTGCGGGGTCCGCGCGGGGAGGTGGTGGCCTCGCTGTCGGTGGTGGTCCCGGCCGCGGAGGGGCGGGCGCCGGGGCTGATACCGGCGGTGCGGGTCGCCGCCCACGGCATATCCCGTACCCTCGCCGCCGCTTGGGGACAAGAGTCCCTTGCTGAGGCTTCCGGCTGACGGAAGACCTGGAGCTGCCCCTTGCCGGGGGTGCCCGCACACCACATTCTGTGGGACGCCGCGTTCTGTGGGGCACACCGCGCTCCGAGCCTGAACACCCAACGCCCAAGGGGGGCTCCCGAAGTGACCACCGAGGACACCGCCGCGCGGGAGCCGACCGCCCGGCGCACCGGCTGGCAGCCGTATCACACGCTGTGGGCCATGCTGCTCGGCGGCTGGCTCTTCTCCTACGCCGACCGCACCCTCACCGGCCCGGTGGTCACCTGGCTGATCGAGAACGACCACGGCATGCTGGGCTCCGCCAGCCATCCGCATGCCCTCGGCGGACTGATCGGCAGCCTCTTCTTCGCGGGCTACATGCTCACCCAGTTCCCCGGCGGCTATCTCGGGGACCGCTTCGGGCATCGCGCGATGCTCGCCGTCTCCCTGCTGTGGGCGGGGGTGGCGACCCTGGCCAGCGGGATGGTGAGCGGGCTGATCGCCTTCGTCGTGCTGCGGGTGCTGACCGGGCTGGGCGAGGGCGTCTTCTACTCCAACGACCGCGCGCTGATCGCCCAGCGCACCCCGCCCGAGAAGACCAGTCTGGGCATGGGCGTCGCCATCACCGGGCTGTCGATCGGGCTGACGGTCGCGACCATCAGCACGCCCTATCTGATCGACTGGGGCGCCGGGGTGTTCGGCGACGAGGACGCCTGGCGGATGCCGTTCCTGGTGCTGGGCGGCGCCACGCTCGCGTTCGGCTGGATCACCACCGCCTATCTGCGCCGCATCGGCGGCCCGCTCAAGGCCACCGGCTCCACCCTGCGGCTGCTGGGCATCTCGGCGGTGCTGTGCGCGGCCGTCATGGCGGTCTATCTGATCGCCGACGGGGCGGGGATGCCGAGCTGGGGCGTGGCCGTCCTGGAGTGCGTGCTCGCCTTCGTGCTGATCGGGGCGATCTTCGCCCGGCGCGGGTCGCGGCTCGGCTCCATCTCCCGAAACCGCAATGTGCTGCTGCTCAGCTTCGCCTTCATCGCGGTCATGTGGAACCTGTGGTTCTTCAGCTTCTGGTCGGTGTCGATCGTCGCCGACGCCGCGCACAGCTCCTTCCAGAACGCGGCACTGGTCGCGACGTTCAACGCGGGCGCGGGCATCCTCGGGTTCCCGGTCGGCGGGCGGCTGTCGGACCTGGCGAAGGACCGGGGGTGGGGGCGGCGGCCGCTGCTGATCGCTTTCACCGTGGTCCAGGGCGTGCTGGTGCTGGTCTTCGCGGTCTATCTCCAGACCCAGGAGAAGCCGTCCCTGCTGGTGATGTCCCTCCTGCTCTTCGTCACCAGCCTGTTCTTCAACGCCCTCCAGCCGATGGCCCACGCCCTGCTGAACGATGTGGTCGACGCGTCCGAGCGCGGCGCCGCCTTCGGCCTGTTCAACCTGGTCGGGGAGATAGGCGCGGTGATCAGCCCGGCGCTGAGCGGCACCCTCTTCGACCACTACGGCAGCTGGACGTCCGCCGTCTACATCGACGGCGCGCTGATGCTCGCGAGTGCTGTTCTGTACGTCCTGGTACGCGAGCGCACCGCCCCCTCGTAGCCTGGCCCGTGACGGAGCGGGACATACGGCGGCGAAGGGGCGGAATCGATGACGGCACGGCGGATGGTGGTCATCGGGGGCGACGCGGCGGGGATGTCGGCGGCGTCCCAGGCGCGCAGGCTCAGCAAGCGGGGCGAGCTGGAGATCCTCGCGTTCGAGCGCGGCCACTTCACGTCGTACTCGGCCTGCGGCATCCCGTACTGGGCCGGAGGCCTGGTGAACGGCCCCGACGACCTCGTCGCCCGGACCCCGGAGGCCCACCGCGGGCGCGGTATCGACGTCCGTACGCGCAGCGAGGTCACCGAGATCGACCTCTACGGGCAGCGGGTCCGGGTCCGCGAGCTGGACGCGTCCGGCGGCGCCGAGCGCTGGCACGGCTTCGACGACCTGGTGATCGCCACCGGCGCCCGGCCGCGCCGCCCCGGCATGCCCGGCATCGACGCGCCCGGGGTGCACGGGGTGCAGACCCTGGACGACGGCCGGGCGCTGCTGGAGACCCTGGAGGGCCGGACGGTCGAGCGGGCGGTCGTGGTCGGCGCCGGATACATCGGGGTCGAGATGGCCGAGGCGCTGACCCGCCGCGGCTGCCGCGTCACCGTCCTGGAGCGCGGCGAGCAGCCGATGGCCACGCTCGACCCCGACATGGGGCGGCTGGTGCGCGACGCCATGACCGGGCTCGGCATCGACACCGTGACCGGCGCCGAGGTCGCCGAGGTGCTGACCGGCGAGGACGGCCGGGTGCGCGGCGTGGCCACCAAGGTCAGCGAATACCCGGCCGAGCTGGTCGTCCTGGGCCTCGGAGTGGCCCCCAAGACCGGGCTCGCCCGGGAGGCGGGGCTGCCCCTGGGCGAGTCCGGCGGGCTGCTCACCGACCTGGCCATGCGGGTGCGCGGCCACGCCAACATCTGGGCGGGCGGCGACTGCGTCGAGGTCCTGGACGTGATGTCCGGCCGCACCCGGCACATCCCGCTGGGCACCCACGCCAATAAGCAGGGCCAGGTCATCGGCACCAATATCGGGGGCGGCTACGCGACATTCCCCGGCGTGGTCGGCACCGCGGTCAGCAAGGTCTGCGATCTGGAGATCGCCCGCACCGGGCTGCTGGAGGCCCAGGCGGAGGAGGTGGGGCTGCGCTTCCACACCGTCACCGCCGAGTCGACCAGCCGCGCCGGGTACTACCCCGACGCCCGCCCCATGACGGTGAAGGTGCTCGCCGAGCGCCGCACGGGGCGGCTGCTCGGCGTGCAGATCGTCGGCCGGGAGGGCGCGGGCAAGCGCGTGGACATCGCGGCGGTCGCGCTGACCGCCGGGATGACGGTCGAGCAGGTCGCGTCGCTGGACCTGGGGTACGCCCCGCCGTTCTCCCCGGTCTGGGACCCGGTGCAGGTGGCGGCGCGCAAGGCGGCGGCCGCCGTACGGGAGGCGGCGGACGGGTAGGACCCCGCCGCCGGTGCCGGGCAGGGACCCGCCGCCGGTGCCCGGGTCAGCGCGCGGTGCGGGTGTGGACGTACTCCACGAGCCGGGTCAGGGCGTCCGGGTCGGTGGTGGGCAGCACCCCGTGGCCGAGGTTGAAGATGTGCCCCTCAAGACCCTGGGCCGCGTCCAGCACCTCGGCCGCCTTGGCCTCCACGGCCTCGCGCGGCGCGAACAGCACGGCGGGGTCGAGGTTGCCCTGCAGCGCCTTGCCGGGGCCCACCCGGCGGGCGGCCTCGTCCAGCGGCACCCGCCAGTCGGCGCCGACGACATCCGCCCCCGCCTCACCGAGCAGGCCGAGCAGTTCACCGGTGCCGACGCCGAAGTGGATGCGCGGCACACCGTATCCGGCGACGGCCTCGAAGACCTTCGTGGAGGCGGGCATCACGCTGCGGCGGTAGTCGGCCGGGGCCAGGGCGCCGACCCAGGAGTCGAAGAGCTGCACGGCCGAGGCGCCCGCCTCGATCTGCACCTTGAGGAAGGTGGCGGTGATGTCCGCGAGCCGGTCCAGCAGATCCGCCCACAGCTCCGGGTCGCCGTACATGAGCGCCTTGGTGTGCTCGTGGTTGCGCGACGGGCCGCCTTCGACCAGATAGCTGGCGAGCGTGAAGGGCGCGCCCGCGAAACCGATGAGGGGCGTGGCGCCCAGCTCGCCGACGAGCGATCCGACGGCCTCGGTGACGTACTTCACATCATCGGGATCGAGCGGACGCAGTCGCTCCAGATCCGCGCGGCTGCGGATCGGACGCTCCACGACGGGGCCGACGCCGGGCTTGATGTCGAGGTCGAGGCCGATCGCCTTGAGCGGCACCACGATGTCGCTGAAGTAGATCGCCGCGTCCACCCGGTGACGGCGCACCGGCTGCAGCGTGATCTCCGTGACCAGGTCGGGCCGCATGCAGGACTCCAGCATGGCGGTGCCCTCGCGGACCTTGCGGTACTCCGGCAGCGAGCGCCCCGCCTGCCGCATGAACCACACCGGGGTATGCGGCACCGGTTCGCGCCGACACGCCCGGAGGAAGGCCGAATCGGCGCAGGGGTTCGCCGCCGGGCGGCCGGTCTGCTGCTGGCCCGAGGGCCGCTCTGTGGCGCTCATGCACCAAATCTTCGCACGGGCCGAACGAGTGACCCGCCAACCCGGGTGTTCCTCCCCGGTTGAAGCCCTTACTGCGCCTAGTCTTCCGGGCATGGCAGCGGTTCAAGGACACCTCTCGAACGGTGCTGACGGTGCGGGGGGCCCGGACGCGGGCGGGGAAGGCGCCCCGCTCGCCTTCCGGCGCGCGGTCGCCGGTCTGCGCGCGGTCCGGGTGCGGCCCGAGGTGGAGCTCGACCCGACCCCACCACCGCGCCGTCTGGCGCCGTTCTCCTACGCACTCGAAGCGGTGGTCACGGACGCCACCTCCGATGACGACGACGAGGAGCTGGCCGAGGGCCGGCTCATCCTGCTGCACGACCCGGCGGGCCACGACGCCTGGCGCGGCACCTTCCGGCTGGTCACGCTGATCCACGCCGACCTGGAGCCGGAGATCGCGGCGGACCCCCTGCTGCCCGACGTGTGCTGGTCGTGGCTCACCGGCGCGCTGGACGCGCGCGGGCTCTCCTGTGGGGAGCCGAGCGGCACGGTGACGCGCGCCAGCTCGCACTACTTCGGCGGGATCGGGGAGCGGGAGCCCTCGACCCGGATCGAGATCCGCGCCTCCTGGACGCCGTCGGACCACCCGCCCCCCGAGGCGGAGCGGGCGGACGAGGCGGGCGCGGAGCCGCTGGGCGTGCCGGACACCGGGGCACACCTGGCGGCCTGGTGCGACCTGCTGTGCCAGATCGCCGGTCTTCCCCCGGCCGGGACGACGGAGGCGGGCGTCGTCTCCCTCCCCCAGCGTCGGGGCCCCGGCGGACCGCGCTGATCGGCGGGGGCACCTCCCAGCGGTAGCTGGGGGCGAGCCGAAGGGGCGCACCGGTACCGGAAGGGAAAGCGCGCGCAGGCCCTGGGGAACGACGGGCCGAGCACGGTCGGCCGTCGACACCGGCTGTGGCGCCCCGGAGGCGAACGCGCCTCAAAAAGAGCGGCACTGATCGCTCAGGAGTCTGAATTGCCCGAATTGTTACTCACCAAATCGTGATCATTCCCTAAAGCTGGACCGAATCGGTGCCGAAGGAGTGGTGACCCGTCCCACCACTTTCCAGGAGGCCTGGTGTCTGTTCTCCTCGAGCAACCGTCCAGCCTGGTCGCCTATCGCCCGAACAAGCCGACGGCCATGGTCGTCGTCGCCGACCCCCGCGTTCGTTCCACCGTCACCCGTCACCTGTGGGCCCTCGGGGTGCGCGACGTCATCGAGGCGTCGTCCGTCGCGGAGGCCCGCCCCCGTATCGGCAACCCGCGCGACATCTGCGTCGCCGACGTCCACCTCCCCGACGGCTCCGGCCTCACCCTGCTGTCCGAGACCCGCGCCGCGGGCTGGCCGAACGGCCTGGCCCTCTCCGCCGCCGACGACATCGGCGCCGTGCGCAACGCGCTGGCCGGTGGCGTCAAGGGCTACGTCGTCACCGGCACCCGCACCAACCTGGGCATTCCGGGCCGCCCGGGCGCCGCCCCCATCGGCGCCGCCGCCGCCCGCATGCACCGCCGCCCGCCGGGCGCCCCCGGTCACCCGGGTGGTTACCGGGAGTTGTCGGGACGTGAGGTGGAGGTGCTGAGGCTGGTTGCGGAGGGCCAGTCCAACAAGGCCATCGGCGTCTCGATGGGCCTGTCCGCACTCACCGTCAAGAGCCACCTCGCCCGGATCGCCCGCAAGCTCGGCACCGGCGACCGCGCCGGCATGGTCGCGGTCGCGCTGCGCACCGGCATCATCCACTGAGACCCACGGCGGGGATGCCCCGCCCGCACCGCCCTGGCGCCCGTCGACGGAACGTTCCGTCGACGGGCGCCTGTGTACGCGCCGTACACAGCTACCCTTGACAGGTGACCGACGCCCAAGAGACCGCAGCAGAGACGACACTGCGAACCACCGGGGGCGCTCCTCCGGACGACCTCCCCCCGGCGCCGGTCCCCTTGCTGGAGCCGCGGGAGGGCATTCCGCCCGTCATCGCCGGCCCGGACGCGCTCGACGAGGTCGTCGCGGCCTTCGCCGCGGGCCACGGCCCCGTCGCCGTCGACGCCGAGCGCGCCTCCGGCTACCGCTACGGACAGCGGGCCTATCTGGTCCAGCTGCGCCGGGCCGGAGCGGGGACCGCACTGATCGACCCCGTCGGCTGCCCCGACCTGTCGGGTCTGGGGGCCGCCATCGCCGACGCCGAGTGGGTGCTGCACGCCGCCACCCAGGATCTGCCGTGTCTGCGGGACATAGGCATGGTCCCGGACCGGCTCTTCGACACCGAACTCGCGGGCCGGCTGGCCGGGTTCGCCCGGGTGGGGCTCGGCGCCATGGTCGAGAACATCCTCGGCTACGCGCTGGAGAAGGGTCATTCGGCCGTCGACTGGTCGACCCGCCCGCTCCCCGAGCCGTGGCTGCACTACGCCGCGCTCGATGTGGAGCTGCTGGTCGACCTGCGCGACGCGCTGGAGGAGGAGCTGACCCGGCAGGGGAAGCTGGAGTGGGCGCACCAGGAGTTCGCGGCCATCGCCGCGGCCCCGCCCGCCCCGCCGCGCAAGGATCCCTGGCGGCGTACGTCGGGGATGCACAAGGTGAGACGACGACGGCAGATGGCCGTCGTGCGCGAGCTGTGGACGACCCGGGACCGGATCGCCCAGCGCCGCGACGTGTCCCCCGGCAAGGTGCTGGGGGACGCGGCGATCGTGGAGGCCGCGCTGGCGCTGCCGGTGAACGCCCGGGCGCTGTCCGCGCTCAGCGGCTTCGGCCACCGGATGAGCCGCCGCCAGCTGGAGCAGTGGCAGGCCGCGGTGGACCGGGCCCGGGAACTGCCGGAGGCCGAACTTCCGCAGCCCGGCCAGCCGGTGGCCGGTCCGCCCCCGCCGCGCGCCTGGGCCGACAAGGACCCCGCGGCGGCGGCCCGGCTCTCGGCGGCCCGCGCGGCGGTGACCTCGCTCGCCGAGCAGCTGAACCTGCCGCAGGAGAACCTGATCGCCCCGGACACCGTCCGGCGGCTGTGCTGGGAGCCCCCGGCGGAGCCGACGACGGACGCGGTGGCGGACGTTCTCGCCGCTCATGGCGCCCGTCCCTGGCAGATCGACCAGGTGTCGGCGGTCCTGACCGGCGCTTTGGGGGCAGAGCCCGCGTGACCTCCGGCGTGATGTGACGCGCGTGGACCGGCGGCCCTGCCGCCGGTCCCCTCCCGCGTGGCTCCCAGCCCGGCTCACCCGCCCTGACCTGTGACCTTCGACGCTACGGCGGTGAAGACTGGGCAGCGTGGTTACTCATAAGTAGCATGAGGGTGTGGAGGCGCGCCGATGGCGTGCCCGCAGCAGTGCCATCCCGCACCTGGAGGAGAGCCAACGTGCCTCGTACCGCTAGGGACGTCGTCTTCGTCGACGGCGTCCGTACCCCGTTCGGCAAGGCGGGCCCGAAGGGCATCTACCACGAGACCCGCGCCGACGACCTGGTCGTCAAGTGCATCCGGGAGCTGCTGCGACGCAACCCGGATCTGCCGCCGGAGCGCATCGACGAGGTGGCCGTCGCCGCGACCACCCAGATCGGGGACCAGGGCCTGACCATCGGCCGCACCGCGGGCATCCTGGCCGGGCTGCCGCAGTCCGTCCCCGGCTACTCGATCGACCGGATGTGTGCCGGTGCGATGACCGCCGTCACCGCCACCGCTGGCTCCATCGCCTTCGGCGCGTACGACGCGGTCGTCGCGGGCGGCGTGGAGCACATGGGCCGCCACCCGATGGGCGAGGGCGTCGACCCGAACCCGCGCTTCGTCTCCGAGAAGCTGGTCGACGAGTCGGCCCTCTTCATGGGCATGACCGCGGAGAACCTGCACGACCGGCTGCCGCACCTCACCAAGCAGCGCGCCGACGAGTTCGCGGTGCGCAGCCAGGAGAAGGCCGCCAAGGCGTACGCCAACGGCAAGATCCAGCAGGACCTGGTGCCGGTCTCGGTGCGCCGCACCACCCCCGAGGGCGGGGAGACCGGCTGGGGGCTCGCGACCTCCGACGAGCCGATGCGCCCGGGCACCACGCTGGAGAACCTGGCCACGCTGAAGACCCCGTTCCGGCCGCACGGCCGGGTCACCGCGGGCAACTCCGCGGGGCTCAACGACGGCGCCACCGCCTCCCTGATCGCCTCCGAGGACTTCGCCCGGGAGCTGGAGCTGCCGGTCCGGATGCGTCTGGTGTCGTTCGCCTTCGCGGGCGTCGAGCCCGAGGTGATGGGCTACGGACCGGTCCCGGCGACCGTCAAGGCCCTGGCCAAGGCCGGGCTGACGATCGATGACATCGGCCTCTTCGAGATCAACGAGGCCTTCGCCGTCCAGGTGCTGTCGTTCCTGGACCACTACGGCATCGCGGACGACGACCCGCGCGTCAACCAGTACGGCGGCGCGATCGCCTTCGGCCACCCGCTCGCCTCCTCCGGCGTCCGCCTGATGACGCAGCTGGCGCGGCAGTTCGAGGAGCAGCCGGAAGTCCGCTACGGCATCACCACCATGTGCATCGGCTTCGGCATGGGTGGCACCGTGATCTGGGAGAACCCGCACTTCGAGGGGAACAAGTGACTACCACCGCAGAGCTTCTCAAGGGGGCGGCCGAGCTGTTCCCGGACGAGGTCGTGACGCAGGCGCACGTCCGTCACCTCGACCTCCCCCAGGACGCGGGCCGCTTCGCCCTCATCACCCTGGACAACGGGCTCGACCACACCAAGCCCACCACCTTCGGCCCGGCCTCGCTCGCGCACCTCAACGCGGCGATCGACCAGGTGGAGAAGGAGGCCGCGGACGGCGAGATCACCGGCGTCGGCATCACCGGCAAGCCGTTCATCTTCGCCGTCGGCGCCGACCTCAAGGGCGTGGAGCTGCTGAAGCGCCACGAGGACGCGCTCGCCATCGGCAAGGGCGGCCACGACGTCTTCAAGCGGCTGTCCACCCTCGCCGTGCCCACCTTCGCGTACTACAACGGCGCGGCGATGGGCGGCGGCGTCGAGGTCGGCCTGCACTGCGCCTACCGCACCGTCTCGGCCGCGCTGCCCGCCTTCTCGCTGCCCGAGGTGTTCCTCGGCCTGGTGCCCGGCTGGGGCGGCTGCACCCTGCTGCCGAACCTGATCGGCGCGGACCGCGCGGTCTCGGTGATCATCGAGAACTCGCTGAACCAGAACAAGCAGCTGAAGGGCCAGCAGGTCTACGAACTCGGGATCGCGGACGCGATCTTCGAGGGCGCGGACTTCCTGGAGCAGTCGCTGATCTGGACCGCGGCCGTCCTGCGGGGCGAGATCGAGATCGCCCGGCCCGAGATCGACCGGGGCGACGCCTGGCACGAGGCCGTCGTACGCGGCCGCGCCATCGCCGACGGCAAGGTGCACGGGGCGGCCCCGGCCGCGTACCGCGCGCTGGAGATCATCGACGCCGCCCGCAACGGCGACCTCGCCCGCGGCTACGAGGCCGAGGAGAAGGCGCTCGCCGACCTCATCATGGGCAGCGAGCTGCGCAGCGGCATCTACGCCTTCAACCTGGTGCAGAAGCGCGCCAAGCGGCCGGCCGGCGCCCCGGACAAGTCGCTGGCCCGCCCGGTCTCCAAGGTCGGCGTGGTGGGCGCGGGGCTGATGGCCTCGCAGCTGGCGCTGCTGTTCGCGCGCCGCCTGGAGGTGCCGGTCGTACTGACCGACATCGACCAGGAGCGCGTCGACAAGGGCGTGGGCTACGTCCACGACGAGATCGACAAGCTGCTGCTCAAGGGCCGGATCAGCCAGGACAAGGCCAACCGGCTCAAGGCCGCGGTGACCGGCTCGCTGGACAAGGCCGCCGCCTTCGGGGACGCCGACTTCGTCATCGAGGCCGTCTTCGAGGAGATGGGCGTCAAGCAGCAGGTGTTCGCCGAGGTCGAGGCGGTCGTGCCGGAGCACGCCATCCTCGCCACCAACACCTCCTCGCTGTCGGTCAGCGAGATGGCGTCGAAGCTCCAGCACCCCGAGCGGGTCGTCGGCTTCCACTTCTTCAACCCGGTCGCGATCCTGCCGCTGCTGGAGATCGTCCGCGGCGAGCAGACCGATGACGCGTCGCTGGCCACCGCCTTCGGGGTGGCCAAGAAGCTGAAGAAGACCGCCGTCCTGGTCAAGGACGCCCCGGCATTCGTCGTCAACCGGATCCTGACCCGCTTCATGGGCGAGATCCAGAACGTCATCGACGAGGGCACCCCGGTCGACGTCGCGGAGCGCGCGGTCGAGCCGCTCGGGCTGCCGATGTCCCCGCTGGTGCTGCTGGAGCTGGTCGGCCCGGCCATCGGCCTGCACGTCTCCGAGACGCTGCACGGCGCCTTCCCGGAGCGCTTCACGGTCTCGGAGAACCTCAAGCGCGTGGTCGAGGCGGGCAAGCGCGGCTTCTACGTCTACGACTCCGGCAAGCCGGAGCTGGACCCGGAGGTCGCCGCGCTGCTCCAGCAGGGCGACACCGTCCTGACGGAGGAGCAGGTGCGCGCCCGGGTGCTGGACGCCGTCGCGCAGGAGATCGGCCTGATGCTGGACGAGGGCGTCGTCGCCGAGGCGCAGGACATCGACCTGTGTCTGATCACCGGCGCCGGCTGGCCCTTCCACCTGGGCGGCCTGACGCCGTACCTGGACCGTGAGGGCGTCTCGGAGCGGGTGAACGGCAAGCCGTTCCTGGCCCCGGGGATCGCGAGCGTCCCGGCGTAACACCGCGCGCCGCGCCGTCGATGGGCGCCGGGTGGGCCAGCGGGCCCGCCCGGCGCCCGTGTCATGCCCCGGCCCGCCGGGTCATGTCCCGACGCGGGACCAGGCTCGCAGGGCCAGGCCCCGCTCGTCCGTCTTCTGACGCGCCACCAGCAGACCGCCGTCCGGCGCGAGCGCGGCCAGGACCACCAGCCCGTGCCCGTCCAGCACGAGCGCCGGGTGCTGGGCGCCGGGGTCGCCGGACGGCGTCCACCACACGCCCGCCGCCTCGTCCTCCGCCGGATGCGCGGCGACGGCCAGCCGTCCGCTGGAGGTGTCGCGGTGCGCCAGAACGGTGCAGTCGTGGCCGTCCACCGGGGCGCGGAGCACCGCGACGGGCCCGGCGCCCGTCAGCCCGCCCAGCGGCACGGGGGCCGGGGAGCTGGGCCGCCAGGCCAGGACCTCACCGCTGCGGACGTCCCGCCAGTAGTGGGTGACGGTGCCGGGGCTGGTCTCCACCGCGGACGCCGAATCCGGCTGGGCGTCGGCGGGTATGTCCTCGGCCCGCTTCGGAGCGGCGCCGGGCGTGGGCTGGTACCAGCGCAGCGCCGCTCCCTTCCAGGCCGGTGCGAACAGTTCGAGACGGCCGTCGGCGGTGGCGGCCGCGGACAGGCCGTCCAGCACGTGCGTGCCCTTCCAGTCGGTCCAGCGGTCCCACGTCCCCTTCTTGGGATCCTGCCGCCGCGCGCTCACCCCTCCCCCGGCGTTGCGGACGAAGACGCGGAGCGCGCCCGTGGAGTCCACCGCCGCGGCCGGTATGCCGATCCGCTGCGCCTTGGCCTGGTCCTTGGGGTGCGGGGTGCCCAGGGAGTGCCACGCGGTGAGCGCGCGGCCGGTCTGGAACTGGGTCGCGTGGACGATGTCGACCTGTTGCCCGTCCTTGCCCTCCGTGTGCCGGAGCCCCACGAGATGCGCGTAGCCGTCGGCCCCCTGAGCGGCCGTCAGCCGGGACAGCCCGGGGACCTCGATCCGCAGAGGGCCCGTCCAGTCCGGCCCGCCCCGCCGTTCTTCGGTCCAGCGGGCGACACCGCCCGCCACCAGTGCGTAGGCCGTGAGCCTGCCGTCCTTGCCGCGGAGCAACCGCAACGCCATGGCCCGCCGCCAACCTTCCCGCGTCGATCTACCTGTTCCCCGTCGCCCATAGTATTTTGCCTGGTCTATGAGTAGTCTCGGCGGGCTCGTCATCGTGGACGCGGCAAACGTGGTCGGCTCGGTCCCGGACGGCTGGTGGCGCGACCGGCACGGGGCGGCCGAGCGGCTGCGCGACCGGCTCGGAGCGGTCGCGGTGAGCGGCGTCCCGGAGCGCACGGGCGTCCCCGAATGGGCCCGTCAACCGCCCCTGGACATCGTCCTGGTGGTGGAGGGCGCCGCGCGCGGCGTGGAGCCCGTGGAGGGCGTACGGGTGGAGGCGGCGCCGGGGAGCGGGGACGACCTGATCGTGGAGCTGACGGCCGCGCGCGAGCCGGGGCGGCCCTGCCTGGTGGTCACGGCCGACCGGGAGCTGCGGGAGCGGGTGACGGCGCTCGGCGCGGAGGTCGTGGGCCCCCGCGCCGTCCGGGGCTAGACGCCCCGTCAGGCAGGCGCTCAGCGGCGCGTGCCCGCCTGGGTCACCCGGCTGTGCCCGCGCCCGTACAGGACGTAGATGACGATGCCCAGCACCATCCACACCCCGAACCGCAGCCAGGTCTCCGCGGGCAGATTCAGCATCAGCCACAGCGACGCCGCCACGGAGACGGCGGGCAGCACCGGCACCCACGGCGTGCGGAAAGCGCGGGGCAGGTCGGGGCGGGTGCGGCGGAGGACGATGACGCCGAGCGCGACGACGACGAACGCGAAGAGCGTGCCGATGTTCACCAGAGCCGCCAGTTCCGAGATGCTGGTGAACCCGGCGACCACCGCGATGAGGACGCCCAGCAGGATCGTCGAGCGGTACGGGGTGCCGTACCGCGGATGCACCTTGGCGAAGAACCGCGGCAGCAGCCCGTCACGGCTCATCGCGAAGAAGACCCGGGTCTGGCCCAGCAGCAGGATCATGCACACGGTGGTGAGCCCGACCGCGGCGCCGAAGCTGATGAGGCCCGCGTAGAAGGGGTGTCCGGTCGCCTTGAAGGCGTCGGCGAGCGGGGCGTCGACCGTCAGCCGGGTGTACTTCTGCATGCCGGTGACCACGATGGACACCGCGACATAGAGCGCGGTGCAGATGAAGAGCGAGCCGAGGATGCCGCGCGGCATGTCGTGCTGCGGGTTCTTGGTCTCCTCCGCCGCGGTGGCCACCACGTCGAAGCCGATGAACGCGAAGAAGACCACGGCGGCGGCGGTGAAGATCCCGGCGACGCCGAAGGTCGTCGGCTCGTACCCGGCCATCAGCTGGATCAGCGGCGCCCGCAGCCCGGATGCGGAGAGCGTGCCCTTGGCTTCCGGGATGAACGGCCGGTAGTTGTCCGCGTCGATGAAGAAGGAGCCCGCGATGATGACGAGCAGCACGACGGTCACCTTCACCGCCACCACGACGGTGGTGACGCGCGCGGACAGCTTCATGCCGAGGACCAGGATCGCGGTCAGCGCCAGCACCAGGGCGGCGGCGAGGATGTCGAAGGTGAAGCCGCTCGCCTCGTCGGGGCCGGAGAGCACGGCGGGCAGCCGCCACCCGGCGTTGTCCAGGAGCGAGCGTACGTACCCGGCCCAGCCGACCGCGACCACGGCGGTGCCGAGCGCGAACTCCAGGACCAGGTCCCAGCCGATGATCCAGGCGGGCAGCTCGCCGAGCGAGGCGTACGAGAAGGTGTACGCGGACCCGGCCACCGGAACGGACGAGGCGAACTCGGCGTAGCACAGCGCGGCCAGCGCGCACACCACGCCCGCGACCACGAAGGCCAGCGCGGTCGCGGGGCCCGCCTGCTGCCTGGCGACGGCGCCGGTGAGCACGAAGATGCCGGTGCCGATGATGACGCCGACGCCGAAGACCGTGAGGTCCAGGGCGGTCAGCGACCTGGTGAGGGCGTGCTCGGGCTCCTCGGTGTCCTTGATGGACTGCTCGATCGTCTTCGTCCGCAGATACTCCGGCCGGGCCCTGCCCCGGCGGCCGCTCCGGCCTCCGTCGCCGCCTGGTTCCTCATCGCTCACCGGTGACACCTCCCGCGCCTGCCCCCGCGCGTCATGGTTCTGCCAACCGCGCGGGAGGGATGCGCGCACACTCGGCGGCCTCGCCGATTCACCCGATGGGGGCGGGCAGGCGGGACGGGGCTGGGCCGGTCGGAGCACGACAGGGCCCCGGCCCGGACCTGCTCGGTCCGGGCCGGGGCCCTGTTCCGCGGAACCTAGCCGCTGGAACCTAACCGCTGGAACCCAGCCGCTGGAGCTAGTCGCGCACCGGCTCGGCGGAGGTCGCGCGGCGCGTCGCCACGCCCTGCTCCTCCGTACCGGACGACTCCTCGTAGCGGCCGCCGAGCCGCGACACCAGGCCGGTGACCTGGCGGGCGATGTCCGGTGCGGTCAGACCGATCTCGGCCATGACCTCCTTGCGGGAGGCGTGCTCCAGGAAGCGCGGCGGGATGCCGAAGTCGCGCACCGGCATGTCGACGCCGGAGTCGCGCAGCGCCTGGGAGATGGCGGAGCCCACCCCGCCGACCCGGCTGTTGTCCTCGACGGTGACGACGACGCGGTGGCGCTCGGCGAGCGCGGGAAGCTCCTCGTCCACCGGCTTGACCCAGCGCGGGTCGATCACCGTGGCCGAAATGCCCTGCTTGTCCAGGAGGTCCGCGATCTCCAGGCACATCGGGGCCAGCGCGCCGACCGAGACGAGCAGCACATCGGGGTCGTCCGCGGCGCTCGCCGCGGGCTCGCGCAGCACGTCCATGCCGCCGATCCGCCCGACCGCGGCGACCTCCGGGCCGACCGCGCCCTTCGAGTACCGCACCACCGTCGGCGCGTCGTCCACCTCGACGGCCTCCCGCAGCTGGGCACGGACCTGGCCCGCGTCACGCGGGGCGGCGATCCGCAGCCCGGGGACGACCTGGAGGAGAGACATGTCCCACATGCCGTTGTGCGACGGCCCGTCCGAACCGGTGATCCCGGCGCGGTCGAGGACGAAGGTGACCCCGCACTTGTGCAGCGCCACATCCATCAGCACCTGGTCGAAGGCGCGGTTGAGGAACGTGGCGTAGACCGCGAAGACCGGATGCACACCGCCGGTGGCCAGGCCCGCCGCCGACACGGCGCCGTGCTGCTCGGCGATGCCCACGTCGTAGACCCGATCCGGGAACCGTTTCGCGAACTCGGTGAGGCCCACCGGGTGCAGCATCGCCGCCGTGATCGCGACGATGTCCTCCCGCTCCTCGCCGAGCTTGACCATCTCCTCGCCGAAGACCGAGGTCCAGTCGGCGCCGCCCGCCGAGATCGGCAGCCCGGTGTCGGGGTGGATCGGGCCGATGCCGTGGAAACGGTCGGTCTCGTCCTGCTCGGCCGGGGTGTAGCCACGGCCCTTCTCGGTGAGGCAGTGCACGATGACCGGGCCGCCGAAACGCTTCGCCCGCTGGAAAGCGGACTCCAGCGCCTCGATGTCATGGCCGTCGATCGGGCCGACGTACTTCAGCCCCAGGTCCTCGAACATGCCCTGCGGGGCGATGAAGTCCTTCAGCCCCTTCTTCGCGCCGTGCAGCGTCTCGTACAACGGGCGGCCGACGACCGGGGTGCGCTCCAGGAGGTCCTTGCCGCGGGCCAGGAAACGCTCGTAGCCGTCGGTGGTGCGCAGCGTGGCGAGGTGGTTCGCGAGACCGCCGATCGTCGGCGAGTACGACCACTCGTTGTCGTTCACGACGATGACCAGCGGGCGGTTCTTCGCGGCGGCGATGTTGTTCAGCGCCTCCCAGGCCATGCCGCCGGTCAGCGCGCCGTCCCCGATGACCGCGACCACGTGGTCCGGCTTGCCCTGCAGCTCGTTCGCCTTGGCGATGCCCTCGGCCCAGCCGAGGACGGCGGAGGCGTGGCTGTTCTCGATGACGTCGTGCTCCGACTCGGCGCGCGAGGGGTAACCCGACAGCCCGTCCTTCTTCTTGAGCCGCGAGAAGTCCTGGCGCCCGGTGAGCAGCTTGTGGACGTAGGACTGGTGCCCGGTGTCCAGCAGCACCTTGTCCTTCGGTGACTCGAAGACCCGGTGCAGGGCGATGGTCAGCTCGACCACGCCCAGATTGGGCCCGAGATGCCCTCCGGTCTTGGACACGGCGTCGACGAGAAAGGTGCGGATCTCCGCGGCCAGCTGGTTCAGCTGCTCCGGGGCGAGCCGGTCCAGATCGCGCGGTCCCCTGATGCCGGTCAGCAGCACCCGTGCCTCCTTGCTGTCGAGCGTCTCCATCGAGCCTTGCCGTCAGGGGGTGTCTCGGCGGGGAGGGGGGGGGGGCAAAAGCGGGTGGGGCGGGGCGGACCGGGAGGAGAAACCCCGGACCACAAAGGGGCAAGCTTCCCCCCCCGGAAGCCCCGTTTTTCCCCCGGGTGGCCCCAC
>NZ_JBVIZF010000006.1:0-313063 GCF_055591805.1 Streptomyces sp. NPDC041200 | reverse complement strand
GCCGAGGCCGGACAGCTCCAGCTCAACGCCTTCGAGCCGATCATCCTCCACTCCCTCTCGGAGAGCGTCACCCATCTGCGGGCCGCCTGCCTGGTGCTCGCCGACCGGTGCGTGTCCGGCATCACCGCCAACGCCGAGGAACTGCGCGCCACCGTCGAGAACTCCATCGGCCTGGTCACCGCACTCAACCCGTACATCGGCTACAGCGCGGCCACCAGCATCGCCAAGGAGGCGCTGGCCACCGGGCGCGGGGTCGCCGAACTCGTCCTGGAGAAGGGCCTGCTGCCCGCCGAGCGCCTCGCCGAGGTGCTGAGCCCGGAGGAGGTCGCGGGCACCCGCTAGAAGACGGGCGTGGTCCGCAGCCGGGCGACCGCGGGGGCCACGCTGAACGGCAGGAGGTCCTGCCGCCGGTCCGGCCCCCGCACCTCGACGCGGATCCGGTCCGCGAACCGGTAGGGGCGGTGCGCGAGCACCGCCCCGAGCCGTCCGCGCAGCCGGGACATCGCCGCCCGCACCGTGACCGTCCGCGTCGGGTCGCCGAACAGGTCGTGGGCGAGCTGCGCCGCGGTGCGCCCCTCGGGGTGCGCGGCGAGCACCAGCAGCAGTTCGGCGTGGCGGGCGCTGAGCCCGTGCGTCCAGGTGCCGGAGGGGCCAGAGAAGGTCAGCGACCAGTGGTGCCGGTGGCGTACGTCCAGCACCAGGTGGCCCGGACGGGCGGGCGCCGCCGGGTCGCCGTCCTCGCCGTCGAGCACCCGCAGCAGATGGCCGCCGGGCAGCGGTTCCACCGCACACGTACCCAGCGCGGGCAGCCAGACCGGCCCGTACGGCGCCTCCCGCGCCGCCTTGGGCAGCGGCAGCCGGTGGTCCCGCGGGCTGATGCCGGTGACGGCGGCGACCCAGCCGTGCCGGTCCACCACGGCGGCCTTGCCGGGGATGCGCGCGAGGACGGGCGCGGCGAGGGCGCGCAGCGCGTCCAGTTCGCGGCTGTGGGCCAGCCGCAGTTCGCCCTCGGCCCACCGGGCGGTCGCCGTGACCAGGGAGAGCACGGTGGGGTGGGCCGTCGGAGCGGGCCCGCTGATGTCGATGACGCCGAGCAGCTGCCCGTCCCGGGGGTCGCGCACCGGCGCGGCGGCGCAGCTCCAGAGGTGGAAGGCGCGGACGAAGTGTTCCGCGGAGTGCACCCGCACCGGGGCCCGGACGGCGAGCGCGGTGCCGATCCCGCTGGTCCCCGCCGTCTCCTCGGCCCAGTGCGCGCCCTCGGTGAGGGCGATGCCCTCCGCGTGGCGGCGGATGCCGCGGTGGCCGTCGATCCAGAGCACCCGGCCGTCGGCATCCGCGATGATCATGATGTGCTGGGCCGCTTCCGCGGCCTCCAGTAACCCGCTGTGCAGAGTGGGCAGCACATCGGCCAGCCGGGTCGCCTGCCTGCGCCGCTCCAGCTCGTCCAGGCTGAGCAGCCCCCGGTCGTCGCCGCGGTCCGGGTCGAGACCGAGCCGCAGCATCCGGTCCCAGGACTGGCCGATCACCGGGCGCGCGGGCAGCGGGAGCCTGCCGCGGCTCAGCGCGGCGTCCCGTATGACCGCCATCAGCCGGGCCGACTCGGCGGGGCTCAGCGCGGCCAGCGGGTCGCCCGGGCGCGTGGCTTCAGTTCGCATGGATGCGGCCTTTCGTTCCGCCGCGGGTGATGCATGCCGCCCCGCCACGGCGGCGGGCAGCGGCGTCCGCCGGACGCCGAATGCCATGGTGCGGCCTCAAGTCCATGACGACCAGGGCTGCTTGCCGCCGATTGTAGTGAAGTGTACGGACCCGCGGCGCGTGCGCGGGTCAGCCGTCGGTGGGGGACAGGGACTGCTCGGCCCAGATCGTCTTGCCGCTGCCGGTCTGCCGGGTGCCCCAGCTCTGGGTCAGCTGCGCCACCAGCAGCAGTCCGCGGCCGCCCTCGTCGAAGGTGCGGGCCCGGCGCAGGTGCGGGGCGGTGCCGCTGCCGTCGGACACCTCGCAGATGAGGGTGCGGTCGTGGATCAGCCGCAGCTGGATGGGCGCCTTGGCGTGCCGGATGGCGTTGGTGATCAGCTCGCTGACCACCAGCTCGGTGGTGAACACGGCCTCGTCCAGACCCCACGCCGCCAGCTGCGCGGAGACGTCCCGGCGGGCCTGCGCCACCAGGGACGGGTCGGCGGGCAGATCCCAGGTCGCCACGTGGTCGGCGTCCAGGGCCCGGGTGCGGGCGAGCAGCAGCGCCACGTCGTCCTCCGGGCGGCTGGGCAGCATCTTGCTGATGACGATGTCGCAGAGGGCGTCCAGCGTGTCGGCGGGCTGGGCCAGCGCGGAGCGCAGCGTGTCCAGCGCCCGGTCGACGTCCTGGTCGCGGGACTCGATCAGACCGTCGGTGTACAGCGCGAGCAGACTGCCCTCGGCCAGCTCCACCTCGACCGTCTCGAACGGGAGGCTGCCCAGCCCCAGCGGCGGGCCGCCGGGCAGGTCGAGCAGGTCCACCGAGCCGTCGGGGGACACCACCGCGGGCGGCGGATGGCCCGCCCGGGCGATCGAACAGCGCCGGGAGACCGGGTCGTAGACCGCGTACAGGCAGGTGGCGCCGATGTCCCCGCTGGTGGCCCCCACGCCCGCCGGGCCCTGGGCGCTCTCCGCCTCCGCGGACAGGTGGTTGACCATGTCGTCGAGATGGGTCAGCAACTCATCGGGGGCCAGGTCGACATCGGCGAGGGTACGGACCGCCGTACGCAGCCGTCCCATGGTCGCCGACGCCTGCACCCCGTGGCCGACCACATCGCCCACCACCAGCGCGACCCGCGCCCCGGACAGCGGGATCACATCGAACCAGTCGCCGCCCACCCCCGCTTGCGGGCCCGCGGGCAGATAGCGGGAGGCGACATCGACGGCCGCGCTGTGCGGCAGGGTCCGCGGCAGCAGGCTGCGCTGCAGGGCCAGCGCGGTGTTCCGCTCCCGGGTGTAGCGGCGGGCGTTGTCGATGCAGACCGCAGCCCGGGCCGTGATCTCCTCGGCGAGCAGCAGGTCGTCCTCCTCGAACGGCTCGGGGCGCTGGTGCCGGGAGAACGTGGCCACGCCGAGGGTGGTGCCGCGGGCGCGCAGCGGGATGGCCATCGTGGAGTGGAAGCCGAACTGATGGATCATCTCGGCCCGGTCCGGGGCCTCGGCCGCCCACCGGGAGACCGCCGGGTCCGTCACCCGGTTCAGCAGCCCCCGCTCCGCCTTCAGACATTCGGCGGCGGGGGAGAAGTCGGGGTACGCGGCCACCTTCCCCACCTCGACCACGGCCTCCGGGGTGCCCGCGAACACCGACCGGGCGGCGACCCGCCGCAGCATGACATGGCTGGTGAGGGGGCCCGGGCGCGGTTCGCTGCCGCCGTGCACCGAGGGCAGCAGATCGAGCGTCACGAAGTCGGCCAGCTCCGGAACGGCCACATCGGCCAGCTCCTGCGCGGTCCGGTCGATGTCCAGGGTGGAGCCGATCCGGTTGCTCGCCTCGTTGAGCAGCAGCAGACGGCGGCGGGTGGTGTGCTGCGGGGTCCGGTCGTGCGCGCACAGCATCACGGCCGCCACCCGGCCGTCGCCGTCCCGCAGCGGGGCCAGCGACGTCGACCAGGCGACCGGGCGGTCGTGGCCGGGCATCCGCAGGAACAGCTCGATGTACTGCTCCTCGCCGGTCTCCAGCACCCGGAGCATCCGCTCCTCGGTCTCCTCCGCCTCGGGCCCGGGGGTGATCTCCGGGACCCGCAGCCCGCGGATCTCCTCCTGGGTGAGGCCCAGCACCCGTTCCATGTCCTGGTTCGCCCAGCGCAGCCGCAGCCCGGTGTCGTACACCGCCATCGTGCACGGCCCCTGGGCGAAGCAGTGCTTCAGCAGCTCCTCGTCCGCCAACGGCCGTTCCGGCCGGGGGAGCGGGGAGACGACGAGCCATTCGGCGGCGTCACGGGGGGCGGGGGCGTCGTCGGGCGTGTCACCGGTGGCGCCGCCGGGCGCGGTGACGCGGTGTGCCAGCAGTCCGGCCGTCACCCGGGAGCCGTTCCGGTGCAGCAGCGCCACCCGGCCGCGGAACCGGTCGGGCGGATTCAGGTCGCGCAGGGTTTCGGCCACCGGCCGCGGATTGCCCTCGTCGGCGAGCAGGACGGCCGCCGACCTGCCCACGATCTCCTCGGGCCGGTATCCGAGCAGCCCTTCGGCCCCCTCGTTCCACTGGGTGACGATGCCGTGCCCGTCAACAGTGGCCCTGGCTGTGGACGCCTCGTCGATGAGGTCGTCCGACCGGACGGGCTGCTCGTGCGGCGGCGTGTCCGGTCGCGTCATGTGGTCATCTCACCCTTGCCCTCGGACTTCCGCCATGGGCAGATGACGGCCTCCACCGCCGCGCCCCTGGCGGGGAGTGAACCATTTGGTCGCGCGTTCAAGTATGCCATCGGTGGCTGAATATCGGCATACGCGGAACGGGATCGACGATAACGCTCAGCAGTCGCTCCGCCGGACCGCCCCCCCCCGTTTCCCCCTGGGCCGTCCGGATGACGCCGGACCCCGGACCGCCCGAGGGGGAGTGAGCGAGGCGAAGAGAGGAACTGGAGGTAGGGAAGGACCGACACGAAAGGCGAGACCACCGCATGAGCACGGCAGCGAGCAGCAGAGCCGACGGCACGTCCCCGGACGGCGAGACGTCGCACGGCGACGCGGCCCAGGACGGCGCCACGGCCCAGGACGACACGTCCCACGACGGCGACGGCACGCGTCCGCGCCCGGGCGCGACACCCCGCGGCCACCCCCACAGCTCGCACTACGGCGCCTTCGAGGCCGCCGTCCGCCCCGACGGCGGCCTCGACGTCACCCCCGACCCCCGCGACCCCCACCCCGCCGCGCTGCTGCGCAACGTGCCCGCCGCGCTCGGCCCCCACGACCGGGTGCTCACCCCCTGCGTACGCCGCGGCTGGCTGGAGCGCGGCCCGGGCCCCGACCCGGCCCGCGGCAGCGACGGCCATGTGCCCGTCTCCTGGGACGAGGTGATCCCGCTGCTGGCCGGCGAATTCGACCGGGTCCGCACCGACCACGGAAACCGGGCGATCTTCGGCGGTTCGTACGGCTGGGGCAGCGCGGGCCGCTTCCACCACGCGCAGAGCCAGATCCACCGGTTCCTCAACTGCCTCGGCGGCTACACCCGCTCCGTCAACACCTACAGCCTCGGCGCCGCCACCACCCTGCTGCGCCATGTGGTGGGCGACGACGCCCCGATCAGCAACCCCACCCCGCTGTCCGTGCTGGCCGAGCACACCGGCCTCTTCCTCTGCTTCGGCGGGATGCCCGCCAAGAACACCCAGGTCAACGCGGGCGGCATCAGCCGCCACCGGACGGCAGACCTGCTGCGCGCGGCTCATGGCCGGGGCGCCCGCTTCATCCTGGTGAGCCCCCTGCGCGACGATCTCGCCGACGAGCTGGACGCCGAGTGGCTGGCCCCCGTCCCCGGCACCGACACCGCGCTGATGCTGGCCCTGTGCCATGTGCTGATCGAGGAGGGCCGGTACGACGCGGACTTCTGCCGCCGCCACTGCGAGGGCTTCGACGCGTTCGCCCGCTACGTCCTCGGCCGGGACGGCTCCGCCGCCAAGACCCCGCGCTGGGCCGAGGAGATCTGCGGCATCCCGGCCGCCCGGATCGCCGCCCTCGCCCGGGAGCTGACCCGGCAGCGCACCATGGTCTCCCTCAGCTGGTCGCTCCAGCGCGCCCACCGCGGCGAGCAGCCGCTGTGGGCGGGCATCGCGCTGGCCTGCCTGCTCGGCCAGATCGGGCTGCCGGGCGGCGGTTTCGCCCACGGGTACGGCGCCACCGGCGGCACCGGCGCCGGGACGCTCCCGTACAAGCTGCCCACCCTGGACCAGGGCACCAACCCGGTCCCCGACTTCATCCCCGTCGCCCGCATCGCGGATCTGCTGCTGCACCCGGGCGAGGAGTACGCGTACGACGGCGGGCGCCACACCTACCCCGACATCCGGCTCGTGCACTGGGCGGGCGGCAACCCGTTCCACCACCACCAGGACCTCGGACGGCTGCGCCGCGCCTTCGCCCGCCCGGACACGGTCGTGGTCCACGAGCCGCACTGGACGGCCACCGCCCGCCACGCCGACGTCGTGCTGCCCGCCACCACCACCCTGGAGCGCGAGGACATCGGCGGCGCCAAACAGGACACCGCGCTCATCGCCATGCACCGCGTCGCCGACCCGGTCGGCGAGGCCCGCGACGACTACCGGATCCTCAGCGACCTCGCCGCCGAACTCGGCGTCGGCCACGCCTTCACCGAGGGCCGCGACGCGCGCGGCTGGCTGGAACACCTCTACGAGAGCTGGCGCCAGGGCCTGCCGCCGGAGTACGCGCCCGAGGAGGACTTCAAGACCTTCTGGCGCGCGGGCCGCATCCCGCTGCGGTCCCTGCGCGAACAGCGCACCCTGTACGCCGGGTTCCGCGCCGACCCAAAGGCCGCGGCGCTGGCCACGCCGAGCGGCCGCATCGAGCTGTACTCGGCCACCATCGCCTCGTACGGTTACGACGACTGCCCGGGCCACCCGGCCTGGCTGCCGCCGGAGCCACAGGACGCCGAGGAGCCGGGCGCGTACCCCCTGCACCTGGTCGCCAACAACCCGCCCACCCGGCTGCACAGCCAGCTCGACCAGGGCGAACTCAGCGCCTCCTCCAAGATCCGCGGCCGCGAACCGGCCCGGATGCACCCCGGCGACGCCGCGGCGCGCGGCGTGCGCGACGGCGACGTGGTGCGCGTCCGCAGCGCCGTGGGCAGCTGTCTGGCCGGGGCCGTGCTCAGCGACGCGGTGCGGCCGGGCGTCGTCCAACTGGCCACCGGCGCCTGGTTCGACCCCTCCGCCCCCGAGGTGGCCACCTGCGTCCACGGCAACCCCAACGCGGTGACCCGCGACACCGGTACCTCCCGGCTCGCCCAGGGCTGCACCGGCCAGCTCGCCCGGGTCGAGGTCGAACGCTACGACGGACCGCTGCCCCCGGTCCGGGCCCACGAGATGTCACCTTGAGGACAGGGACGAAGCGCTCCCAGGGGAGCGGAGCGGGTCGTGATGCCATCTTGTGGACAAACGGAATATCGGTGCCGATGCGGCGCTAAGCTGTCCGCTCATCGGACACTTCCGGGAGGTCGCGTTGGTACAAGGGGGGCCTGACCGGGCCGCGTTGGTCGCCCGGCTGACGGAGCTGTACCCGGAGGTGAGAACCGTCCGGCGGCTGACGGACATGTCCGGAATCCCCACGGGCATGGTGGACTTCGGGGGCGGAGCGCTGGACGTGTGGCACGCCACCCTGCGCGAGGCGGACAACCGGGGCAAGCGGGCGGCCCTGCTCACCAACGCGGTCGGCGAATTCCCGGACGACGAGTTGCTGCGCCGGGCGCTGGCCCGCGCGCTCGACGTCCCGGCCGCGCCCGCCGCCGCCGTCCCGCCCGGGGTGGGATCCGTCGCGAACGCCGAGAAGCTGATGGGTGCCCAGAGCACCCTGCTGCCGCTGGCGTTCCTGGAGAGCGGGCTGCGGGCGGCGGGCGCCGTCGGGCTGCTGCGGAACGACGTGGAAGCCCTGGGCACCGGCTTCCTGGCGGCGGGCGACCTCGTCGTCACCGCGGGCCATGTCCTCCCCGACAAGGCGGCCGCCGAGAGCACCCGCCTCGTCCTCGGCTACCAGGAGGGGCCGGACGGCGAGATCGACGGCGGGACGTCGTACGCCCTCGCCCCGGACCTCGGTTTCGCCACCTCCGAGCGCCATGACCTCACCGTCGTCCGTACCCGGGAGCCGCTGACCGAGCGGTGGGGCGCGCTCACCCTCGCCCCGTCCGGGGCGCCGGCGCCGCAGCGGGTCAACATCGTCCAGCACCCCAGCGGCGCCCCCAAGAAGATCGCGCTCTACCACAACGTGGTCAGCCACGCCGACGAACACCGGCTGCTCTACTTCACCGACACCCTGCCCGGCTCCTCCGGCTCCCCGGCCTTCGACGACCGGTGGCGGGTGGTGGCCGTGCACCGCGCGGGCGGCCACCTCCCGGCCCCGGACGGCGCCGGGCACGTGTACAGCAACGAGGGCGTTCCGGTGCGGTGGCTGGCCGACCTGATCGCCTCCCTCGCACCCTGAGGCGACGGTGAGCGTGGCACTTCCGATCGGGCCGGAGCGAGAGATCCTGGCCGAACGAGCGCGCCTCCAGTGGTGCCCGGTCCTCGTGACGGAGCTGGCCGGACGCCTGGAGACCGCCGACCGCGCCCGGGTCCTGCTCGCCCGCGCCGGGATCGACGTCGCGTGGCCCGCCGACCGCGGCGTCGCGCTGGGGCCGCAGCTGTTCGGCGTGTTCGAGCACCGGGTGCACCGGCCCGAGGTCATGGGGCGGACGTTCGACGCGCTGGAGGAGGAGTACGGCCCGCAGCCCTGGGTCACCGCGCTGCGGGAGGCCTACGACGCCCTCCCCGGCGGCCCCCCGACCCCGCTGCCCGCCGTCGTCCCCGGGCTGCTCGGCGCCGACGAGCGCCGGGACCTCGACGCGCTGCTGGACGATCCCCGCTGCCCCACCGACCCGGACCAGCTGTGCGAGGTGCTGTGGGCGGCGGCCTCCTCCCTCGGCATCCTGGTGGCCAAGGACGGTCTGCTCGCCGCCGAACAGGCCCGCAGCGTGACCGCCCTCGTCGACGACCTGGACGCGCGCAACAGCCCCGACACCCGGGTCCCGCCGCTGCTGGTCTTCCTGGAACACCTCGCCGCCCGCGCGGAGGACCCCGTACGCGGTGAACTGCGCGCCTGGATCGATACCGCGGCCGACCGCCGTACCGGCCGGATGCCCGCCGACCGGCTCACCGCGGAGCGCGGCGCCGCCACGTCCGCGGCCGATGCCCCGTCGCCCCCGTACACCAGCTGTCTGGTCCGTGCCGAGCGCTGCGACCCCGGCGGCGACCGCTACCGGCTCGCCGCCTGGCTCTACCGGGGGGAACACTGTCTGGGCATCAAGCTCCAGGACGACACCCCGCACCCGGCGGAGGCGATACCCAGCGCGGCGGAGCGGCTGATCGCCCGACTCCAGCCCTTCGTCCAGCATCTCGACCCCGAGTGCCTGCTCTTCGAATTCCTGCTGCCCTGGGAGGCGCTGGGCTGGCCGGTCGACGAGTGGAACCTGCGCGGCGGCGGCGAGCTGGCCGTGCCCCGCCCCATCGGCCGCTGCGTGCCCGTCGTCGTCCGCTCCCTGGACCGGCTGCGGGACGGCTGGTCCACCACCCAGTGGCTGGCCCGCTGGAAGCGGCTGGGCGAGCCGCCCGCGGACGAGGGCCCGCCGCCCGGCCCGCACTGGCTGCACGGCGACGGCACCCCGCCCGAGGAGACCGAACGCGGCGGCCCGGGGGACGACCCATCCGACGACCCGGAGGGGGAACCCCTGATCGGGGACGCCTCCGCCCTCCAGGCGCTCGCGGGGCGGCTGGCCGCCCGCGAGGACATCAGCTGCCTCTTCCTCACCTACCCCTACCCGCACCTGGCCGCTGTCCCGGACGCCCTGCTGTGCGCCATCCAGGAGGGCGTGCCCGCCGCCGTGTGGTGGCGGCCCGGCCGGAACGGCGCCGCCTCACCCGGGCGGCCCGCCCGGGTGGCCAAACTCGTCGTCGCGGACGGGGGCCTGGCCGGGCTGCCCGGCACCGTACTGGCCCTGCGCCGACAGGCGGCGCGGTGCCCGGAGGAAGCCCACGACGGCGCGGGGATCGCGGTGCTGTGGGACAACCCGGGGTGGCACCCCGAACGGCTCAGACGACTCGGGGGCCCGCGGGCCCACCAAGGAGGCAAGCGATGAACGCGGACGACCGGCAGCCGCCCGTCACCACCGATTCCGAACGGCCCTCGCCGCCCGCCTGGTGGATCTACTACGGGGACGGCGTCCGCCGCACCGACTGGACCCTGCCCGACCCCCCGCCCTGGCGCCGCTTCGACGGCGTCCGCCCCGGAACCGGCGAGGACCCGGGCGAGGACCCGGGCGAGGACCCGGGCGAGGACCCGGGCGCGGCGGCCGAACCCTGCTGCGACGGGCACACCACCGAGGGCACCGGCCGCACCGGCGTGGCCACCACCTACCGCGCCGAGCCCGAAGAGGCCCGGATGGTCAACGCCGCCATCCATCTGCGCCGCCCGCTCCTGGTCACCGGCAAACCCGGCACCGGGAAGTCCACCCTCGCCCATGGCATCGCCCATGAACTGGGCCTCGGCCGCGTCCTCCACTGGTCCGTCACCAGCCGCACCACCCTCGCCGACGGGCTGTACGCGTACGACGCCATCGGCCGCCTCCAGGACGAGAAACGCGACCAGAACGGGAAGCGCGGCCAGGACGAGAAACGCGACCAGGACGGGAAGCGCGACCCCGACATCGGGACCTATCTGCGGCTCGGCCCCCTCGGCACCGCGCTGCTCCCCTCCGACCGCCCCCGCGTCCTGCTCATCGACGAACTCGACAAGGGCGACGTCGACCTGCCCAACGACCTCCTCTCGGTGCTGGAGGACGGGCAGTTCACCATCCCCGAACTCCAGCGGTACCCCGCCTGCGACGTCCGCGTGATGACCGACGACGGACTGCGCCGCGAGCCGGTCCGGCACGGGCGGGTGCGCTGCGCCGAGTTCCCCGTCGTCGTCCTCACCAGCAACGGCGAGCGCGAGTTCCCGCCCGCCTTCGTCCGCCGCTGCGTCCGGCTGGACATCCGGCCGCCGTCCCGGCAGAAGCTGGACCGCATCGTCGCGGCCCACCTCGGCCCGGAGGTGCTGCGCGCCTCCGAGGAACGGCTGACGGCCTTCGCGAAGGACCTGGAGGAGGGCCGCAAGCTCCTCGCGACCGACCAGCTGCTCAACACCCTCCGGCTGGAGCACACCGCCGACCACACCGGCGACCCCGAATGGCCCACGGTCCTGCGCGAACTGCTGCGCCCGCTGAACGACACGGCATGACGGACATCACCGAGGCCCTCGCCCTGGCGAGGCGATTCAGCGGCGACGAGGACCTGACGGTGCGCGAGGTCGCCGAACTGCTGTGGCTGGCCGGGCAGATCACCCCTGCCCGGCCGCCCGCCGCCGCGCCCCCGGATCCGCCGCCCGGTGACCAGCCCGCGCCGCCGCCCGCGCCACCGGCCCCGCCGCCGCCCGCCGGTCAGCCGCCCGGCGAGCCCGCGGCCGCGCCCGGCCCGCCCCAGCCGCCACCGGCCCCGCCCACCCCGCTCCACACCCCCGGCACCGCCGCGGCGGACGGCTCCGGGGACGGCGGCAGCACCCCCGGCCCCGGCGGCCGCGGCGAACCCGGCACCAGGGCCAAGGCCCTCCCGCTGCGCCGCCCGCCCGCGCTGCCCCGGCGGCTGGAGCTGGCCCGCGCGCTGCGCCCGCTCAAGCGGCGGGTCCCGGCGCCCGGGCGGCGCATCCTCGACGAGCCGCTGACCGCCGACCGCTCCGCCCGCGCCCGCCGCCCGGTCCCCGCCTTGTGCCACGCCTGCGAACGCTGGTTGGAGCTGGCGCTGGTGGTGGACGACAGCGTGTCGATGTCCGTATGGCGCCGTACCGTGGACGACTTCCGCGAACTCGTCGAGGGCCACGGCGCCTTCCGGGACGTACGCCTGTGGCGGTTCGACGCCGACGACCCCGCCCTCGTCCTCCGCTACGGCACCGCCGGTGAGGACGGCGCCGGCCAGGCGGCGGAGGGCCGTAACCCCGCCGAGCTGCACGACCCCTCCGGCCGTCGGCTGATCCTCGTCCTCACCGACGGGGTCGGCGACCTGTGGGGCACCCCCGAGATGACCGCGACCGTACGGGAATGGGCGCGCCGGTCACCCCTGGCCATCGTCCAGATGCTGCCGCCCGACCTGTGGCACCGCACCTGGCTGCCCCCGGTCCGCGCCGAACTGCGCGCCACCGGCCCCGCCCGGCTGACCGTACGGCCCGAGGGCCCCGCCGCCGCCCACGCCGGAGGTGCCGCCGACCTCGCGCCGCTGGTCACCCTGGACCCCGAATGGCTGCGCCCCTGGGCCCAGGCGCTGTCCGGCAGCCGCACCACCTGGCGGCCCGGCTCGGCGGTCGACCTCGGCCGGGAGCCCTGGTACGGCCGCCCCCAGGCGGCCGCCGACGCCGCGCGCCGCCTCCCGGACGACACCACGGCCCCGGAACGGGTCGAGGAGTTCCGCACCTGGGCCACCGCGGAGGCGCTGAACCTGGCGTACCTGCTGTCCGCCGCCCCGCTCACCCTGCCGCTGATGCGCTGGCTCCAGCAGCACCTGCTGCCCGCCACCGGACCCGCCCACCTCGCCGAGGTGTTCCTCTCCGACCTGCTGGTGCCCACCACCGCCCGCCGCCGAGGGGAGGACCCGGACCAGGTGGTGTACGCGTTCCGCGACGGCGTACGCGACGAACTGGCCCCCGGGCTCACCCGCACCGACGCCTACCAGGTGCTCACCACCCTCATCCAGGCCCCCGAGGCGCTCGCCGCGCCCTTCGGCGGCTCCCTCGACTTCCGGGTGCTGGCCGCCGACCCCACGGGCCCGCTCGAACTGGCCGGGGGCCGCGCGTTCGCCACCGTGGCCGCGTCGGTGCTGGGCGGTCTGGGTGGCGAACTCGCCCCGTACGCCGAGCGGATCCACGCGGCGGTGACCGGCCGTCACCGGGCCGGGAGCGGGGGAGCGGCCGACGGGCCGGTCTTCGTGGAGTGCGCCCGGGTGGGCGGCCGGGACGTGGTCGTGACGACCTCCGGAGACGAGCTGTGGATGTGGGACCTGGCCACCGGCCACGGCCGTCTGGCCACCCACTGGGGCGGGTTCGGCATCACCGCCCTCGCCTGCGCCACCACGGCCTCCGGCCGCAGCCTCGCCGTGACGCTGTACGCCGACGGCACGCTGGCCGCCACCGACCTCGGCGCCGCCGTGGACCAGGCGCCCGACCGGCGGCCGCACGTCTGGCAATCCGTCTTCCCGGAGGACGACACCCAGGCCCGGACGCCCCTGCTGGCCTGCCACGACATCATGGGCCAGCCGGTCGTGGCGGTCCTCCGCCCGGGCGGGATCGACCTGTTGGACCTCGACAGCGGCGCCACCTTCCTGCCCACCGTCACGGTGACCGAGCAGGTGAGCGCGCTGACCCTGCTGACCGAAGGCGGCCGGTCCCATCTCTTCACGGGCGATACCGAAGGCGTCGTGCGCGGCCGGGTCCTGGAGTCCGCCGAGGTGGTCGTCGGCGACGGCGCGGCACCGACCGGAGCGGCCCGGCCGCCGGGGCGGCGCTACGTGCTCAGCTTCGGCTTCGGCGCCGCCGACGACCCCTCACTGGAGCCCGCCTGCCGCTCCCTCGCCGAGGTCTTCGAAGAGTTCGGCTGCCGCACCCGGTTCGCCATGGACGTCACGGCACGGGAGTTCCGGCGTACGGTCGAGGAGACCACGGCCGGACTCACCGACACGGACGCCTTGATCCTCCATGTGGCGGGCCAGTCGGCGGAAAGCGAGACCCTGTTCAGGTCGCTGCCCGCCAACGAGACGCGGGGGCGGCGCCTGATGATCGTGGACGACTGTCCGGCCGTGCGGAGCGCCGTCGTCCCGGTCTTCGGTTTCGATGCCGTCCTCATGTCCGGGCCGCCCGAGCGGGCCCCCGCCTATGACCTCACCCTCGCGCTCGCCGAGGCGCTGCGCCTCTTCAGGGCGGGGCTGGGCGGTCACTCGCACCACCAGCGGTTCATTTCCTTGGGCGATGTGCTGGCCCTCGTCCACGAGCTGACCGACGGCCGCACCGCGAACAGCGCCGTGCTGTCGCTGAGGGACAACAACGACTTCCTGCCCAACCCCCGCTACCGCCCGCCCCTGACCCCCCTCCTCGACCAGGGCCCGGCGGAACCGCCCGGGACACCGGGCGTCCGGGAACTGGAGTACTGGGTCGACAGCTCGTCCGAGGGCGGGCTCGCCCTGGTCACCGGGGAGCCCTGGAGCGGCAAGACGACCCTGCTGGACGCGCTGTCCACGCGGATGCTGCAACGGTCCGGCGGCCCCCCACCCCTGGCGGCCTCCGCGCGCGGACGCGACGCCACGGAGCTGGCACAGTCCCTCGCGCAGGAGTTCACCCTTCCCGGCGAGCGGGTTCCGGACACCCCCGCCGATCTGGTCGAGCGGCTCACCCGGCTGAAGATTCCGCCGGTCGTGGTGGTCGACGCCCTGGACGAGGCGCGGGACCCCGAGGCCATCGTGTCCGGACTGCTGCGCCCGCTCATCTCCTCCGGACGCTGCCGCGTGGTGGTCGCCACCCGCCCGGGCCGCCCCATGAACGCGGTGACGCACAGATTCCACTCCTATACGCACATCGCTCTCACCGCCTCCCCGGAGCTCCAGCACCGCACCCTGCGCGAGATGTGCGACCGCGTGCTGGCCACCGCCCCCGCCTACCGCGCCGCCTCCGCCGCCCCCGTGCGCGAGGCGTTCGGCGAGGCCGCCGCCACGGCGCTCGTCGAGCGGAGCCCGGTCGCCGAACAGGTCCTCATCGCCCGCGCCTACAGCGGGTTCATCGCCTCCCGTGGCGAACCGCTGGAGGGCCCCGAGGACGCGCGCTGGGCGGGTTCCGGCGCGCCCCGCACCAGCGCCGATGTCGTGGCACTGCTGCTCGCCGACGCCCGTAACCCCTGGACCGTGCCGGTGCTCACCACGCTGGCGGCGGCCGGGAACAAGGCGCTGACGGACACCGAGATCCAACGGCGCTGCGGACCGCCCTCGCTCTACGAGGTGCGGGAGGCCCTGGCTCCCGTGCGCGGACTGCTGGAATCCATCACCGACAGCCGGGGCCGGACGCTGTACCGCCTGGCGGCCTCATCCGTCGCGGCAGACATCCTGGAGGCACAGGGCCTCGACCCCGCGTGCGAGCCGCCGCCCCGGCGGCTGTGGTCGGAGCCGGTCACGCTGGGGGGCTGCCGGGGCGCGGTGACGGCGATGGCCGCCGCGGACGGGCCCAGCGTCTTCTACTTCATGGGATCGGGCACCCCCCTGCTGATGCGCGCCTTCGTCACCCCGGGCAAGGGGCCCCTGGCGGTACCCGTCGCGCAAGGGCCGCAGCAGCCCCTTCCGCAGCTGCGGTTCGTCGACTGGCGAGGCGACCGGGCCCTGGTCCGCAGCTCCCGGCAGCGCTGCACCGTGTGGCCGCTGAACGGTTCGACGAGCCCGGAAAACCGCACCCCCGCAGACCTCGGACCCATCGAGGCGTTCACCGCCACCACGAGCGTGGGCCACCGCCCGCTGGCGGTCGCGGTGAACGAGAAGGGAGCCCCCCGGGCCTGGCATCTGGACGACCTCACCCCCGCCGGTGAGCCGTTCACCCCCGTCCCCCGGGTGCTGGGAGTCCATGGCTTCGGCCACGGTCAGCACAGCGCCACGGAGCTGTCGCACCAATGGCTCCTGGCCCTGCGCGACGGTGCGGAGCGGGTCGGCCACACCGGGCCCTCGGCCCCCTTCGACGTGCGCGTCGCCTACTACGGCGACACCTTGCGCACCCCGGGCGCGAAGACCGACAGCGGCAGCGGCAATGGCCGGGGACGGCTGCGCCGCCTCGCGGACGCCCTCGTAAGGGCCGCGGGCATGCCGAACGCGCTGCTGCCCGGCATGGGCCGGGAGCTGTACGTCTACCTGCACGACCCCGCGCAGCGGGCCGAGGCGCGGCAGACCGTCGCCAAGGCCATCGTCGCCCAGCGGCCGGACGTCGTCATCGCCCACTCCCTCGGGGCTCTGGTCGTCTACGAGGCGCTCTGCGAACGGCCGCAGCTCTCGGTGGACCTGCTGGTGACCCTGGGCGCGCCGTTCGGCCTGGACGTGGTCTTCAACCGGCTGGAACCCGCACCCGTCGACGGCCGGGGCACACGCCCCCCGGGCGTACGGCGATGGGTGAACCTCGCGGGCACCGACGATCCGCTGGCCGTCCCGCGCGACCTGACCGAGCGGTTCGAGGGCGTCTCGGTGAACATCCAGTGCGAGGGGCTGGGGCTGGACACCGTCCGCACCCAGGGCTACAGCTATCTGCACAGCGTCGAGCTGGCCACCGTCCTCTCCGAACACCTGGGCCGTGGTGACCGCCGGGATAAATAGTGTGCCAAGCGGCCCATGTCCCCGAGGGCCCCACGTTCCCGGGGGCCGGAGCGTGCCTCCCGTCAGCCCGCCGCGTCGACGGCCAGCCCCGCGCCGTCCGGCACCGGCCCCGCCGTGTACGCGTCCGGCAGATCGCGGCGCCGTCGCATCGGTCCCAGCGCCAGGATCAGCCAGCAGGACGCCGACAGCGCCGTCATGATCCACATGGTGGGGCGCAGCCCGAGGGTGCCGCCGAGGAGTCCGCCGAGCAGCGAACCGAGCGGAATGGTGCTGTGGTTGAGCATCATCGTCGTCGCGACCACCCGGCCCAGCAGCTCGGGCGGGCAGTACCGCTGCCGGAAGCTGCCCACCACCACGTTGCACACCGCGACGCCTGTCCCCACCATGAACGAGCCGACCGCGAACAGCAGCAGCCCGGCGCCCGGCGCGGTCAGCGGCATCAGCAGCGCGAACGGGCTGGTGACCGCCTGCAGTACGAGCATCCCTCGGGCGGAGCCGAAGCGGCGGCCGAGGGCCGTGGCCAGCAGGGCGCCGAGGATGCCGCCGAGGCTGCCGGTCATCATCAGGACGCCGACCGTCGACTCGGACGCTCCCACGGTGCGCACCAGAAACACGATCTGTACGGCCTGACACCCCATCAGCGCCATGTTGAGCACGGCCCCGTACGTCACCATCGGCCGCAGATAGGGGTCATGGCGGACGAAGCGCAGCCCCTCGCCGATGCGGCGGCGCAGCGTGGCCGTCGCGTCGGGGGCCGCCGGGGCCGTTTCCCGGGTCCGGATCATCAGCAGGCACACCGCCGAGACGACGAAGGTCATGGCGTCGATCAGTAGCCCGGCGACCGCGCCGAACGCCTGGGCGATCAGCCCGGCGGTTCCGCGGCCGACCACGCGCGTAGCGGCCTCGCTGCCCTGGAGCTTGGCGTTTCCCTCCAGTAGGTCGCGCTCGTCCAGTACGGCGGGGATGTACGCGTGGTAGGCGGTGTTGAAGAACACCGTCGACGCCCCGCACATCACCGCAACCACCAGCAGCTGGGCCAGCGTCAGCACATCCAGCCAGGCCGCCACCGGGACACTCACGTACAGTGCCGCCGCCACGAGATCGCAGGCGATCAGCAGCGGCCGCCGCCGCACCCGGTCCACCCAGGCCCCGGCGGGCAGCCCGATCACCAGCCACGGCAGCCACACCGCGGCGGCGAGCAGCCCGACCGCGAAGGTGTCGGCCCGCAGCTCCACCACCGCGACCAGGGGAAGCGCCACCGTGGTGATGCTGGCGCCCAGCCCGCTGGTGGTCTCGCCGAACCACAGCAGCCGGAAGTCCCGTTGTCTCAGCACCCCGGGCCGCCGTTGGGTGCCCTCGGCACCATGCGTCGTGTCCATGACCCTTTGATACGCGCCCGGGCCGGACCCGTCATCCCAATGGGGCCGGGGCGCCGCGCGGCCTCCGGCGGCCTCGCTTTATTACATCTGTATGAAACCGAGGGGCTCGATGCGTGACACCTGTCGATGGTCGGGCTCTGGCGGGACACCTAGATTCCACTGAACCGCAACCCACCTCACATCTGCCTCCACCGGGGCTTCGGTCCTGCTCAGGGCCGCCTTTCGTGTCGCCGATCGGGGACACGGCTCACTGCCGGTGATGCCCCGCGCGCCTCACAGGCGTGCGTCCGCGCGCGCCGACTCCCGCCGTCATCAGAGACGAGGAAAGCTCATGAGCGCCCATAAGCCGATCAGCACGGACGCCCGCGCCCCCAGCGGCGCCGAACCGCCACCGGGGGCGGCCCCGCCCGGCGGCTCCGGCTCCGGATCGGATTCCGGCTCCGGTCTGCAGGCCGGGCTGAAGAACCGCCATCTGTCGATGATCGCCATCGGCGGGGTGATCGGGGCCGGGCTGTTCGTCGGCTCCGGGGCGGGGATCGCCGCGGCGGGGCCCGCCATTCTGCTGTCGTACGCCCTGGTCGGCACCCTGGTCGTGCTGGTCATGCGGATGCTCGGCGAGATGGCCGCCGCCGACCCGGTCTCCGGTTCGTTCTCGTCGTACGCGGACCGGGCGCTCGGCCGCTGGGCGGGGTTCACGATCGGCTGGCTGTACTGGTTCTTCTGGGTCGTGGTGCTGGCCGTGGAGGCCACCGCGGGGGCCGCCATCCTCACCGGATGGGTGCCCGCGGTGCCGCAGTGGGCGTGGGCGCTCATCGTGATGGTGGTGCTGACCGCGACGAACCTGTTCTCCGTGGGCTCCTACGGGGAGTTCGAGTTCTGGTTCGCGGGCATCAAGGTGGTCGCGATCGCCGTGTTCATCGTGGTCGGCGGGCTGGCGGTGTTCGGTCTGCTGCCGGGTGGCTCCGACGGCGCGGTCGGTGCCGCGAATCTGACCGGTCACGGCGGCTTCCTGCCGAACGGGCCCGGTGCGGTGCTCACCGGGGTGCTGATGGTCGTGTTCTCCTTCATGGGCAGTGAGATCGTCACGCTCGCGGCGGCGGAGTCCGCCAATCCGCGCAAGGCGGTCGCCCGCGCCACCAACAGCGTGATCTGGCGGATCGCGGTCTTCTACCTCGGTTCGATCGCCATCGTGGTGACGCTGCTGCCGTGGGATTCCCCCGAGGTGAAGAAGAGCCCGTACGTGGCCGTGCTGGACCACATCGGCATCGCTCACGCAGGTCAGCTGATGGACGTGATCGTGCTGACCGCCGTGCTCTCCTGTCTCAACTCCGGCCTGTACACGGCCTCCCGGATGGCGTTCTCGCTCGGCGGCCGCGGGGACGCGCCGAAGAGCTTCAGCCGCACCACCGCGCGCGGTGTCCCGGCCACGGCGATCCTCGCCTCGGTCGTCTTCGGCTTCGTGGCGGTCTTCTTCAACTACGCCTACCCCGACACCGTGTTCCAGTTCCTGCTGAACTCCTCCGGTGCGGTGGCGCTCTTCGTCTGGCTGGTGATCTGTTTCTCGCAGCTGCGGATGCGCAGGACCCTGGAGCGGGAGGCGCCGGAGCGGCTGACGGTGAAGATGTGGGCGTACCCGTATCTGACCTGGATCACCATCGGCATGATCGTTTTCGTGGTCGGCTACATGTTCACCGATCCGGACGGCCGCGAGCAGATGATTCTGTCGCTGCTCGCGGCGGCGCTGGTGCTCGGTGTCGCCCTGGTGCGCGAGGTCCGGCGGAAGCGGACGCCGGAGGCGCCCCAGGTGTCCGAGGCGCCCGATGCACCCGTAAAAGATCTGACGTAGCGTCAAAAGACCATGTGCGCGCAGGATGGGCGGAGTGGCCGATTCCGCCCATGATGCGGCCATGGAAGTAAAACTGACACGTCGTCACTTTCTGGGGCTGGCGGCCCTCCAGACGGCCGCCGCCCTCGGACTCACCAGAATCGGCCTCACCCCGGCGGCCGCCGCCCGGAGCGCCGACTACGCCCCCGCCCTCGTCATCGGATCCGGCTACGGCGCGGCGGTCGCCGCGCTCCGGCTGGGCGAGGCGGGCATCCGCACCCTGGTCATCGAGATGGGCCGGCTCTGGGAGGCGCCGGGGGCGGACGGGTCGGTGTTCTGCTCGATGACCACCCCCGACCAGCGCTCCATGTGGTTCAAGCGCAGGACAGAGGCGCCGCTGTCCACGTTCCTGTGGCTGGACGTCATCAACAAGGACATCACGCCCTACCCCGGTGTTCTGGACCGCGTCCGGCACCCGAACATGTCCGTCTACGTCGGCCGGGGGGTCGGCGGCGGATCGCTGGTCAACGGCGGTATCGCGGTCACCCCGCCCCGCGCGTACTTCCAGGAGGTGCTGCCGGGCGTCGACGCGGACGCCATGTACGGCACGTACTTCCCGCGCGCCAACCGCATGCTCGGCACCGCCGCCATCCCCTCCGACTGGTTCGAGACCACGGAGTGGTACCAGTACGCCCGGGTGTCCCGTGCCCAGGCGAGCGCGGCGGGGCTGAAGACCGTCTTCGTGCCCAGCGTCTACGACTTCGACTACATGCGGCGCGAGGCCGCCGGGACCGCCACCAAGTCCGCGCTGGCCCAGGAGGTCATCTACGGCAACAACCACGGCAAACGCAGCCTCGACAAGACCTACCTGGCGGCGGCCCTCGGCACCGGGAACGTCACCATCCACACGCTCAGCCGCGCCCGGGCGGTGCGGCGCGCGGCCGACGGTACGTACGTCGTCACCGTCGACCGCATCGACACCACCGGCGCGGTCACCGCGACGGACGAGATCGGCTGCCGCTCCCTCTTCCTCGGCGCGGGCAGCCTGGGGACGACCGAACTGCTGCTGCGCGCCCGCGAGACCGGCGCGCTGCCCGCGCTGAACGCGGAGGTCGGCCGGGGCTGGGGCGGCAACGGCAACGTCATGCTGGGCCGCGCCAACCACATCTGGAATCCCACCGGGGCCCATCAGTCCACGATCCCGGTGACGGCCATCGACGACTGGTCCAACGCGGCCAACCCGGTCTTCGCCGAGATCGCCCCGCTGCCGGCCGGGACCGAGACCTGGGCCAGCCTCTACCTGGCGATCACCAAGAACCCGCAGCGCGGCACCTTCACCTACGACGCCGCCAAGGACGCCGCCGTACTGAACTGGACCGCCGCCCACAGCGCCCCGGGCATCGCCGCCGCCAAGTCCCTCTTCGACCGGGTCAACGCGGCCAACGCCACCATCTACCGCTACGACCTCTTCGGCGACACCCGCGCCTTCGCCGGAGACTTCTGCTACCACCCGCTGGGCGGCGCCGTCCTGGGCCGCGCCACGGACACCTACGGCCGGGTGTCCGGTTACCAGCGGCTCTACGTGACCGATGGAGCCCTCATCCCGGGCTCCATCGGCGTCAATCCCTTTGTGACGATCACGGCCCTGGCGGAACGCACCATGGCCCGCGTCCTCACCGAGGACGACGTCGGCCGCTGACGGCAAGCGGCCCCGGGACGTACCGCATCGCGCCCCGGGGCATCACCTCACGTGCGCGGTCTCAGGTGCTCAGCAGAGAATCGTCCTGCACGCGGGCGCCGGGGAGCCGGTGCCGGGCGGCGATCAGGGCGGTGTCCACGTCCCGGGTCCCGGTGGAGACGCACAGCGTGTAGGCGACGTCGTCCATGCGCTGCCGCACTGCCGCGCTGCCCACGTCGGCCTGCAGGGACCGCAGGGTCTCGTACTGCTCGACGAGGTTGCGCAACACGGCGGGGTGGGCCATCAGCATGGGGGCTCTCCTCGGGGTGATGAACTGCCGGACATCGGGCTGGTCGCGGATCCGTCTACCCGGCGCGCGTGGCCCCATGCGTGGCCGTGGCGGGCGCCACCGCCACCGGGGCCGCCGGGCGCTGCCGGGGGAGGAAGGCGGCGAGGGCGAAGGCGAGCAGGGCCGCCCCGGCGCCGACGGCCATGACCACCCGGAAGCCGTCCTGGGCGGGGAGGGTGACGGGGCCGAGCGTGGTGGTCATCTCGGCCAGGACGACGCCCGCCACCGCGCTGGAGACCGAGGTGCCGATGGACCGCATCAGGGTGTTGAGGCTGTTGGCCGCGGCCGTCTCCGTCACCGGCACGGCCGCCATGACGAGCGCGGGCATGGCGCCGTAGGCGAGCCCGATACCGGCGCCGATGACGCAGGACACCAGGACGAGGTGCCAGATGGCCGACATCAGCGCGATGTTGAGGCCGTAACCCGAGGCGACCACGACGGCGCCGAGCATCAGCGTCACCTTGGGGCCCTGGTTCTTGGAGATGCGTGCGGACAGCGGCGCCATGGCCATCATCACCAGACCCGACGGCGCCATGACGAGGCCGACGGTCAGCATCGTCTCCCCGAGGCCGAAACCGGTGGCCTCCGGCAGCTGGAGCAGCTGCGGCATCAGCAGGGACATCGCGAACATGGAGAAGCCGAACACCGCGGAGGCGAGGTTGGTGAGCAGCACCTGACGCCGCGCGGTGGTGCGCAGGTCCACCAGCGGCCGCGCGGAGCGCAGTTCCCACCGGCCCCACAGCGCCAGCGTGACCGCCGAGGCGAGGAAGAGCCCGAGGGTGGGACCGCTGGTCCAGCCCCAGGCGGCCCCCTTGGAGATCGCCAGCAGCAGGCAGACCAGCGCGACCGAGAGACCGGCCGCCCCCGCCACGTCGAACCGTCCGCCGCTGCGCACCGCGGATTCGGGGACGAGCCTGGCCACGAGCGCGGTGGCGAGGACGCCGAATCCGGCGGCCGTCCAGAACAGCACATGCCAGTCGGCGCGTTCGGCCAGCAGCGCGGCGGCGGGCAGGCCCAGGGCGCCGCCGACCCCGAGCGAGGCGCTCATCAGGGCGGTCGCCGCGCCGAGCCGCTCAGCGGGCAGTTCGTCGCGCATGATGCTGATGCCGAGCGGTATGACCCCGGACGCCAGGCCCTGCAGGGTCCGTCCGACGACCATCGGGGCCAGGGAGTCGCTGAGGGCGCCGACGACCGATCCGGTCACCAGCAGGCCCAGGCTGATCAGGAGCATGCGGCGCTTGCCGTACATGTCTCCCAGCCGCCCGATCACCGGTGTCGCGACGGCGGCCGCGAGCAGGGTGGCGGTCACCGCCCAGGTGGCGTCCGACGCCGAGGCGTTCAGCAGGCTGGGGAGCTGGGGGATCAGCGGGATCACCAGGGTCTGCATCAGCGAGACCACGATCCCGGCGAAGGCCAGGACCGCCACGACGGTGTTTGCCCGCGGCGGTCCGGAGGCTCCGGCGGTGGTGGGTCTGGGCAGGGCGTCGGACATGGCGGAGCCTTCCGTACCGGGCGAGCGGCATGCGTCGCGGACAAATTTAAATCAGTTGCTTGACTTAATGTAGCGGATCGGATTGCCTGATCACCGGACGACGCCCGGATCGGAGGGGGTGACCGTGGCGGACGGGGCCGTACGGAACGGACAGCAGAGGGAGAAACGGGCATGACGCTTGCGGAGTTTCCGATGGCCAGGGCGGCGGGCTGCCCGTTCGACCCGCCGCCCGCGCTGCGGGAGGCGACGGAGGAGGGGCCGCTCGCGAGGGTCCGTCTGTGGGACGGCAGTACCCCGTGGCTGGTGACCCGGCACGCCGAGCAGCGGGCCCTGCTGGGCGACGCGAGGGTCAGCGCCGACGCCGCCCGGCCCGGCTATCCCAGCTCGGCCCCGCTGCCCCCGGGCGGCACCGGCTTCAGCTTCATCCTGATGGACGACCCCGAACACGCCCGGCTCCGGCGGATGGTCACGGCGCCGTTCGCCATCAAGCGGGTGGCGGCGATGCGTCCGGCCGTGCAGAAGATCGTGGACGGGCTGATCGACGAGATGCTGGCCGGACCCGCGCCGCGCGACCTGGTCCAGGCGTTCGCCCTGCCGGTGCCCTCGCTGGTGATCTGCGAGCTGCTCGGAGTGCCGTACGCCGACCACGACTTCTTCCAGGAGAACAGCAACGTCCTCATCAACCGCGAGGTGACGCCCGAGCAGCGCTCGGCCGCCCATGGAGCGCTGCTCGGCTACCTGGACGGCCTGATGGGCGAGAAGATCGCCCACCCCGTGGACGATCTGCTGTCCGGGCTGGCCGGACGGGTCACGGCGGGCGAGCTGACCCGCGAGCAGGCGGCCCAGACGGGCGTGCTGCTCCTGCTCGCGGGCCACGAGACCACCGCGAACATGATCGCGCTGGGCACCCTCGCCCTGTTGGAGAACCCCGAACAGCTCGCCCTGCTACGGGAATCGGACGATCCGAAGCTCGTCGCCTCGGCGGTGGAGGAGCTGCTGCGCTACCTCAACATCACGCACAGCGGGCGGCGCCGGGTGGCGCTGGAGGACATCGAGGTCGCGGGCCAGGTGATCCGGGCCGGGGAGGGGATCATCCTGGCCAACGACATCGCCAACCGCGACCCCGAGGTCTTCCCCGACCCCGACCGGCTGGACCTTCGGCGCGACGCCCGCCGCCATGTGGCGTTCGGCTTCGGGGTGCACCAGTGCCTGGGCCAGCCGCTGGCCCGGATGGAGCTGCAGGTCGTCTACAGCACCCTCTACCGCCGCGTCCCCACCCTCCGGCTGGCCACCGGTCTGGAGAAGATCCCCTTCAAGCACGACGGTTCGGTCTACGGCGTCTACGAACTGCCCGTGACCTGGTGACCCCGTCCCGGCTCGGGCCGGGGTCACACCTGGGGCGCGGGCAGCAGGTCGAACCACGCGCCGGGGGCGTCCAGGGCCGAAGGCGTGGGGCTGGAAGGCCGCTGCCGCGAGTGTTGCTGGAAGCCTCCCGGCGGCGCGGCTTCGACCGCGTGGATCACGCCGCCGGGAGGAGCTTGAGGGTGCCGGGCGGTGTCGCCCGGGGCGTCATCCGATGGCGGTGCGGACCGCCGTGGGGGCGTGTTCGGGGCTGGTGGCGAGGTCCTCGAACTCGTTGACGTTGTCGAGTTCGGTGCCCATGGACACGTTGGTGACGCGCTCCAGGATGACCTCGACGACGACCGGCACCCGGTGTTCGGCCATGAGCTTCCTGGCCTCTTCCAGGGCGGGCGCGATGCGGTCGGGTTCGAAGACCCGGATGGCCTTGCAGCCGAGCCCTTCGGCGACCTTGACGTGGTCGACGCCGTAGCCGCCGACCTCGGGGGCGTTGATGTTGTCGAAGGAGAGCTGGACGCAGTAGTCCATGTCGAAACCGCGCTGGGCCTGGCGGATCAGCCCCAGATAGGCGTTGTTGACGACGACATGGAGGTACGGGATCTGGAACTGGGCCCCGACCGCGAGTTCTTCGATCATGAACTGGAAGTCGTAGTCGCCGGAGAGGGCGACGACGGTGGTGTCCGGGTCGGCGGTCGCCACGCCCAGCGCGGCCGGGACGGTCCAGCCCAGCGGCCCGGCCTGACCGGCGTTGATCCAGTGCCGGGGGCGGTAGACGTGCAGCATCTGGGCGGCCTGGATCTGGGAGAGGCCGATCGTGGAGACATAGCGGGTGTCCGGCCCGAACGCCCGGTTCATCTCCTCGTAGACCCGCTGCGGTTTGACCGGCACCTGGTCGAAGTGGGTCTTGCGCAGCATCGAGCCCTTGCGGCGGCGGCAGCTGTCGGCCCAGTCGGCGCGGTCCGTGAGGGTGCCCGCCGCCTTGAGTTCCCGGGCGGCCTCGACGAACAGCCGCAGGGCGGCCCCGGCGTCGGAGACGATGCCGTAGTCGGGCGCGAACACCCGGCCGATCTGGGTGGGCTCGATGTCGACGTGGACGAAGGTGCGGTCCTTTGTGTACGTGTCGACACCGCCGGTGTGGCGGTTGGCCCAGCGGTTGCCGATGCCGAGGACGAAGTCCGACTCCAGCAGGGTGGCGTTGCCGTAACGGTGGGAGGTCTGGAGGCCGACCATGCCCGCCATCAGCGGATGGTCGTCGGGGATGGCGCCCCAGCCCATCAGGGTGGGCACGACGGGAACCCCGGTCAGCTCGGCGAATTCCACCAGCAGATCGGCCGCGTCGGCGTTGATGGTGCCGCCGCCCGCGACCAGCAGCGGCCGCTCGGCGGCCTGGAGCATCCCGATCGCCTTGTCGATCTGCGCCCGGGTGGCGGCCGGTTTGTGGAGGGGCAGCGGCTCATAGGTGTCCGGGTCGAACTCGATCTCGGCCATCTGGACGTCGATGGGCAGGTCGATCAGGACCGGTCCGGGGCGGCCGGACCGCATGAGGTGGAACGCCTGCTGGAAGGCGCCCGGCACCTGTGCGGGCTCCAGCACGGTCATGGCCATCTTGGTCAGCGGCGCCGCGATCGAGGCGATGTCGACCGCCTGGAAGTCCTCCTTGTGCAGCTTGGACACCGCCGCCTGGCCGGTGATGCACAGGATCGGGATCGAATCGGCGCTCGCCGAGTACAGGCCGGTGATCATGTCGGTGCCCGCGGGGCCACTGGTGCCCACGCAGACCCCGATGTTCCCGGCCCTGGCCCGGGTGTAGCCCTCGGCCATGTGCGAGGCGCCCTCGACGTGCCGGGCCAGGACGTGGGTGAGGCCGCCGTTGCCGCGCATCGCGGCGTAGAAGGGGTTGATCGCCGCTCCGGGGAGACCGAAGACGTGGGTGGTGCCCTCGCGCTTGAGGATCTCCACCGCCGCCTGGGCCGCTGTCATACGCGCCATGGGGTTGCTCCTGTGGTTCCGGGGTTCAGTGGATGTCGCGGCCGGCCAGGCGCTCGACGCCGCGCAGCAGTGCGGAGTGGTCCAGGCCGCCGTCGCCGCAGGCACGGGCGGAGGCGACCAGCTGGGCGACGACGGAGCCGACGGGCAGCGGCGCGCCGACCGCCCGCGCCGCGTCGGTGACGATGCCCATGTCCTTGTGGTGCAGATCGATGCGGAAACCGGGCTGGAAGCTGCGGCTCAGTACGGCGTCCCGCTTGCGGGCCAGCACCGTCGATCCGGCCAGGCCGCCGCCCAGCACCTCCAGCGCGGCGCCCAGGTCCACCCCGGCGTTCTCCAGGAACACCACTGCCTCGGCCAGGGCCTCGAGGTGGACGGCGACCATCAGCTGGTTGGCGGCCTTGACCGTCTGACCGGAGCCGTGCGGGCCGACGTGCACGACGGTGGTGCCGAGCGCCTCGAACACCGGCCCCGCTTCGGCGAAGTCGTCCGGCTCGCCGCCCACCATGATGGACAGCACGCCCTCGACCGCCCCGGCCTCACCGCCGGAGACCGGGGCGTCCAGGGTGCGGACGCCCTTCTCCTTGGCGGCGGCCTCGACCTCCAGGGAGGTCTGCGGGGTGATGCTGCTCATGTCGATCAGCAGGGTGCCCGGCGCGGCGTGTGCCAGGACGCCGTCCTCGCCGAGGACGACCTCCTTCACCTGCGGGTCGGCCGGGACCATGGTGATGACGACCTCGGCGTCGCGCACCGCCTGCGCGATGCTGTCCGCGCCGTGGCCCCCGGCCGCGGTGAGCTTGTCGACGGCGGGGCGGCTGCGGTTGTAGCCGGTGACGGTGTGCCCGGCCCTGACCAGGTTGGCGGCCATCGGGCCGCCCATGATGCCCAGGCCGATGAAGGCGATCTTCCGTGGTGTGGCGGTCATCGTGGCGCTCCTTCGTGTTGTTGAGGGCTGTCAGGTCAGGCGTGGGCGGAGCTGCCGCGCCGCTCGCGCGGGAGCCAGTCGAAGCTGTCGGCGCTCGGGCCCTGGGCCTTGTACTCCAGGCCCACCCAGCCGTCGTAGCCCGCGGTCTCCAGCGCGGTGAGCTGCCCGTGGAGGTCCAGCCCGCCGGTGCCCGGGGCGCCCCTGCCGGGCGCGTCCGCGATCTGGACGTGGCCGACGCGTCCGGCGTGGTCGTCGATCACCCGCGCCACGTCGTCGCCGTTGACGGCCAGGTGGTAGAGGTCGGCGAGGAAACGGAGGTTGCGGGCGCCGGACGCGCGCTCCACCCGGTCGATGACGCCGAGCGCGTCCGCCGCGGTGAGCAGCGGATACGCGGGGGCGCCGCTGACCGGCTCGACCAGGACCGTGCCGCCGACGCGCCCGGCGGCCTCGGCGGCCAGTGCCAGGTTCTCGGTGGCGAGGGCGTCCTGCTCGGCCGGGTCGGCTCCCTCGACGCGGTTGCCGTACAGGGCGTTGAACGCGCGGCAGCCCAGCTGTTCTCCGATGGCCACGGTCACGTCGATGTTGTCGCGGAACTCCGTGCTGCGGGCGGGCCAGGACACCAGGCCGCGGTCGCCGCCGGGCATGTCCCCGGCGAAGAAGTTCAGCCCGGTCAGCCGGACCCCGGCGTCCCGCACCGCCCGGATGAAGGCGTCGATGTCCTTGTCCTCCGGCACCGCCACGGTGTGGGGCCACCAGAACTCGACCGCGTCGAACCCGGCGGCCTTCGCCGCGTCCGGGCGCTCCAGCAGCGGCAGCTCGGTGAACAGGATCGACAGGTTGACCGTGTACGGGAGGCGGTGGTCGCTCATGTCTCACATCCCAGGAAGGAGAGTGCTCCGCAACTTCCACGATGCGGATAATGGTTTTTGCTTAGTGGAATGACAACCCGCGGGGCGCGCTGGCGTCAAGCCCCCGGCGGCGGTTGATGGTGATGGGTCCGCTTCAACGAAATGTTTGATCCATCCGGTCCGCGTGAAGCGTTGACATGGCTTCGCGGCGGACCTATACATCTCCCAAGTTGAAAAAAGTTTTCCGCGAAGTGGAATGGCCTGGATGGGGGAGGTGACCACCCCCTCCCATGGGCCGAGCCGTCCCCCGGTGGCAGCACCCCCAGCACCCCGGCGGGACCGTCCCACGCTCGTGTCATCCCCAGAGGAGCCCCGCCCCGTCTGTGGAGTGCGGCCCGGCCCAGGAGGTTCTTGACGTGAAACCCATCCATCTGCTCGGTGCGATCCCGTTTCTCGGGATCCTCGGGGGGATCTTCTTCGTCAACCGGGTGACGCCCTACGTCCTCGGTATGCCGTTCATCCTCTTCTGGCTGGTCCTATGGGTCGTCCTGATTTCGGTGACCATGGCCGTCATCTACCGGCTCGACCCCGCCAACCATGAGGAAGGCGCCTCATGATCGCCCTCGCCATCATCTTCCTCTTCCTCGCCGCCTCGCTCCTGCTGGGGCTGCGCGCCCGGCGCGGCAGGGACATGGACCTCGAACAGTGGTCGGTCGGCGGCCGCGGCTTCGGCACGATCTTCGTCTTCCTGCTGCTGGCCGGTGAGATCTACACGACCTTCACCTTCCTCGGCGCCTCGGGCTGGGCGTACGGCAAGGGTGCCCCGGCGTACTACATCCTCTGTTACGCCTCACTCGCCTATGTGCTGTCCTACTGGCTGCTCCCGGCCGTGTGGCGCTACGCCAAACAGCACCGGCTGATCTCGCAGTCCGACTTCTTCGTGGCCAAGTTCGAGAGCCCGCTGCTCGGCGCGCTCGTGGCCCTCGTCGGTGTCATCGCGATGGTGCCGTACCTCGTCCTGCAGCTGAAGGGCCTCGGGATCATCGTGTCCGTCTCCTCCGACGGCCGCATTCCCTCCCACTGGGCCATCGTGATCGGCACCGTCGCCCTGACCGTCTACGTCACCATCTCGGGCATCCACGGTTCCGCGTGGACCGCCGTCATGAAGGACGTCACCATCCTCGCGGTCGTCCTGATCCTGGGCATCTACCTGCCGATCCACTACTTCGGCGGCTTCGAGAACATGTTCCAGGCGGTCGACAAGAGTCAGGCGGGCTTCCTCACGCTGCCCGACAGTGGCATGAGCACCTCGTGGTTCGCCTCCACGGTGTTCCTCTCGGCACTCGGCTTCTACATGTGGCCGCACACCTTCAGCGCCTCCTACAGCGCGCAGAACGAGCGTGTCTTCCGCCGCAACGCCATCTTCATGCCGCTCTACCAGCTCATCCTGCTCTTCGTCTTCTTCGCCGGGTTCGCGGCCATCCTCGTCGTGCCCGGCCTCAAGGGCGCCGACGCGGACCTCTCGCTGCTGCGCATCACCACCGCCACGTTCCCCCCGTGGTTCGTGGGCATCGTCGGCGGCGCGGGGCTGCTCACCGCGCTGGTCCCCGGGTCGCTGCTCCTCATGACGTCCGCGACCTGCCTGGCGAAGAACGTCTACCGCCTCGCCCGCCCGCAGAGCAACGACCGTCAGGTGACCAGCCTGGCGCAGTGGCTGGTCCCCGCGCTCGCGCTGGTGTCCCTCTACTTCACCTTCAACGGCGGCAGTTCGATCGTGTCGCTGCTGCTCATGGGCTACTCCCTGGTCACCCAGCTCTTCCCCGCCCTGCTCGCGAGTCTGGCCAAGCGGAATCCGGTCACCAAGCAGGGAGCGGCCGCGGGCATCGTCGTCGGAGTGGTCACGGTCGCCGCCGTCACCCTCTCCGGTGCCACGGTCGGCAGTCTGCTGCCGGGATTCCCGCAAGCGATCAAGGATCTGAACGTGGGCGTCATCGCGCTGGTCCTCAACACCGTGGTGATGGCGGCCGTTTCCGCCGCCACCCGCCCGGCGGGGCGCCCCGGCCCCGCGCCGCAGGCCCAGCCCGAAGCCGCGGCCGGCACCGGCTGACACCGGCTGATACCGCGTGGATACGCCGCCACCCCCGGCCCGGCCGGGGGTGGCGGCGTCTGTGCGGGCGGGGTCACCAGCTGCTCTTGGTCACCCCGGGCAGCTCGCCCGCGTGCGCCATTTCGCGCAGCCGGATGCGGGACAGGCCGAAGGTGCGCAGATGGCCACGGGGGCGGCCGTCGATGGAGTCCCGGTTGCGCACGCGCGTGGCGCTGGCGTCGCGCGGCTGGCGGCGCAGCTCCCGCTCGGCGGCCAGGCGTTCCTCCTCCGGGGTGTGCGGAGCGGCGATGAGCGCCTTCAGCTGGGCGCGGCGCTTGGCGCAACGGGCGACGATCGCGCGCCGCCGCTCATTCTTGGCGATCTTGCTCTTCTTCGCCATCAGACCTTTCCTCCCCGGGCGCGGATGCGGGCCACGGCGGCCTCGACGCCGATGCTGTCGACGGTCTTGACGGCCCTGGCGCTGAGCGTGAGCCGCACATGCCGCCCCTCGCTGGCCAGCCAGTAGCGCTTGCGCTGGATATTGGGGTCGAACCGGCGCTTGGTGCGGCGGTGGGAGTGCGAGACATGGTTGCCGAAGCCGGGCTGCCGGCCGGTGAGTTGGCAGTGGGCGGACATGGGTCCTCTCGGGTGGTTGCGCTCGTGCTGTTCGGGAACGTGGATGCCACCGTAGCAGCTAGATGAAAATGATAACCAAAACTAGTGCTCGACCACCTCACCCGCGTCCAGGACCACGGTCCGGGTGGCGAGCGCCGCGGTGTCCGTGTCGTGGGTGATGAGGATCAGCGCCAGGCCGTCGCCGTCGCGCACCAGCGCGGCGAGCAGATCGAGGAGGCCGCGCCGGGTGACGGTGTCCAGGCCCGAGGTGATCTCGTCACACACCAGCACCCGGGGCCGGGCGAGCAGGGCGCGGGCCAGCGCCGCGCGCTGGAGTTCACCCCCGGACAGCTGCCCGGGGAGCCGGTGCGGCAGCTCGTCCGCCAGGCCGAGGCGGGCCAGGGTCGTCCGCGCCTCGGTCCGCGCCGCGGCCGGGTCCGCGCCCCTCAGCCGTACCGCCGTGCGCGCCACCTGGTCCAGCACCGGCCGGTGTTCATCGAAGGCGGCCCGCGCGTCCTGGAACACGTACTGGACGGCGGCGGTCTGCTCCCGGGTGCGCGAGCGCAGACTGCGCGGCAGTGGCGTCCCGTCGAGCAGCACCTGCCCGTCGTGGTCCCGGTGGAGTCCGGCCAGGCAGCGGCCGAGGGTGGTCTTGCCGCTGCCCGAGGGGCCGAGGACGGCCAGGCAGGTGCCGGCGCGCACGGTGAGTTCGCCGGTACGGAGCACGGGGGTGGCGCCGTGGCGGGCGGTCAGGCCGCACACCCGCAAGGCGGCGCCGCCGGGTGGCGCGGGGTCCGTGGCGCCGGTCGCGGGGGCGGGTGCCCCGGTCGTGGGCCCCGTGGCCACGGCCGCGGGCCCGTGTGCCGCGAGGAGTTCGCGGGTCCAGGCGTGGGCGGGGGAGTGCCACACCCGCTCGGCCGGTCCCGCCTCCGCCACCTTCCCGTCGCGCATCACCACCACCTCGTCGGCCAGGTTCCGCACCACGTCGAGGTCGTGGCTGAGCAGCAGCACGGCGATGCCCTGCGCGGCCACCGCGGACAGCCGCTCGACGATGCGCCGCTTGGCCACCGGGTCCTGCCCGGTGGTCGGTTCGTCCGCGACCACCACCCTGGCCCCGAGGAGCAGCGCCTGCGCGAGCACGACACGTTGCTGCTGGCCGCCCGACAGCTGATGTGGATAGCGACGCAATATCGCGCTGCCGTCCGGGAGCTGGGCTTGCGAGAGGGCGGTGAGAACACGTTCGCGTACGGCCGCGCGGCGCTCGGAGCGCGGCAGACGCCGCACCTGTCCGCGCGCGATGTCACCGAGCAGCGCGCCGACCCGGCGGGCCGGGTTGAGGACGGCGGCCGGGTGCTGGGGCACGTATCCGGCCAGGCCGTCGGCCACTCGGACCCGGCCGGTGACCTTCGCCCCCGGCGGGTACTCGCCGAGCAGCGCGAGGCCCGTGGTGGTCTTGCCGCTGCCGGACGAGCCCACCAGCGCGATGACCTTCCCGGGCAGCGCCCGCAGGCTCACCCCGTCGACGATGGCCCGGCCGCCGGTCTCGACGCGCAAGTCCTCGATCTCCGCGACCGCGTTCATGGCCGTTCCCCCTCCTCCGGTCGCTGACGGCGTTCCAGTACGGCGTCGCACAGCAGGTTGCAGCCCGTGGTCAGGGCGACGATCAGCAGCGCGGGCAGCACGGCCGCCCAGGGCTGGACGAACAGCCCGGTGCGATTGCGGTCCACCATGACGGCCCAGTCCGCCGCGTCCGGTGCGACGCCGATGCCCAGGAACGCGGCCGTGGCCACCAGATAGAGCGCCCCGGTGAGCCGGATACCAGCGTCGGTGGCGAGGGTGCGCAGGACCGACCGGCCGACATAGCCGAAGCCGATCCGCCACCATGTCTCGCCCTGCATGCGCAGCGCCTCCACGGCGGGGCGCGAGGCGGCCTCGGCTGCCGCGGCGCGTACGGTCCGGGCGGCGTCCGGGATGGTGGCGAGCGCCACCAGCAGGGCGAGCCCCACGGCGCCCGGCGGGACGGCGGTGGCCACCAGCAGGAGCAGCAGCAGCGACGGCACGGCGAGCAGCACATCGAGGGGGCGCATGAGCAGGTCGTCCAGCCGTCGCCGATGGGTCAGCGCGGCCAGCAGCCCGACCGGCAGGGCGATCAGATACGTGAGGGCTGTCGCGGCGAGCGCGACCAGGACCACCGGACGTCCGCCGAGGAGGATCTGCCGCCACACGTCACGGCCGGTGAAGTCGGTACCGAACCAGTGGCCGCCGCCGAGCGTGAAGGACACGCCGCGCGGCCCGGCCTCGCCCGCGAAGAGCGGCCCGAACAGGGCCAGGGCGAGCGGGACGCCGGTGAGCACGACGGCGACCGCGGAGCGCCCCCGCTTGCCGAGCGGTGTGCTCACGCCGCCACCTCCGCCCGGGGCGCGAACCGGTGGGCCACCAGATCGGCGCCGGTGTTGAGGACGACGGTGATGAGCCCGAACACCACCGCGAGCCCCTGGACGACGGGCATGTCGCGTTCGGCGACCGCGTTCAGCAGGACGGTTCCCAGCCCCGGGATCACGAAGAGGCCCTCCACGACGATGACCCCGCACAGCAGCCAGTCGACGGTGCGGGCCAGGTGCTGGGCGGCCGGGGCGACCGCGTTCGGCAGCGCGTGCGCGTAGCGGACCCGGATGCCGGAGACGCCGTACCGGCGAGCCTGGGCGGCGTACGGCGAGGCCAGCGCGTCGATCATCCCGGCGCGCACCAGACGGGCCAGCGAGCACACCGGCCGGGACAGCAGCACCAGCACGGGCAGCACCAGGGTGGCGGGGTGGGCGAGCAGATCGGTGCCGTAGCCCACGGCGGTCGGTGGAAACCAGCCCAGGCGCAGCGCGAAGACGGTCACCAGGAGGGTGCCGAGGGCGAATTCGGGGACGGCGTACACCCCGAGCGCCACCGAGCTGATGACCCGGTCCGTACGGCGCCCCGCGCGGTGGGCCGCGAGCACACCGAGGCCGACGCCCAGCGGCACCAGGAGCAGCAGGGTGAGCCCGGCGAGGAGCAGCGTCGGCGCGACGCCACCGGCGACGTACGAGCTGACGGGGCGGCCGGAGACCAGCGAGGTGCCCAGGTCACCGTGGAGCAGCCCGGACGCCCAGTCCAGCAGCCGCGCGGACGCGGGGCGGTCCAGGTCCATCGCGTCGCGGATGGCGGCGATCCGCGCCGGGTCGGGCTGGTCCCCGGCCAGCGCCACGGCCGCGTCGCCCGGCAGCGCCTCGGCCAGCGCGAACACCAGCAGCACCACGGCCACGGTCTGCGCCGCGCCGAGCAGCAGCCGCCGGGCGAGCCAGGAGCGCAGACCCGTCACCGCAGCCAGACCTTGTCGAACCGGGCCCAGTCCAGGGTGTTGGCCGGCGCGTCGCGCGCCACGCCGCCGACCGTGCGGGCCGTGCCGATGATCCAGTCGGCGAACCCCCAGACCAGGAAGCCCCCTTCGGCGTACAGCCGGCGCTGCATGCGCGCGTACACGGCGGCCCGCTCCGTGTCGTCCCTGGTGGACTGGGCCCGCTGGTAGAGGGCGTCGAAGTCCTTGTGCCGCCAGTGGGTGGCGTTGGTGGTGGAGCCGGTGAGCAGCCGCTGGGCGATATGGGACTCGATGGGCATGGCGCCGGAGCGGTAGCTGCACAGGGTGCCGGAGTCGAGGATGTCGTTCCAGTACGAGTCCTTGCTGCCGTTGCGCACCGTGACGGTGACCCCGGCCTTGGCGGCCTGGTCGCGGAAGATTCCGGCGGCCTCGGTGAATCCGGCGGCGACGGCCGACGTGTCGAGGGTGACCCTGAGGTCTTCCGCGCCCGCCCGCTTGAGCAGCTTTCGGGCGCGTCCGAGGTCCTGTTCGCGCTGCGGCAGGCCGTCGGCGTAGTACGCGTAGCCCTTGCCGAAGAGGTCGTTGCCGATCTGACCCGCCCCGGACAGGGCGCCGTCCACCAGCTCCTTCCGGTCGGCGATGAGGAAGAACGCCTCACGCACCCGCTGGTCGTCGAAGGGCGGGCGGTCGGTCTTCATGGCGAACGCCTGCATGGCGCTGCCCGGCAGCCGGACGATCTCGACCTGACCGGTCCCCTCGTGGGCGCGCGCCGTGGTGGGGTTCAGCTCGTGGGCGTATTCCACCTGGCCACCGAGGAGGGAGTTGACGCGCGCGGACTCGTCGTTCGCGACAATGAATTCCAGCCGGTCGAGGTAGGGCGCGCCGTCCCAGTAGGCGTCGTTGCGCCGCAGCACGGTGGAGCGGCCGGGGGAGAACGAGACGAGGCGGAAGGGCCCGCTGCCGACCGGCTTCCGGTCGAAGTCCTCGGCACCTTCGGGGACGATGTACGCCCCGAACGCCGCGAGCACATTGGGGAATTCGGCGGTCGGGCGCTTGAGGACGAACTCGACCGTCCGCCGGTCCAGCGCCCGGCTGGCCCGCAGATCGATGGGTTCCAGTGAGGCCTTGGCGCGGAAGGCCTTGTCCGGGGTGGCGATGCGGCGGTAGCTGAAGAGGACATCGCCCGCGGTCACCGGCTTTCCGTCGTGGAAGACGGCATCCCTGAGCGTGACCTTCCAGCGGTCCAGGCCCGCGTTCGGCTCCCAGGACGTGGCGAGCCGTGGCCGGGCCACGAGGCCGGCGTCGTAGTCGGCGAGCTTGTCGTAGAGCGCCTTGGCGCGGGCGGCGTCGGCGAAAAGGGCGCCCAGGTGCGGATCGAGGCTTTCGCTCGCCCCGCCACCGGCGAACGCGGCGCGCAGCCGCCCGCCGCGTTTCGGCTTGCCGTCGCCCTGTCGGGACGCGCCGGAGGGGACGCCGCCACATCCGGTGAGGGCGAGCGCGCCGAGCGAGGCCGCGCCCGAGGCGGCGAGAAAACTACGGCGGTGAAGGCCCGGGTGGCGGAGGACCGGGTGGCGGAGGCGGTGCGCGGGGTCGTCATGCATGCGGTGTCCTTGGCTGAGGAGGCGGTGGTGTGCGGCGCCCGGGTCAGGTGTCCCGCCGGGCGATGAGGTGCAGCCGGTCGGCGTCGGTCGTGACACCGGGGGTGTCCCCGTCCCGCCACGGTGGTTCGGTGCGCGGGCCCGGCCCGTCGTACAGGGCGAGCGTGGTGAAGCCGTGTGCGGCCAGGAAGTGGCGCAGTTCCTGGGGGAGCAGCAGCCGCCACGCGGAGCGCTGCTCGACCGGTGGCGAACCGTCGTCGGCGGTCCACACCCGGGTGCGGCGCAGCAGTTGCGCGGTCCGGTCGACGCGGAGGGTGGTGGCGGAGCGGTAGCCGGTTCCCCGCCAGGTGAACGCGTTGACGGCCGGGGTGTCCAGGAGGTCGGTGCGGCCCAGGAAGTAGGCGCCGTTGCGCATCTCCGCGACGAGCAGGCCACCGGGTGCCAGAGCGCGGTGGCAGGAGGCGAGGAAACCGTCGAGTTCGTCGTTGGTGTGGCAGTACAGCAGGGCGCTGTCCAGACACACGACGGCGTCGAACGTGCCGAGCGCGAAGCCGCGCAGATCGGCCCGGCGGTACTCCGGCCCGGGATGCCGCTCGCGCGCGTGGTCGAGCATGGCGGTGGACAGGTCGGCGCCGGTCACCGTGCGGCCCGCGCGGTGCAGGTACGCGGCGTCGCGCCCGGTACCGCAGCCGAGGTCCAGGACGCGCGGCCCGCCACCGTACCGTCGCAGGGTGTCCTCGGCCCAGCGTCCGGCCAGCCGCTCGGGGTCCGGGAACCGGGCCTCGTACAGCGCGGGGCTGTCGGTGAGCAGGTTGCCGGATCTCACGCCGCCACCAGGGGCTCGGTACGGGCGGGCAGCGCACCGGTGCGGTGCAGCCAGGCGACGCCGCCCGCCGAGGCGAGGCCGAAGCCCAGACAGCAGGCCCACGGCAGCCACGCGGCGCCGCCCTCCCCGGTGTCCATGGCCCAGCCCACCGCCGTGTTGCCCACGGCCGCCGCGATGCCGGACACCACGTAGAACACCCCGAAGTAGGTACCGGTCAGCTCCGGCCGCCCGAAGCCCGGGATCAGCTCCATGACGAACGGCTGGGCGGCCATCACCCCGAGATAGAGCAGCAGCGCACCGGCCAGCACCGGCAGCGCGTACAGCACCGCCGTGCCACGGCCACCGGGCGAGGACCCTGCCACCAGCATCGGCGGGACGAACGCCAGCCCCATGAGCGCGAGGCCCACGCCGATCCACCGGGCCCGGTTTCCGCGCCGCTTCAGGGCGCGGGTGACGCGCAGTTGCAGCGCCAGGTTGGCGAGCGTGCCGACGAGGAACACCAGCCCGGCAGCGCCGTCCCAGCCGGTGGCCCGGCGCGCTCCGGCGGGCAGCAGCAGATACAGCTGGTTCTCCAGGGTGAACATGCCGACCATGGCCAGGGCGAACGCCAGGAAGGCGCGGTTGCCCGCCACTTCCCGCCAGTCCGCGAGGACACCGGCGGACGACGGCTCGACCTCCCGCGCGGGCAGCACCAGCGCCTGGGCGACGGTCAGCACCGCGAAGATGGCGGCGGCGGTGAGCGCCGAGGCGCGGAAGTCCACGAGCAGCAGGGCGCTGCCGAGCAGCGGCCCGATGAGGGCGCCGGTGGTGGCGAACACGTTGAACAGGGCGAACGCCTCCGCCCTGCGCCCGTCCGCCTCCCGGGCGAGATACGCGCGCACGGCCGGGTTGAACAGCGCCCCCGCGAGGCCGCTGAGCACGGACGCGGCCAGCAGCACCGGCAGTCCGTCGCCGAGCGCGAACAGGGCGAACCCGGCCGTGCGTACGGCGCATCCGGCGATGATGACGTTCCGCGCGCCCAGCCGGTCCGCGGCCGAACCGCCGATCAGGAACAGGCCCTGCTGGCTGAGGTTGCGCACCCCGAGGACGATGCCGACGACCGCCGCCGACATGCCCAGATCCTCGCCGAGGTGGGTGGCGAGATACGGGATGAGCAGATAGAAACCGGTGTTGACGCCGAGCTGGTTGACCAGCAACAGCCGGATGGCGAGCGGGAAGCCGCGCAGTTCACGCCACGTTTTCATGGTTCTCCTCCGTCCCCGCCGCGGCTGCGGTGAGCGGCCGGACGCCGAGCCCGGGACGGCCACTGGCCCGCACCACGCCATCGGCGCCGCCGATGCCGGTCCACGGGTCGCGGGCCAGCAGCAGGTGTCCGTCCAGGTCGGTCCAGCGGGCGTGGCCCGCGAGGTGGACGGCGGGGGCGACCCCGAGGGTGCTGGCGGTCAGGCAGCCGAGCATCAGCGCGGTGCCACTGCCCTCGATGAGCGAGGCGATCCGCAGCGCGGCGCGGACACCACCGCACTTGGCGAGCTTGACGTTGACGCCCTGGACCCGTCCGGCGAGGCGGCGGACGTCCTCGTAGGCCACCGCGTCCTCGTCGGCGATGACCGGGAGCGGCGCGTGCTCGGCGAGCCGGGCCAGCGCCTCGGGTTCGCCCGGCGCGATGGGCTGTTCGACGGCCTCGACGCCCAACTCGGCGCAACGGGGCAGCAGTTCGCGCGCCTGGGTGACGGTCCAGGCGCCGTTGGGGTCGAGCAGCAGCCGGGCGTGGGGTGCGGCGGCCCGTACGGCCCGTATCCGCGCGATGTCGTCCTCGGGATCCGGGGCACCCGCCTTGACCTTGATGACGGAGAACCCGCTGTCGGCCAGGCACCGGGCCTGCGCCGCCGCGCGTTCGGCCGGGACGATGCCGATCGTGCGGGCGGTGGCGGCGTACGGCTCGGCGGTGGCGCCGACGAGCCGGTGGACGGGCTGCCCCGCGCGCCGGCCGCACAGGTCGAGGAGTGCGGATTCGACGGCCGCCGTCACCGCGGCGGGGCGGCGGCCAGGTTCCTCCTCCCACAGGGCCCGCAGCGCGCTCTCCGGGTCGGCGAACCGGCCCAGTTCCAGGGCCGCTTCGTGCAGCAGCCGCTGGAGGCTGGCGGTGTCCAGGCCGTAGTACGCGCTGCTGACCGCCTCGCCGTGGCCGCGCTGCCCGGCGTGTTCGACCCGCAGCCACACGGCGTCCCGGGCGGCCATGGTGGAGCGGGAGATGCGCAGTGGCTCGGCGAGGTGGAGCGTTACGGTGCGTTGGCTGACGTTCACGGGCTCTCTTCCCGGGTCGGGGTCCCGCCGGTCAGCGGGTCGGTGACGGTGGTGCAGCGGGCCCAGCCGGTGGCCTCGGCGGCGCGAGGGTGGGCGATCTGCGCGGGGCGGGTGGCGGCGGCGGTCAGGTCGACACCGTGGGCGGTGGTGAAGTCGTCGTCGTAGACGGTGCCGAGGTAGCGGTGCGGCCCGTCGGGGAAGACGGTGGCGACGACGGCGCCGGGGTGGACCCGGGCGGCCCAGGCGGACACCAGCGCGACCGCGCCGGTGCTCCAGCCGCCGCTGACGAAGCTGCCCCGGGCCAGCCTGCGACAGGAGTCCGCCGCTTCGGCCGGGCCGATCCAGTGGACTTCGTCGAAGGCGCCGTACGCCACGTTGCGCGGGTGGATGCTGCTGCCCAGACCCCGCATGAGCCGGGGCCGGGCCGGCTGGCCGAAGATCGTGGAGCCGGTGGCGTCGACGCCGATGAGCCGCAGCCCGGGCCAGCGAGCGCGCAGCGGGCGGACGAGGCCCGCGCTGTGGCCGCCGGTGCCGACGCTGCACACCAGGATGTCCAGGTGGTCGAGCTGGGCGGTGATTTCATGGGCGAGGGAGGCGTAACCGGCCGTGTTGTCGGGGTTGTTGTACTGGTCGGGCCAGTACGCGTCCGGCAGCACGGTCAGCAGCGCGCGCAGCCGGGCGAGGCGGGCGGCCTGCCAGCCGCCCTCGGCCGCCGGGCGGTCGACGAGTTCCAGCCGGGCGCCGTAGGTGCGCAGCAGCCGCCGCATCGACGGTTCCAGCTCGGTGTCGCACACCAGTACGATGGGGTGACCGAGCGCCTGGCCAGCGAAGGCCAGCCCGACGCCCAGGGTGCCTGAGGTGGACTCCACCACTGGCGCACCGGGCCGCAGTTCACCGCGCTCCCGGGCGCCGAGCAGCATGGACACCGCGGCGCGGGCCTTCATGCCACCGGCGCCGAGCCCTTCGAGCTTGGCCCAGAAACCGGGGTGGGGGCAGGGCAGATCGGTGGTGACCCGGGCGAGCGGAGTACGGCCGAGCAGGGCGAGGAGTTCGGGGTTGGCGGTGGTGTGGTGGACGGCCGTGGTCATGCGGGGCCTCCGTAACAGTGGATGAGCCCGGGGCCGCCGTCGAGCCAGAAGAAGGGGTAGGGCTCGGCGCACACCGCGGTGACCCCGGCGCCCAGGAAGCGCGGCAGGATCGCGCTGCCGGTCTGGGCGAACATCACCAGCGGCTTGCCCTCGCGCAGCGCGTGTTCGCGCAGCGGCTCGAAGGTGCCGTTTCCGAGCGTCATACCGGAGGCGAGCACGGCGTCGCAGTGGTCCAGGTGGGCGAGCGCGTCGTCGACGACCGGCTCGCCCCATTCCGTCGTACCGCCCTTGAGGTCGCACGCCACATAGCCGAGACCACGTGAACGCAGGCTCTCCAGAAGGGAGTTGACGACCCCGACGACCAGTACGGTCCGGCCCGGCGGCAGGCAGAGCAGCCCGGTGACGGCCTGGGCGCGGGCGCGGGACTTCTCCAGCGAGCTACCGGCGGCCAGGGGGCGCGGGCGCGCCCCGGACGCGGAGGTGTGCGGCAGCGTCCGCAGGAGATAGGCGTCGAGGGCGGCGATACGGACCGGCGTCAGCTCGTGGCGCAGCAGCCGCGCCACGTCCGCGCCGACGCAGTCGTCGATGGCCGCGTCGGGCAGTGCGCCCGGCTCGACCGCGCACGAGCCGACGGCCTCGCCCAGCCGCAGGCTGAGCACCTCGTTGCGGTAGCCGCCACTGCGGCCGTCGTGGCGTACGGCCTGGCGCGTGGTGAAGGCCACGGCGATCCGCTGGGTGCGCGGATCGGGCCCGAAGGCGCCGTCCAGCACCCGGTCGGCCAGGTCCTCGTACGAGGTGCAGGGTGGCGCGGCGGTGAGCGGGCCCGGGCGCGCGGTCACCGGGCCACCACCCGCGGGCGCAGTCCGGACAGCAGCGCTTCGACCCGGTCGCGGGAGCCGGACCCCTCGGGGTCGCCCGCCATGACGTGGCCGAGGTACGCGTTGTTGCTCCCGGCCGCCTCGACGGCCGTGCCGACCTCGGTGAGCTGGACCTCCAGGACGTCCGGCGCCTCCCGTACGCTGTCGCCGCCGTCGATCGCGGCCAGGGTTCCCGCGGTGTCCGGCACCAGGAATCCGATGGCGGCGCTGCTCAGTCCCGTGTCCCAGCCCCGCAGATCGGGCCGGTGGCCGAGGGCGACGTCCACGCAGGCGGTGGCGAGGTCGATCCCGGTGACATGGCGGATGAGTTCGGTGATGCGGTTGCCCGCGGGGCGCGGGTTGACCTCCACCACGCGCGGCCCGGCGGCGGTCAGCTTGATCTCGGTGTGCGCCACGATGCCGTCCAGGCCGAGCGCCTTCAGGGCGAGCAGCGCGGTCTCGCGCGCCGCCCGGTCGTCGGCGGGCGCGAGGGCGGCGGGGAACATGTGGCCGGTCTCGATGAACGCGGGCGCCCCGCCGACGCTCTTGTCGGTCACCCCGATGACCTCGGTGGTGCCGTCGTACGAGACGGTTTCGACGCTGACCTCCGGGCCGTCGAGCAGCTCTTCGAGCAGCACGGCGGGGGAGCGGCGCTGCCCCCGCGCGTTGACCGGGAAGCCGTCGAGCGCGCGCCACGCGTCCCGCAGCGCGGCCTCGTCGTCGACGCGCCGTACGTACATCCCGGCGCACAGGTCCACGGGCTTCACCACGAGCGGATAGCCGATCTCGCGGGCCGCGTCGGCCACCTCGGCCCAGCTGGAGTGCACCGCGAACCGCGGTCCGGGCAGTCCGGCGGCGTCGAGGACGCGCCGGGTGGCGTCCTTGCGGCAGGCAGTGCCCACCGCTTCGGCCGAGGGGCCGGGCAGGTCCAGGCGGTGCGCGATGCGCGCCGCCACCGGCAGGTAGTAGTCGCACGAGGTGATGACCCCGTCGAAGCCGAGGGCCGCGTGCAGCCGCTCGGCCTCCGGCAGCAGGGTGTGGGGGTCGTTGGTGTCGGCGGTCAGCACATGGCGGGCCGCCAGCAGCGGGTGGGCGGTGCCCTCGGGTGCGGAGCGCAGGTAGTGGTGCAGGTCACGGGTGAGGAAGGTGAACTCGTGCCCGCTCTCGCGGATCGCCCGTGGCAGCAGCCTGCTCATCGATCCGACCCAGCTCTCCACCATCAGCAGATGAGCCACAACTCTCCTTCGTCGCCGTGCGGTTGGGTTTCCGGGCAGACCGGGCCGCGCCCTTGGCGGCAGGGGCACCCGTCTTGACCGCCTAGACGATATCGATAATCGTTTTCATTGTCATCTGATGATCCGACCACGCGCCAGTGGTGTCCGGTCGCGTCCGGCCGTGCCCGGTCGGGTCCATGGGTGGCCCGAGCCCGATCCCCCGTCTGAGCTGATTGCGAGACACATGACTCCCGCTGCACGGCGCACCGCCCTGTGGTGCGCGCTCGCGGCAAGCGCCGCCGCCCTTCTCCCGTCCACCCCCGCCCGCGCCGGGACCCCCGCCCCGCCACTGCGCTTCGGCGCCTGCCCGGCCTCCGTACCCGACCCGCCCGCGCCCGCGCGCGTCTCCTGTGCGCGGCTGACCGTGCCGCTGGACTGGCGCCACCCGGGTGGCGAGCACATCCGGATCGCCGTCTCCCGCGTACGGGCCTCCGGAACCCCGGCCGAGCGGCGCGGCATCCTCATGGTGAACCCCGGCGGACCCGGCGGCTCCGGCCTGCCGTACGCGGTCACCAAGCGGGCCAAGTTGCCTGAGAGCGTGCGGCGTTCGTACGACATCGTCGGCTTCGACCCGCGCGGTGTCGGCCACAGCGCCCCCGTCGACTGCGGCCCCATGGGCGGCCACTTCGCCACCCCCGGCGCCGATCCCGTGCCCATCGGCCGCGCCGCGGAGCGGGCCCACCTCGCCGCCCTGCGGCGCATGGCGGACGACTGCGCCAAGGGAGCGGGCCACGCCCTCCGCCACCTGTCGACGGAGCAGACCGCACACGACATGGACGCCCTCCGCTCGGCGCTCGGCGAGCCGCGTACCGGATACCTGGGCGTCAGCTACGGCAGCTACCTCGGCGCCGCCTACGCCGCCCGGTTTCCCGGCCGGGTGGGCCGCATGGTGCTCGACAGCGTCGTCGGCCCCGAGGAGTGGTACGACTTCGACCTGCTGCAGGCCCGGGCGCTGCTGCGCCAGCGCGAGGTGTTCTTCGGGTGGGTGGCGCGCCACGCGGACCGTTTCGGGCTCGGCGACCGTACGGACGCGGTGCGCGACGCCTACCGCCGGGCGCGGGCCCGGCCCGGCGGTGGTGTCGGCCCGGCCGAGTTCGACCGCGCCGTGTATCGCGCGCTCGGCCGCACCGAGCGCTGGACAGACCTCGCCGACGGAATCCGGGCGACCCTGCGTGACGGTGACACCGCGCTCCTCCGCCCGGGCGACCCCTTCGGCGGCGCGGAATCGCGCAACTACGAAGCCGCCAACCGCATCGTGAAGTGCGCGGACGGCCACGCCCCCGCGCCCCGCCAGGTGGTGGCCGACGTGCGCCGCATGCGACGGCTGGACCCGCAGCCGGTCCTCACCGGGATCGAGGCGTCCACCTGCGCCTACTGGCACCACCGCCCGGCCCACCGCACCCCGCTCGGCGGCCCCGGTGCCCCGCCCGCCCTGCTCATCGCCTCCGCGCACGACCCCGTCACCCCCATCGAGGGCGCACACCGGCTCCGCCACCGGCTGCCGGGCTCCCGGCTGGTGACACTCCACCAGGACTACTCCCACGGGGTGTTCGCCAGCCCGGGGCAACGCCTGCGTCGACCGGGCGGCTGCCGCGTATCTGGTCGACGGTCACCTCCCTGCCGCCGATGTGCACTGCACCGGCCCCGGGCTACCGGAGCCGGTGCGGGGCGGGTGAGGCGGTGCGGGGCTCACCCACGGTCGAATTCGTTCGGCCGTACGGCCCCTCGCGCGGGTGCGCGGCCCGGATGTCAGAAGACTGAAACCATGCACCGGCGACGAGAGGCCACCGCGCCCCACCCGGCACCCCCGGCCCGGGGCACGACGCCCCCCGCCCCCGCCACCCCCGACCGCGCCACGAGGCGGCACGCCCCGCGCCCGGCCCGTGGTGTGAAGGCCCCTGCCCCCGCTGGCGGCCAGAGGTCGCGTGCCGGCCTCGGCCGGATGGTGTCCGGGTTGCACCGCGCCATGCGGCGCGCCCCGGGCCGGGGGCGCGGCGCCCTGCCCCTCTCCGTGGCGGGCCGCCGCGCTGCCCGGTGGCGCGTCCCGCGCCCGGCCCGTGGTCTGACGACTTCCGCTCGCGCTGCCCGCCGCACCACGTGGCGCGCCTTGCTCGTCCGGGCGCCCGGTGCCCTGCCCTTCTCTGCGGCGGCCTACCGCGCTGACTGGTGGCGCGGTGGGCGACGGGCCTGTGATGTGACGAGTCCCGTCCTCGCCGCCTGCCCGCCTGCCGACACCGGCCGGATGGTGTCGGCCACGGTGGCCGGGTCCGGGGCCGGGCGTGCTGCCCGGCGCGGCCCGCGCGCCCCGGGCCGGGCATGCCGCGCTCTGCCCCGCTCCGCGGCGGGCGGCCGCGCCACCCGGTGGCGCGGCCCGTGCCCGGCCCGTGTGCAGCGACAGGCTGCCGCTCCGCGCCGGGGCGGGAGCGAGGATGGCGGGCCGGGGAGTGGGGGATGAGGGGCATCGCCGGGGCCACGGGGCATGTCGTGGTGGTCGGGGCGGGGCTGTCCGGGCTTGCCGCCACGTTGCATCTGCTCGGCGCCGGGCGGCGGGTGACGCTCGTGGAGCGCGACACCCGGCCCGGCGGACGGGCCGGGAGCCTGGAGCGGGGCGGTTACCGCTTCGACACCGGCCCCACCGTGCTCACCATGCCGCACTTGCTGGCCGAGGCCCTGGCCGCCGTGGGGGAGGAGGTGTCCGACCGGCTCGACCTGGTGGCGCTGCACCCCGCCTACCGGGCCCGGTTCGCCGACGGCAGCAGCCTCGACGTGCACACCGGCGCGGACGCCATGGAGGAGTCCGTACGCGCCTTCGCCGGGCCGCGCGAAGCGGCCGGATACCGGCGGCTGCGGGCCTGGCTGGAAGCGCTGCACCGGGCCCAGATGGCCCGCTTCATCGACGCCAACTTCGACTCGCCGCTCCAGCTGCTCCACCCCGACCTGGCCCGGCTGGCCGCGCTCGGTGGCTTCGGACGGCTCGGCCCCGGCATCGGCCGCTTCCTCCGTGACGAGCGGCTGCAACGGCTGTTCTCCTTCCAGGCCCTCTACGCGGGCGTGCCACCGGCCCGCGCGCTGGCCGCGTACGCCGTCATCGCCTATATGGACACCGTCGCGGGCGTGTATTTCCCCCGTGGCGGCATGCACGCCGTGCCCCGCGCGCTGGCCGCCGCGGCCGCCGACGCCGGTGCCGACCTGCGCTACGGCCAGCGGGTCACCCGGCTGGAGCAGCGGGCCGGGCGGGTCACCGCCGTCATCACCACGCACGGCCGCCTTCCCTGCGACGCCGTCGTCCTCAGCTGCGAACTGACCGAGGCCTACCGGCTGTTGGGCCGCACCCCGCGCCGCCCGCTGCCCACGCGGCGCTCGCCCTCGGCCGTCGTCCTGCACACCGGCACCGACCGCACCTGGCCGGAGCTGGCCCACCACACCCTCTCCTTCGGCGCCGCATGGCGCGCCACCTTCGAGGAACTGACCGTGTCCGGGCGGCTGATGAGCGACCCCTCGTTCCTCATCACCCGGCCCACCACCCACGACCCCGCGCTCGCCCCTCCCGGCCGCCACGTCCACTACGTGCTCGCGCCCTGCCCCAACACCGACATCGGCCCCGGAGCCACCGCGTGGCGCACCCTGGGCCCGCGCTACCGGGACCGTGTCCTCGCCGAACTGGAGCGCCGTGGCCTGACCGGACTCGGCGCGGCCATCGAAGAGGAATGCCTGGTCACCCCGGCCGACTGGACCGCCCAAGGGCATGCCGCGGGCAGTCCGTTCTCGCTCGCGCACACCTTCGGCCAGACCGGCCCCTTCCGCCCGGCCAACCTCGTACGCGGCCGGGAGAACGTGGTGCTGGCGGGCTGCGGCACCACCCCCGGGGTGGGCGTCCCGACCGTGCTGATCTCCGGAAAGCTGGCCGCCGCCCGCATCACCGGCCACCACTCCCGCCCCGGCCCCCGCCGCACCCGGGCGCGGGCCCTCCAGCGGCAAGGAACCCCATGACCGGACACGAACTCGACGCCGCCGGGATCCACGATCCGGCGCTGCGCGCCGACTATCTGCGGTGCCGTCTGCTCAACGCCCGCCACGGCAGGACGTACTTCCTGGCCACCCGGCTGCTGCCCGCCGCCCGGCGCCCCGCCGTACACGCGCTCTACGGGTTCGCCCGCTGGGCCGACGACATCGTGGACGACCTCCACGGCGCCCCCGGCACGGCCTCGCGCGCGGCCTGCCTGGACCGGCTCGATGCCGAGTTGCGCCGGGCCCTGCGCACCGGCCGCGGCGGTGAACCCGTCGTACGGGCCCTGGCGCACACCGCCGCCACCTACCGCATCGACCACCGCCACTTCACCGACTTCATGGCCTCGATGCGGGCCGATCTGACCGTCACCGACTACCCCACCTTCGCGGACCTGCGCCACTACACCCACGGTTCGGCCGCGGTGATCGGCCTCCAGATGCTGCCCGTGCTCGGCCACGTCGTGCCCCGCGAGGACGCCGAACCGCACGCGGCGGCGCTGGGCATCGCCTTCCAGCTCACCAACTTCCTGCGGGACGTGGGGGAGGACCTGGACCGTGGCCGGATCTATCTGCCCGCCGACCTGCTGGCCGCGCACGGAGTGGACCGGGAACGGCTGCGGTGGAGCCGCCGCACCGGGCGGACGGACCGGCACATCACCGCCGCGCTGCGCGACTTCGCCGCCCTGACCCGTGGCTACTACCGCCGGGCGCTGCCCGGCATCCCCATGCTCGACCCGGTGGCCCGGCCCTGCATCCGTACCGCGTATGTGCTCTACGGAGGCATCGTCACCGCCGTCGAGCGCGACGGCTACGCGGTGCTGCACCGGCGGTCGGCGGTGCGGCGGCGGGTACGGGCCGCGGTGGCGCTCGACGGGCTGGTGCGGGTCGGCGCCGCCCGGCTGCTGGCCGCCCGCGCCGCGCGGGGCGGACGTACGGGACGCCCCGGAGCCGCCACCCCGTACGGCGGCCCGCTCCCCGCCGGGGAGGCCGCGTGACGCCACCCGTACGCCACCGCCTTCCGCTGTCCCTGCGCCGCCGCGCCGACGCCTGGGACCGGCAGCGGCCCACCTGGCGGGAGGCCAGGCCCGCCCTGATCGCCACGGCCCTGAAGCGGGCGCAGGACCGCCCGTCGGGCAACTGGTACGTGCTCGGCGCGTCCGCCGCCATCACCCCCGGCCGCCCCTTCGGCCGGACCGTCGCCCACACCGAGGTGGTGGCGTGGCGGGACACCACCGGACGGCTCCGCGCCGGGCCCGGCGCGTGCCCGCACCTCGGGGCGCCGCTGAAGGACGCGGTGGTCAGCCGGGGCAGGCTCATCTGCCACTGGCACGGCCTCGCCCCGTCCGAGGACACCGCCACGGGCTGGTCCCCGCTGCCCGCCCACGACGACGGTGTCCTCGCCTGGGTACGGCTCGACGCGGCCGGTGGTGAGGAGCCGCTGGAACGCCCGGTACTGCCGCCCCGCCCGGCGGCCGGGGCCACGGTCGCCGCCGTCCACGACGTCACCGGCACCTGCGAACCGGCCGATGTCCTCGCCAATCGCCTCGACCCGTGGCACGGTGCGTGGCTCCACCCGTACTCCTTCGTCGACCTCACCGTCGAAAAAACCGCTGAGGAAACCGTCGAGGGGCCCGACGGGGAAGAAGACACCCTCGCCGTCCAGGTGTCCTTCAAGCTCGCGGGCCGTGTCGTCGTCCCCGTCCGCGCCGTGTTCTCCGCGCCCGGACCCCGCACCGTCGTCATGCGCATCACCGATGGCGAGGGCCGCGGCTCCGTCGTCGAAACCCACGCCACCCCGCTGACCTCCGACCACCGTGGCCGCCCCCGCACCGCCGTCATCGAGGCCGTCCTCGCCACGTCCGGCCGCCCCGGCTTCGCCGTGGCCCGCGCGGCCGCGCCCCTGCTGCGCCCCCTGATGCGCGCCGCGTCCGGTCGCCTGTGGCGCGATGACCTCGCCTACGCCGAACGCCGCTGGGCCCTGCGGGAGGCGGGGCGCTTCCCGGGCTGACGGGTGGCCAGGTCCGTCAGCCGGTGCACACCGCGCAGCACCGCCGTGCGGCCGTGTCGGGGGACCGTCCACAGCCGCTGGCCGCGCACGCCCCAGCGGGCGAGGAGCGCGTTGGCGGCCAGGAATCCGGTGGTGGCCGCCCGTTCCATCAGGGCGACCGGCAGATCCGTGCGGACCAGGTCCCCGGCCAGCACCACCGCCGGATCGGGCGTGCGCACCGTGGGCCGGTCGCGGTAGCCGCCGACCGGGAAGGCCGGGCAGTCGGCGTGCCACACGTGGCGTACGTCGACCACCGGGGCATCCCGGGTCTCGGGGTAGACCCGGGCCAGCTCCTCCCGCACCTCGCGCTCCACCACGGCCCGTTCGGCGGCCGGGTCGACCGCGTACGCGTGCGGCTCCAGCACCGATCCGCCGGTGGCCGCCGCCCACCGGGCCGCTTCGCCCTCCCACCGGGACACCACGCTGACGTTGTCGAGCGGGCCGTAACCGCTCGTACCGAGGAAACCGGGGCGGCCGGGGGCCGTGGGCCTGCCGAGCCACAGACGGGAGACCAGGAACGGCGGCGCTGTCCGCAAGGCCGCGATCCGGTCCCGCCACCCCGGGTCGCCGAGGCCCGGGGAGCCCGCGACCAGCCCGCGCAGCCCCGCGGTGTCCAGGGCGAGCACGACCCCGTCGTACGCCTCCCCGTCCACCGCCACCCGCCCGCCGTCCAGCGGCCGCACCGACTCCACGGCGGCGCCCAGCCGCACCCGGGCGCCGTGGCCCTCCAGATAGCGCCGCAGCGGTTCCCACAGCGCGTACGGAAACGGCTCGCGCACCACGTCGAACAGCAGCCCCTCGCTCGACCCGAGGAAGTAGATGTGGAACATCACCGCCAGCTCGGCCGCGGACAGCTCGCCCGGGTCCATGAAGAAGCTGCGGGAGAACACCTCGAACGCCACGTGGCGGGCCGCCGCCGGAAAACCGACCGCGTCCAGGAACTCCGCCGCGCTCAGCGCGTCCAGCCGCTCGTGGACACGCGGCAGCCGGACGTCGAACAGCGGCAGCGCGGCCACCGGATCCATCCCCGCCAGGTCCCGCCAGCCGAACGACGGGCTGCGCGCGACGAAGCCGAGCGCGGACCACGGCGGGGTGCGCGGGACACCCGCGAAACCGTCCCGCAGGCCCGAACTGTGCCACAGCGGATAGTCCGGCAGCCCGGTGAGCATGCTCAAGTCCGGGTCGATCCGGCGCAGCAGGCCACGCAGGTTGTAGTACTGCCGGAAGAAGGCGTGGAACCCGCGGCACATCGTCGCCGCCGACCCGTCCGCGAGCGTCGTCGGCCATCCGGCCAGCCGCCCGCCGAGCATCGCGTGGCGTTCGTAGAGCACCACCGCGACCCCGCGCTCGGCCAGTCCGGTCGCCGCCGCGAGCCCCGCGATGCCACCGCCCACCACCGCCACCCGCGGCGCACCCCCGGCCGGGACCCGGTCCCGCCCCGCCGCCACCGGCAGCACCTCGGCCCGCCGGTCCCGCCCCCGCCGAACCCCCGCCACGCCGGTCACCCCTCCCGCCCCAGCGGCGCGCGGCCGGTGACGGTGTGCACGATGCCGGTCTGCCACCCCGGCACCGGCATCGCCCGGACCCCGGTGAAGCCCGCCCGCGCCATCCGCTCCGCGAAGGCCGCGGCGGTGTCGAACTCCAGCACGCTGCGCCGCAGGTGGCGATAGAGGCCACGGTCGCCGGTCAGCGCACCCGCGGGCTGGATGACGGCCGTGCACACCGCGTTCCAGACCAGCCGGTGCGCGCGGCGGCCGCTCAGCGTGTACTCGTGCACGGCGAGCCTGCCGCCCGGTGTCAGCAGGTCCCGGACGGTGGCGAGGACGGTGTCCGGGTCGCTGACGTTACGGAACAGATAGGCCGCCAGCACGGCGTCGAAGGGCCCGCGCACCCCCGCCTCGGCGAGCCGCTCCACCGGCGCGTGCACGAACTCCACCCCCGGCGGCCACCGCTTGCCCGCGGCCCGGGCCAGCATCCCCGCGGAGGCGTCCACCGCCGTGATCCGCGCCGTCGGCGCCACCGCGAGCAGCGCGGCCGTCGAGGCGCCGGTCCCGCACCCCAGGTCGAGCAGGCTCAAGCGGTGTTCGCGACGTCCCGCCGCCAGCCGCCTCGCCGAGCGGCGCAGAGCGGCCCGGTGGCCCGGGCTGAGCCGGGTGAGCCCGTCGTACCCGGCGGCCGCGTGGTCGAAGGCGGCGCGCAGTTCGGCATCCCGCAGCAGTGTCATCTCGGCTTCCGTACGGGTTCTGTGGGGCGTGGCGCGGGCGGCCGAGACCGGTCGGCTCGCCGCCGTAGCCAGGGCAGTTCGGCCACCGTCCGCAGCATGGGCACCACCGGTGTCCGCAACCCCACCATGACGTCCTCCGCCACGCCGGTGCGGCCGTCGAGGAAACGCAGCAGCCGGGCGGCGGGGACGTCGCGGAAGAGACCGGTGAAGACCTCGGCACCGGCCACCCGGCCGGTGGCCAGGGCGCGGAGCATCGCCGCGTCCATGGCGAGCGCGCGAGCCGGATACGGGGCGGGCGGCGCCGGAGGGCGGCCCGTGGCGAAGGCCGCCGCCACCGCGCGGGACTGGCGTTGCACCGCGGCGAAGGTGTAGCCGGTGGCCGGGCGGGTGGCGCCGCCCGCGGTGCCGATCCGGAAGACGGCGGCGCCCGCGTGGCGGGGGAAGCGGGCATCCGTCATGGGGATGACACCCTGCTCGGTGGAGAGCACCCGGAAGGGCGGCAGGCACAGCACGGCGCCGGTGTACTGGCGCAGGGCGGCGTCGTACGCGGCGCCGTCCAGCACCGCGGGCGAGAACTCGGTGTACTCCACCAGCGCCTCACGGTCGCTCAGCGGCAGCACGTAGCCGAAGGACAGGCCCCGGTCCGGCTGCGGGGTGCGGAAGTCCATCAGCTCGGCCACCGTGGGGTCCAGGGCCGGGGCTGCGCAGCGGATGAACCAGCCCCGGAAGTGCTGGAGCAGCGTCGTACGGGCCGGTGGCAGGGCGGGCGCCGGGCGGGAGTCGAAGGCCCACCGGGTACGCCACTCCACCGGTCGGCCCCCGGCGCGGGCGCCCCGCACCACGGCGCCGCCCGCCTCGTCGCACACCTCGTCCACCACCGCCTCGACCCGCCGCACCGAGGGTGCCGCGTCGAGCCGGGCGGCCGCCCAGCGCTCGAAGTCGCGCGACCGCAGCATCTTGTAGCGGAAGGGCGCGATCTCGCGGTCCACCGGGTGACCGTCGGCGCCACGCACCCTGACCCGGCTCCAGCAGGCCGCCAGCGCCCCGTCGAACTCACCGCCCGGCTCCTCCCACCAGCACCACGTCCGCTCCGGCGGCCGCAGCGGCCCGTCCGGCGCCTCGACCAGCAGCACCCGGGGCGGGGACGGCAGGGTGGCGAGCCGGTACGCCAGCGTCAGCCCGGCCGCGCCCGCACCGACGACGGCCACGTCCGCGTCCCACACCACCACCACTTCCCGACGATCCGCCCGGCAGAGGGCCCTAGCGCCGGACGCTTCGGTGGCGGCGCATCATGAGCACGCCCCCGGCCGTGATGGCCAGGACGGTGCCACCGAGGAGGGTCGGCTTGTTCTCGCCGATCGCGGCGGGACCGAACCCGGCGTCGACTCCGCCACTGGGGTGGCTGCGCTTGACCTTGACGGTGTCCGTGATCTTGATGCTCGGCGGACACTTCACGATGACGTCGTGGCCGCCGGAGTCGGCGTCCTCCGGAATCCGGAAGTGGCCGGTGAGCACACCCTTGTGGCCCTCGCTGAACAGGTGGAACTCGTCTCCGCCCGCGGAGCCCTTGCCATAGGTCACGTCCGAGCCGCAGGCGGTCGTACTGACGGTCACCGTGGAGCCCGGGTCACCCTTCTTCGGGCTGATGCGAAGCTCCGAGTCATCGGCGGCAGCGGCCGGGCCCTGCAGCGCGAGGGCACAGAGAACCAGGCCGATGCCTGCACCGGCGGGTACGTAACGCATGAAGATCCTCCAACGGAGCAGTGGCCGTCCTGATCGCGCGGCACCTGTGAGGGGTTCCGCTCATGAGACAACCGACAGTCCGCCACCGCCGCAACACGGGGCGTGACCACGCCAGGTCACGGCCACCACTCCGCTTGATCGTTTACGCAGGTCACCGGAGCGGTGGCCGACACGCGGCGGGAAAGCCCGCAGGGGGGCGAATGGGCCATTCAGCGGGTGGTGGCGCCCGGGTGCCGTCGGCGGGTGATCAGGGCGCGGGCCAGTTGCGCAGCAGGGCGTCGAGCGAGTCCAGGACCCGGTCCCAGGACTCCGCCGAATCGGGGGCGCTGTGGCTGAACCCGCCCGCCAGCTCCAGGCTGACGTAGCCGTGGAAGACGCTGCCGAGCAGCCGGACCGCATGGGTCTGGTCCGGCTCCGTCAGGTCGTAGCCGCGCAGGATCGCCCGCGTCATCTGCGAGTGCCTGCCGCCCGCGCTGGCGGCCGCCGCCTCCGGGTCGAGCCGGAACTGGGCGGCGGCGTAGCGGCCGGGATGCTCGCGGGCGTAGTCACGGTAGACGTGGCCGAAGGCGATCAGGGCGTCCTTCCCGGCCCGCCCGGCCAGGGCGTCGGCGGCCCGGTCGGCGAGTTCCTCCAGGGCGAGCAGGGCGATCCTGGTCTTGAGGTCGCGGGAGTTCTTCAGGTGCGAGTACAGGCTCGCGACCTTGACGTCGAACCGCCTGGCCAGCTCCGATACGGTCACCTGGTCGAAGCCCACCTCGTCGGCCAGCTCCGCCCCGGCCCGGGTCAGACGTTCCGCGGTCAGCCCTGCGTATGCCATGCCCTCCCTCTCCGTCGACGGAAGACATTATTCGTTTGCCTAACATCTTTAGGCAAACCGGTGGCCATATGACGGATCGATGACGTGATCCACCCCGTCGATCCGCCCCGGCCGCGTGGCTATAACCTTCCGTCGAACGCGTCCGACATGACAGAGGAGTTCCATGCGACGCAACACGCGTAGACGGTCGAAGACAGCGAGACGGGCGATCGTCGCCACCGCCGCACTGGCCCTGGGGGCGGGCGGCCTGGTGACGGTCAACCTGTACGCCTCGGCCGACGCGGGCGACTCGCGGCAGAGTGGCAACCGCGACCGGGCGTTATCCGCCCAAGCCTCCACCATCGACTGTCCCGACGTCGGCCAGCGCCTGAGCGCGGTGCCCCAGCGGGCCAGGGCCGAGGTGGACCGGGAGCTCGCCCTGCTGGACAAGCAGGTGGCCGAGGCGTACCAGCGGCTGGCCGGTTCCCAGCGGGCGATCCAGCAGGACCCCGGCTTCGCACAGAACGCGATCATGGGTCCGCTGAAGGACAAGCGCACGGCGGCCATCGACCGCATCTCGATCGCCATCGGCCGAGTGGCCGCCACCCCGCAGGGCCTCGACGGGCTCGCCCCCTGCACGCTCAAGGCCTCCGGCAACCAGCAAGGTGGCAACCAGGGCGGCAACCAGGGCGGCGAGCAGGGCGATAACGAGGGCGGCGATCAGGGCCAGAACGGCAACGGCCCGGCCGCCGCGGACTTCGTCGACATCACCAGCGTCCAGCCCAACGTGCGCACACCGCGCCCGGCGCGGAACGCCTCCAAGGGCCTCTTCGCCACCGCGTGCGGTGTCAACGCCAACAAGCTCTACAACACCGACAACGTCATCGTCGCGCCGGGCGTGTCCAACGGCGCCCACCACACGCACGACTACGTCGGCAACCAGGCCAACAACGCGTTCGCCGACAACAACGCCTTCGCCCGTGGCCGCACCAGCTGCAAGAACCAGGGCGACAAGTCGTCGTACTACTGGCCGGTGCTGCGGCTCCAGGACGGCAGCCGTGAGTTCGACGCGGACCGGCAGGGCGGTGGCGCGGAGGGCAACACCGGGCGCATCCTGACCGCCAAGAAGGTCACCCTGGAGTACGCGGGCAACCCGCGTGGCAAGGTCGTGGCGATGCCCAAGTTCCTGCGCATCATCACCGGTGACGCGAAGGCCTTCAGCAACGGCACGGCGAACGCCAACGCCGCTTGGAGCTGCACCGGGTTCGAGAACCGGCAGCTGAAGGACAAGTACCCGATCTGCCCGCAGGGCAGCGATGTGGTGCGTACGTCGAAGTTCCAGAGCTGCTGGGACGGCAAGAACGCCGACAGCGCCAACCACCGCTCCCACGTGGCGTTCACGGACGCCGAAGGCCGCTGCCCGAAGGGTTTCGTGGCGATTCCGCAGCTGGTGCAGCGCCTGGTGTACGACGTGGACGCGCCGAGCCTGAAGGACAACGGGAAGACCCGGCCGTTCTTCGCGGTGGACGGGTTCCCCGAGCAGTTGCACAAGCCGGTCACCGACCACGGGGACTTCATCAACGTCTTCGACGAGCGCGTGATGAACCAGATGGTGCGGTGCATCAACACCGGACGCACCTGCCGCTGAGACACGGAAGAAGCCCTGTCGGAGGCCGTACGGGCGGCCTCCGGCAGGACTCGCGCGGCCGCCCGGCACGCCACGGGGTATGCTTTAAAGCATTGGATTTAAAGCGGGCGGTGTGCGGAACGGGGACGCGGTGGTGATGATGGCAGCCAGAACGAGACAGGACGAGCGGGTCAGCGCGACACGGGAGGCGCTGCTGACGGCGGCGGAGAGGCTGTTCGCCGAGTACGGGGTGCACGCGGTCGCCAACCGCCAGATCAGCGCGGCCGCCGGACAGGGCAACAACGCCGCGGTCAACTACCACTTCGGCACCAAGACCGACCTGGTCCGCGCGATCGTCCGGCGGCACGCCGAGCAGATGGAGCGGATCCGCGCGCGGATGCTGGCCGACATCGGCGACTCCACCGAGCTACGGGACTGGGTGGCCTGCGCGGTCCGGCCGACCACTGAGCACCTGGCCGCCCTGGGCCACCCCAGCTGGTACGCGCGGTTCATCGCCCAGGTCACGGCCGATCCCGCGCTCCACGCCGTCACCACCGCGGAAGCCTTCGCCGCCGCGCCGTCGCTGCACCCGCTGCAGGACGGGGTGAACCGCTGCCTTCCCGACCTGCCCGCCGAGGTGCACGCCGAGCGGGCCGCCATGACACGCCACCTCATCACGCAGATGACCGCCGAGCGGGAACGCGCCCTCGCCGACGCCACCCCCACCTCCCGCACGACCTGGCACGCCACCGCCACCGGACTCATCGACGCGATCGTCGCCCTGTGGCAGGCCCCGGTCACCCAGTCCTAGCCGGTCATCGGCCACTGCCCTCCGGGGCGTACTCGACGCGGATGGCGGTCTCCAGTGAGCGGTGGAACTCCTCGGCCTCGGCGGTCGTGGCATGCCGGGACAGGACGAACGCCGGGTACCCGCTGAAGTCCGGGTAGGGCCGCACCACATCGCCCGGGAAGAGCATCTGCACGACGTGGTCCACCCGGGGGTCGGCGCGCAGCTCGTCCAGGCCGTGGACAGCGGTGATCCGCCCCGAACCGCCGCACGGCACGATGTAGTTGGCCGCGGCCCCCGTGGCGGCGGGGGAGTGGCCGGGGCGGAACGAGCGGGGCGGCTGCCCGGTGGCGATCCGCAGCGCGTCCGCGGCGAAGTCCAGCCCGGTGACGTTCCGCACGACGTACCCGGAGACCCCCGAACCGCCGATGCGGGCGCCCAGCTCCAGCAGATACGGCCGTCCCCCGCGCAGCCGCAGTTCGGTGTGGGTGGGGCCGTCGGTGATGCCGAGGGCGGCGTGCGCGGCGGTGACCTCGCGCCGGATGGCGTCCCGTACCGCCTCGGGCAGGACGGCCGGGGCGCGGTAGACGCTCTCCTCGAAGTACGGGCCCTCGGGCTCGCCCTTGTAGCCGATGGCGCACACCGTCACCTCCCCTCGGTGGGCGAGGGATTCGACGGCGAACTCGGGCCCGTCGAGATACTCCTCCACGATCAGGCCCTCGTCCCGGCCCAGCGCGTCGCGGCAGATCTGCCCGACCTCCCCGGCCACGGCCCGCAGTTCGTCCGGGCGTTCCGCCTTGGTGACACCGAGGCTGGAGAAGCCGTGCGCGGGCTTGACCACCACGGGAAAGTCCAGGTGGGAGGCCTCCTCCCAGGCGGAGGCGTCCTTCATGGCGACGAAGCGGGGCACATTGAGCCCCGCCGCGGCCAGCCGTTCCCGCATCACCCGCTTGTCCTGCGCGCCGAGCGCCGCGTCCCGCCCGATGCCGGGCAGCCCGAGGAGCCCGGCGGCCTCCGCCACGAACGGCACGGCCGGGTCGTACAGGGTGCAGATGCCCTGGAACGGGGTGGCCTCGTGCAGCTTCCGCAGCGTTGCGAGGGCTCCCGCGCGGTCCCCGTCGATGTCCAGGGGCAGCACGTCGGCCACGGCCGGGGGCAGCCCGTCCGGGGTCACCGTCTCATCGGGGCGGGGGACCAGGATGACGCGGATTCCGGCGCGTTCGGCGCTCTCGAAGACCCAGGGCAGCGTCGTCCGCTGGTACACCAGGACGACGCAGGGCTGCTGTGTGCTCACGAAGTTCCCCGATCTTTTTGGCATTCCGGCCACCCGGCCGGTGTCGAGCAACGTACCGGAGCGGGACACGGAGCCCCGAGGACGGCCGTCCCCGCGTCCACGAGCGGGCGTTGCCCGCCTATCCGCGCTACCTCAGCGGCTTCGTCCACGCCCTGGAGCCCGTCCCGGGCCTCACCGACTTCGTCGTGGAGGCGGTGTCGAACGCCTTCGGACGGCTGCCGGACGCGGTGCTCCTGCCCTGGCTGCCGACCCTGATCACCACCCTGCGAGAGGAGGCGATCTCGCGCAGTGCGTCCGGTTCGCCGAAGCGTTCCCTGGCCCAGACCGGCACGTCCTGGCGGCCCTCGGGCACGGTGTAGTCGATCGCCGCGCGCTGTTCCTCGGTGAGGTCCCCGCGCAGGGAGACGGCGAGACGGACGGAGGCGTCGGGGTCGGCGGCCAGCGTCAGCGCGAGCGCGGTGGGCAGGTGGGGATTGCGGGCGGCCGCATGGCGTATCCGGCTGTCCTCGTGCGTCACGAGGAGGCGGGCCAGCGCGGCGTCGACGGGTGCGCCGGACGCGGCGTCGCGGCGGCGCCGGTCGTCCTCCTCGACGCGAAAGCCCTCGACCGTCGTCGGCGGCGGCCGCTCGGCGCGGGTGGCGCGGATGGCACGCTCGACCGCCTTACGCACCCCGGGGTCGGGGTCGGACCGGGCCGCGGCCCGCACCTCCGGCCGCAGCCGCTCCCAGCTCCATCCGATGGCGGCCGCCCGGACGCGCGGGTCGGGGTCCCCGGCCAGCGCGAGCCGTATCTCCTCCGGCAGGCCGGGCAGGGCGATGGCGTGGAACCGCAGCCGCGCCTCGGGGCCGGTGGCGAGCCGGACCGTGACCTCCGGCGGCAGCTCGACGCCGTACTCGCACGCCATCATGACCGCGACGCGGCGCACCCTCGGGTCCGGATCGCCGGTCAGCACGGTGCGCTCTTCCGGCGGCAGGAACGGGCTCTCGGCGAGAATCCGGCGCACCTCGGGGCTGCCGTGCGCGACCCCCGCCGCCGCCAATCGGGGTGACAGCTCGCGGTAGCACAGCCAGTACGGCATGTCGGGCAGCGGTTCGACGGTGAACACACGCCGGAGCACCGAGTGCGGCACCGCGCTGTTCATGGCGAGCCCCACGATCCAGTCCAGGTACCGCGCCGGGTCGGGTGCCAGGGAGCTGTCCGCCATGGAGCGATCTTGGCAGAAGGCCTACGTCGGCGAAGGCGGACCAGGCCAGCCGCGGTCCGTCACCGGGCGGCGTACGGGGCGTCCGCCTCTCGCGTCTCCGTCCGGCCGGAGCGAAACAGCGCCGAGGCCGCGGTGCCGTGCAGGGACTCCAGCATCGCCTGCTGCCGCCGCGCCCGGTCCAGCAGCTCCGTGAGCTGGCCGGTGTCGAGCCGGGAGTCGTGCGCGGCTACGGCGAGCAGCGCGCGCCAGAGCATCGCCTTGCCCTCCACTCCCAGCCGCAGCGCCTCCAGCTCGAGCACCGTGCCCAGACCGGAGCGGCGCAGCAGACGGCCGTTGGGCTTCAGCCGCCGGGCCTTCTCGCCCGCCCACGCCCCGTAGACCTTGTAGCGGCGCACGGGCACCTTGAGGTCCGCCATGATGCGGAGCAGGGCCTGCCGGTCCTGCGCGATCTGCGTCGTCAGCTCCGCCAGGTCGCCGCGGCGCGCCGGGCTGCCGCCCGCCCGGGTCATCCAGCGGGCGAGTTCGACCCCGGCCATCGCACCGGCCACGTGGTCATTGAGGTAGACGCGGAACACGCGGGATTGCTGGGGAGAGTCCATGGCTCCTCCCGACTCGCCGGACACGGCCCCCGAGTGCCCAGTCCTCGCCGCGCCAACCACCCCGGCGGAACACGGCCGGATGTCACACTCCGGCGGCGCTTCCTGTCACACCTCCGGAAGCCGTCGGAAGCGACACAGGAGACCCCATGGCCCGGATCTCGCTCACCCCGCCCCGCACCCTGCTCAACCGCCTCGGCGCCTGGTACTCCCGGCGCACCTACGGCAAGGTGCTCGACCCCGGCCTGGCCCTCGGCCACAACGCGCGGGTGCTGCTCACCTACGTACGGCAGGAGCGCCATGCCGCCAAGTGGAACCGGCTCGACCAGGGCCTCAAGCACCTCGCCGTGATGGCCGCGGCGGCCAAGATCAACTGCTCGTGGTGCATGGACTTCGGCCACTGGGAGGCCCACGCCCTCGGGCTGCCCATGGACAAGGTCAGCAAGGTCCCGCAGTGGCGTGATCACCGGGATGACTTCACCGAACTGGAGCTGCTCGTCCTGGACTACGCCGAGGCCATGACCGAGACCGAGCCCCGCGTCACCGACGAGCTGGCCGCCGCCCTGCTCGAACGGCTCGGGGAGGCCGCCTTCGTCGAACTCACCGCCATGGTCGCCCTGGAAAACTACCGCTCGCGCGTCAACAGCGCCTTCGGCCTGGTCGGCCAGGGCTTCTCGGAGGCCTGCGCGGTACCGTCACGGACGTGATCGACACAACCACCTTCGAGCAGCACCGACGCATGCTGTTCGGTATCGCCTACCGCATGCTCGGCAGTGTCGCCGACGCCGAGGACCTGGTGCAGGACACCTGGCTGCGCTGCAGCCAGGTGTCCACCACCGTGGACAACCCGGCGGGCTACCTGACCCGTACGGTGACCAACCTCGCCCTCAACCGGCTCACCTCGGCCGCCGCCACCCGCGAGCAGTACGTCGGCCCCTGGCTGCCCGAGCCGCTGGTCACCCAGCCCGACGCGGCCGAGGAGACGGAGCTGGCCGAGTCGGTCTCGCTCGCCATGCTCGTCGTCCTCGACACCCTCTCGCCGCTGGAGCGGGCGGTCTTCGTGCTCAAGGAGGTCTTCGGCTTCTCGTTCAAGGAGATCGCCGGAATGCTGGAGCGCGGTGAGGCGGCCGTACGGCAGGTCGGCCACCGGGCCAGGTCACACGTCCAGGCCCGGCGGCCGCGCTACGACACACCGGCCGAGGTACGGCGGCGGGTCACCGATGAGTTCCTGGCCGCGTGTCTGGGCGGCGACCTGAACCGGATGATGGAGCTGCTCGCCCCCGATGTGACGGCGTGGAGCGACGGCGGCGGCAAGGTCAAGGCCGCCGTCCGCCCACAGCGCGGCGCGGACAAGGTCGCCCGCTTCCTCGCCGCCGTCGTCACCCAGCCGATGGACGACCCCCGCGTCCACGCGGTCGACGTCAACGGCCACCCCGGCCTGCTCCTCACCGTCGCGGGCCGCCCGGACACCGTCGCCTGCGTGGAGGTCGTCGACGGCCGGATCACGGAGATCCGCGTCATCCGCAACCCGGACAAGCTGCGCCACCTGTGAGCAGCGCTCAGTCGATGAGGTCGAGGGCGGCGGTCAGGACGCTGTCGCTGTCGATGCCGTGGTACCGGTAGACGTCGTCGAGGGAGCCGCACTGGCCGAACCGGGTCACGCCGAGCGTGGTGACGGGCACCTGGTGGACGGTGGCGAGGAAGGCCAGGGTGTGCGGGTGGCCGTCGAGCACGGTGACCAGTGGCGTGGCGCGGTCGGCGGGGAAGGCGCGGTCGAGGATCCAGTCCGGGTCCTCGGCCAGGCCGCGCCGGGCCTGGAGGGCGCGGAACAGCAGGTCCGGGCTGGTCACGCACACCACATCGGCGCCGTGGCCGAGAGCGTCGAGCCGTTCGGCCGCGGCCAGGGCCTCGGGGATCAGCGCGCCCATCGCCGCGAGGGTCACCACCGGCTTGGCGTGGCGCCGCAGCCGGTACGCGCCCGCGACCACCTGGCGGCGCCGTCGCTCACGCGCCGCGGGGTCGGTGGGAACGGCGGCCAGGGACTGGTCCACCGGCCGGGTGGACAGCCGCAGGTACGCCGAACTCCCCTGCGGGCGGCCGAGGTTGCTCAGGGAGGCGAGCAGACACCACTCGGTGTCGATGGCGAAGGCGGGCTCGTACGACACACACCCCGGCTGTTCGATGCCGAGCGACGGCGTGGTGATCGACTGGTGTGCGCCGCCCTCCGGGGCGAGGGTGACGCCGGACGGGGTGCCCACCAGGATGGACTGCCCGCCCGCGTACATGCCGAAGGACCACGGCTCCAGCGCCCGGTTGACGAAGGGGTCGTACACCACGCCGATGGGCAGCAGCGGCTGCTCCCAGCGGCTCCAGGTGGCGCCCAACTCGCCCAGCAGACCCACCAGGTTGGTCTCGGCGATGCCCAGCTCCACATGCTGCCCGCTCGGCTTCTCCCGCCAGTGCAGGATCGTCTCGGCGTCGTCGGCGAACCAGTCGGTGCCCTCCGTGGCCGACCACACGCCGACCTTGTTCAGCCAGCCGCCCAGGTTGGTGGTCGAGCTGACGTCCGGGCTGACGGTGACGATCCGGCCCGCCGCCTCGGGGGCCCGGCGGGTGAGGTCCAGCAGTGTCCTTCCGAGGGCTTGCTGGGTGTGGCCGGTCCCGGTGGGCGCCGGGCGGCCGAGGTCGGCCGGGACGGCGGGCGGCTGCCGCGGCTCGCGCTCCGGTCGGCGCAGCCGCTCGGCGGCGGCCGCGCACAGCGACGCCTCCGCCGAGCCGTCGGGAAAGCGGGCCCAGGGGCGATCCAGGTCCGCCCCCAGCCGCTCGGCCAGCGGGCTCATCTGGTCGGCCGTCAGCAGCGAGGAGTGGTTCTGCGGATGACCCTCGGTGGGCAGCCCGTGACCCTTGACCGTGTACGCGAAGATCACGGTCGGCCGGGTGTCGTCGATGGCGTCGTACGCCTCCAGGAGGGCGCCGAGGTCATGGCCGCCCAGGTTGCGCAGCGCGGCGAGCAGCGTGGCGTCGTCCAGGTGCGCGATGAGCCCGGCGATGGGACCGGCGGTGGAGCCGCTGCCGGGCAGCCGCTCGCGCAGCTGTCCGGCGGTGCAGCGCAGCAGCCGCTGGTATTCGGGGTTGCCCATGGCGTCGATGCGGGTGCGCAGGGCGTCGCCGCCGGGCCGGGTGAACAGCTCGCGCAGCAGATGCCCGTACTTGAGCGTGAGCACCTGCCACCCGGCGGCCGTGAACATGCCCTGCAGCCGGGCGGCGGCGATGCCGGGCACCACCCGGTCCAGGGACTGCCGGTTCAGGTCGACGATCCACGTCACCTCGCCCAGCGAGGACACCACCGGGTCCTGGACCGCCTCCCAGATCGCTCCCTCGTCCAGCTCCGCGTCACCGAGCAGGGAGTACTGCCGCCCGGCCCCGGCGCCGCCGAAGCGGCCGTCCACATAGCGCCGGGCGAGCGCGCCCCACAGGGGAGCGGTGGCGCCGATGCCGACCGAGCCGGTGGAGTAGTCGACCCGGTCGGGATCCTTGGACCGGCTGGGGTAGCTCTGCAGTCCGCCGAACGCGCGGAGCGTCGTCAGGTACGACTCGTCCAGCTCACCGAGCAGATAGTTGATGGCGTGCAGCACCGGCGAGGCGTGGGGCTTGACCGACACCCGGTCCTCGGCGGTCAGGGTGTGGAACCACAGCGCCGTCATGATCGAGGCCATCGACGCGCTGGACGCCTGGTGGCCGCCCACCTTCAGCCCCGTGGGGTTCGGCCGGACCCGGTTGGCGTGGTCGATCATGGCCGTGGACAGCCACAGCACCCGGCGCTCGACCGCTTCCAGCGTGCCGAGCGTCCCCGGGTGTCCCTTCCCGGCCGGGCCCTTGCCCGGGGCACCCGAGAAGGTCGCGTCCATGACCACATTGACCACCTCCAACGCCTGGACCCTACGTCCAGGAATGCCGCGTGATGCGAGAAGTAGACAGAGACCGCACCTTCTGCGCAACATGTCGTCTTCCGGCTGGGCAATCTGCTCACCGAGCCGGGGTGAAGGCGCCCTCGACTGATCAAAATGATCACTATCTGGCCGTGGTCACGGGTCCGGGTGCCTCACCCCTTCACTGCGCCGGAGGTGAGCCCCTGCACGATGTGGCGGCTCGCGAAGGCGAAGAGCACCATGGTCGGCAGGATCGTGAACACGGCCGCCGCGGACATCGAGCCCCAGTCGATGTTGAAGCTGGAGATGAAGCCGTTGAGGGCCGTCGGGATGGTCTTGTTGGCGTCGCTGTTCATCAGGGTCACCGACAGGAACAGCTCGTTCCAGCAGTTGACGAAGTTGAAGATGAACGCCGCCACGATCCCCGGCCGCATCACCGGCAGCAGCACCCGGAACAGCGCCGAGAACCGGGAGAGACCGTCGATCATCGCGGCCTCCTCCAGCGCGTCGGGGATGTTCTCGAAGAATCCGCGGAGCATCACCGTGCAGAAGGGGATGCACACGGCGACGTAGACGAGGATGAGCCCGAGCCGGTTGTCGACCAGCTTCAGGTCGGTCATGAGCAGATACAGCGGGCCCAGCGCGATGAACGCGGGGATCATCTGGGTGACCAGGGCGGCCGTCAGCAGCGCGGACTTGGTGCGGAACTCGAAGCGCGCCAGCACGTACGCCGACAGCATCGAGATCGCGGTGGCGGCCGCGCCCGCGACGGCCGCGACGATGAGGCTGTTGGTGAGATAGGTCCCGAAGTCGGCCTTGTTGAACAGCTGACTGTAGTTCTCCAGTGAGAAGTGCTCGGGCCAGTAGGCGAGGGGGAAGGCGAAGATGTCGCCCGGCGCCTTCAGCGAGGTGATGGTGATCCAGTACAGCGGGAAGACGGTGAACGCCAGCCACAGCCCCAGGAAGACGATGCGGACGGCCCGGCCGGCCACGGTCTCTTTGCCGGTCACGACCTCACCTCTCGCTTCTTCTCACGGGTGGCCAGCAGGAAGAACACCGTGAACAGCAGCAGCCCCGCGACCACGAGGAGACCGAGCGCGGAGGCCTTGCCGTAGTCGCCCTGCTGGGTGATCTTGATCATCCAGGTGGTCACGATGTGGGTCTCGTTGTTGGGCCCGCCACCGGTCATCCCGAAGATCAGATCGGGGAAGTTGAAGATCCAGATGACCCGCAGCAGCACGGTGAGCACCAGGGTGACCCGGATGTAGGGGATGGTGATCTGGAAGAGCGTGCGCGCCTTCCCGGCCCCGTCCAGCGCCGCGGCCTCGTACAGCTCGTCGGGGACCGACTGGAGCGCGGCCAGGATCATGATGGCGAAGAAGGTGACGCCGTACCAGGTGTTGGCGATCAGCACGGCGATCATCGCCTTGTGCGGATCGGCCAGCCACGCCACCGGCTCGTCGATCAGCCCCGCCTTCTGCAGCAGATCGTTCACGACGCCGAACTCACTGTTGAACATCCAGCGGAACAGGATGCCGATGAGGAACCCGGAGATCGCCCAGGGGAAGAAGACCAGCGCCTGGTAGACGCCGCGGAAACGGAACCGGCGGCGCAGCCACAGCGCCAGCGCGAAACCGATCACCAGTTGCGGCACGATCGAGCCGATGACCCAGACGCCCGTATTGCCCAGCACGGTATCCCAGTTGGGGTCGGAGAAGACCGCGTGGAAGTTCTCCAGACCCACCCAGGAGGTGTCGGTGAGATCGTTCAGGTCCCAGTGGCGGAAGGCCATCTGGCTGCCCGCGATCATGGGGTAGTACGTGAACACCGCCACGAAGATCGCGGCCGGTGCCATATAGGCGGCGATGAGCAGGCCCCGGCGGGTCGTGAACTCCCGTCTGCGGCCGCCCCGTGGCCCGCTCCGGTCCTGCGCGTCGGCGTTCTTCCGGACCGGCCGCGGCGCCTTCGGCCTGGTGGTTGCGGAGGTGGCGGGCATCCCTACTTCTCCTGCTCCCACTTCTGGGTCCAGTACGCGTCCCAGCCCTCCAGCAGCTCCTTCGGCGTCATCTTGCCGATCACCATCTTCTGCACGTCGGCGTCGGACTTCTGCTCCCACTCGCGCCACCAGGCCACCCCGCGCGGCTGGCTGACGTTGAGGTAGGTGTCGGGGTGCTTGGTCATGGTGACGTAGGACGACCAGGGGCCGGTCTTGTAGAACGGGTCCTCGGTGGCCGACTTGAGGATCGGCACCAGGCTGTTCTTCTTGGTGAAGTCCGTCGACGCCTTGCCCTGCGACAGGAACGTGATGAGCTTGACGGTCTCCGCCTTGTGCTTGCTGCCCTTCGCGATGCCCCACCCGGCGGTGGCCAGCGGCTGGACGGTCTTCCCGCTCGGCCCTGCGACCAGGGGAGCGGTGTCCCACTGGCCCTTCGAGATCGACTTGGACTCGGAGACCGTGGCGATCACCTCCGGATCCTGGAGCAGGAAGGCCGTGGAGCCGTTGGAGAAGGCCTCGACCATCTCCGGGTAGCCCCAGGAGACGGACGACTTGGGGGAGGCCTGCTTGAAGAGCCGCAGGTAGGTCTGGAGGGCGTCCACGGCCTTGGGCGAGGAGAAGATCGTGCGCCCGTTCTTCAGCTTGTAGCCGTTGGACGGGTCGACCTGGTCGGCCACGTACGCCTCGATGACGGCCGTGGCGTTGCTGTTGGCGTTGGCCCCGCCCCGGAACGCGTAGCCGTAGCGCCGCTTCGCCGGGTCGTTGATGGCGGACGCCTGCTTCAGCAGCTGGTCCCAGGTGGCCGGGGGCTTGCTGAACCCGGCGTCCTTGATCAGGTCGGTGCGGTAGAAGAGGCTCAGCCCGTAGAAGCCGTAGGGGACGAAGTAGCTGTGGCCCTTGGCGTCCTCGGAGGCCTTGACGGCGTTCTCCGTCATGCCCTGCCAGCCCTGCCACCCCTTGAGGTCCTTCTTCATGTCGTAGAGCCAGCCGTTGTTCGACCACGGGCCGACCGTGATGTCCCGCACCTCCAGGGCGTCCACGCCACTGCCGGACTGGAGCATCTGCTGGATCTTCTGGTCGGCCTGCTCGGTGGGCGGCGAGATCAGATTGACCTTGATCTTGGGGTTCTGCTTCTCGAAGTCGGCTATGAGCCCCTTGATCAGATCGGTACGGGCGGGATTGGTCAGGCTCTCGACCATGTTGAGCGTGACCGTTCCGTTCGCGCCCGGGTTCATGGTGGAACAGCCGGTCAGGACCATCGCGGCGGCGGTGCCGAGGGCCAGGGCTGCCGTCGTTCTCCTCATCGTGCTGACCTCTTCCTTGAGTGCGGGTGGTGAGCCGTGCGGGCCCACTCGCCGAGGACGGGGACGCAGGCCTCGGCGAAGTACTCGTAGTCGGCGGCGGTGTTGTAGACGTGGGCGGACACCCGCAGATAGCCGATGCCGCCGAAGCTGGTGAAGGCCGTCTCGACCCCCAGCTCCCGGGCGACCCGGTCGCGCAGCGCGTCGGCCTCGACGCGGGTGTGGCCCAGCCCGTCGGGCAGCCGCACCAGCCGCATCCCGGGGACCGGCATGCCGACGTCGACGGCGCTGCCGGCGCCGGTCAGCTCGGTGAACGCGGCACCGATGACCTGCGCCGCGTAGCCCGCCAGATGGTCCATATAGCGGCGGGCGCGCTGCCAGCCCCAGGTGTGCTCGATGAAGTCGAGCGCCGACGGTGCCGCCAGATAACAGGTGGCGTCCACCGTGCCCTGCTGGTCGAAGCGGTCGGGGTACGGATCCTCGGCGCCCCATGAGTCGATCGTCGGGTAGAGCCGCTCACGCAGCGGACCACGGGCGACGAGCGCCGCCGTACCGCGTGGCGCGCACCCCCACTTGTGCAGGTTGCCGACCCAGACATCGCAGATCAGCCCGGAGAGCGGGGCGGGAAGCAGACCGGGTGCGTGCGCCCCGTCCACGAGCAGCGGAATCCCGCGCCGCCGCGCCTCCGCGCCGATCCGCTCCACCGGCATCCGGCGGGCGGTCGCCGAGGTGATCTGGTCCAGCACGATCAGGTCCGTCGCCCCGGACACCTCGGCGAACACGGCCTCGCACCCCCCCTCCTCGTCCGCGTCGAGGGGCACCCGCGCGGTACGGACCCGGCCGCCCCAGCGGTCGCGCGCCAGCCGCTCGGCGCCCAGGGTGACGGCCCCGTAACCGTGGTCGGTGACGACGATCTCCCCGCCACGGCGGCGGTCGAGGGCGGCGTAGACGGTGCTGACCCCCGCGCTCGCGTTCGGCACCAGGGCCAGGTCGTCGGCGGCCACCCGCAGAAAGCGGGCGACCTCCACCCTGGTATCGGCGATCCGCTGCGGCAGCGCCGGGAACCACACCACCGGGGCGCGCTCCATCTCCGCGCGCAGCTGCCTCTGCCGCTCCTGCGCCACCAGGGGAACGGCGCCGAAGGAACCGTGGTTCAGGTGTCTCATGGCGGGGTCCAGCGACCACGCCCGGTCGGCGGCCCTGCCGTCGGCGAGCAACAGGGGGCGTGGCGCCGCGATGACATCGGTCTCGCTCACATGACTCCCGATCTGCCGGGGTCCGGGTGTTCCGAGGAGCGTCAGAACGACGAAAGATCTGACCGCGACCAGAACACGTATGATGACTTGGCATCCTGCAGGACCGAATCCGCGCAATCAAGGGGTCTGACGGCGCGGATCATCAGATGTCTTCTGATCGACATCTCCGAGACATCTGATGAATCGGTACAGTGCGGCGAAGGGCGCGAGACGGCGCCCCGCCCGTTTCGGGAGGAAATCGGATGTCCGCAGTCGACAAGGCGTTCCACGGCCTACGGCACATGATCGCCACCGGACGCCTCAGCGCCGGAGGGCGCGTTCCGCCCGAGGGCGAGCTGTGCGAGGAACTCGGCGTGTCCCGGGGATCGTTGCGCGAGGCCGTGCGGATGCTCGCGGCCCTGGGGGTGATCGAGCCGAGGCATGGCTCCGGGACCTATGTCTCCCAGCTCAGGCCGGAGGACATGATCGGCAGCCTGTCGCTCACCCTGGAGCTGCTGCCGCTCTCCGGTCTGCTGGAGATGTACGAGATCCGGCGTGTCCTGGAGGCCCATGTCGCGGCGCAGGCCGCGGCCCGCAGCACACCGGAGACGGTACGGACGCTCTTCGCGCTCATCGCGGAGATGGACGCCACGGACGACCCGGCCGAGGCATCGGACCTCGACCACCGCTTCCACGCCGAGATCGCCACCGCGGCCGGAAACCCCGCCCTCGCCTCCCTGCTCGCGGTCTTCCGCGCCCGCTCCCGCAAGTACCAGATCTTCACCCTCCCCGGGGGCTCGGCGATGCGGCGCAAGAGCGACGAGGACCACCGCGTGCTGGCCACCGCGATCGCCGACCGCGATCCGCGCGCCGCCTCGGGAGCGGCCGAGGCCCACGTCGCCCAGACGGAGCGGTGGCTGCGCGCCTTCATGCCTCCCATGGAGGAAGCCCCCGTGGAAGAGGGTGACTAGGGAGGGCGTGTTGCGATGCGATTGACGCGTCAGACTATTGCGGCTTTCGCAACGCCCGCCTAGGGTCGGCGGCATGCTGCACACTGCGGACGCGACGCGTCAGCGGGTGCGTGAGGTGCTGCGCGGATACCCGGGCAGCCAGCGCGCGTTCGCCGACGACATGGGGCTGGACCCCACCAAGCTGTCCAAGTCGCTGACCGGCGCCCGGCGGTTCACCCCCGCCGAGCTGACCAGGATCGCCGAGATCGGCAACGTCACGGTGAACTGGCTGATCAACGGCAGCGACGAGGCGGACACCGTGTCCGCCGTACCGCAGCGCACCGCGCGGCGACCGGAGTCCAGCGGCGACACCAGCCGGTACCGGCAGATCCTGGACGCGGCCTGGCGCCTCATCGCCGAGCGCGGCTACCACGCGGTGCGGGTGTCGGACGTGGCAGAGGCCTGCGGTACGAGCGCCGCCACGATCCACTACCACTTCCCCGGCCGCGACGGCCTGCTCACCGAGGCACTGCGCCATTCGGTGAAGCAGGCGTTCGACCGCCAGGTCGCGGAACTGCACGGCATCGAGGACGCCCATCAGCGGCTACTGCGCCTGGTCGAGCTGCAACTGCCCACCCCGGGCGCGCTGCAGAGGGAATGGTCGATCTGGCTGCAGGTGTGGAACGAAAGCGCGCTGCGCCCGGAACTGCGGGTGCTGCACACCGACTCCTACGCCCGCTACCACGACACCGTCGCCCGCACGATCGCCGAAGGCCAGGCGCAGGGCGTGTTCACCGACGCCGATCCCGAGGAGCTGGCGGCGACGCTGACGGCCCTGATCGACGGTCTGGGCATCCAGGTGCTCACCGGCCGCCCGGGCAGGACCGCCGAGCGGATGCGGCGGACCCTCTACGACTTCGTGCAACGCGAGATCCTCCGCGGCTGAGCGACCTCGCGCCGACCAAGCCGACCCAGAGAACGGGAGCCGGGCATGGCCACCAGCGACGACATCCCCGCACCGTTGTCCTTGCACCACACCACGGTCAACTCGGCCTGGGTGGACTACAACGGCCACATGAGCGAGTCCTGCTACCTCCTGGTCTTCGGGGACAACGCGGACGCCTTCTTCCGGTACATCGGCATCGACGAGTCGTACCGCGCGGAGGGCCACTCGCTCTACACGGTGGAAACGCATCTGCACCACCGCCGCGAAGTGGCCGAGGGCGAGCCGATCCGGCTGACCCTCCGCGTCCTGGACCACGACACCAAACGCGTTCACATCTTCCACGAAATGCACCACGCCACCACCGGCACGCTGCTGGCCACGGCCGAACAGATGCTGGTGCACGTCGACATGGAGCAAGGAAGGTCGTGTCCCTTGCCCGCGTCCCTGCTCCAGCGGCTGGCCGCGATCCAGCAGGCACACACGGCCCTGCCCCGACCCACGGTCGTGGGCCGCCCGATGGGCATCCCCCGCCGTAAGTGAAACACCCATCCGCTCCCGCCCCGCCGTCCTGAGGAGCCGCCATGGATTTCGAACTCACCGACGAGCAGCGCATGATCGTGGAGACGGTGCGCAAGTTCGTCACGACCGAGCTGGAGCCGCACGAGGACGAGGTCGAGCGGCTCGACGAGGTACCGCCCGCACTGGCCGAGCGGATCCGCCGAAAAGCCCTCGACTCCGGGCTCTACGCCGCCAACATGCCCGAAGAGCTGGGTGGCGGCGGTCTGGACGCCACCAGCATGACCCTCGTCGAACGCGAGCTGGGCCGCGCCGGTTACGCCCTGCAGATGCTCGTCGCACGGCCGAGCAACATCCTGCGGGCATGCGAAGGGGAGCAACGCGAGCGCTATCTGCTCCCGGCCATCCGGGGGGAACGCCACGACTGCCTCGCCATGACCGAACCCGGCGCCGGGTCCGACGTACGCTCGATGACCACCCGCGCGGTGGCGGACGGCGACGACTACGTCATCAACGGCACCAAACACTTCATCAGCCACGCCGACGCGGCGGACTTCGTGATCCTCTTCGCCACCACCGGCGCCGTCGACGCGCCGGAAGCCGACGCGCCGGAACCAGGGCGCGGGCGGAAGAACCCGATCACGGCGTTCCTGGTGGACCTGGACACCCCCGGCCTCACCGTCACCCGTGGCTCGGCGTGCGTATCGCACCGGGGCTACCACCAGTGCGAGCTGTCGTTCACGGACTGCCGTATCCCCGCAGGCCAGCGCCTCGGCGAAGAGGGACACGGCTTCGACCTGATGGGGGAGTGGCTGGGCGCCAGCCGGCTCAGCGTCGCCGCCACCAGTGTCGGCCGCGCCCGGCGCGTCCTGGACCTCGCCACGGGGTGGGCGGCCGAACGCAGCCAGTTCGGCCAGACGATCGGCCGCTTCCAGGGCGTCGGCTTCCCCCTGGCGGACATGGCCACCGAGCTGGAGGCCGCGGAACTCCTGACCCTGCGGGCGGCGTGGAAGCTCGACCAGGGCACCATGACCGACCGGGACGCGGCGATGGCGAAGCTGTACGCGTCGGAGGCGCTGGGCCGGATCACCGACCGGGCGGTGCAGATCTTCGGTGGCATGGGGCTGATGGCGGAACTGCCGGTCGAACGCTTCTGGCGGGACGCGCGCGTGGAGCGCGTCTGGGACGGCACCAGCGAAATCCAGCGCCACATCATCTCCCGGTCCCTGCTGCGTCCCCTCGGGGCGTGACCCGGCGATGGAGACCAGGGGCAACCTCCGACGCCTGCTGAGCCCGCGCCACATCGCCGTGTTCGGCGGCGACACCGCCGCCGCGGCGATCCGGCAGTGCCGCCGCGCGGGCTACACCGGGGCGGTCTGGCCCGTCCACCCCCGGCGTACGAGCATCGAAGGCCTCCGCTGCTACCCGGACGCCGCCGCCTTGCCCGAGCCACCGGACGCCTCGTTCCTCGCCGTACCGAGGGGCGCCACCGTCGAGGTGCTGGCGGAACTCGCCGCACGCGGCGCGGGCGGCGCGGTCTGCCACGCGGCGGGCTTCGCCGAGGACGGGGAGACCGGCGCGCGGTGGCAGCGCGACTTCGTCCGCGCCGCGGGGCAGATGGCGGTCATCGGGCCCAATTGCATCGGGATGCTCGACTACCTCGACGGCGCCGCGCTCTGGGCCGACCAGCACGGCGGGCGGCGGGTCGAGCGCGGCGTCGCCATCATCACGCAGAGCGGCAATATCGGCCAGAACCTCACCATGCAGCGCAGATCGCTGCCGCTGGCCCGGCTGGTGACCGTGGGCAACGCCGCCGTGACCGGGGTGGCCGAACTGGTCGACGCGCTGCTGGAGGACCCCCGGATCACCGCGATCGGCCTGCACCTGGAGGGCATCGACGACCCCGCGAGCCTGTCCCGGGCCGCCGTACGCGCGCTCCAGCGCCGCGTCCCGATCGTCGTGCTGAAGACGGGCCGGTCGGAACTGGGCGGCCGGGCCAACCTGAGCCACACCAGCTCCCTGGCGGGGTCCGATGTGCTCTGCGACGCCTTCTTCCGGCGTCTGGGAATGGCCCGGGTACACCAGGTCGGCACCTTCCTGGAGACGCTGAAGTACCTGCACGTCCACGGCCCGGGGCGTGGAGCGCGCATCGCCTCCGCGAGTTGTTCGGGAGGCGAGGCGTCACTGCTGGCCGACCTCGCCCACGACCATGACATCGAACTGCCACCGTTTCCCGGCGACACCGTCCGGCGGCTGGGGGAGGTGCTCGGCGACCGCGTGTCCGTCGACAACCCCTTGGATTACCACACCTACATCTGGGGTGACTTCGACGCCCAGCGGGACTGTTTCCACGCGTTCCTCACCACCGGTTTCGACACCCATCTCCTGGTGCTCGACTTCCCCCGGGCGGACCGCTGCTCCCCGGAGGCGTGGCAGACCACCCTGGACGCCTACCTGGCCGCGCGCCGGTGGTCCGGCGCGCCCGCCTGTGTGGTCAGCACGCTGCCGGAAGGGCTGCCGGAGCCGGTGCGCACGCGGCTGCTGGACGAGGGCGTCGCCCCGATGCAGGGCATCGCCGAATGCCTGACGGCGATCGCCGCGGCGCGTCAGGCCGGACTGGCCCAGGCGGCGGCCGATACGGCCCTGCCGCTCGACCCGGACACCCCGGCCCCGCCGGCCGGATCGCCGCCCCTCGACGAGTGGCGCGGCAAGCGGATCCTCGCCGAGTGGGGCGTCCCCGTTCCCTCCGGCTCCGTGGCCACGTCGGCCGACACCGCGGCCGACGTGGCCCGGGACATCGGGTTCCCCGTGGTGGTGAAGGCGCTGTCGGAGACGATCGCGCACAAGAGCGATGTCGGCGGGGTGCGCCTCGGGCTGGCCGGGGAACAGCAGGTGCGCGACGCGGTGGCCGCCATGGCGGGGCTTTCTGACCGTTTCCTCGTGGAGCGCATGGCCGAGGGCGCGGTGGCGGAACTGATCGTCGGTGTGCACCGGGACCCGCAGTTCGGCCCGGCGCTCACCCTGGGCGCGGGCGGCACGATGGTCGAACTCCTCCACGACGCGGCCACCCTGCTGCTGCCCGTACGGCGCGACGAGATCCGCGCCGCCCTGCGACGGCTGCGCGTCTGGCCGCTTCTGACCGGCTTCCGGGGACAGCCGCCGGGTGACGTCGACGCCGTCATCGACGCGGTGGCGAACGTGGCCGACTACGCGCGCGGCCACGCGCACACGCTCGTGGAACTCGACATCAACCCCCTGCTGGTCCTTCCCGGCCACGGCGGCGTCGTGGCCGCCGATGTGCTGATCAGGCTGGGCACCGACGAACGAGGAGAAGCGCGTGGCTGACCCGGTACGCATCGAGGCCGACGGCGGCATCCTGCTGGTGACCCTGGACCGCCCCAAGGCGAACGCGATCGACGTGGCCACCAGCCGCGCTCTCCACGCCGCCTTCGACCAACTGGCCCGGGACGAGACGCTGCGCGTGGCGGTGCTCACCGGCGCCGGTCAGCGGTTCTTCTCGGCGGGATGGGACCTCAAGGCCGCGGCGTCGGGCGAAGCCATCGACGCCGACCACGGCCCCGGCGGCTTCGCCGGGCTCACCGAACTCTTCGACCTCGACAAGCCCGTCATCGCGGCGGTGAACGGCCTCGCCCTCGGCGGTGGCTTCGAACTCGCCCTGGCCGCCGACCTGATCGTCGCCGCCGACCACGCCGAGTTCGCCCTGCCGGAGGTGACCCTCGGCATGATCCCCGACTCCGGCGGCGTGCTGAGGCTCCCCCGGCGCCTCCCGCGGGCGGTGGCCAGCGACCTCCTGCTGACCGGACGCCGCATGCCCGCACCCGAGGCGGAACGGTGGGGCCTGGTGAACCGCGTCGTCGACGGCCCCGACCTCCTGGAGACGGCCCTGCGGCTGGCCCGGGACATCTGCGCCGGGGCACCACTGGCAGTAGCGGCGATCAAGGAAATCCTCCGGACCACGGCCCATTCCACGATCGAGGAAGGCTACGCACACCTGCGCCACGGCGACCTGCCCGCATACCGGGCCATGCTGACATCCGACGACGCGGAGGAGGGCCCGCGCGCATTCGCCGAAAAACGTACCCCGCGGTGGACCGGCCGCTGAGCCACTTTCCCGCCTTTTGCCATCAATGCTCAAAAGCCTTCGGAGGGTGGGGAGGTCGGGTAGCGTCCCCGGACATGAGCAACCAGATCAGCATTGACCGAGCCCCGGGTTCCGAGGGCGGCATCAGCATCACCGTCAATCTCTCCGCGGAAGCCCTCAGCGCGCTCCAGGCGAATGGCCAGTATTCCGAGGCACTCGCCGAGGGACAGGTTTCCGGCGCCGGACCGGTACTGGAGAAGATTTCCTTCAACGTGTCGTAGAGCGGCCGCTCGGAAAGAGACTGCTCGTATTGAGGGCGCTCTTCAGCCCGCCGGATAGGGAAGCAGTTTCCCGGCTGTCCTTTCCCAGGAGGTCTTGAGTTCGGCGAGCAGCTCCGGCCGGTCGGGAGCGAGATCGGCCTGTTCCCGCGCGTCCTGGGCGAGATTGAACAGGTGGTCCTTGCCGTCGGCGTCCTGGTAGTACTTCCAGTCGCCGCGCCGCAGCGCCCGGTTGTCCCGCACCCGCCAGAAGAGGTCACGGTCACGCGGCGCTTCTCCGCGCAGCAGGTAACCGGCCAGGCTCGTGCCGTCCAGCGGATAGGCCGGGTCCGGCCGGGCGCCGCCCAGCTCCAGCAGGGTGGCGGTCCAGTCGGGGGAGAAGTTCGGCTCGTGACTGACCTGGTGCGGGTCGATCCGGGACGGCCACCGCAGGATGGTCGGCACCCGGATGCCGCCCTCCAGCAGGGCGAACTTCTCCCCGCTGAGCGGCCAGTTGTAGGAGAAGCGCTCGCCGCCGTTGTCGCTGGCGAACAGCACCAGGGTGTCGTCCTCCTGGCCCGAGCGGCGCAGGGCCTCGAGGACCTCGCCGACGGCGGCGTCCAGGCTCTCCACCATTTCCGTGTACTTCGCGACGGAGCCACCGTCGTAGTGGTTCAGCGCGTTGACGACGGCGTCATGGCTCTCGGCCGACCGTATCTTCGCGGCGATGGAGGCTCCGGTGGCGGCGTCGCCCTCGGCGAGCCATGGCCAGTGGGGAGTGGTGAAGTTGAGGTTGAGCAACCAGGGCCGGTCGTGGTGGCGGCTGACGTACTCGACGGCCCGTTCGGTGAGGACCGTCGTGTAGTAGCGCAGGTCCTTGTACTCGGCGTCGCCCTCGTACAGGTCGTACTCGCCGAGCTGCCCGAGCTTGGAGAAGTACTCCAGGACACCGCCGAAGTTGCCGAAGAACTCGTCCCAGCCGGACTTCGTCGGGCTGTAGTCGGGCAGCCAGCCGCAGTGCCACTTCCCGATCAGCGCGGTGGCGTAGCCGGCCGTCTTGAGCAGCGAGGCGAGGGTCGGATGGTTCGGGTCCAGCCCCTCGGAACGGTCGCCGACCGGCTCGGCCAGCCCGCCCTTCGTCCGGCCGGGATAGCGGCCGGTGTAGAGGCTGAAGCGGGTGGGGGAGCAGGTGGCCGAGCCGGAGTACGCGTTGGTGAAGCGCACCCCCTGCCGGGCGAGACGGTCGAGGTGCGGGGTCTTGATGTGCGGCGCGCCATAGGACGACAGATCGGCCCAGCCGAGGTCGTCGCCCAGGATGACCAGCACGTTGGGCCGGTGACCCGCGGCGCCGCCCGAGCGGGAACGGAAGGGCCGTTCCTCCGTTGCCTCGCCGGGCTTGTCGTGCGCGGTGGCCGGTCCGGCGGCGGCCACACCCGCCGCGGTCAGCGCGCCGCTCCCCATCAGACCGTGGAAGAGGCGGCGGGACATCCTGGGATCGTTCATGCTGATCAACGGTGGAGGGCCCCGGCGCCGCGCACAACACATGGCGAGCTGCCCTCATACGACGTTCATGCTCGTTACATACGGCCGCAACACGTCGGGCTCAGAAGGTGAGCTTCCAGCTGTTGAGCTGGCCGGTCTCGGTGGGGTACCAGTCCTCCACCCGGAGTTTCCAGGTGCCCCACGCGGGCTTCGACGAGGCGTTGACGGTGTACGTCACCTTCACGTCGTCCAGCGAGTCGACGATGGTGTAGTTCTTCAGCCGGTAGGACGTGCCGTCCGGGGCCACGAGGTCGATGGTCAGATCGCTGCGGTAGGTGTGCGAGATGTCCACGGACACCTGGAGGTTCGCGGGCGCGCTGCCCGTGCGGACGACGTTGATCGGCGAGTTCACCGGGCCGCCCACGTCCGGTCCGGGGACGTCCGTGGTGTTCTCGAAGACGCTCCCGCCCGTGGTGTTCACCGTCCAGCCGAAGGAGAGCGAGTTCATCTTCCCGGCCGCGTCGGTCACCGTGACCTTCACCGTGCTGGAGCCGAGGGCGGTCGGGGTGCCCGAGATCAGGCCGGTGGCAGGATCGAGGGAGAGGCCTGCGGGAAGCCCGGTGGCCTCGTTCAGCCCGCCGGACTCGCGGGAGCAGGCGAGCCCGGCGGTGGCGCTGGCGATGCCGTGGGTCATCTCGTGGGCGACGACGTCGACCGAGGTCACCGGCTTGTCGTGCGGGATCCCCGGGCCGGGCGGCCGCGGTGCCGGTCTGGAGGCCGACCGTGAGCACGGCGGCGTCGGTGAGCAGGGCGCCGGTGGCCAGGGCGCGGGTGCGGGCGTGTCCGCGTCTGCTGGGTGGGGCTCGGCCGAGGGAAGGGTGCCACCAGTGGACTGGACCTGTCACCGGCCGATGACAACGTGTCCGGAATGGGTCCGCGGCCACGAGGGGAGTGGCCCCATGTCTCCCGGACACCGTGGCTGCATCCGCCCAGGGGCCGACGTCGGCGCCGCGGTCCTGCGGGCGGACGTGGCGGGGCGACGCCGCCACTGGCTGCCACGCCTGACCCCCGTCCCGCGAGGAAAAGGGCGGGCAGCCCTCGCAGGGCACATGAGTGGGGCCCGCCTGCGCAGGGGTGTCGCGCCACCCGCCCGGTAGAATCCGCCACGCGACGGCTGGTCCTCTCGCAGCGGGCGGCCGACGGCGGGGGATCCTCCTTCTGCGACCCTGGGAGCCGACCATGCAGAACACCTCCCCCGACCCGGCGGCCACCGCACCGCTCGGGCCACCGCCGCCGTTCGATCCGGAACTCGCCGCGGCACTCGCGGTCATCACCCAGATGCTGCCGCCCGGCGGGTCCGCGGCCGAGCCGGGCGCCACGCCCCCTCAGGACGTGCCCGGAATGGAACCGGTGACGACCGCGGATCTGGAGCGCGACGGGACCTTCCGGGTCGAGGAGCGGTCCGTTCCCGGCCCGGCGGACGCACCGGACGTCTCGCTGCTGATCTGCCGCCCATCCGCCGCGGCCACCCCGACACCGGCCCTCTTCCACATCCACGGCGGCGGCATGATGGTCGGCGACAACCGGACGGGTGTGCCCGACATGCTCGACCTCGCCGAGGAGCTGGGGCTGGCCGTGGTGTCCGTCGAATACCGCCTGGCGCCCGGCACACCGCATCCGGGCCCGGTCGAGGACTGCTACGCGGGCCTGACCTGGACCGCCGAGCACGCCGAGGAGTTGGGCGTCGACCCGGAGCGCATCGTCGTCGCCGGTGGCAGCGCCGGTGGCGGCCTCGCGGCGGCCGTCGCCCTGCTGGCGCGCGACCGCGGTGGCCCGGCCTTGTTCGGGCAGCTACTGATGTGCCCCATGCTGGACGACCGCAACGACACCCCGTCCGCCCACCAGATGACCGGACTCGGGGTGTGGGACAGAGCCTCGAACGAGGCCGGATGGACGGCACTGCTCGGCCCCGCCCGCGGAACGGACGCCGTCCCGCCCTACGCCGCACCCGCCCGCGCGACCGACCTGTCCGGGCTGCCGCCCGCGTTCATCGACGTGGGATCCGCGGAGACCTTCCGTGACGAGGACGTAGACTACGCCGCCCGCCTCTGGCGAGCCGGGGGCCAGGCCGAACTGCACGTCTGGCCCGGTGCGTTCCATGGTTTCAGCGGAATGGCCCCGCACGCCGCCATCTCCCGCGATGCCCGCGCCGCGCGACTGCTGTGGCTGCGCCGACTCCTGACGAACTGACCGCAGCGGCAGCGGGGGCGGCGATGCTCCGCCCCCGCTGGTCCGTGTCGTCCGGTGCCGGGCGAAACAAGCTGCTGACCTCAGGCGTTGTGTCTCGGCCCACCGCGAAGGCCACTGCCTACGGCCGGGCCCCGCTGATGACGCGCGCCAAGGCCGCGGTGGCGTCCCGCGGTGACACACGCGTGTCTACTCCCGCCACGTGCACCTCGGCGAGTTGGCCGCGGGGCGCTGTCACCCGGAGTCGGCGGTGGGAGCCACCGGTTGGAGAAGGGTGGACGATGATGGCCGCTCCGGTGCGACCGGTGGAGTACCCGGCGCTGTAGGTGAGCATCTGGTGGATGTCATCGGACGAGACGGATCTGCTGTCATAGCGCTTGTACTTGGCGTCCACAGCCAGTAACACCGGCCGCACACCTTCGAAGCGGAGCAGGACGTCCGGGCGGAACGGGGAGTGGGACGAGAGGTCACCGGAAACCTTGATGGCCGAACTGCCGGAGGACGGGACAGGGCGACCGGACATTCCAGTGGCTGCTTCGAGGGCCATGCGTCGAACGACCGCTTCCCACAGAACCTCCATGCGCAGCAGCAGGGAGTCGGCGGCGTGTCCGGCGTCGACCAGCAGGTCGTCGACTCCGCCTCCGTCGAGGAGCAGTCGGGCCCAGGCGTGGGCAGGGCGATAGCGCGCGTTGAGCCGCGTGTACTTGGCCTTCGAGAGCATCCGCACGGCCGCCGCACGGGTGGCGGGCCGGGGGAAGAGTGCGGCGGTGTCGGCTGCCGCACGCGCCCATTCCTGGCGGTCGGTGAGCCGGGCGGCCAGGGCCAGGGCGGAGCCGCACACCTCGTTCTCCCAGATGGTGGCGTCCCGTTCGAAGGTGCGCAGGTGGAGCCGGTCGAGTTGTCCGTAGCGCCGGGAGACCTGGGCGGCGAGGTCCAGCCGTCCCCGTAGGACCGGTTCGACCAGATCGTGGCGGACGTAGTCCCGGCGCAGCCCGCCGAGGAGGAGCGCGCGGCACTCCGTGATGAGGGCGGAGATGACCAGGTCTGTGAACCCGGCGCGGTCGGTTTCCCATCCGCGGGGAGTACCTGTGTGCTGGACCGGTAGCTGGAGGGCGTAGCACAACCAGCTGATCAGTCGGCTGCCGTCCACAGCGGTCTTGGGCTCGATGACCAGACGGACGCGGTCGAGCACCAGCACGCCCACTGTTGACACTGCCTCGATGCGCCAGCCGTCCCGGGTCTCGGACACCCTCAGACATCCTTGGCCGGTGAGCGAGCGCAGGCGGTCCAGATCCGCGTCCGTCAGCTGCTCCCTCCGAACCTGACGGTGCTCGTACTCACCGAGCCGGATCTCCTCGAGCCGCGCGTGAGGATCACCCATCAAGTGCCTCGTCGGCGCCGGGGGTGGTGAACTCCGCGGCGAGCGCGGCGGCCAGCTCGTCCGTGGGGATCAGCGCGAGGCGCCCCGTCTGGGGGTCGATCAGCCTGCCGAGCAGATGCCGCAGCAGGTCCGCGTTGCCGAGGGTGTAGTCCTCCAATAGCGGGACGATGTCGTCGTGGAAGGCGGCGGCGAGGTGCGTGTCGCTGGTCAGAGGTTCGCCGTCGCGCAGGAAGAAGGCGTGGCCGAGTTGATGGTCGGCGTCCAGGAACCGCACGATCCGGGTGTTGAGCTCTTCGAAGAACGCGGCCAGATCCAGCGGCCCCACCGCCCCGGACACCACGTCTGTGTCCGGACCCACCTCGATGAAGGCGAACCGACGCCGGATTGCCGCGTCCAAGTGGCCGACGCTGCGGTCCGCTGTGTTCATCGTCCCGATGATGCGCACATTGGACGGCACGGAGAATGACCGGCCGCTGACGGGCAGGACCACCGGCATGTCGCGCTTGTCCCGCTCCAGCAGGGTGACCAGCTCACCGAAGACGCGGGGTAGGTCGCCTCGGTTGATCTCGTCGATGATCAGCAGAAAGGTGCGGTCGGGCTCCCGAGTGGCGGCGGCGCAGATGTTGACGAAGACGCCGTCCGTGAGCCGCAGCGACAGCCCGCTCCCTGCCTGGGATGGCGTGGGTTTGAAGCCCTCCACGAAGTCCTCGTAGCCGTAGGAGGGGTGGAAGGTCACGAGGCTGACCGTGGGCTGGGCCGTGCTGGTGTCGTCTTCCCCCTCGGCCTCGCCGAGGATTCGCTCGGCTTCGCGGGCTGTCAGCCTGAACGCGGTGCCCTGCATGCGGTGCACTGTGGGTTCGCTGAGGCTCAGAACCGGATCGGTGTTGAACTCTTCCCACGTGGGGCCGTCAAGCGGGCGGACCCACTCCAGACTCACGCATGCGTCTTCGTCGGACAGATCGATGGCGGTGACGCGCCCCAGAGCGATGGCCTTCTTGGTGGGAGTGCCTTCGTAGCCGACCACGAGATCGCCGGGTCGCATCTGCTCGAAGTTGCGGGCGAGTCGGCCTTTCCAGAGGGTGACTCGCCCCTCCTTCTCCAGGTCCGCCCAGCTCCAGTCGCTCTTGCTCCGGCTGGCGGCATACAGCCATACCGAGGGCTGCTCGCCAACTGATCCGACGGCTGGCGACATCATCGCGCGGACGGCGGCCTGGCGCTCCGGTGTGGCGGCGTCGATGCCCTCCGGCCTGCCGGTCATAGCGAGGGCGGCACTCAGCGCGAGCCGGGTCTTTCCGGTGCCCGGCGGGCCATAGAGGATCACTTGACCCTTGCGCTCCAGCGCGTCGGCAACCCTGGTGACCTGAGGTGGCAGCGTGGCTGGGGTGTCGACCGCGTCCGGGCGGCCAGGCGCAGCGGACGACGCACCGGTCGGCACGGATTCCGTCTGCCGCTGGGCCCGCAACTGCTTCCACAGTCTCTGACTGACCGGGTTGAACGTCTGCCGCCACCCGTGCTGCGGCGAGTCAAGGGTCTGTGCGTACGTGGTGTCCCATGCGACGCCGACCAGATGGGGCGCCTCGGGAGACAACGCCTCGTCGTAGGTGTACCCGGCGTCCGTCACCGTGCCCACGGCCAGCACCTCGGACATCCCGCGGTTCGCGACGATGAGGTCGCCAGGCTTGAGGTCTCGGTACGCCAGCAGGCGACGGGCAAGCGTCAGATGCCCGCCTGCCTGCTTCGGCCAGTGCTCGGTGAGGGCTTCGCGGAGCTCCGCATCGCTGCCGTACTCGGCGAGATTTCCCACCTCTCCCCAAGCCACGCAGATGTGACCGTTCCGCAGACAGGTCTCCCAGAAGGAGGCCCGCTGCCCCGGGGCGACCTTCAACAGCGTCGGAGACTTGGGCCGTGGGTCGAACTCCTTGTACAGCAGCCGCATCACCTCATGCGGGCTCCAACTCTCCAGCTCGGTCCGGGCCAGCACCAACTCCCGCAGCTGCCGATTCAGCCGCCACGAGGGTGCCCCGGAGGGAGACCCGCCGAGAATACCGATGAAGTGCCGCAGGTGGTCGGCGGAGTACACAGGAAGGAACTCGTCAGGGAAGTATGTGGCGAGGGATTTGGTCACCAGCGCGGGACCGTAGGCGAGCGCCTCCAGGTCGTCCACCCGGTCGAACGCGCCCACCTCGGCCGCCTTGTACGCCGCCACGAACTCCCCGCGCAGCCGCCCCCACGCGTCCTCCGTGCTCATCCCCTTCAGCGGAGCGGACATTTTCCACTCTCCACTGCGATGCCGGAACATGATGTGCTTCCCGGCGGCGCCGCCCCTGATGCTGCCGAGGGCATCGGTGTGGAACTCCAGCCGAGCGCAGTAGGGCAGACCCCACTTCTGCCGGTCCGCGAACCCCAACGCATACCGCTCCAACGGTAGGTCGGGCCAGCCCTCCAGAGGAAACTCCTGAAGAGTCTGCAGTCGCTGCGTCTCGGCCTTTGCCAACTCCTCAGCGTACGAGCCACGGTTGAACGCAGCCGCGGCGACTGCCAGAGCATTCTGTTCCATGCTGCCACTATGGCGCACTTTGATGTGGCTTGCCGGGGGAGTATAGGAAGCGATATGTGCGTCCCCTTGCGCCTCTCCTGCGAGGCCTGGGGCTGGTGAAGGAGGAGTAGTCGCCTGACCGCGGTTGGCTGCGCCGTTCCCTGGTGGGGCAGCGCCGATGTGGTGAATTCTCGTATTTCGCCTTCTAGGCGCTTGAAGGGTGTGTAAGTGTAGCGACACCTCGCTAGCCGGAGGAATGGGGAGAGAGGTCCAATTTGTGTAACTTATTGGACAGAGCATGGCTGACCGTGGCTTATACGGGCACCGCTTTCAGGGGTGGGGCACCGGGACAGCTCGGCGCGTTCGAAGACGTCGGAGTACGGCAACTTCTTCTCGGGGCCGAGCGATTCGATGACGTCACCGTCGATCTGCCGACCCAGAAGCCCGCGGTGTTTCGAGCCGGAGCCTTCTCCGCGGAGCAGCGAGAGATCCCGAACGCCTGTGATGTGAAGGGGGAGCCGGGCCGTCCCTTCGGCCCGCTCGCGTCGGTATCACCCCGGAAGGGCGTTCGAGATGGAGGATGATGAATGGCCCAAGCGCCCGTGGCGTGATCCCGCGTGGTGGCTGGTAGCGATCGCGGCTCTTGGATTGTTTCATCAGATGATGGTGAATTTGTTTCGGTAGTCCGGCTCCGTACGCCGGGATGCGCTGCGGGCCCAGCGCTGTGTGGCGACCATGCTTTCGACCTCCTTGAGTACGAGGTCGGGGCGGTCCTTCGGGGCGTCTGGGCTGGCGCCTCCGGGCGCTGCCCCCGTCAGCGGGCGGCGGTGACGCGGTCGCACCGCATACGGGAACTCCGGCGCCGCACGACGCGCAGGACGAACCGTGGCCCGTGGCCATCAACGCGGCGATACGGCAGCATTCCTGACCAATGGCTACACCAAAGGCCCGTCCGACGCGGGGACTCCGAGGAACTCGAGCATGTGCGGCTGGCCGACCTTCTCCTGTCCGGGAAACGCGCCGAGGCGGCGGCGTACTTGCGTGAGCACCTGTCGTCCGTCGGCCAGGAGAAGGCGGGCCGCCCGGGCGCCTGAGCGGTCCGCTGAGCGGTCCGCTGAGCGGTCCGGACCGGTGGCGGCCGGTGCGGGACGGCGGTAGCGTCCCACCCTCGACCGACGAGGGAGGCGCCGTGCTCCCCACCGAGCTGCCAGAGTCGGCCGAACGTATGGCCGACTCACCTGATGCCGATGTGCGCGCCGGGCCCCAGCGGCAGGCCGAATCCGTAGAAGATGGCCAGGACCGCCGGCCAGACCACCAGGAACGGCACGGCGAAGACCGAGAGCCGGGCGATGAGCGTGCCGAGACGGGCCTCGGGAAGAGGGCAGGGCCCGCTTCCGGATGGTCCTCACCACCGGCCTGGAGGCGAACTCATGCTCCCGATAGACGCGTTGCTGCGCGAGTACGACCGTGCCCGTGCCTACACCGACGACCTGTGGAAGGACCTCACCCCGGACGAGGTGACCTGGCGTCCGCACGAGGACTCCAGCGCCATCGGCTGGCACCTGGGCCACCAGGCCCATGTCGCCCACTTCATGATCCGCAACCTCACCGCGGCCGAGCCCAGCCCGGATCCGGAGCTGGACGCCCTGATGGACTCGGCGAACCCGGAGAAGTTCCGCGGCACGCTGCCCACGGTCAAACGGCTCACCGCGTTCCGTACGACCGTCGCGGAGCGCGTCCACGCCCGCATCGGCGACATCGCCGCCGGCCGGGTCGGTGCCCCCACCCAGCTCACCATCGTCGCCGCCCACTTGCTCACCGCGCTCATCAACCACGAGTACCAGCACGACCAGTGGCTCAGTGAAGTCCGCGCGGGCGACCTCGGCCACGCGCTCCCGTCCGACCCCGACAGCGAGTACGTACGCCGTATCGACGGCTACCTCGTCGTAGACGTCCTGCAGCCAGAGGGAGGGACTCGCCTGTGACCAGCACCGCCGCGGACCCCACCACCGGTATGTCCGCCCGGCCCGAGGCACAGCGCCGCGTCCTCGCCGTCCTGGTCAGCAGCCAGATCCTGAGCGGGGCCTGGCTCGCGGCGGGCATCACCGTCGGGGCCCTGCTCGCCCAGGACATGCTCGGCTCCACCGACCTCACGGGTGTGCCCAGCGCCCTGTTCACGGCGGGATCCGCCGTCGCGGCCGTCGCGGTGGGCCGTATCTCCCAGGCCCGGGGCCGCAGACCGGGCCTGGCCGCGGGATACCTGACCGGCGCCGTGGGCAGCGCGGGCGTCATCGCCGCCGCCGTCGCCGACAACCCCGTACTGCTCTTCATCGCCCTGTTCGTCTACGGCGCCGGTACCGCCACCAACCTCCAGGCACGGTACGCCGGAGCCGATCTCGCGGCCCCGGCCCACCGCGCCCGCGCCGTCTCCACCGTCCTGGTCGCCACCACCCTCGGCGGTGTCGTCGGCCCCAACCTCGCCGCACCCACCGGCGACCTCGCCGACAGCCTCGGCATTCCCGCCCTGGCCGGGCCGTTCCTCCTCTCCGGCGCGGCCTACGCGCTGGCCGCCCTCGTCCTCGCCGTCTGGCTGCGCCCGGACCCCCTGCTGCTGGCCCGCGGCCTCGACCTCCAGCAGCCGACGGAGACCACCGCGGCGAAGACGCGAGGGCCTGGGCTGATACCGGGCGCGCTGACGATGATCCTCACTCAGCTGGTCATGGTCGCGATCATGACGATGACTCCCGTGCACATGCACGACCACGGCCACGGCACCGCCGCCTCCGGCTTCGTCATCGCCCTCCACGTCGGCGCCATGTACCTGCCCTCGCCACTGACCGGCTGGCTTGTCGACCGCTACGGCCCCACGGTCGTGGCCGCCGCCTCCGGTCTCACCCTCCTGGCTGCCGGAATCGCCGCCGCCGCGGCGCCCGGCGACTCCGTCGCCCTGCTCGCCCTGGCGCTCGCCCTGCTGGGGCTGGGCTGGAACCTGGGCCTCGTCTCCGGCACCGCGATGATCACCGACGCCCTGCCGCTGGCCACCCGTGCCAAGACCCAGGGCATGGTCGACGTCTCCATCGCCATCGCCGGTGCCACCGGGGGCTTGGGCTCCGGCCTCGTCGTGGCCGCCGCCGGCTTTCCGGCCCTCGCCCTCACCGGCGGCATCCTCGCCCTCACCGTCCTGCCCGCGATCGCCGCCACCGCGAGGAGCCGGTGAGCTGGCCCATCCCGCTCGCCGAAGCCGCGTGCCCGGCCGCCCGCCCGCACAGCGTGCCCGAGAGGTCGTGACGCTAGCCCAGGCGCTGACACGGTTCGTGGATGCCTACGGCGCCGTGCGGGGCGCCCGGTGTGCGGTTGCGGGCCAGCGGTGAGAGGCCTGCCATGAGGGCGACGGCCGCGAGCGGGATCAGGTCGAGGCTTACCGTGATCAGGACGAAAAACACGAACACGAGCGCCGGGCTCCACACGGGCAGCCGCCTGGGCCGTACGGCCGCCAGCATGATCACCAGCGCGACCATGCCGAGCTGGAAGGCGACCGGGCCCGCGAACTCAAGAGGGCCGGGCAGCGGGGCGGAGTCGGCGAGGCCGGAGAACAGATCGCCGAGGATCACCCAGACGAAGCAGCCCGCGCCGAACACCCCGGTAACCATGGCGGCACTGGCGGCGATGCGCATCCGCACGGTGGCCGCGGGAACGAGGCGGCGCAGCTCCACGACGAAGGCCCCGAACAGGAGGAAGGCGGCGAGGAAGAACGTGTGGCCGAGGTCCCAAGCCACCCCGGGACCGTGGTCGCCGTCCATGCCGTCGATCAGGCGCAGCACGCCGTACACCAGCAGCAGGAAGGGGATGAGGACGGAGAGCAGTCGGGTGGTGCGTGCCGTCGATGTCATGCTCATACGGTCGCTGTCCGGTCCGGGTACGGGCTATCGGGGCGATCCCCCAGCGCACCCGAAGAGCCGCCCTAGGGGTGGGGCGGCTCGACGACCCAGCTTTCCCGGAGGCGCGGGCGGGGACGCTACCGGCGGCTCCACCGCACCCGCAGCGAGCCGGGTCCCCGGGTGAACACCCCTGTCTCGGTGGGGACCTCACCATCGGCGAAGGCCATCGTCGGGAAGGCGTCGAGCAGGTGGTTGACGCCCACCTCGATCTCGGCCTTCGCCAGGAGCGCCCCCACGCAGAAATGCCGCCCGAGTGCGAACGCCAGATGGTCCGCGGCGGCCGAGAAGGCACTGCCGGTCGCCAGATCATCACGGAAGATGTTGAACGCGTCGGGGTCGGCGTAACGGCTCCCGTCCCGGTTGGCCGCTCCGATCAGGCAGTTGACGGTGGCACCCGCCGGAATCGTGCCACCGCTCATCTCCACGTCCTCACGTGGCTGACGGAAGATCATGTGCACCGGAGGCGTGAAGCGCAGCGTCTCGGCGAAGGCCGCCGGGATGAGCGTACGGTCCTCGCGCACGGCCGCCAGTTGCTCCGGATGAGCCAGCAGATTGCGGAAGAGCCCGGCGATGGCCTTGTCCGTGGTCTCGCCGCCCGCCGCAAGCAGCAGGCTGACGAACGCCTTGATGTCCTCGTCGCTCATCCGCGTGCCGTCGATCTCGGCGGCACAGAGGACGGAGAGCAGATCGTCCCCCGGGTGCGCGCGCCGGTCCTGGATGATCGGGATCATGTAGGCGGCGAGTTCTTCCCGCGTGCGCAGCCCCGCCGCCGCGACCTCGGGGTCCTGGCTCAGGTTGCCCAGGAAGTCGATCATCGAGGTGTACCAGACGTGGAACCGGTCGTGGTCCGCCCGGTCCAGGCCGAGCATGTCGACGATGACGTTGATCGGGAAACGGGTCGCGTACTGGCCCACCAGATCGGCTTCCGGCGCGTCCCGGAAGGCGTCGATCAGTTCGCGGGAGTTGCGCTCGATGACGGGCAGGAACTTCTCCCTCAAGTCCTTCCCCCTGAAGGCGGGTGCCACCAGCGCGCGGCGCACGGAGTGTTCGCGCCCGTCCATTTGGAGAATGGTCCGGCCGTGCACCGGCTCGATCTGCCAGTCGTAGTTGTGGCTGGTGAACACCGGGTCCTTGAAGGCCCTGGCGACGTCTTCGTAGCGGGAGATGACGTAGGCGCCCGTCGCGTGGTGGTGGATCAGCGGAAAGTCCTCGCGCATGGCCCGGTAGGCGGGGTACGGGTCCGCCGCGAACTCCGGGGAGAGGATGTCGGGCGCCGTGGAGGGAGTAGTGGTCATGATGGAGTGCTTCCTGGGCGAGCGGCGGCCGCCACCGGCCGTACCCACCCACGGCGTACGCCACGGGGCATCACGACGGGGCACGACGGCGGCCCCGCTCATGCCACGTGATGGGACATCAGGTCGTGGCCAAGGCTAGACGCAGCGGAACCGGCGGGTCCAGATCCACTCGTGGGCGCCCCCGGGCACCAGGGCGGAGGGAAGAGCCGTCAGACGCTTCTGGTCTTGCGGGGATCGTCGGCGCGGCGTTCCGGCTTGCCCGCGATGGTGGCCCAGAGGTTGGGGCCGGAGGTGCTGTCAGGGCGTTGCGTGGCCATGAAGCGGACGCTGCGCTCGACCTTGACACGCCACAGACGGGCCGCCTCGGCCCCGTCGCCGGCGCGGATCGCCTCGAAGATGCGGGCGTTCTCGCGGGCGATGAGGTCGGCGGCCGTGTCGGCGAAGCCCAGTCCCAGGACCGCGATGAACATCCTCAGCCGCAGGGTGAGTCGCTGCAAGAAAAGACTGGTCCGGGGCAGGTTCACGGCGCGCGCCACCATGTCCTGGAAGTGCAGGTCCGCGTCTCCGATGCGGCTGTGGTCGTTGCGCCGGGCCACGGTGCGGACTTCGGCCAGGGCGGCGCGGACCGAGCGGAGTTGCGGTGCGTTCAGCAGGGCGGCCCGTTGCATGAGCACGGCGCCCAGGGCGGACCGGACCGCGCCGTCTCGGCCCTCGTGTACGACGACAACGGCGACCACCAGGGCATCGCCGTCGCCGAGGCCCTGGCCACGGCGGGTTCCGCGGTCGAGTTCGTCACCCCGGAGCAGGATGATCGCCCCGCTGGTCGGCTGCACCAACGCCCCCGCGTACCTCAAGACCTTCGCCGAGCACGCGGTCACCACGACCCTGGGCTCCCGCGTCACCAGGGTGGAACGGGACGCCGACCGCCGCCTGACCGTCACCCTCACCGACGATCACGCGGGCACGACACAGACCCGCACCGTCGACCAGCTGGTCGTCGAGCACGGCACCGTCCCCGTGGACGACCTCTACTTCGAGCTGAAGCCGCTCTCCCGCAACCACGGCGAGGTCGACCAGGGCGCACTCCTGCGCCTCGACCCGCAGGAGACCGTGCGCCGCAGACCAACGGGAAGGTCGAACGCTTCCACCGCACCCTGCTCGACGAATGGGCCTACCACCGGCCCTACACCTCAGAAAACGAGCGACAGGCAGCGTTTCCCGACTGGCTGGACTGGTACAACTACCACCGACCCCACACCGGAATCAGCGGCCACAGCCCAGCCAGCCGCATCACCAACCTCTCCGAACAGCACACCTAGATCTGCGACGAGACCCACCCGGCCCTGTGCTCAGCTCCCGTCCGGGGGCATCAGCACCGCCACGGCCTCCACCCGGCCCCGGCCCTCGAACCACAGGTTGAACGGGACCCTCGTGAGGGGTCTCAGCGCGGGCGGGTCGAGGATGGCGATGTGAATTCCCCCCTCGGCCATCCGGACCGTGCTCCGGGCGGGCACGGCCACCCGCCGCGCCCGCTGCGCGGTGCCCGGTTGCTTCCGGTCGGGCTTGCGCAGCATGGAGACCCCGAGTTCCGGGGAGTCGGCGAAGACCAGTGTGTCGTCGATGGTCCCGGTGTTGCGGATCTCGAAGAACGCGGCGGCCGGCTTCCCGGCGGGCTGGAGGATCCAGCCGACGCTGACCCGGATCTTCGGCACGGGTTCGCCCGCCGCCCCGGTCGCCGTGTAGGCCGTGAGCAGCGTCAGCGCGGCGACGCAGGCGCCCACCGGGATCAGGGCCGCCCGCGCTCCCCGGACCAGCGCCGCTCGCAGGCGCCGTCCCGGGCCGGGTCGGTCGACGTCCGCCGCGGGGTGGTCAGCGGTCGCTGAGGACATCGCGATCCTTCCGTGCGGTGCCGCGCTCGGCGGCGAGGGGAGCGGGTGACGAGGGGTGATCCGCAGGGGTGGCGGTCCGCCGTTTGCCGGGGTCGTAGGACCGCAGCCGCAGACTGTTGACGACGACGAGGACGGAACTGGCGGACATGGCCGCCGCCGCGACCATCGGGTTGAGCCAGCCGGTCGCGGCCAGCGGAACGGTGACCACGTTGTAGCCGAAGGCCCAGGCCAGATTGGCGCGGATGGTGGCGAGCGTGCGCCGGGTGAGCCGGATGGCGTCGACCACGGCGAGCATGTCGTCCCGTACGAGCGTGATGTCGGCCGCGCCGATCGCGGCGTCCGTGCCACCGCCCATGGCCATCCCCAGGTCGGCGGACGCGAGCGCGGCGGCGTCGTTGACCCCGTCGCCGATCACCGCGACGCACCGGCCCTCGGCGCGCAACGCCCGTACGATCTGCTCCTTGCCCTCAGGAGCCACTCCGGCGTGGACCGCGTCGATGCCCGCCTGCCCGGCCATCGCCTGGGCCGGAGCGTCCGCGTCGCCGGTCACCAGCACCGGCTCGATGCCCAGCGCCCGCACTTCGCGCACCGCCTGGCGACTGGTGGGCCGCAAGCTGTCACCGACGGCCAGCAGCGCCGTGGGCCGGTCGTCGATCTCCACGATCACGGCGGTGTGCGCGGCGCGCTCGGCGGCCTCGTACGCCCCGCGCAACGCCTCCGGCAGGGGCTCCGACGCACGGGGGCGGCGTACGCGCACCCGGTGGCTCTCCACGCGGCCGGACACGCCCTCGCCGGGCGTGGCCAGGAACTCCGTCACCTCCGGCAGCCGCGCGTCATCGTGCTCGTCGCGGCGGGCCGCCGCCACCACCGCGCGGCCGATGGGATGTTCGGAGCCCTGCTCCACGGCCGCGGCCAGCCGCAGCACCTCCTTCACCCCTGGCCCATTGTCAGCCACGGTGGTGTTGGCAAGTGTCATGCGGCCGGTGGTGAGGGTGCCGGTCTTGTCGAAGACCACGGTGTCCACCCGGCGCAGCCGCTCCAGCGCCTCCGGGCCGCGGACGAGCACGCCGAGCTGTGCCCCGCGTCCGCTGGCCACCAGGAACGCGGTCGGCGTGGCCAGGCCCAGCGCACACGGGCAGGCCACCACCAGCGCGGCCACGGCCGCGGTGACGGCCGACTCACCCGCCGCCCCGGCGCCGAGCCAGAAGCTCAGCACCGTGGCGGCGATCGCCACGATGACCGGCACGAAAAACCCCGCCACCGCGTCGGCGAGCCGCTGCATCCGGGCCTTGCCCGCCTGCGCCTCGGTCACCAACCGGGTGATGCGGGCCAGTTGCGTATCGGCGCCGACGGCCGTGGCGCGCACGACCAGCAGCCCGCCGGAGTTGACCGCGCCACCGACCACAGCGGTGCCCGGCGTCACCTCCACGGGCACGCTCTCTCCGGTGACCAGGGAGAGGTCCAGCGCCGACCCGCCCTCGACGACCACACCGTCCGTGGCCACCTTTTCACCGGGGCGCACCACGAACTCCTGGCCCGTGGTGAGTTCGGCCACCGGGATGCGGCGGTTGCCGTCCGGCTCCCTCAATTCCACGTCTCTCGCGCCCAGTTCGGCAAGGGCCCGTAGCGCCGAACCGCTGTGGTGCCGGGCCCGCGCCTCCAGATGACGCCCGAGGAGGACGAACATGGGCACGGCGACGGCCGCCTCCAGATAGATGTGCGCCACGCCGTCGTCCGCTGAGGGCAGCAGGCTGAACGGCATTCGCATGCCCGTGACACCCGCACCGCCCCAGCGCAGGGCGTACGCCGACCAGGCGAACGACGCGAGGACGCCGAGGGACACCAACGTGTCCATGGTGGCCGCGCCGTGCCGCAGCCCGCGGAGCGCGCGCCGGTGGAAGGGCCACGCGCCCCAGGTCGCGACGGGGGTGGCGAGGGCGAAGCACACGTGTTGCCATCGGTCGAACTGCCAGGCGGGAACCATCGACAGCACGATCACCGGCACCGCCAGCAGCGTGGTGAAGAAGAGCCGTTCGACGTCTCCGGCCTCTTCGCCCTCCCGCCCCTCGGACTCGTCCGCGTCTTCGGCGGGCGGCGCCGGAAGTTCGGCGGTGTAACCGGCCCGCTCGACGATGGCGATCAGCTCGTCCGTGGTCACGGTGTCCGGGTGGGAGATCCGTGCGGTGCCGGTGGCCAGGTTCACGCTGGCGGACACGCCCTCGACGCGGGCCAGCTTCTTCTCCACCCGGTTCACGCAGGCCGCACACGTCATGCCACCGATCAGCAGGTCCGTGGTGTGCGCGGACGCCTCTGGCGGAGCGGGGGGAGCGGACATGGCGTCCGGCCGCTCGCTCATCGCGATCCCCTCCCCGCGGCGTGGCCCAGCGGGCCCATGCCATGGGTGTCCATGCCCCCGGCGCCGTCGTCCTGCGGCACGCCCCGGTGGATGCCGGGTGCCACCGGCCCGGCGGCCCGCCCCACGGCGTAGGAGGCGGCCATCAGTACCACCAGGAGGACGAGAAACCCGGCCAGCGCGGGTGGCGGCAGCGCGCGGCGCACGCGGGCACCGCGCGGCTCCACCCCGTCACCCGCCGGTCGCGGTGGCGAGGCGCTATCGGTCAACGGCATCTACGGCACTCCCCACGGGCAGGCTCCCCGGAAACGGTCTGGATCCGCGAAACGGTCTGGATCCCCTCACGATTACGGGCCGGGGCCCTGAACTGCTCATCGTGGGGGGCGGCCCTGTCACACAAAGGGAAAACGCGTCCGGCCGGGAACCGTGAGGGCCCGTCAGCCGACAGGTGCCCGACCACCCCTGTGCCACAGGTCACACGGAGCGCCCGGAACTCGTTCCCCGCGAGGTCCGACTACTCGATCGGTACGGCTGTCGACCGGCCAGCACCGCACCCGGTCCATGAGCGCCCGCGCCTGAGGTGAACACAGGCACCCATACACGCGTATTTCTCATCGAATGAGGGCTGGTGCGGTGCCGCCATCACCGAGGCGGGACACGGCGTCGAGGGCCTCGCGGCCGCCTGACCCCCCCCACAACGAGAAGGACCAGCGATGAGCGACAGGCAGACCATGCCCACTCCACCCACGGAGTCAGGGACGCGGCCGACCGTCCGAGTCATGGCCACCACCGGGGCGGTGGGCCGATGATCGCCGCGACGGGGCTGCGCTGGGTTCTGACCGCGCTGTTCGTGGTGCCCGCCATCTCCGCGATGTGGCGGGCGGGCGCGCCCAGGCGTGCCGGAGGCGGCCAGGGGGCGGGCGAACGGATCGCCCACCTGCTGCACGCGGTGATGGCCCTCGTCATGGCGGCGATGGTCTGGCCATGGGGCATGGACCTTCCCGTCTGGCCACAGGTCACCCTGTTCACGCTGGGCGGTGTGTGGTTCGCGGGGATGGCACTGGCCCGGCCCGCCTCCGACTCCCGTGCGCGCGCGTTCATCGGCGCCCTTCCGCACGTGGTGATGATGGGCGCGATGGCGTGGATGGCCGCCGCCATGGTCTCGTCCGGCTCGATGCACGGACACGGCGGCTCCGATGGTATGGAACACATGCCGGGGATGGACATGTCCGGTGGCTCCGGCACCGCGACCATGACCCTCATGGGCGCCGGGCCGAGGCTGACCGCCGGACTGCTGGCCGGGGTGCTGCTCGGGCTCGCCCTGTGGTGGCTGGCGCGCGGTTTCGACGTCGCCCAGCGCGCCACCGCCACCGGCCCGCGGCGCCACTCGGTGTCTGCCGAGCGCGACGCGTTCGGGCTCGCCTGCCACGGTGCCATGTCGCTCGGGATGGCGGTCACGTTCGTACTGCTCATCTGAGGATGTTGCCCCGCAGCGCGGGGCGTTGCTCCAGTTCAGGGGCAGTGGGCAAGCGTCAGTCGGCTGTGCCGACCGCGCCCTCGATGAGCTGGCGGGCGGCCGCGTCGGTGCGGGCGACGTCATGGGTGACCAGGCGGTCCTGGCACAGTCCGCGCAGGCCGGAGACCAGCAGCGTGGCCCGTGTGCGCGCCTGCCGCGGCGGATGGCCCAGCCGGACGTAGGCGGCGGCGATAGGGCCGATCATGACGTCGACGGTTTCCGCGGCAAGGTCGCCGTACTGTTCCGGGTCCGTGGTGGCCAGGCTGAGCAGTTGCAGCAGCATGCGGACCGGCCCGGACTGCTTCCCGGTAGTGATCGCTTCCCACAGAGCATGGGCGGCACGGTGCAGGCCGGCGGTGTCGTGGACGTCGTCGAACATCATGTGGGCGTCCGGCCGACTGGCGGCCAGCGCCTGCGACAACAGATTCTCGCGGCTGCCGAAGTAGTACAGAAGCATGCGCTTGGTGGTGCCGATCGCCTCAGCGAGCGGACTCAGCGACATCTGGGCGAGACCGTGGTGCTGGAGGTAGTGCGTGACCTGCTCCAGCAACTCGGCGCGCTTCTCGGCGTTGACGGGACGAGGCACGCTTTGACTGTACCGGTCGGTACACGTACGGTCCACAGACGTAAGTGTGCCGATCGGTACGTTAACGAGTGCCTCGGCGGGAAGGGGCGCCATCGAGATGGCTACGTCGCGAGTGATGACCGCGAGACAAGAGCGCCCACCGGGCATATCCGTGGCCAGGACTCTGGCCGAGGCCCTGTGGTTCCCGGCGGCACTCTTCCTCGGCTTCCTCTTCTGTTTCGCACCCGCCCTGCACGCGCCTCAACCGCACCATGCGGAGGTCGTCGTCGCCGACGGTGCCCAGGAGTCCGAGGTCAGCACCGCTGTGCAAGGGCAGCATCCGGGTGGGTTCGATGTCACCACCGTGGCCGACGCCCGGCAAGCCCGCCAGGCGGTGCTGGACCGGGACGCCGTGGCGGGCTACGCCGCCGGAGGCCGCCATCCCGTGCTGTACGTGGCCAAGGCCAACGGGATGTCCCTCGCACAGACGTTGACCAAAGACTTCTCCCACGTCACGGCCGAGCACGAGCGGAGGCTCAGCGTCGAGGACGTGGCGCCCACCGTGAGCAAGGACGTGACGGGTACGACCCTGGTCTATTTCGGGACCGCCTGGAGCGTCCCCGGCTACCTGCTCGCGACGACCCTGCTGCGTGCGGTGACCTTCAACCGTCGCAGGAAGCTGATGACGATCGCGGGTGTCGCCGCCCTCTTCAGCGTCGTCGGTTTCCTCGTCGGCACAGGGCTGGGGTACTTCCCCGGTAATCCGTTGACCCTGGCGATCGCCTTTCTGCTCACCACGGCGGTGGCCACCTTCGCCTCCGGCCTGGCGCCTTTCGTCAGGCAGTACTTCCCCGCGGTGGGCATGGGCCTGTTCATCGTGCTGAGCATCCCCACCAGCGGTGTGGTCCCCGCCCCGCTGCTGCCCCCGTTCTTCCAGCACGTGCATGCCGTCATGCCCCTGGCCAACGCCGTGGATGCCCTCAGGGGAGTCCTGTACTTCGATGGGGCGGGGGTGCTGGGGCCCGTCCTCGTGCTGTGCGCGTGGATCGCGGCGGGGGTCGTCCTGATGGGTTTCGACGCCTGGACGCACCACCGCGAAGCCGCCCGAAGGGACGGGGGAGGCGAGCAGGACGATGTCGTGGAGCCACCGGTGGACGACCCGTTTCTGGAGACGCCGGCACCCACCGCGCTTCCGGTCCACCGTCACCACTTCGGCGAGCCGGTGCCGACGCTGCTGGGCACCGTCCGCGACGGCGAGCAGCTGCCCGTCGGCCATGCCGCGGTGACCGTCATGGACACCAGCGGACGGCAGCTGGTGCGTACCACGACGAACGCGCGGGGTGAGTACGCCGTGGCCGGTCTGGCAGAGGGATATCTCAGCGTCGTGGTCTCGTCCCGGGGCCGGAAGCCGGCCGTTCACCGGAAGCTGCTGGAGTCCGGTGCGGTCGTCCGGGTCGACTTCACCATGCGCGACCGGCCCCAGGTTCGGGGGGTGTGCTCAGCCGACGACCTTCACCTTCGTGGTCAGGGGCAGACCCCCGACTGAACGGCCCGCGGGCGTCGCGGGCGGCCGCGCCACATTGCCGGAGCGGGACGTGTCCAGGGGCAGGACGCGAGTCTCATCGCGCAGCAGGACCAACGCGCGGCTTTACGCCGTCGGGTCGGCCGCCTCGCCGCCCTCGCGCCGCCGCGCTGGCGATGGAGGTGCCGATGGAGCGCATCCGCGCGGGCGAGGGCCTGATCATGCCCAACGAGATCGCCAACCGCGACCCCGCCGTGTTCCCCGACCCGGGCCGGATGGACGTCACCCGCGACGCGCGCCGCCATGTGGCCTTCGGTTTCGGCGTCCACCAGTGCCTGGGCCAGCCGCTGGCCCGCATGGAGCAGGTCGTCTACAGCACCCTCTACCGGCGCATCCCCACCCTGAAGCTGGGCACCGAGCCGGACCAGGTCCCCTTCAAGTACGACGGCTTGGTCTACGGCGTCTACGAGCTTCCCGCCGCCTGGTAATCCGCGAACCCCAGCGTTCTGGTCGCGTGGTGGTGGACGGGGTGCCCGAACCATTGACGCCCCTGAAGGGCGGGCGCATACTCGCCTGACTACGTAGTCAGAGCAGGCCAAGCCGCTGTGTCTGCTGATATGACCACGTAGTCATCGCCATACCCGGCACCGTCCTGGACCCTGCTCGGAGGAGAGCGCTGTGCCCACCACCGAACCGAAGACCCCGTCTTCCGGGGCCGGACAGGGACACCGGCCCCCCTCGATGCGGGAGGTCGCCCGTCTGGCCCAGGTGTCGCAGAAAACCGTCTCCCGGGTCGTCAACGGGGAGCCCTATGTGAGCGAGCAGGCCCGCGACCGTGTGCTGCGGGCCGCCCGCGAGCTGGGTTTCCGGCCCAACACCGCCGCCCGCGCACTGCTGCAGGGGCGTTTTCGCCGGATCGGCGTGGTGTCTTTGGGTACCGCGCTCTACGGTCCTTCGTCGCTGCTGTTCGCACTGGAGCGGGCGGCGAGCGCCGCCGGTTACTCGTTCAGCGTCGTGACCACGCTCAGCGGCGAGCCGGCCGGCATCGCGGGGGCCGTCGAGGCCCTGCTGAACCAGGGCGTGGACGGCATCGTGTTGTCCGAGCCGATCGACGAGGGCGAGGCCGCACCCCTGGACCCGGGGGTCCCGGTCCTCAGCTTCGGCCGGCTTCCGGCGCTGGCTCCGGGGACACCGGCCCTCGTCACGGGCGCGGACGGAGTCGGCGGGGGCATGGCGGTCACGCGGCACCTCCTCTCCCTGGGACATGCCACGGTGTGGCATGTGGCCGGACCGTCGCGGTGGTGGGCGGCGCGTGACCGTATGGACGGCTGGCGGAAGGCGCTGGAGGAGGCGGGGGCACCGCAACCGGAGTGGATCGAGGGCGACTGGTCGCCCTCGTCCGGCTATGAGGCCGGCCTGCGACTGGCCCGTATTCCAGGGGTCACCGCGGTCTTCGCGGCCAACGACGACATGGCCATCGGCGTCATGCGCGGCCTGTCCGAGGCGGGTCTCTCGGTGCCGGAGCAGGTCAGCGTGGTCGGGTACGACGACATCCCCGCCGCGGCATATCTCTCGACGCCGCTCACCACCGTGAGCCAGGACTTCGACACGGTGGCGGCATACGGACTCGAGCTGTTGGCCCATCAGATGGAGAACCCGGACGCCCCCTTGCCGGTACGGGGCGACCCACCCGCCCGGCTGGTCATCCGCCGTTCCAGCGAGCGGCCCCCGCGACCGTAGGACCGGCACTCTTCGGGCACCACCCTCCGGTTCCGCGCCACGAAGGCGCGGCGCCCGGACGAGCCATGCCCGCATCACCCGGCAAGCAACACGCCTTGTTGAGGAGCCGCACATGAAGAACCTCCCCCCTTCCCCCGGCTCACGAGGGGCCCCGGGGCCACAGCGCATACCAGCTCCGCCGAATGCCGGCCCCGGCGCGGCGCCGCGCCGGGCCGTGTTGCGATGGGCCGCCGGAGCCGGCGTCCTCGCCGCGACCGGAACGGTCTCGGCCTGCGCGAACAGCCGACCGGCGAGCGTCGTGACGTCTGGGCCCGTGAATCTGTCGCTATGGACCCACGACCAGGGATATGAGGACTTCTTCACCTCCGCCGTGTCCCGGGCCGGCCGCGGCACCCGGTTCGCCTACCGGCTGCGGGTGACGCGCGCGGGAGCCCAGGACCTGGTGACCAAGCTCCTGGCCCAGGCCGTCGCGGGACGCGGCACGCCCGACGTGATGGGCTTCGAGATCGGCAACTTCGCGCGCATGCTGCGCGGGGACCTCTCGGCCCGGCTGCTGCGCGACTGGACCCAGGACGTCGCACCGCTCGGCGATGATCTGCTCGCGGCGCGGCGGGCCCCGTACACGGTCGACGGCAGGCTCTACGCGCTCGACTCGGATACACCCGTCACCGTCTACTACTACCGCGACGACCTCCTGTCCGAATACGGCATACCGGTGGACATCGGCACGTGGGAAGAGCTGGCGCGGGCCGGCGCGAAGCTGTACCGGAAGCACCGCGTCTCCCTGGGCGCGGTGGCCACCGGCAGCGACCTGAACCAGGTGGTGCAGATCTTCGCCATCCTCCTCTACCAGCGAGGGGGCGCGCTTTTCGATGCCCGTCAGCAGATCACCCTGGACTCGCCCGAGGCCGAAGAGACACTCCGGTTCATCTGCGACGGGCTGCGCAGCGGCTTCATCGTGGACGTCGCGGACTTCTACGGTCCCAGCATGCAGACGGCCCTCAAGCGGGGGAGCGTCGCGGGACTGTGGATGGCCAGCTGGTACAAGACCTTCGGTCTGCGGCCGAACGTCCCCGAGCAGTCGGGCCGGTGGCGTATCCGGGCGCTCCCGAAATTCTCGGCCGGGGGCGGCCGCACCTCGGTCGCCGGGGGCACGGGCTTCACCGCGATCACGGGCAAGGCGAACACCACGGCGGGTGCCGACTTCCTGCGCGCCACCTGGCTCACCAAGGAGGCCCAGGTCCGCCGCTACCGTGAGCTGGGCTATCTGCCGACCCGGCGCTCGGTCTTCCGCAGCCCTGAACTGCTGGCTCTGGAGGACAGGTTCTGCGGCGGGCAGCGCCTGTTCGAGGTGTACGCCCCGCTCGCGGACCACGTGCCCGCCTACTACCAGAGCCCGGACCAGTCCATCCTCACGGACGTTCTCAGCGGCTATCTGATCCGCGCGTACCGGGGCGACCTGTCCCCGCGCGAGGCGCTGCGACGCGCCACCTCCGACTTCCGTGCCCAGGCAAGCCGATAGGGGCCGCAGATGACCAGCATCCCCGCGGAACGGCTCCGCGAGTCCCGCCCCCTGACGCTCGCCTCCGGAGGCCGTGCGTCGCGGCCACCACGCGGTCCTGCCCGCGCTCCGTACCTGTTCATCGCACCGTTCTACGTGCTGTACGTCCTGTTCATGGTCGTGCCGGTCCTCGTGTCGGTCTATCTGAGCCTGTGCGAGTGGGTCGGGCTCGGATCTCCGCACTGGGTGGGTCTGCGCAACTACGCGCACCTGCTCTCCGACGTCAGTTTCCACCGCGCGCTGCAGAACACCGGCGTCTACGTCCTGATGAGCGTGCTCGTCATCGTGCCCATCGCGCTGATGATCGCCCAGGCGCTGAACGTCCGGGGCCTGCGGGCCCGGGATCTGTTCCGGGTGGCCTTCTTCATTCCCATGGTGGTCTCGCCCATCGTCGTCGCCCTCATCTTCAGCCTCGTTTTCGACCGGCAGTTCGGACTCGCCAACGCGGTGCTCCGGGCGGTGTTCGGACTCGGCGGATTCGACTGGCTCGGCGACCCGACCCTGGCCAAGGCGAGCATCAGCCTGATCATGCTCTGGCGCTGGGCGGGCTACCTGACCATCTTCTTCCTCGCCGGGCTGCAGAACGTCCCCCGCGAGCTGTACGAGGCGGCGGAGCTGGACGGGGCGGGGCGGTTCCGTACGTTCACCACTGTCACCCTGCCGGCGCTGAAGCCGGTGACCGGATTCGTGGCGGTGACCTCGTTCATCAGCGCCGCGCAGGTCTTCGATGAACCGTTTCTGCTCACCCGCGGCGGACCGGGCGACGCGACGCTCTCGGTAGCGATGTTCATCTACCGGGCCGCCTTCGAACGCCAGCAGTTCGGCTACGCGGCGGCGGCCGGGGTCGTGCTGTTCGCCCTCGTCTTCACCATCAGTCAGGTATTCAACCGGCTGCTCGGCATCGGGAGGTCCTCGTGAGCACCTCATCCCCGGCGCGCACCCGTGATTCCCGGGGCCCCTCACGCGCACTGCTCTACATCGCCCTGACGGTCCTGCTGCTGGCCTTCGTCGGACCGCTGCTGTGGGCGCTGAGCGGATCGTTCAAGCCGCGTGGCGACATCTTCGGTTACCCGCCTCGGTTGCTGCCCAGCCCGGCCACCCTGGCCAACTACCAGCATCTGCTGGACAGCCAGCCGTATCTGAGCTGGTTCCTCATCAGCACCGTGGTGGCCCTGGTGGCGACCACCGTCTCGGTCTTCGTGTGCGCGCTGGCCGGGTTCGGCTTCGCCAAGTACCGCTTCACCGGACGGACGTTCCTGTTCGGGGTGATGTTCAGCTCGCTGTCGATCCCGTTCGCCGTCATCCTCGTGCCGCTGTTCGTGATCCTGGTCAAGACGGGGCTGGGAAATCCCTGGTTCGCCCTGGTGGTGCCGTGGGTGGCACCCGCGTTCGGGATCTTCATGATGCAGCAGTACATCATCCAGAGCGTCCCGGACGAGCTGCTGGAAGCGTCCCGGATCGACGGGTGCGGGGAGTTCCGCATCTTCTGTCAGATCGTCCTGCCACTGCTGCGGCCGTCGTTGGGCGCACTCGCGGTATGGACGTTCCTGCAGAGCTACAACAGCTTCCTGTGGCCCCTGGTCCTGATCTCCGACATCAGCCAGTTCACCCTCCCCCTGGGGCTTCAGACGCTCTTCCAGGCGGAGAACCGCCAATACGACCTTGTCCTGGCCGGATCGGTGCTCGCCACTGTGCCCACCGTCCTGGTCTTCCTGCTGCTGCGCAAGCAACTGCTCGAAGGGCTGTCGGCGGGGGCGGTCAAGGGCTGATCCCGCCCCTCAGCCGCTTCCACCGTCCCGGCCCTTTCCCGTAACCCCTGACAGAGGAGAACCCTTGCCCGAGCTTCCCCCGCGCGTGCTGTTCGGCGCCGCCTACTACCACGAGTACCAGCCCTGCGACCGGCTGGGGACCGACCTGGACCTGATGAAGCGTGCGGGATTCTCCGTCATCCGGGTCGGCGAGTCGGTGTGGTCCACCTGGGAGCCCGAGAACGGCCGGTTCGACCTCGACTGGCTGCGACCGGTGCTCGACGGGGCGCATGAGCGCGGCATCGGCGTCGTTCTCGGCACCCCGACGTACGCCGTGCCGCCATGGCTCGCCCGGCTGTACCCCGAGATCGCGGGGGAGCGGCGCACCGGCGAGCGCATTCCCTGGGGCGCCCGCCAGGAGGTGGACTTCACCCACCCCGCCTTCCGTTTCCACGCCGAGCGCGTCATCCGCAAGATCGTTTCGCGCTACGCCGACCACCCCTCGCTGCTGGGCTTCCAGGTCGACAACGAGCCGGGCAACGAACTGTTCCACAACCACGGCGTGTTCCAGCGCTTCGTGGACCACCTGCGCGCGACGTACGGCGACGTGGAGACGCTGAACCGGGAATGGGGCCTGGTCTACTGGTCGCACCGACTGTCCACCTGGGCCGACCTGTGGACCCCGGACGGCAACGCGCAGCCGCAGTACGACCTGGCCTGGCGGCGTTTCCAGGCCGAGCAGACCACGGAGTTCATCGGCTGGCAGGCGGACATCGTGCGCGAGTACGCCCGGCCGGAGCACTTCGTCACCACATGCATCGCCTACGACAGGCCCGCCCTGGACGACCAGGCCTTGTCGAGCCGGCTCGACATCACCGCGGGCAATCCGTACTACACCATGCAGGACGGCCTCGCCCTGCCCGACCGCGGCACCGGCGGCCAGGCGTGGACGACCAACGGGACGTGGGCGCTGTACCTCAGCGCGGACCGGATGTTCTCCTCACGTCAGGAGCCGTTCCTGGTCACCGAGACCGATGCCCAGGCCATCGGACACGCCTGGAACAACCGGCCCGCCTACGACGGACAGTGGCGCCAGGCCGCCTGGGCGCTGGTCTCGCGCGGCGCCCGCATGATCGAGTACTGGCACTGGCACACCCTGCACTTCGGCACGGAGACCTACTGGGGCGGTGTGCTGCCGCACAGCGGCCGCCCCGGGCGCGTCTACCGGGAGATCGCCCGCCTCGGCGAGGAGCTGGAGACGGCGGGCGAACTGGTCGCCGGGCTGACACCGGACGCGGATGTGGCGATGGTCTACTCGTCCCCGAGCAAGTGGGCGCTGGCGTTCCAGCCGCCGCTGGCCGGGCCGGACGGCGGCCCGGACCGGCGTTCGTACCAGGGCGTCTTCGACCCCTTCTACCGGGGCGCGTTCGACGCCGGGCTCCAGATCCGCCTCCTGCATGCCGACCGTCTCAGCGACACCACCGCGCGGGAAGCCGCCGAGCGGCACCCCGTCCTCGTCGTGCCGGGCCTGTACAGCGCGGACGACGCGACGCTCGACTGGCTCGCCGACTACGCCGCCGCGGGCGGCCACCTCGTGCTCGGACCCCGTACCGGCTATGGGGACCCCCATGCCCGAGCCCGCACCGACGTCATGCCCGCACGCCTCGCGGAGGCGGCGGGGGCCTGGTACGACGAGTTCAGCAACCTCTCCGAGAACGTGCCGGTCCACCCCGCCCCCGGCTCCCCCCTCGCCCTGCCGGCCGGCGCGGCGGCCACCCGCTGGGTGGACGGCCTCCAAAGCGACGGCGCACAGGTTCTGGCCGCATACGACCACCCGCACTTCGGCCGCTGGCCCGCCGTCACCACGCGCTCCCATGGCGACGGACGGGTGACGTACGTGGGCACCGTGCCGGACCCGGTCCTCGCCTCGTCGCTGCTCCGGTGGACCGTCCCCGGGCAGGAAGGCGGCTGGAGGTTCGCGCAGGAGACCGTCACCAGCACGGGTGCCACCGCTCCCGACGGCCGCAGGGTGCGCTTCGTACACAACTGGTCCTGGGACGAGGTGCCGGTCCGGCTCCCCGCCGCGGTCCGGGACGTGCTCGACGGTACGGATCACCAGGCCGGGGAGGAGCTGAGGCTGAACGCCTGGGACGTCCGGGTGCTGCTGGAACGGTGACGTGTCAGCTTTCAGGGGGCCCGTGTGTGCCACTGGGGTGAAAGTCGCGGTGATCTTGACGCAAAGCTGCCTGCAAAGGTTGATCTGTCAACCGACATATGTTTTGGTTGATGCGTCAATCAAAAATCTCTCCCGGGACAGGGGCGGCTGGCATGAACGACAAGAAGGTCATCGCGATCGCAGGAGCGACGGGTGCGCAGGGCGGAGGTGCCGCGCGGGCGATCCTCGCCGACCGGGCCTCCGGGTTCGCCGTTCGCGCGCTCACCCGGAACCCCGGCTCGCCCGCCGCCAAGGGACTCGCCGAACTCGGTGCGGAGGTCGTCCAGGCCGACTTCCACGACGAGCCGACTGTGCGCAAGGCATTCGAGGGGGCCTACGGCGCCTTCCTCGTCACCAACTTCTGGGCGCACGGCTCGGCGGAAAAGGAGACGGCGGAGATCGAGGTCCTCGCCCAGGCCGCGAAGGCCGCCGGTCTGCGGCACGTCGTGTGGTCGACGTTGGAGGACACCCGCGAACTCCTGCCGCTGGACGACGAGCGGATGCCCGTCCTGCAGGACAAGTACAACGTGCCCCACTTCGACGCCAAGGGCGAGGGCAACGAGCTGTTCACGCAGGCCGGGGTGCCGACCACCTTCCTGAACACCACCTTCTTCTACCAGGGCTTCCTGTCGGCGATGGCCCCCCAGCGGGCCGAGGACGGCGTGCTGACGCTGACCCTGCCGCTCGAGGACGGCAAGCTGCTGGCGGGTGTGGACGTGAACGACATCGGCCGGACGGCTCTCGCCATCCTGAAGGGCGGCGAGGAGTTCATCGGCCGCACGGTCAGTCTGGCGGGCGACCACCTGACCGGCGCGCAGTACGCGGAGAAGCTGGGGGCCGCGCTCGGCGAGCCGGTGCGCTTCCAGTCGGTGCCCTACGACGTCTTCCGTGGTCTCGGCGTGCCGGCGGGCGACGAGATCGCCAACATGTTCCAGTACTACGGCGACTTCGACCAGGAGTTCACCGGCGCCCGCGACCTGGACCGGCTTCGGGAGATCCACCCGGAGCTGAAGGACTTCGACACCTGGCTGGCCGAGAACGCCGAGAACATCCAGGTGGGCTGAGTCGACGCCGCGGCCGAGTCGGACGCCGGGCCGGCAATCCGGCGGCTATTCGGTGAACTGTCAACTACGTTTACACTTTCGCCATGGAGCAGACGGTGCGTTGGTTGACGGCGGAGGAGCAGCATGCGTGGCGGAGCTTCGTCCGCATGCACGAGAGGCTCATGGGCCGGTTGTCCCGCTTGTTGCAGACGGAGTCCAATGTGTCGCCCGCGGACTACGCGGTGCTGGTCGAGTTGACGGACGTACCCGACGGGCGCCGGCGGTTTCTGGATCTTGCCAGGGCGTTGGAGTGGGAGAAGAGCCGGATGTCCCATCACATCGCCCGGATGGTGAAGCGGGGACTGGTGGTGCGGGACGAGTGTCCCGAGGACGGGCGTGGCGCGTTCGTGGTGATCACGGATGAGGGGCGCGCGATGATCGAGGCCGCGGCCCCGCGTCACGTCGAGGCGGTACGCGAGCTGTTCCTGGACAACGTGACGCCGGCGGAGCTGCGGGTGCTGGCTCAGGTCTCCGGGCGCGTGGTGGAGAAGCTGGACGAGGGACCGACCTGACCGGAACGGGTGGCCCGGCGTTCGTGGCTGTCGTCCTGCCTTCATGGCATCATAGTTGACATAACAACCATATTGTGCGGGAGGTGCTCTCGGTGAGCAACGTGGAAACCGATGCCGCGGCGCTGCGCTGCGGTGTGCTCGTCGGTGGCGACAGCCCGGCCGGAGCGCCCCGGGTCGCCGTCCTGTCGGCGCGCGAGGTGCCCCTGGGCGGTCCGCGGGCGATGCGCGTGCGGCGGACCCTGCCCCAGCGGGAGCGCACACTGATCGGCGCCTGGTGCTTCGTCGATCACTACGGCCCGCATCAGGTCGCCGCGTCGGGTGGCATGGACCTGCCCCCGCATCCGCACACCGGCCTGCAGACGGTGACCTGGCTGTTCAGCGGCGAGGTCGAGCACCGCGACACCCTCGGCACCCGCGCCCTGGTCCGGCCCGGCGAGCTGAACCTCATGACCGGCGGTTACGGCATCGCCCACTCGGAGGTCTCCACCCCCAACGCCACCGTCATCCACGGCGTCCAGCTGTGGGTGGCGCTGCCCGAGGCGCACCGCGACGCCGCTCGGGACTTCCAGCACCACGTGCCCGAACCCGCGCGGGTCGACGGGGCCGAGATCAGGGTCTTCCTGGGCTCTCTCGCCGACAGGACTTCCCCGGTCCGTACCTTCACGCCGCTGCTCGGCGCCGAGATCGTCATCGAACCGCGTGCGACGGTCACCCTCGCCGTGGACGCCGCCTTCGAGCATGGCCTCCTCGTGGACAGCGGGGACGTCCGCCTGATCGACACCGTGTTGCGGCCCGCCGAACTCGGCTTCGTTCCCCGTGGCTCGGGCGCCCTGACGCTGGTGAACGAGTCGGACGGCCCGGCGCGGACGATCCTCCTAGGGGGACCTCCCTTCGGGGAGGAGATCGTCATGTGGTGGAACTTCATCGGGCGTAGCCACGAGGACATCGTGAAAGCCCGTGAGGACTGGGAGGCGTCCTCCGACCGCTTCGGCGTCATCGAGGACTTTCCCGGCGCGCGCCTTCCCGCACCGGCCCTGCCGAACGCCGTCATCACGCCGCGCCGGAACCCGCCGACCCGCTGACCTCCTGGATCAGGTCCGAGTAGTCCTGCGCCCCGCGGCGGCGGAATAGGTGTGGGCGGGGCTGTGTTGCACGGACATAGTTGATGTATCAACATCATGGAAAGGCTGAGGACGATGCAGTTCGGCATCTTCACCGTCGGTGACGTGGCCACCGACCCGAACACGGGCCGTACGCCCACCGAGCACGAGCGGATCAAGGCGATGGTCGCCATCGCGCAGAAGGCCGAAGAGGTGGGGCTGGACGTCTTCGCCACCGGCGAGCACCACAACAGGCCGTTCGTGCCGTCGTCGCCGACCACGATGCTGGGCTGGATCGCCGCGCGTACCGAGCGGATCATCCTGTCCACGTCGACCACGCTCATCACCACCAATGACCCGGTGAAGATCGCCGAGGACTACGCGATGCTCCAGCACCTGGCCGACGGCCGCGTCGACCTGATGATGGGCCGGGGCAACACCGGCCCGGTCTATCCCTGGTTCGGCAAGGACATCCGCGACGGCATCAACCTCGCCGTGGAGAACTACGCCCTGCTGCGCCGGCTGTGGCGGGAGGACGTCGTCGACTGGGAGGGCAGGTTCCGTACACCGCTACAGGGCTTCACCTCCACTCCGCGCCCGCTGGACGGTGTCCCGCCGTTCGTCTGGCACGGGTCGATCCGCTCGCCCGAGATAGCCGAGCAGGCGGCCTACTACGGCGACGGCTTCTTCCACAACCACATCTTCTGGCCCAAGGAGCACACCCAGAAGCTGGTCGACCTGTACCGGCAGCGCTACGCGCACTACGGCCACGGCAGCCCCGAGCAGGCGATCGTCGGCCTGGGTGGCCAGGTCTTCATGCGCCGCGACTCGCAGGACGCCGTCCGTGAGTTCCGCCCGGTCTTCGACCGTTCACCGGTGATGGGCGGCGGGCTCTCCATGGAGGAGTACATGGAGCAGACCCCGCTGACCGTCGGCACCCCCGAGCAGGTCGTCGAGAAGACGCTCACCTTCCGCGAGTACGCCGGGGACTACCAGCGTCAGCTGTTCGTGGTGGACGGCGGCGGCATCCCGCTGAAGACCGCCCTGGAGCAGATCGACCTGCTCGGAGAGGAGGTCGTACCGGTGCTGCGGAAGGAGTTCGCCGAGAACCGGCCCGCTGGCGTCCCTGACGCCCCCACCCATGCCTCGCTGCTCGCCGCGCGCGATGCGGGCGGCACGCCGACCGCCGCACCGGCGGTCTGAGACCGCCACCGTGCACGGTGCTCGGAAACGGAGGACGTAATGACCCACGACTTCAACGGATACCGGTCCGGTGACGGAGTGGCGCCGGACCGGTGGGCAAGCGCTCTGCACCTGTTCGACAACGGCGTCGGCGCACCGCGCGAGGAGAGCACCACGGAGCGCTGGGAGCGAGCCCGGTTGCTGTTCGAGACCAGGCACTACATCGGCGCGGCACGGCTGCTCGCCGACGTCGTCGAGGAGGCCCCGGAACAGACCGGCCCGAGGCTGTTGCTGGCCCGCGCCTACTACCACTCCGCACAACTGCGGCGCGCCGAAGAGCAGTTGCGCAAGGTGGTCGAGCGTGATCCGGTGGAGCACTACGCCCACCTGATGCTGGGCCGCACCCTGCAACGTCAGGGTCGCCAGGACGAGGCGGAGCCGTGGCTGCGTATGGCCGCCGCGTTCTCGGGCGATTATCCCGATGACGACTGAGCGGCGCGGTGGCGCGTCATGAGCCGCCGGGGCGGTGACCTGCAAGGCGCCGGTGACGGGTTGGGGGTGCCGTCGAGCAGGCAGAGGGTGCCGGGGTCCTTGCACCGGACGTGGAAGCCGAGCATGTCGACCCAGAACCCGCGCGGCGGCGAGGTCGGTGACGGCCAGCTCCTCGGGAGGGGTGGCCGCGGTTCAGGCGGTGGCCGACGACGGTACGGGGACGGGCGCCACGCCGAGCGCCGAGCCGACTGCGGCTCCCACCGGCGGTCCGGGCGGGCCCGGCGGCGGCCCGGGGAACCTGGCCGTCACCGACGACTTCTTCGGGCTGACCACCGACGGCACGAAGATCGACGGCCTCTTCACGATCCACTCCGAAGGCGTCGACACCGCCCCCGTGGCCGCCGCCGCGAGGGCGTTCCTGGCCGGGCTGAGCGACGCGCAGAAGAAGGAGACACAGTTCACCATCCATTCTCTGGAGTGGCGCCAGTGGTGCAACATCGACTCGTACGAGCGCAACGGCGTCAGCCTCGCCGATCTCTCCGGCGGCCAGAAGGCCCTGGCCACCGGCCTGTTGAGAGCTTCGCTCAGCGCGGATGGCCTGGAGACGACCGAGAAGATCCGCAAGCTCAACCAGGCGGCAGGTGAGGCCATCGGGAACACCAAGTCCTTCAACGACGAGGCGTTCTACTTCACCATCATGGGCGAGCCGTCCGCCACCGCGCCCTGGGGCTGGCAGATCGACGGCCACCATCTGGTGATCAACTACTTCGTGCTGGGCGACCAGGTCGTCATGAGCCCGTGCTTCTGGGGATCCGAGCCCACCACGATGATGATCGACGGAACGACGGTCAGCGTCTGCCAGGAAGAGATCAAGGCCGGTCTCGACTTCATCAACTCCCTGACCAGCGAGCAGAAGGCGGTCGTGATCGCCTCCGCCGAGCGGACAACGCGGTCCAGGCGTACACCGGCATCCAGGGGTCGAAACTCACCGCCGCGCAGCGGACCAAGCGGGCTGCTGGAGTGGGTGCGGCTGACCGCCCACCCCGAACTCCCGCTCCCGGACGACGCGCTGGACCTGGCGACGGGGCGGTGGGCGCAAACGGGCTGAGCGGCGCGCGGCCGCGCCACCCCGACGACGTCAGCGCCCACACCATCACCGATGCACTTACGAGGCTTGTGTGGTGATGTCGTCGTAGGACTCCAGGAGGGTCCAGCGCCGTTCTGTACGCACTCCGATGGGGAGCCGGTCGGCGGCCGGCAGTGGGCCCAGGTCCAGGCCGGTGAGGTCGGCGATGTCCAGGACAGGGACCTGGAAGGTGCGGAAGGCGCCGAGCGGGGGAGGGTCTCCCGCCTGCGCGGCTTGGGCCATGGCTTGGGCAGCGGCGGCTTTGGTGAGGTCGGGGCTCTGGTCCAGCACGTAGGCGGTGGACGCCAGTTCCCCGTCCTGCGTGAACGCGGCTACTTTCCAGAACCGGAGCGGTACCTGGATGCCCCGGTAGGGCGGGTCGGAGTCCTCGAGCACCGGCCCGGTGAAGACCGTCAGCTTGCGGTCGAAGTCTTCGGCATGGTCGAGCAGGAAGTTCTCCAGCCCCTGCCAGAGTTTCTTGCCCTGGTTGAAGACGTCCATCTGCGGAGCGGCGTTCGTGTAGTGGAACGTGTCGCTGTTCGCCGTGGGGGCTTCCGCGCCCCATACCGGGTCAAGCCGGCGGACCAGGTGGCCCTTGTCCAGGGGATTGTCCTTGTAGATGAGGTGGCCGGCCTGCTGGGCTTCGGGAAGGCGGGGGTCGAAGCGCCAGTCGTCGCTGCGTGGCACATCGAGGAGGTTGGAGCCGTCGATCGTGACGGCTGTCGCCGCGGCCAGCCGCCGGTCCGGGCGGAAGACGACGCTGAAGTTGGTGTACGGAAGGATCACCGTTTCGATGCTCGAATCGGCAGGCACGGGCAGCGGTACAGCCGGCCCCAGGAAACGGTCGTTGTAGCCCTTGCGGTTCGCCAGGGATTCGCGGCTGACTGCCTCGGCGTTCGGTGGGGGGTCGGGGGGAGTGGCCATGCCGATTTACGTACCGCGCCGCCCAAGATCGCACGCGGTCGGCCTGCCGCCTCACGCGGTCGGCCTGCCACTTCACCTGAATGGCGACGGGCAGGGTGCGACCTCAAGGTCCTGGTGCGGTTCCCTGACAAGCCTCAGCCCTGCTCTCCAGCGCGGGCAGTGCCCTTACGGCTGACCCCCGGTGCTGCGGGGGGCGGCTTCCACCGCGGAGCGGGGGGGGGACAGCCGGAGGGAGAAAATTCGGCTGCGCCTCTAGCGTGCCGGTACATGACGAGTCCCGCGTTACCCATGCCGCACCACTCACGCGGCGCCGCGGCTGCGTCCGCGGGCGCGGCCACGCCCATGCTCCAGCGCCTGGGCACCCGACACCTCAGGCACGTCCCCGCGGGCAAGCACCTGAATCGATCGCCTCGCCGCAGGAGCCGCACCGCATGGACCGGATCAACACGCCACGCCGCACAGTGCTCGCACTCGGTACCGCCGCGGCAGCCACACCATGGCGTGGCGGAGCCCCCGCCCCCGCCCGCGCCGCCACCCCAGGCGCCACACTGATGGGGGACGCCGCGACCACAGGGCTGGAAGAGCTGGGCATCACCGAGCTTCGCCGGCGGATGAACGACGGACAGCTCGACGCCGAACGGCTCACCCGCTACTACCTGGACCGCATCGAACGCATCGACCCCCTCCTGCACGCGGTGATCGAGGTCAATCCCGAAGCGCTGCGCGAGGCCCGGCGCCTGGACGCGGAGGGCGATCCCCGCAGGCCGTTGCACGGCATGCCCATCCTGCTCAAGGACGTGGTCGAGACCGCGGACCGGATGCACACGACGGCCGGATCACTCGCCCTTCGGGGCCTGCGGCCGGAAAGGGACGCCACGGTCGCCGCCAGGCTGCGCGCTGCCGGTGCCGTCATCCTCGGGAAGACCAACCTGAGCGAGTGGGCCGGCGGGATGTCGCTCACCCACCACGCCGGCTGGAGCGCCCGCGGTGGGCAGACCCGGAACCCGTACAAGCTGGACCGGTCACCGAGCGAGTCCAGTTCCGGTACCGCGGTCGCCACCGCGGCAAACCTGTGCGTGGCCGGAATCGGAACTGAGACCAACGGTTCGATCATCGACCCGGCCTCGGCGAACTGTGCCGTCGGGGTGAAACCGACCGTCGGACTGGTCGGGCGCGCCGGCGTGATTCCCGGTGTGCCGAGCCAGGACAGCGTCGGCCCGATCGCGCGCACGGTCCGCGACGCCGCGATCCTGCTCGGCACCCTGGTCGGGCTCGACGACCGCGATCCGGCGACCGGGGCGAGCCGCGGCCGCTTCTACCGCGACTACACCCGTTTCCTGGATGCCGACGGGCTGCGCGGGGCGCGCATCGGCGTACCGCGAGCGGTGTACTTCGGCTACAGCCACCACGCCGACGAGATCGCGGAGCGGGCGATCGCCACGTTGCGCGCGGCGGGGGCGACAGTGGTCGACCCGGCCGACATCCCGACCGCCGAGCAGCTTGAAGACCTGCCCAGCTCGATGGTCGTCCAGGTATACGAGGTCAAGCGTGCGCTGAACGCCTACCTGGCCGGCGCCCCCGGCGACCACCCGCGCAACCTGGCGGAGCTGATCGCGTTCAACCGTGCGCACGCCGACCGCGAGCTCCGCTATGTGCGGCAGGACGGGCTGGAGGCGGTGCACCGAATGGACTTCACCGAACGCGAGTACCGTCAGGCGCTGGCCACCAACCACCGGCTCTCGCGCGCCGAAGGCATCGACGCGGTGCTGCGCCGATTCCGCCTGGACGCACTCGTGATGCCGACCGCGGGGCCGCCGGCCAAAATCGACCTGATTCGCGGGGACAGCTACGGCGGCGGCGCGTCGACGCCTGCCGCACTCGCCGGATACCCCGCGATCAGCGTCCCGGCCGGTTTCGCGTTCGGCCTGCCGGTCGGCCTGACGTTCATGGGTACGGCGTGGAGCGAGCCGAACCTGCTCCGCCTCGCCTACGCCTACGAGCAGGCCGACCGCGTCCGACGTCCGCCGGCCTACCGACCGGCCGACGTCGGATTCTGAGCTGCTGGCCTCGGTCGCCGTGCCCCGGCCGATCAGAGATGGAGAGTCTGAGCCGGCACGATGCGAGACCTCAGCCCCCCCGCGACGTTCCGCCTGACCTACATCGCGGTCACGCGGTCGGCGGTGGAGCGAACGTCGGGCTTCGCGCTGTGGTGGAGATCCTTGGTGCGGATCACGAGGAAGCCGATGAGAGCAGCGGTGAAGCCGAGGACGGCGCAGACGTTCATGGCGCTGTGGAAGGCGGCCATGTAGGCGTCCCCTCCGGCGCTCAGTATCCGGTCGCGCATGGCGCCGCCCCCTTGTTGGGCCACCGCTTCGAGAGAGCCGGAGCTGATGGCTTGGGCGGCCTCGTCGGCTTTGTCGGGGCCGAGTTGTTGGCCGACTTCGGAGGCGGTGAAGCTGTCGGCGACGCGGTTTTGGAAGAAGGCGCCGACGCCTGCGATGCCGACGGCGATGCCGACTTGCTGGAAGGTTTCGTTGATGCCTGAGGCGACGCCGGACTTGGCGGGTTCGGCGACCTCGACGGCGACGGCGGCGCGGGCGGGATTGAAGATGCCCATGCCGAATCCGGCGATGACGAACGCGGGGATGAGGACCGTCCAGGCGGAGTCGGCTTCGGTCATGTTGAGGAAGAGCAGGCCTGTGGCCATGACGGCAGGGGCGGTGCCGAGGAGGATACGGAAGGGCACCTTTCCGATGAGGCTGCCGCTGATGGCGCCGGTGACGAACATGGCGATGGTCAGGGGCAGGAAGCGCAGGCCGGCTTCCCAGGCGTCCATACCGAGCATGTTCTGCAGGTAACTGGTTTCGAAGAAGATCGAGGGCAACGCTCCGGCGTTACCGATCATGGCAACGAGGGAGATGCCGACGAACGTGGGATTGCGGAAGAACGCGAGATCGAACATGGCGCGTTCGCCCATACGGCGTTCGATGGCCAGGAACAGCGCGAGGAAACCGACGCTCGCGGCGTAGAGAGTGAGGGTGAAGGCGCTGGTCCAGCCTTCTTCGGGGGCGCGGATGGTGGCGAAGACCAGGGCGCCGAGGGCAAAGCTGAAGGTGACCAGGCCCGGCCAGTCGGTGGGGTGAGCGCGGCGGTTCATCGACTCACGGACGCGGAACATGCCGATGAGGAGGGCGATGACCCCGATGGGGACGTTGAAGTAGAAGATCCAGCGCCAGGACAGGGAGCTGGTCAGAGGGCCGCCGATGAGGGGCCCGGTGGCGACGGCGAGGCCGACGGCGGCGCCGAAGACGGTGAAGGCTGTGGCGCGTTCCTTACCGTGGAACTCGTGGCTCAGCATGGCCGGGCCTACGGCGAACATGATGGCAGCGCCGACGCCTTGGATGGCTCGGAACGCGCTCAGGGCGGTGGCGTCGCCGGCGAGGCCGCAGGCCAATGAGGCGATGGTGAAGACCGCGAAGCCCACTTGGAAGACTTTCTTCCGACCGTGGCGATCGGCGAGTGAGCCCGCGGCCACCAGGAAGATCGCCAGCGTGAGGGCGTACGCGTCGAAGACCCATTGCAGGTCGGCGAAGCTGCTGCGCAGTGACTCGTGGATGTCAGGAAGCGCGACAGCCACCACGCTGAGGTCGAGCATCAGCATGAATGTGCCGAGCGCGACGATCCCGAGTGTCCACCACCTCGTGGGCGATGGCGCTCGTTCTGCGGACATGCGAGGCCCCTCCGTTGCTGGGTTCATTGGTCATGCGGAAAGGGTGACCGGAATGGGAGGCCCTGCTCGGTTCGGTGAGTGCTCCTGCGAGGGGCGGCCCGGGATGCGGGGATCCGGGCCGCCGCGCGCACACGTTCAAAGCACCGACCAGGGCCGACATGGCTACGGGCGCCGCGCCGCGGTGAGGCGGACACCGAGTACGGCGTCCTCCCAGACCGTTCTGCCGAGCCCCAGCCCCGCCTCCTTCAGCAAGGCCTCGACGCCCCCGGGTGCCGGCTCTGTCCAACCGGCGAGTTCGAGCTCGAGGCGTGCTGCCGCCGCACCGGTCGGGCGTTTCGGTGGAAGTGGGCTCGGCAGGACGATCCAGCCGCCGGGTACCAATGCCGCCGCACACGCGGTGATGGCCCGCCGCAGATCGGCAGTCGGCAGCCCGGCGGTTGGCAGCCACGCGAGGGCGAGCCTGTCGTCTTCCTCGAAACCGTCGAGGTCGCAGGCCCGGGTCTCCACCAGGACGTCACCGGTCGCGTTCGGGGCCATCTGCCGCGGCTCCAACGCGAGTATCGATGCGAAGGGCATGTTCCGCGCCAGTGCGACCGCTGACCTGCCGCCGTCACCGGCGGCGCATCCCACCCGTGCGCCCGGAGTGACGAGCAGTTCCGGCAGTCCTTCCAGCCTTCCGAGCAAGGAATTGACCAGGACATCGCCGAGTGCCGGGGAGTCGTCACCGCATCCGGCCGCCAGCTCCCGCCCTGCGGCCCGCTTCCCCGTGCGCAGTTGCGCGGTGTGGGCCAGCACGCGACGCAGCCGAGTGGTGAACGCCGAGGTGCGGGGGCCGCCGATGAGTGTCTGTTCCAGGCGCTGGTCGATGGTGTAGCGGCCATGGGCGTCTGTATGAACGAGTGAGGAACCGGCCAAGAGGGTGAGGAGGTCGCGCGTGAAGTCCTCGGGCAGGTCCGCGGCCGCTTCATTCACCGTGCACGGTCGCAGCAGACGGGCGAGCAGACCTGTTTCCTGAGCAATGGCGCACGCGAGCCAGCTCCACGCGACCCAGGCCACGCCCTCGAGACGTCCGTGGAACAGTCCCTCCGGCCCCCGCGGCATGGCGTCGGGTGCCTGTCCGGACCGGACGGCTTCCGCCAGGGCGTGAGCGCGGTCGAGAAACGCGACCAGCTCGCTGTGCCGGTCCGGATCCATGTCGGTCGACTCGAGCCCGGCTGCCGACACCACCGGCCGCGCGGCTTCGGCGAACTCTCCGGCGGGATCCTGGGCGGCGGCTTCGGCCGCGTGCAGGGCCCACCAGGAGTCCGCCAGCTTGGCGACGGAGAGCTCGGCGGCATCCTCGCGTACGCGCTTGCCCTCCAGGCCGACGATGGTGCGCTGCCCCAACTGCATGAGCAGCAGTTCCTGGGAGCCCTGACCGCCGATCATCCCCAGCACGTTGCGCATGAAGCGCTCCCACGGGAACGTGCTGATGTAACCTTCACCGCCCTGGAGGTTCATCACCAGCTGGCCGATGCGCACCGCGTTCTCGGCAGCGTGGTGCTTGGCGACGGTGGCGAACTCGTCGAAGAACGCGTCCCGTTCCGGTGAGCGGGTGCCGTCCAGCGCACGGTGGACAGTTGCGCGGGATGCCTCGAGCAACATGCGCATCTCGCCGATGGAGCGTTCGACGTTCGGGTAGTCGAGTACGCGGCGCCCGCTGCGCCTGCGCGAGGACAGCGCCTCGATGCAGTTTTCGACCACGCCTTGCAGTGCGCCGGTGATGCCACACGCGGTCATGATCCGACGGCCGCGCGCATACGTGTTGAACCTGCTCAGCGCGTCGGCATGCCACACCTGCCGCCACCCTGGCACGCGTACGTCGTGCAGAACCACCTGGGCCAAGCCCATGGTGCGCAGCCCCATGGTTTCCAGGGGCATGACCGCGACGCCCGGGTCGTCCTTCTCGACCACGAACGCGAGTATGTCGTTGGAGGCCTCCTCGCGAACGAACATGACGAACAGGTCGGCCAGCAGACCGCCGGTGACGAAGTGCTTGGTGCCGTTCAGCACCCACTCCTCGCCCTCGAGCCGTGCGGTGGACTCGTAGTCGTAGGGGTCTTTGCTCTCGTAGGCGCCCAGTGCGACGAAGCGCCGGCCTGCGACGAGGTCCGGGACGTAGCGCTCGATGAGCTCCTGTCCGTCGCTGGACAGGAGCACCTCGGCGATCTCGACGGTGGTGTCGACGAGCACGGAGAAGCCGGGGTCGAGTGAGAGCCGGGCGAGTTCCTCGACCACGACGCCCCACTCGAACTTGTCCCGCCCCGCGCCACCGACGTGGGCGGGCAGCGAGAACTGGAGCAGCCCGATCTCGGCTGCCCGCGCGAGGAGGCGCTTGTCGACCAGACGCCAGTCACGTTCGCGGAAGTACGCGCCCGGGTTGACCGTCTCCAGTACGAAGCCTCCGAAGCGGCGCCGGGTCTCACTCCGGATCTGCTCGACCTCCGCCTCCAGCGTGCGGTGGCCCTGGTCGAAGGCGTGCGTCAGGTCAGTCTGCCGTGTTTGTGACGTCACGCTCCGGCCTCCTGTACGCCACTGGTCGCGGCGGCGTCGCTTTCCAGCTGGTGGACCAATTCCCCGAGTGTTTCCTCGCCGAGGAAACGCTCGAGTGAGATGAGGGCGCCGAAGCGCTCCTCGAGGTCCGCGGAGAGCTGGGCCGCGGTCAGCGAGTCCATACCGAGTTCGCCGAGCGGCCGGTCGAAGGGGATCTCCTGCTGATGCGTGCCGAGCAGTTCCGCGATCAGCGAGGAAAGCCAGCTGCCGACGGGCTCGGTGACGGCGTTTGCGGTGGTGATGGCGTCCTCCTGGGTTCAGGCCGGCGTCGACTCTCGGTGCTGCGCCGCGAGGCGCAGCGGGACGAGAGAGAACGCCTGGTCGTCGTCGTCGAGATCTGCGAGTCGTCGCACCAGTTGCTCTTCCGCTTCCCAGTCGGGCTCGACGGGCGAGCCGAGCCGCGCGAGGACACGGCGCAGCGCCACCGAGAGCCAGGCTCGGTCGGTGGCCAGGCCACCGAGGGCGTGCCGGCGTTGGATCCAGGTGTGCAGACAGCAGGCACCCGCGTGTACCAGGCTGTGACGGCGGGCCGCGTCATACGCCTCGGCGGTGCGTCGCGTGCCGATCCCGCGGAACGTCTCTCGCGTCTGGTCGCGGGCGGTGTGCAGGAGGCGGGCGAGCGAGGCGAGTTCCGGGTCGTTGTCCAGCGCCCCGGCCGCGTCGTCAAGAAGGTCGGTCACCTCATCGACGCCGCCGTAGGTGATCGACGGGCGATGGTCGCGTGGCGAGGGCGGTGACATGGGCTGCTCGCCGAAGCCGAACAGCAGCGCCGGAGACAGCTCGGGACCTGCCCCGCGGCTCCCGAGTCGTCGGACCCCGTTGGCCAGTTGGGCACGAATCGTGTCCAGCTGGACCAGCTGCGTGCCCTCGAACACCGGGGTGATCGCGATGTCGCGCGCCAGCTTCTGGAAGGCGCCGTGCGCGATGCCCTCGCGCAGATAGGCGCGTGCGCTCAGGACCTCACCGCAGTCGTTCACAGCATCCACGCAGAAGGCCGGAACCACGTACTTGGCCACCGCGGACCACAGCGGCATCCGCTGCCGTGCCACGTCGAGCGCGCGGGCAGCGGCCAACTCGGTGCACTCCGCGACCAGTACGTCGGCGAAGGCACGCGCCAGCAGTGAGCGGACCGGCGCGATCTCAAGCGCCGGACTTCCGTACAGCACGCGCGACCGTGCGTGGCGCAGCGCGATCCGCAGCGCGGTGTCAGCGGCGCCCAGGCTGGTCCCACCGACCATCGTCCGGGTGAACTGGAGCATTCCGGTGACCATTTCGACGCCGCGCCCCTGTCTGCCGAGGACGGCGTCGGCGCCGACCCGGCAGTCATCGAGGATGAATCCGCTCAGGTCATGCCCGCGCAGCCCATGGGTGGGTACCTTCGGCAGCCGCTTCACCGCGTCGTCACTGACTGCGGCAAAGTCGACCAGGAACAATCCGAAGGACGGCTCGGACGCCGCGAGCACGGTGGCGAATGAGGACCGCCGACCGTTGCCGACCAGCCACTTCTCCCCGTCCAGCACGTACCCGTCGGTGATCGCGGTGGCCCGGGTGCCGGTGGCCAGCAGATCACTGCCGGCTGCCTTCTCGCTGATGGCGGCCGTGCCCCAGGCGCCTTGCAGTATGAGCTCGGCGGCCCTGCTCCGCTGTTCCTTGCCGCCCCACAGCCATATCGGCATCGCGGCGAGCAGGGTCGATCCGAATCCGATCGTGACGGCCAAGTCCCGGCGTGACGCCGCCCGCACCACCCCCAGCATGGACTCGAACGAGGTGAGCCGGCCACCTTCGGAACCGGGCACGATGTGTTGGTGCAGGCCCGCTGCCCAGGCCGCCTCATAGGCCGCGGTGGGCTCTGCTTCGAGCTCGTCCGCGCGCACTCCACCGGCCAGCGACATGCCGGTGCCGGGGTCGAACGGGCAGCCCAGTGCTTGCTCGAACTCTGCCGCCACGTCGAACGTGGACAGGTGGGACGGCGACGGGTCTTCCCCGTTGGTCATGTGCGCTCCACGATGATCGCGTATGGCCTGTCGTCCTCGTCGACGGACTCCAGTGCATGGACGAATGCGATGCCCTCGCCGTGGCGGTAGACGGTGGTGCGGACCTGGAGCAGATCCCACAGCTGGCCGGTCCGCAGCCACGTCGCGTCGATCTGGCGGATACCGTCGGACAAGGCGTCGCGCAGTTCCGGGATGTTCGTGCCGTGCCGCCGGACGAACTCTTCCCGTGCTCCGCCGGCGAAGCCGAGGGACTCGGCCCAGTACCACTGATCGGCCACCTCGCAGTGGTGGCGGTGGATGCGGAAGGTCGGCAGATCTCCGGTGCTCGACGCCAGGAGTTCACCGGCCCGTTCGAACTCTGCCCTCAGGGCGCGCACAGGGGACCGGTACGGGGTGCGCTCGACTTCGTCGTCGTGGAACGCGGTGACGAGTGAGCGGGGGAGCGGGGCCGGTGTGCCGGAGAGCGCCGAGTCGCCGCTGAGACGCAGGGGGACCGACGCGGCGCGCGTGCGCGCCGCCACTCCCGCGGGGCCGGAGAGCGTCGTCTCGAACTCCAGCTGGGAGGCGTGCGGTCCGCGAACCCGGGCAGCGACGTCGATGGTGATCGTGTCGGCGTCGTGGAACCGCAGCGGCCTCTCGTACTCCAGTTGCCATGCCCACAGAACGAGTCCGACCCGGTGCTCCGACACAAGCCTGCGGTGACTGCACACGTGATCGCGCACCCAATGGGTGCCTGCCTGGAATCCGAGCCGGCCGACGGTGGTGACCTGGAGCTGGGTGGGAGCGAACATGCCCGCGTCGAGTACGACTTCGTAGGTGGAAGTGCGCGGCATCGGGGCCTACCCGCCGGACACCGCGGTGACGATGTCCACCCGGTCGTCCTCGGTGGCCTTCCGGTCCAGCTCGCCTCGGGAGAGCTGTTCGCCGTTGAGAGCGATGAGGTGCGTCGAGCGGATGCTTCCCTCGCGGTCCAGGAGCACCTCGGCGAGGTTGGGATAGCGCTCGGTGAGAGCTGTCAGTCCATCGAGGACCGTGGAGCCGCCGACCTCGATGTCGTTCTCATAGTTGGTGAATCGGAGCAGAACGCCTCTGACCTTGACGATCATCGCCTGGACCCTTCTCTGCCTGGGTAGTGGTTGATTCGTGTCGCGTTGCCGAGCAGCCCGATCGACGCTTGTTCCGAGAGCGGGGTGTGTTGTCGTCGGCGCCTTGCTCGCGCTCTGTCTGAGGTGGACAGGAACACGGGCTCGACGCCGACCGCGTCCACCCGCTCCGACGACAGGCCGGCCACGTGACAGCAGCCGGAGAAACCCAAGCTCCCCCGTAGATGCAGGCAAGGTATACCCCTACCCCCTACCGGAAGCAAGCGCTGTAGGTGTCCCGTATGTGACGCTGAGGTGCGCATGGCCGATCATTCGTTCGATCACACTTCCCGCCGTTCACCTTCAAGCGGCGCGGCCTGGGCGGATTCCACATGCGGAGCGTCCGACTCCTCTTATCGCGATATGCCAGCTCAGGCGTCGACAAGGTCAATGCGCGCCAGGGCTGCGGTGTGCTCCGCCGGTGCGGGAATCCATCCGGGCGGGGGCGGTCGCCTGTTCGTGCACGATTTCTCCACAGCGAGTTCTGCCGAGCCGCCGCGCTCATCGGCACCCATTGACAGGGGCTACCCCCATGGGGTTTCCTCAACGGCGTTCGATGCGGAGGCCACACCAGCCGCGACAGTGCACAACGAGGGCCCTGACTGATTGCCAAGTGGAGCAACCGGGGCCATCCACCGGTGAAGCGCGACGGCACAGGAAGTCTTCGTTGTTCACCGACGCGGCGAGGTCGGTAGGCACAACATGGGGGAATCGATCACGCATGAACCAGCCATGCCGAGAACTTGCAGAAAAAACCGGCACATCAATCCACCGTGCGAACGCGACGATCGCTTTGCCGGTGAGTCCCCTGAGTGAGCAGTCGAGCTCCTAGCGGGAATTCTCAGACGATGAGCAGGCGCGGTCCGGTATTCGCGTAGTGGCCGGACGCGCCTAGCCGAACACCTTCGTTCCTCTTTCACACTCCGGAAATCGCGCATTCTCCGGCGTGCGGTTCACCACGTCCGAAAGCACGTTGACGATCTCTTCAGCGTTCTCCACACCCGCAATGGAGCAGAGGACTTATGGACTTGACCGGGAAGCTGTTCGCGCAGGATCGTTTCGCCGCCGTGGCGGCGGTACGACGGGATGCGACAGCAGTGGAACACGACGGCCATCGGATCAGCTACACCGAACTCGACGAGCGCGCGAACCTGCTCGCTCACCGATTCCAGGATCTCGGGGTCGGACGCGGATCCGTGGTCATGACCCACCTTGAGCGTTCGATCGACCTGATCGTCTCGCTCATCGCGACCCTCAAGGCGGGGGCGACGTACTTGCCGGTGGAGCCCGGAGTTCCGGATGACCGGCTCGCCACATACGTCAAGGAGACCGGCTGCGCCGCTGTCGTCACCCGCTCCGAGTACGAAGATCGCTTCGCCGGCCTCTCGGTGCCGACTCTCAGCGCGGTCGCGGTCACCGCCGCCGAGTCGCCCACCGGCCCTCCGGACATCACCGTTGACGCCTCGGACACCGCCTACATCGTCTACACCTCAGGCTCCTCCGGCACGCCGAAGGGCGTGCAGGTGAGCCACGCTTCGCTCGGCTACCTCTGCCGGAGCGTGAACGAGCGGTATGGCATCGGCCCGGACGACCGCGTCCTGCAGTTTGCCGCGCTCTCCTTCGACACCTCCATCGAACAGATCCTGGTCCCGCTGGTCCACGGGGCGACGCTCGTTCTGCCCGAGTACAACTGGGCACCGAGCGAACTGCCCCACAGGCTCGCCTCGCTCGGCGTAACGGTCATGGACCTGACCCCGCCGTACTGGCGGTCGTTCCTTGCCGAACTCGCGCAAAGCCCGGCCGAGCTGCCGGTCCGGCTCACGATCGTCGGTGGCAGCGCGGTGCATGCTGCCGACTGCGGCGCCGCGCTGCGCCTCATGCCGAACTCCCGGCTCGTCAACGCCTACGGGTTGACCGAGACGACGATCACGTCGTGCACCATGGAGATCACTCTGGAGTCGCTCCCTCCTCAGGGACCGGCGCCCATCGGACGCCCACTGCCGCAGACCGCCGTTCACGTGCTGGACCAGGACATGAAGCCGGTCCCGCCGCAGCAGCGCGGAGAGATATACATCGGAGGGCCCGGCGTCGCCCAGGGCTACCTCGCCGAGCAGTCCCCGGCCAAGGCCCGCTTCCTCGTCCTGCCTGGATCAGGGGACGAGACCACGCGCGTGTACCGCACCGGCGACCTCGGTCGCTGGACGGCGGAGGGCAACCTCGAGGTCGTCGGACGGGCCGACAGGCAGATCAAGATCCACGGATTCCGCGTGGAGCCGGCCGAGATCGAGGCGACCCTGTCGGCGCACCATCTCATCGACGACGTGGCGGTGATGGCCTTCAGCGCCAAGGGCGAGTCGCAGGTTGCCGCCTACTTCACCGCGAGCGGCACTCCGCACCGGCTCGAGCCGGCCGAGCTGCGCGCCTTCGCCGCCGGCCGACTGCCCACGTTCATGATCCCGGCGAAGTTCATCCAGCTGGACACGATGCCGATGACGAGGCACGGCAAAATCGACCTTGCCGCGCTGCCCGACCCGTCGCGGGAACCCGCCGTCGCGCCCAGGGCCGACAGCGATGTTCCGGCCGCCAGCATGGTCGAGCGCGCCGTCGCGGGGCTGTGGTGCCAGGTGCTCGACGTGGACTCGGTCGCGCCTGACGACAACTTCTTCGACCTAGGCGGGAATTCGATTCTGGCGGCCGAACTGCTCGCCAAGGTCCGGGCCTCACTGGGCGTCCTGATCACACAGGTCCGCCCTCTCATCCGGCTCCTCCTCGACGACGCGACCCTGCGCAGCTTCGCGTCAGCCGTGGAGTCGGCCCGGGCCGGCACACTCGACACCGACAGCGCGTCGCACGTCGACCTCGAGGCCGACACGGCTGTCGGGGTGCCGATCCAGCGGCAGCCGCCGGGTTCCACCTCATGGGCGGACCCGTCCCACGTATTCCTCACCGGCGCGACGGGGTTCCTCGGGATCTATCTGCTGCGTGAACTCCTGGCGACCACCACCGCCACTGTGCACTGCCTCGTACGCGCCGCGGATGCCGACCAGGCGAGGGAACGCATCAAGGACAACGCGCTGCACTACATGAAGGACGGTCTGGAGTCCTATTGGGCCGAGGGGCGGATAAGGGCTGTTCCCGGCGACCTGGGCGAGCCACAGTTCGGCCTGCCGGACGAGGAATTCGACCACTTCGCGCAGGTCATCGACGTCATCCATCACCCTGGCGGGCTGGTCAACTTCATCTACCCGTACTCCCATATGCGCCCGGCGAACGTCGAGGGCACCCGGGAGATCATCCGGATGGCCGGCCGCTACCGGAACATTCCCATCCACTACGTCTCCACCATGGCGGTGGTCTCCGGTTTCGGGACCGCCGGAGTCCGGCACGTCACCGAAGAGACGCCGCTCGCCCACGCCGGCCATCTCTCCGTCGGCTACGTGGAAAGCAAGTGGGTCGCCGAAGCGCTTCTCCAGAACGCTGCCGAAGAAGGCCTGCCGGTCGCCATCTACCGCGCCGCCGACATTTCCGGCGACCAGACGACCGGTGCCTGGAACACCGCAACCGAGATGTGTGCGATGAAGCGGTTCGTCGTCGACACCGGGACCTCACCGATCGCCGAACTCCCCCTGGACTACACACCAGTGGACTGCTTTGCGGCAGCGCTCCTGCACATCGCCTCGAGCCGGCTTCCCGCCGGGGAGGTCTACCACCTGACCAATCCCGGCAAGGTAAATATCTCGCTCCTTGCCGAGAGGCTTCGCGCCCACGGCCACGCCATCCGTGAAGTCCCCTGGGAACAGTGGCTGGAACACATCGTCACGACTGCCGTGGAACAGCCGGACCACCCCATGACACCTTTTGCGCCGCTCTTCATCGACCGGTGCTCCAGCGGCACCATGAGTGTCGCCGAGATGTACCTCGAAACAACGTTTCCCGCCTTCTCGCAAGAAAATGTGAAGGCCGCATTGCGTGGCAGCGGAATCGATATTCCGCCCGTGGACAGCGCGATGCTCGACCGCTACATCGAATACCTGACCTCCATCGACTTCCTGTGAGGTGAACATGATCCGGACACAGGCTCGGACCGAGTCGATATGGGATTCGGTGGATATCGGGGCGGGACCCGCTGAACAGCCCATCGCCTTCGGCGGAGACCTCGCGCCCCAGAACCTTCTTGCCGCCTATCGGCGGGGCCTGTACCCCTTTCCGGTTGACATGGCCGAAGCGGCAATCGTCAATGAACTCACCTACGAGGCCGAGGTCAAAGCCGGGCGTGTGAAGATCGTGCCAGGCCGCGCGGATCCCTTCTCGATCTCATGGTGGTCCCCGGACCCGCGGCCCGTGATTCTCGTGGACCAGGCCCGAATCCAGCGCAGCCTGCGCCAGCAACTGCGCAACAGGACGGACTGGACCACGACGGCAGACGTCTGCTTCGAAGAGGTGGTCCGTCAGTGCCGGGTGGGCCGCGTACAGCGGTGGTTGACCGACGAGCTGCTGCGGGGCCTGTGCCTCCTGCACAGGCAGGGCCACGCCCACAGCGTCGAGGTCTGGGACGGCGACGAGCTGATCGGCGGGACCTTCGGCATCAGGGTCGGGGCGGTGTTCAGTGCCGACTCCCAGTTCACGCTGCGCAGCGGGGCGGGCAAGACGGCGGTGGCCGACCTGACGCGCCGCTTCGCCGAGGCCGGCGGGCTCGCGATCGATGTCCAGCGCGACGGCGACCATGCCCGGCTCGTCGGTGCCCGGCCCCTGCCCAGGTCCGGGTATCTCGAACTGCTGGCCACCCTCGATGAGAACCGGCCGCTCGCCACCCGGAAACTGCCCGCCGGCCGCCTTGCCGAGTGAGCTCACCACACCCGTGCCTGCCTCAGGGAGACATGCTGTGCCCATCACCACCACGGATCTGCGGGTGGTCAGCCTCGCGGAGAGGCCTGACCTGGAAGAGGCCATGATCTCGATGGAGTCGTCGTGGCCGGCCTACATCCGCCCCGACGGCCTGCTCGTCGAGTGGGCCTTCGACCGGCATGCGGAGCACCAGCTCGTCGTGCTCGATGAGCGGGAGCAGGTCATCGCCCGCGCTGCCGGGGTGGCCATCGCCTGGGACGGCGACCCCGGCCACCTGCCCGACACCGGGTGGGACGAGGCACTTCGGCAGTGCCTGTCCGACACGTACGCGGAGCGGGAATTCACCACGCTGTGCGCGCTGGAGGTCGCCGTCCTCCGCGGCCACCAGTCGCGGAACCTGTCCGCACGTGTTCTGCGGGCCGTTACCGACCACGCGCGCCGGAAAGGGTTCCGCGACGTCGTGAGCCCTGTCCGTCCCAGCCGCAAGCACGAACACCCGGAACTGCCGATGGACGAGTACCTCACCTCTCTCCGGCCCGATGGCCTGCCCGCGGACCCCTGGCTGCGCGTCCACGTCAGGGCGGGCGGCGAGGTGCTGAAGGTGTGTCCGGCGTCCATGACCATCTCCGGAAGCCTCGCTCAGTGGCGCGAGTGGACCGGCCTGCCTCTGGACACCAGCGGTCCGGTGGAAGTGCGCGGAGCGCTGACGCCATTGACCGTGAGTCTCGAGCACAACTTCGCGGTGTACGTCGAACCCAACGTATGGGTGAGGCACCGGCTCGCCGGCTCGAGTCTTTGACATCCCACTTCGACGCATCACGAGCGGTACCGACGACAAGGAGTACGACCGATGAGCAGCACAACTCCTCACAGCGCGCTGTCGACCGACAAGTTGGACCTGCGCGCGGCCCTGATCGAGCGGATCGGCGGTTACATGATCGCGCACTCGATCGGGGTCGCCGCGGAACTCGGCCTCGCCGACCTCATCGGTTCGGGGTCCTGTCACAGCGGCGAACTTGCCGCCGAGACGGAGACTCACGAGCCGTCACTGCGGCGGCTGTTGCGGCTGCTGGTCGCCGGTGGGATCGTCGCGGAACCGGAGCCGGGATGTTTCGCGCTCACTGACCTCGGCTCCCAGCTGCGAGCCGATTCCCCGGACTCGCTCAAGAACTTCGCCCGGATGTTCTGCGACCCCCTCTTCCTCACCTCGTGGCAGGGCCTGCATCACACCATTTCCCGTGGCGAGCGCGCTTTCGACCACACGTACGGGACCGGGATCTATGAGTACTTGGCCCAGCACCCCGAGACGAGCATGTTGTTCAACGAGGCGATGAGCGAGGAGTCCAGGCACTCGGCCGAGCACATCGCCTCGGGATACGACTTTCCGGAATCCGGGACGCTGGTGGACCTCGGTGGCGGCGACGGCACCCTCCTCACCGCGATCCTGCGCGACCGTCCCGGGCTGCGGGGCATCGTTTTCGACAGCGCCAGCGGTGTGGCGGAGGCGCCCGCGACGCTGAGCAAGGCCGGGCTCACGGACCGGTGCGAGGCCCGGGCCGGCGACTTCTTCCAGGCCGTCCCGGGCGACGGTGACATCTACATCATCAAGAGCGTGTTCCAGGACTGGGGCGACGAGGAGTCCCGCGCCATCCTGCGGACCTGTCGCGCCCATATGCCCCAGTCCGCCACGCTGCTGATCGTCGGCACCGTGCTTCCCGAGACCGCCGACACCAGCGCACCGGTCATGTTCCTCACCGACGTCAACATGATGGTGACGACCGGGGGCCGCGAGCGGACCGAGAGTGAGTTCCGCGCGATGCTCGAGGAGACCGGCTTCACGGTGCAGTCGGTCGGCGACAGGGACGCCGGACCCTTGTCGATCATTCAGGCCGTCCCCACGTCCGTCGCATGACGACGGAACCTGTGGCGGACCGCCAGGTGGATCAGCCGGAGTCCTCGCGGGCGAGGCAGCCAGGGTTCACCGGCGAGTTGTTCCTGGGCAGGGTGAGGACTGATCTTCTCGCCCTGCCCGGGGGCGACCCCCGCCGTCTGGACCCGGTGGAGGAGCGGTTCCTGTCCCGGCTCCGTGCCTTCTGCGAGAAGGAGGTGGACAGCGCGGAGATCGAGAGCACGGACCGGATCCCCGACCACATCATCGAAAAGCTCAAGGATCTCGGGGCGCTGAGCATCAAGATTCCCCGGCAGTACGGCGGGCAGGGGCTGTCCTCCCGTTGTTATCACCGTGCTCTGATGCTCGCCAGCACGACACACCCGGCACTGAGCGAGCTGCTCGCGGCTCACCAGGCCATCGGTCTTGCCCAGCCCCTCACCCTGTTCGGAACCGACGCGCAAAGGCGGGAGTTCCTCCCCCGGTGCGTCGATGAGATCTCGGCGTTCGCTCTCACCGAGGCCGACATCGGCAACGACCCGTTCCGCATGCACACCACCGCCGTCTACGACCCGGACTCGGACAGCTACCTCCTCGACGGCGTGAAGACATGGGTCACCAATGGGGTCATCGCCGACCTCTTGGTCGTCATGGCTGTCGTCGCCCCTTCGGACCAGGATGCCGGGGGGATGACCGCGTTCATCGTCGAGGCCGACTCGCCGGGGGTGACGGTCGAGCGCCGGAACTCCTTCCTCGGCCTGCGGGGGTTGGAGAACGGCTGCATCCGCCTGCACCGCGTCGCCGTCCCCGCGCGCAACCGGATCGGCGAAGTCGGCGCGGGCCTGGAGATCGCTCTCGCCGCCCAGGACACCGGCCGTCTCTCACTGCCGGCCGTGTCCGCGGCCGCGGCGAAGTGGAGCCTGTCGGTGGCGCGCCGGTGGAGCACGGCCCGCGTCCAGTGGGACCGGCCCATCGGCGAGCTGGACGCGGTCGCCGGCAAGCTGGCGTTCATCGCCGCCACCGCGTTCGCCCTCGAGGCGATGGTCGAGGTCACCGGCCGCCTGGCGGAGCAGGGTGGCAGCGACACCCGGCTCGATGCGGAGCTCGCCAAACTGTTCGCCACGGAGAAGGTCTGCATGGTCGCGGACGAGCTCGTCCAGATTCGGGGCGGCCGCGGGTACGAGAGGGCCGATTCGGCGATCGCACGTGGCGAGAAGGGAATCCCGGTCGAACAGTTGCTGCGTGATGTCCGGGTGGGCCGCGTCTTCGACGGATCCAGCGAGGCGCTCCGCGATTTCCTGGCCCAGGACCTCCTCGCCTTGCACCGCGCGTCAGACACCCGTACAGCCGGGCCTTCCGGCAGCCAACGCCCCTCTGCCGACTCCGTGGACGGTGCTTTGAGCACGCACCTCGCGTTCGTCGAGCGGATCTCCGGACACCTGGCGCATCGTCTGGCTCTCGTCGCGGACGGGCCGGATGCCGAACGTGAGCGTCAGAGGTTCCTCGGCCGGATCGTCGACATCGGCGCCGAGCTGTACGCGATGAGCACAAGCTGCGTCTACGCGGCCGCGCTCGACGGTGCCGGTGACACCACGACCGCGCTGGCCGATGCCTTCTGCCATCAGGCCCGGCTGCGCATCGAGGAACTCCTCCGCCAGCTCGACGACAACACCGACGACAAAGACCGGGATGTGGCCGGGCGTGTGATGCGAGGTCACTGTGCCTGGCTCGAGGAGGGAGTGGTCGACCCGTCCACCGACGGGCCGTGGATCGCCGAGACGAGGCACGGTCCCGCGAAAGGACCGAACCTGCGGCGAGTCGTCCCGCCGACGTCCCGTACCCGGGAAGTTGCTGGCGCACCAGAGGGGGAAGCTCTGTGAACTCCACCACTGATGTCCTCCACGCGGCACGAGCGCAGACAGCGCCGCACAGGGGGCCCAACCGGTTCGTCGATCTGCTGGAAGGCGGCCATGTCCCGAAGGAGCGGCTCGGCCGGCTTGCCGGGGAGCTGTATTACCTCGTGGCCAGCGACCGGCGCAGCTTCGCTTTGCTGGCTTCGCGCTTTCCCTCTCCTCCCGCCGGGGATCTGTACCTGACCCTGGCGCAAAGCGGAGGACAGGCGCTGGAACTCCTCATGGATTTCGCGGCCGCGCTCGGGATGGGCGCCAAGGAGCTGCGTGGCTACGAACCGTGGCCGCTGGCGCAGGCGTATCCGGCGTTCCTGTCGCAGTCCGCGCTGTGCGGTGCCTCCAGCGACGTCGCGCTGGCGCTGCTGGTGAATGCGCGGGAGTCCGGCGAGACCTACACGCGTGTGGCCGACGCGCTGGTCGCCCGGTACGGGTTCGCGGAGGAGGCGCTCGGTCACTTCCGGTACTTCGCGGATACGCCGCAGCCCGTTCTGGACCAGGCGGCGGTCACGCTCGAGACGGGACTGGCCGGCGGGGACGATCCCGCTGCCGCTGTTCGATGCGCCCGGATGGTGTGCGCCTTGGAGGGCGAGTTCTGGAACTGCCTCGCCCAGGGGCTGGAACTCGGCTGAGTTCAGGGGCGCGTGGCGGAGAGGGCGGTTCGCTTGACAGGTATACCCCCCATCCGTATGTTCGCTACGCCTACCCCGTAGGGGTATAACCCCCAATGGATCGACGCCTCGAGCGCTGGCATGTCGCCGGCGCCAATGAGGAGAGGAGTGCCGATGTCCTCGGCCGGAAATCCCCCGCAACGCGCCGGGAGTAAGGAGTGGGCGGCGCTGGGCCTGTTGGTCCTGCCCGCTCTGCTCCTGTTCATGATGCTGACCATCTTGTTCCTGGCCAGCCCCTATCTCGCCGCCGACTTGAAGCCCAGCAGCACCGAGACGCTATGGATCCTGGACATCTACGGCTTCCTCATGGCGAGCCTGCTCGTCCTGATGGGGACCGTGGCCGACCGCTTCGGGCACAGGAACCTCCTGGTGATCGGAGCCGCTCTCTTCGGCGTCTTCTCCGTGCTGGCCGCGATGGCGGACTCTCCGGTGATGATGATCGTCTGGCGTGCGGTGCTCGGCATCGCGGCGGCCATGCAGATGCCGGCAACGCTCGGCCTGATCTTCTCGATGTTCCATGACCCCAAGCAGCGCGGTGTCGCGATCGGCACCTGGGCGGCCGCGATCTCCGCCGGTGTCGCGCTGGGCCCGTTGCTGTCCGGACTGCTCCTCGAGGCCTTCTCCTGGCGGGCGACGTTCCTGGTCGCGGTTCCGGTGATGGCCGTCGTGGTGATCGGTGGGCCGTTGCTGCTGCCGCGTCACCAGGGCGCCCAGGACAGCAAGCTCGACTTGTTCAGCGCGGTGCTGCTGCTGGCGACGCTGCTGCCGTTCATCTACGGGATCAAAACGTTCGCCACCAGTGACTCGCCGACGCTCTCGACCGCGGGCGTGGTGATCGGACTGGCCTTCGGAGTCTGGTTCGTCCTTCGTCAACTCCGTTCGTCCGCACCCCTGCTGGACGTGCGCCTGTTCACCAACCGGACGGTCGGCGGAGCGCTCGGCGTGTTCATCCTGGCGGCCACCGGCCTCGGCGGCGTGTACCTGATGTTCACGCAGTTCCTGCAGCAGGTGAAGGACCTGTCGCCCCTCAAGACCGGGTTCGCGATCCTTCCCGCGGCCCTCGTGCTGATCGCCGTCGCCACCCTGTCGCCGATCATTGCCCGAAGGGTGCGCCCGGGCTACGTCATCGCCACCGGCCTGGCCGTGCAGGTGATCGGCTATCTGCTGTTCACCCAAGTCGACAGCGCGACCGGTGTGCCGATGCTCATCGCGGGCTTCGTCGTTCTCTATCCGGCGGTGTCCCCGTCCATGGCCCTCACCACCGACCTGGTGGTCAGCTCGGTCCCGCCGGAGAAGGCAGGCGCCGCCGGCGGACTCGCCTCCACCGTCAACGACCTGGGCATCTCCCTGGGCGTCGCGATCGTCGGCAGCATCGGCACCGCGGCCTACAGCAGCGGGCTCGCCGGCAAGCTGCCCGAGGGCCTGCCCGCCAAGGACAAGGCGGCTGCTGAGGAGAACCTCTCCGGCGCCGTCGCCGCCGCGCAGAACCTTCCCGACCACCTCGCCGATCCACTGCTGCGCGTGACGAAGGACGCGTTCGCCGACGGGCTCAGCATCGGGTCGGCCACCGCGGCCGTGATCGCCGCGGCCGGAGCGATCATCGCCGCCCTCACGCTCCGCCACGTGCCCCCGACCGGCGCTGCCGCGCCGGGGTCGCACGGTGGTGAGGCGGACCCGGCCGAGTCGGCCGCGGCCGCGGGAGGCGGCTCGAAGTAAGGACGCACGACAACAGATCAGTGGGCCGGAGGCGGCGGCTGGGACAGCCGTGCAACCGCACAGCCGCCGCCTCCGCCACTCATGGGAGGCACATAATGATCGACTTCAGCGCGGACACCGTCGAGACGATCAAGAGCGCCGGCGGAAAGTGCATGTATGAACAGGTGACACATCTGCGGGCATCCGGGCCCGCTGTCCCCGTGGAACTGCCCGAAGGCGTCGGGGCCTGGTCGGTGTCACGGGGTGATGTCGTCAAGCGCCTCCTGACGCACCCAGGCGTGTCCCGGAACCTGAAGGAGACGGTTCCCACCTATGTGCCCGGGTCCGTGCCCTGGCTCTCGCCATGGGTCGACGTGGAGTCCATGGCCACCACGGACGGCAGCGCGCACGCGCGGCTGCGGAAGCTGATCACCCCGGCGTTCACCCCGCGCCGCGTGGAGAAGCTCCGTCCCCAGGTCGACGCGATCGTCGCCGAACTCCTCCACGACCTCAAGCAGCGGTCCGGTGACGAAACCGTGGACCTGCACGAGGAATTCTCCTACCGGGTTCCCACCCGGGTGATATGCGACCTCTTCGGTGTGCCCGAGGACCAGCGGCCCGAAGTACTCCGTGCTTTCCGCGTGGTCGCCATGACCGACGTGCCCGAGGAGGAGTCCGTCGCCGTCTACCAGGACCTCGAAGCGGCGATGCACGTTCTGATCGAGACCAAGCAGCGAACGCCGGACGACGACCTGACCAGCTTCCTGATCGCGGCGCGTGAGACCGGCGAAGCGCCCTTGAGCAGCCACGAGCTGATCTCCACGCTGCTGCTGATGATCGGCGGGGGAAGCCAGACCACCATCAACCTCATCGACCACACGGTCCGCGAGCTCCTCGCGCGGCCTGCCCAACTCGACCTTCTGCGGGCCGACCCTGGACGGTGGGACGACGCGATCGAGGAATCCTTGCGCGTCCACTGTCCGGTCATGCATCTGCCGATGCGCTGGGCCACGGAGGACATCGACCTTGGTGAAGGGGTGGTGATCCGCGCCGGCGACGCGATCCTGATCTGCTACGGGGCCCACGGCCGGGACCCGGATGTGCACGAGGATCCCGGGACTTTCGACGTCAACCGCGAGAACAAGGACCATCTCGCCTTCGGGCTCGGCGCCCACTTCTGCCCCGGCTCGCACCTCGCGCGGCTCGAGGCCAGGGTGGCCCTGCCCGCACTGTTCGACTGCTTCCCGAACCTCGCCCTGGCCGTCGCGCCCGAGCACGTCCAGCCCGGGCAGACCTTCATCGGCAACGACATCGTCGCGCTGCCCGTCCACCTGCGCCACACGTAGCGGCGCCCTCTTCCGCCACCGCACGTCACGACAGAGAAAGGTCCGCAGGTGACCGTTGACAATCTGGCCGTCAGGACGAAGCAGCTGCTGGACACCGCCCGGTATCTGAATCTGGCCTCCGTCGGTGAGGGTGGCGACCCCTGGATCGCCACCCTGGAGTACGTCTGGTTCGCCGACCCGCTGCGTTTCGTCTTCGGGTCGGCCACCAGTTCCCGGCACAGCCGTCATATCCGTGCCCGGCCCCAGGTGAGTGGCTCCCTGTTCACCACCGAGGGCGCCGGTGCGGGCGCGGCCATCTCCTCGGTCGACGGCGCCCAGTTCACCGGCCGCTGCGCCGAGATCTCCCCCGACCGGCTCGACGGGTACTACGCGCGTTTCTACGAGACCGTGTTCCCGGACCCGCGGCAGCGTGCCGAGTGGCAGCTTCCGGCGACACTGCTGCAGTCGCCCGCTCCGCACCGCCTCTACCTGGTCGAGGTCGAGCGCTGGTGGCTCGTCGACACCCGGACATGGGCCGAAGACCGCATCGACCGCCGTATGGAGATGCCGCTCGACGCGCAGACGCCGGCTCAGCCGTCCCCCAGCTCACACATCCGGACGACCTCCTGATCCTTCTGCCCGAACCCGAGAACCGCGGGGGAACATCCATGACAAGTACAGGCTTGAGCGGTGTGCGCACAACCAGGACGTTCGCACACGCTCTGCACGAGCAGGCTCTGCGGTCACCTGATGTGGTCGGTTTCCGGTTCGTCGCCGATGACGAGTCGGTCGAAGAAGTCACCTATGCCGAACTCGACACGCGCGCGCGGACAGTGGCGGCCGGGCTCCTCGAGAACGCCGCAGGCCGGGATGATCCGGCGCTGCTGCTGTTCGCGCCCGGCCTGGACTATCTGACCGGCCTGTTCGCATGCTTCTACGCGGGTCTTCCCGCGGTCCCGGCCTTCCCGCCGGATCCGGCGCGCCTTTCCCGGACGCTGCCGCGGCTGGCGGCAATCATCGAGGACACCGGCTCCGCCGTCGTTCTCACCACGACGGACATCAAGCCGCTCATCGAGCAGTGGCTCGAGACCACGTTGGGGCGCGCGCCCCGGGTATTGGCGACGGATGAACTCGAATCTGGGAGCGCGGGCATCGAGCCGACAGCTCCCCGGGGGCTGCCGGCGCTGCTGCAGTACACCTCGGGTTCGACAGCGCTGCCGCGTGGCGTTGTGCTGACTCACGCCCAGCTGATGGACAACTGCCGTGACATCGGGCGTGGTTTTGGTATCCACGCGGAGAGTTCGGGCGCCCTGTGGCTGCCGCCGTATCACGACATGGGGCTGATCGGCGGCATCCTCACCCCGCTGTTCTTCGGTATCCCCGCCACCCTGACCTCACCGGTGACGTTCCTTCGCCGACCGCTGTCCTGGCTGCGCATGGTCTCGCGGCATCGAGCGACGATCACCGGAGGACCGAACTTCGCGTACGAGCTGTGTCTGCGGCGTGCGACGGACGAGAATGCGGAAGGGCTGGACCTGTCCAGCCTCGAGGTCACCTTCACCGGAGCCGAGCCGGTGAGGGCACAGACCATGGCGCGCTTCGCCGAGCGATTCAGTGCCTGTGGTTTCCGAGCAGAGTCGTTCTACCCGTGCTACGGGCTTGCCGAGGCGACACTGTTCGTGACGGGCGGTGGGCCGCTGGGCGGCTGGCGCTCGGCGCGGGTCGCGAGTGAGCCTCTCGACGTCGACGGACACGCCCGGCCGGCGGCGGCGTCCGAGCCGTCGAGGCACCTGGTGAGTTGCGGGCGGCCTGGTCCCGACACCCGGCTTCTGATCGTCGATCCCGACTCCCGTGAGCCTTTGGGCAGCGGCCTGGTGGGTGAGATCTGGGTCGCCTCGCCCAGTGTCGCGGAGGGCTACTGGCGCAGACCCGTGGAGTCCGGTGCGACGTTCGGGGAGAAGACCGCTGCCGGGGAGGGCCCGTTCCTGCGCACCGGCGACCTCGGCTTCTTGCGGGACGGCGAACTGTTCGTGACGGGCCGTATGAAGGACCTGATCGTGATCAACGGCCGGAACTACCACCCTGCCGACATCGAGCTGGTCTGTGAGAACTCGGTCCCGGGAGTCCGCCGTAACTGCGGTGCCGCGTTCTCGATCGAAGACGCGGAGAAGTCAGCAGAACGTCTCGTCTTGGTCTACGAGGCGGATCCCGGCAGCGACAGGCCTCATCAGGACATCATCGATGACATCCGCCGGACGGTTTCGATGGAATGCAGCGTTCCCCCATATGCGGTGGTGCTGATTCCGCCCCGGACGATCCACAAGACCTCGAGTGGGAAGGTGCAGCGCTGGATGGCACGCCGCTGTTACCTGGCCGGTGAGTTCGAGGAACTCGACCGGTGGGAATCGGCCTCGTAAGGGACGTGCCTTCAGGCTCCTGTGACCTACCTACGACAGGCTCGTAATGTTCCGGCGGCACGCTTCCATACGGCCGGAGGGTATCTTTTAGGGGGAGGTCGCGCTGCGCTGTGGCACCGGCCGGGAAGGAAGGACCAGGAGCCATGGCTGGCCAGGACCAGAAGACGCACAAGGACGAGGTGATGATGCGGCTTCGCCGCATCGAGGGCCAAGTCCGTGGCCTGCAGCGACTGGTGGAGACGGACACTTACTGCATCGACATTCTCACGCAGGTGTCGGCGACGACGCGTGCCCTGCAGTCGTTCGCTCTGCAGATGTTGGACGAGCACATGGCCACCTGTGTGAGCAGTGCCGTCGCCGAGGGCGGCGAGGAGAGGGACAAGAAGCTGAAGGAGGCGTCCGACGCCATCGCACGGTTGGTGCGGTCCTGACGTTTCCCGCACAACCCCCTTGCGTGGAGCCCCAGGCGGATCTGCCTGGGGCTCCACGCTGGCTGCCGGGGCTGCGGATCAGTGCTGGTGGTCGCCTTCGGCGCCTTCGGGCTTCTTGCTCTCGGCCGGTTCCCGCACGCTGCGATCGGCGTCGACGGTGAAGCTTGCCGTGCGGACCTTTCCCTGGTGCTGGAAGTCGAGGAAGAGCCGGTAGGTGCCCGCGCTGGGCGCGGTGGCGGTGAAGGAGATGGCGGGGCCCGGCTTGGTCTTGCCGTCGCCGGGGGTGCCGTTGGGATGCACGTGCAGGTAGGCGAGGTCTCCGGAGCGCAGGGCCACCAGGTGGCCGTAGGCGCCGAGGTAGGGGTCGAGGTCGGTGACGGAGCGCCCGTTCTTGGCGACCTTCAGCGTGAGCTCGCTCGCGGCCCCCGGGCGCAGCCGGCCGTCGAGGGTGACGGTGTAGCCGTCGACTTTGGCGACCTTCGCGGGTGCGGGCAGCGGGGCCGGGCGATAGGAGCCGGAGACGGCGAGGTCCGTGCCCAGGGTCAGGCCTTTCGCACCCTTGGCGGCGGGGGTGAAGTCGGCGAACAGCCGGTAATCGCCGGCTGTGGGGAGGCCGGCTTTGGTGCTCCAGGTGCCGTCCGGTGACCGGGTGGGGTGCAGGTGCCGGAAGGTGCCCAGGTCCCGGGAGGCAAGGATCAGGTGGAGTTCCTTGCCGTGTTCGCGTTTGAAGGCGGTGACCTTCCGGCCTGCGCTGTCACGGATGGAAAAGCGGAGTTCGGACTTCTTCACCGCGGGGATGCGCGGGGTCTCCAGGTTCAAGCTGTAGCCGTTCTCCGCGATCTGGAGACCGCCCGGTGGCGTGCTCTGGCCGTTCTCGGCGTGTGCGCCGTGCTCGCCTTCCTTGTCCGGGGCGTTGCCGCCTTCGTGCTCCGCGTGGGCTGCGGGGTCGGCCGAGGTGCCGATCGGAACGACCACATCGCCCACACCGTAGGCGGCTCCGAAGGTGGCGGCGAGCGCGACAGCGAAGGCAGTGATTTTCAAGGGGGTGTTCATCGGTTCTCCTTGGGCGTCCGGCGTCTGCCACGGACCGAGCATATACCCCAGGAGGGTATGCGCAAGAGCGGTTGACTCACTTGCCAGAGGTAGGGGGAGGGGGTATACAGTCGGGTGATGGATACCCCCAAGGGGTATTCAGTTCATCACGTCTGTGATTCCCAGGAGGAAGCATGTCCGACTGCTGCACGCCCGATGGAAGCTGCTCGACCGGTGCCACGCAGGGTGCGACGGCCACGGCGGCCGACAGCGTCTCGACGGTCTACACGGTGACGGGCATGACCTGTGGCCACTGCAAGTCCGCCGTCACCGACGCCGTCAGCGGGATCGACGGCGTGCTGGGCGTCGAGGTCGATGTCGACGCCGGCCGTGTCGCCGTGACCACCAGCGGGGAGCCTGACGACGCCGCGTTCGCGAAGGCCGTTGACGAGGCGGGCTACGAGCTCGCCGGCCGCGCCGTCTGATCCCCCTCCAAGCTGCTGGGCCCGCAAACCCCCGTGCGGGCCCAGCTTTCCCTCTTGAGGAGCATTGATGACGAATCTCACCGAAACCGGCGAGGTTGAACTCGCTATCGGTGGCATGACCTGCGCCTCGTGCGCAGCGCGGATCGAGAAGCGGCTCAACCGCATGGACGGGGTCGAGGCGACCGTCAACTACGCGACCGAGAAGGCGAAGGTCAGCTACCGCGGTGAGAGCGTGTCCGTCAGCGATCTGATCGCCACGGTCGAGGCGACGGGCTACACCGCCGAACAGCCGACCCCGCGGCGCAGTGAGCCTGCCGCCGAGGGAGCGGAAGCGGCGGAGGAGGAGACCGGCGAACTGCGGTCCCTGCGTCAGCGGCTGGTGGCCACCGTCGTGCTCGCTGTGCCGGTGATCGCGATGGCCATGGTTCCCGCGTTGCAGTTCGAGTACTGGCAGTGGCTCTCCCTGACGCTGGCCGCCCCTGTGGTCACCTACGCGGCCTGGCCCTTCCACCGCGCGGCCTGGATCAATGCCCGGCACGGTGCGGCGACGATGGACACCCTGATCTCGGTGGGGACTTCCGCAGCGTTCCTGTGGTCGCTGTGGGCGCTGTTCTTCGGTACCGCGGGCACTCCAGGCATGACGCACGCCTTCGAGCTGACGATCGGCCGCAGCGATGGTGCGGGCAACATCTATCTGGAGGCTGCCGCCGGCGTCACCGCCTTCATCCTGGCGGGGCGTTACTTCGAGGCGCGATCCAAGCGGATGGCGGGTGCGGCGCTCAAGGCCCTGCTCGAACTCGGGGCCAAGGAGGTCACCGTCCTGCGCGACGGGGGAGAGTTCACGATCCCTACCGCAGACCTGCACACCGGTGACCGCTTCCTGGTGCGTCCCGGGGAGAAGATCGCCACCGATGGGACGGTGGTCGAGGGCTCGTCGGCCGTCGACGCCTCGATGCTCACCGGGGAGTCCATGCCGGTGGAGGTCGTCGTCGGGGACAGCGTCGCCGGTGCCACCTTGAACACCAGCGGACGGCTCGTCGTCGAGGCCACCCGGGTCGGTGCCGACACCCAGCTCGCCCGGATGGCGAAGCTGGTGGAGGACGCGCAGAACGGAAAGGCCGCGGCGCAGCGGCTCGCCGACCGGATCTCGGCCGTCTTCGTCCCCATCGTGATCGCCCTCGCGATGGGCACATTCGGCTTCTGGCTCGGCAACGGGGCCGGATTGACAGCGGCGTTCACGGCCGCTGTCGCCGTGCTGATCATAGCTTGCCCGTGCGCCCTGGGCCTTGCCACTCCGACGGCCATCATGGTGGGCACCGGCCGCGGCGCCCAGGTGGGCATCCTCATCAAAGGACCCGAGGTTCTGGAAACCGCCCGCAAGGTCGACACCGTTGTACTGGACAAGACGGGCACCGTCACCACTGGCCAGATGACCCTGGTCGCGGTGCGGACCGAGGAGGACGAGGCCGAAGTCCTGCGTCTGGCGGGCGCTTTGGAGAACGCCTCCGAGCATCCGATCGCCCGCGCCGTAGCCGAGGGCGCAACGCAGAAGGTCGGCGCGCTCCCGGTCCCCGAGGACTTCGCCAATGTCGCCGGTCTGGGCATTCAAGGGGTCGTCGAGGGGCATGCGGTGCTCGTGGGTCGCCAAAAGCTGCTGGACGAGTGGGAGATCCGCCTGCCGGCCGACATGGAACGGGTCAAGACGGAGGCGGAGGCCGCGGGGCGGACCGCGGTCGTGGTGGCCTGGGACGGCGCGGCACGGGCAGTGCTGGAGGTCGCAGACGCGATCAAGGAGACCAGTCCTGAGGCAATCAGCCGGCTGCGTGCCCTGGGCCTCACCCCGATCCTGCTCACCGGCGACAACAAGGCGGTGGCCGACACCGTCGCGGCGGAGGTCGGGATCGACAAGGTGATCGCCGAGGTCATGCCCGAGGACAAGGCGGATGTGGTCAAGCGTCTGCAGGGGGAGGGCCACAGTGTCGCCATGGTTGGTGACGGCATCAACGACGCGGCCGCACTCGCCCAGGCCGACCTCGGTTTGGCAATGGGGACAGGGACGGACGCGGCCATCGAGGCAAGCGACCTCACCCTCGTTCGAGGGGACCTGCGAACGGCGGCGGATGCCATCCGTCTGTCACGCAAAACTCTCGGAACGATCCACTCGAACCTCTTCTGGGCTTTCCTCTACAACGTGATCGCGCTGCCGCTGGCCGCGGCGGGCCTGCTGAACCCGATGATCGCTGGCGCAGCGATGGCTTTCTCGTCGGTCTCCGTGGTGGGCAACTCGCTCCGGCTGCGGCGCTTTTCCGCCCAGTCCTGAGGGCTGCTCCTCATCCTTGTCCGCGGCGTGCCACGTGGGGGCGGGTACCCTCCGGCGTCAGGAGCCGGAGGGTACCCGTCGTGTCCGCCACGTGCTGCCTCGCCCATCACTCGGGGCCTGATGCCGCGCCCCATGCGTCAGGGGCTCATCTGCCGGTCGGGGTGTCACAGCAGTCGGCGCGCCCGGGGGTCGCGCGGACGGGGCGCTCCAGCCTTGCGGCAACTGCTTGGAGGAGCGCCACCGCCACCATGCGGACCAGCGGGTCGGATGCCGCGCGTCGGGCAAGACGCATGGCGCGGGGTACGGGATTTTCGCGGTCTTCGCGTGGCATGGGCGCTGTCACCTTCTCCGCCGTCGACAACACGCTTCCCTCGGTAGGGACTCATGGAGCACCATACCCTAAGGGGGTATGGCGCTCCATGAGGTGTGAGCGGCGCCCTGGAGCCGTCAGGCTTGATAGGCGACCAGCGCCATCATCCCGGCCTCCCCGTGGTAGGCGTTGTGGCAGTGGAGCATCCATCGGCCGGGGTTGTCGGCGTCAAAGGCCACGGACAGCTTCTTCTTCGGCAGCACGATCGTGGTGTCCTTGCGGGGTCCGGAACTCCCGAGCTGGTACGTGTGGCCGTGCAGATGCATCGGGTGCCACATGCTGGTGCGGTTCACGAAGTCGAGCCGGACCCGCTGACCTTCCTCGATCACGAGGGGCGCGGCCGTTGGATCGCTCATGTCGAACGGCTTGCCGTTGATGGCCCAGTTGTACTTCGTCATGCCACCGGTCAGGTCGATGCGGTGCACCCGGTCGACCTTCTTCGACGGCAGCCGGACGTCATCCGCCGCGCGGAGCTGGGAGGCGGTCACGATCGTGCCGTTCAGTTCCCTCGGGCGGACGGTGGCTTCCGGGGCCCTGCCGGAGCCGGTGCGGACCAGGGCCATGCCCGTGGTGTTCTTCCCCTCGGCGAGCGCGACGAGCGGGAAGACGCCGTCGGCGAGCGTGACCAGCACGTCGTAGCGCTCGCCCATGCCGATCAGCAGGGCGTCGGCCTGCCGGTGCTCGACGGGGAAGCCGTCGGTGTGGGTGATGGTCATCTTGTGGCCGCCGAGCGCGACGCGGTAGGCGGTGTCGCCACCCGCGTTGATGATCCGCAGGCGGACCCGCTTGCCGGGCCTGCCGGTATGCACGTGCGGGTCGGCCGGGACACGGCCGTTGATCAGGTGGTACGGGTACTTCACGTCGCCGGCGTCCCCGCCGAGCAGATCGCTGTCGGCGCCCATCAGCATGAACTTCATCGACATGCCGTCGCCGGAGGCGGAGGCGGACGGTGAGGTGTTCTTCCCGCCCTTGTCTCCGCTCATGTCCATCCCGCTCATGTCGCCCATGTCATGGCCACCCATGTCCATCCCGCCCATGCCCCGCCTCAGTTCGGCGAAGACCTCGTCGGGGGTGCCGGTGACGCCGTCGACCCAGTCGTCCAGGACGACGACCCATTCGTCGTCGTAGGACAGCGGCTCCTTCGGGTCCTCCACGATCAGCGGCGCGTAAAGCCCGCGGTCGAGCTGGACACCGACGTGTGGGTGGAAGAAGTACGTGCCGGGGGTCTCGGCGATGAAGCGGTAGGCGAAGGTGGATCCGGCCCGTACGGCGGTCTGGGTGGCCGGGGGCACGCCGTCCATGTCATTGCGCAGCGCGAGCCCGTGCCAGTGGATGGACGTGGCCGTCTTGTGCGGCAGTTGGTTGGAGAGTTCGGCGGCCACGGTGTCGCCGGCCGACACCCGGATCCCCTTGCCGGGGACCTGCCCGCCGAAGGCCCAGCTCTTGGCCATGACGCCACCGCCCAGCTCCAGCACGGCGGGCGCGGCGGTCAGCGTCAGCTTGTGCACCTCGCCGGTACTGGGCCGCTTCTTCTCGGTGGCGGCCACGGCCGGGTCGGACGGCTTGACCAGGGCGGTGGCTCCGTCGGTGTCACTGCCGGGGCCACCACAGGCGGCGAGCGCGCCCGCGCCCGCGACGCCGAGCCCGGCCAGCAGGACGGAGCGTCGGTTGATGCTGCTCACGATGATGGTGTCCTTTTCTCGATGTGCCTTCTGTTCGGTCGCACGTGGGCACGGCTGATCGCGTAAACGGACGCGGAGATGCCGTGGAGGCGGCCTACAGGAGCAATCGAGAGAGAACGGAAAGGTCGGGCGGTGCCCGACTCACCGTGCCGGGCACCAAACGACCCGTCGGGGTGGCGTGTGCGTCGACCTCGCGGGCGCCCCAGGGCTCGCTCGGCGGCATGATCTTCACGGCGTCGACGCCGGCGGTCGAACAGTGCTGCATGGCCATGCCGGAACAGGACCCACCGTCACTGTGCGCGGCCGGGGCGGAAGCCTGTGCGGTGCTGTTGTGCCCGCCCCCGTCCGTGGACATCGTCGCCGAGGGCGCATGGGCCATGCGCGCCATCCCGGTCATGGCGGTCGCCCGCACCGAGGATGGGATCTCGTGGTGGACGACCACGGCGAGCACGGCGAGGAGTGCGACAGCAGCGCCCCGCATCCAGCGGACGGCGCCACCGCGGGCGCGGTCCCGCCGGGACCCGGCTGTCGTCATGGCGTCATCCCTGCTCCCGATAGCGACTCCGCCAATATACCCGGTAGGGGTAATGCTGAATGCTCTCCTGGGCTCTTACGCCCTCAGGGGCGCCTGTCTCTGCCTTTCTCCTTCTTGGTGGGCCGTCCGCCGGGTAGGGGAAACTGCTGAGCGTGGCGGTGTCCCGGAATTCACGGGCGGTCGCCGGGCGTGATCTGAAGTCCGGGCCCGCTGGGGCCGTATCGCGGCCATCAGGCGACAGCGGGGCGGCGAAGTCGGGCGAGGTGCCGCACACGCGGCTCCCCCCCCGGGGGGCTCACGGCTCCATCTGCGGCAGGCTGTTGGCGGCGTTGTCGGCGCGGGGCCTCGGACGCGCCCCGGCGACTCGGACACCGTCCCCCGTACGAGTGATGTGGTGAGCACGGCCGTCGCGTTGTCCGCCCCGCCCCTACTGTCCTGCCGAGGCCGACGTGGGAACGGCCCCGTAGCCGCCCGGAGGAACCATGCTCGTGACCACCCCCTCGTACGCCGATGGCGGAATCTCCGACGGGCTCGCGGTGATCCCTCCGGCACGCTCTGCGGGTCCCGCACCGGGCGGACGGCTCGGAGCGGCGGCCCGTGACCGCGCGGACAGCCTCGGCATCGCCGATGTCCCCTGGACCACGGCCGTGGAGGACGGGGAACTCGTGTACCGGTTCGGAGCGGCGTTGCGCCGGCGGCGGGAGACGTCGGTCGGGTATCCGGTCAATCTCGATCTCGACTACCGCGCGTTCGGCGGTCTGCTGGACATCTTGTGGAACACCGTGGGAGACCCCGGGCCCGGCGATCCGGCACGGCCCGACCGCCAGCCGTTCGAGCGCCACGTGGTGCGCTTCCTCTGCCGTCTGGCGGGAGGTGATCCGGCCCGTACGTACGGCTATGTCACCAGCGGCGGGACCGAGGGCAACCTCTTCGGCGCGCACGCCGGCCGGCAACGCCTTCCGCAGGCGCCTCTCTACCACAGCGTGGCGGCACACCACACGGTCGCCAGGGCCGCCGCGTTGCTGCGCATGGAGGCGGTTGCCGTTCCCACGCGGCGGGACGGGAGCATGGATGTGCAGGCGCTGCGAGACGCCTGCGCGCGGCGTGCCGGGCGGGGAGCGGTCGTGGTCGCCACCGTCGGCACCACGATGCTCGGAGCCATCGATGACCTGCCCGCGGTGCGCGCGGCGACCGCGCCCGCGGGGGAGTGCCATCTGCACGTCGACGGGGCGCTGGGCGCCCTCGTGGCCGCCTTCGCTCCCAACCCGCCCGCATGGGGCTTCGACGCGGGCGCCGACACCCTCACCATCAGCGGGCACAAACTGATCGGCGTGCCCATGCCCTGCGGTGTCGTCCTGGCCCGCGACCATCTGGTGCCGTCCCCCGGTACGGCGGGCGAGTACCTCGGGGCCAGTGACGCCACCCTCGCCTGCTCGCGCAACGCGCTCGCTGCCGTGTTCCTGTGGTACGCCCTGCGACGGCTGGGGCGCGATGGGCTCGCGGCCCGCGTCGCCCGCTGCCTGTCCGTCGCCGCGTACGCCGAACACCGCATCGCCGCCCTCGGCAGGCGCAGCCTGCGCAACCCCGCCTCGCTCACCGTGGTCTTCGACCGGCCGGCTCCCCACGTGTGCCGCCGGTGGCATCTGGCCGTCGAGGGACACCTGGCACACCTCGTCGCCATGCCCCACGTCACCCGTGAGACCGTCGACCGCCTCCTCGACGACCTGGCGTGAACGGCCGGGCGAAGACACGGTCAGCGCGAGCAGCAACCTGAGTTGCGCGGCTTCAGCAATGGCGCAGCGTGCGCCCCGGCCGGATCTCGGGTGGATCCCTTGCGGGCGAGTTTCGGCGTGATGCCGCGCGTCGGGAGCGGGCTCCGTTACCTGCCGCGGTCGTAGTCGCGATCGGTGTGCCACCGGCGGGGCCGGTGTCGAGGCCGGCCTCGGCTGCGTGGGAATGGAATCCAGCAGGGACATGAGTTTGGATGACATCGTGCCGGTTTCCGCTGGTCAGCGTGGCGGCAAGTGGGTCCGCTGCGGTCGGCGACGAGGTGGTGCCGCTGCCCGTACGGTCGACCGGCGGGAGCAAGACGGTGCACGCTGGCGCACTTTGCGTGGGCACGAGCGCCCCAAGGGGCGCCCGCACGCTCTGCCGGTGGCCACGGGCGGCGGAAATGATGAGCGCACCGCACATGAACCAGGCGATCCGCACCCCTGTCCCTCGGTCAGGTGGACATGCGGCGGAAGGAGCCCATGGTGTTGCTTCTCATCTCCCCGGACAGCGTCGAGGAGGCCCTCGTCTGTGCGAAGGCGGCGGAGCACCTCGACATCGTCGACGTCAAGAAGCCCGACGAGGGCTCGCTCGGCGCCAACTTCCCCTGGGTCATCAGAGAGATCCGCGACGCGGTCCCGGCGGACAAACCGGTGTCGGCCACCGTGGGAGACGTCCCGTACAAGCCCGGCACGGTGGCCCAGGCCGCGCTCGGCGCGGTCGTCTCCGGCGCCACGTACATCAAGGTCGGCCTTTACGGGTGTACGACGCCCGATCAGGGCATCGAGGTCATGCGCGCGGTCGTCCGGGCGGTGAAAGACCACCGCCCCGACGCGATCGTCGTCGCCTCCGGTTACGCCGACGCCCGCCGCGTCGGCTGCGTCAACCCGCTCGCCGTGCCCGACATCGCCGCCCGCTCCGGCGCCGACGCGGCCATGCTCGACACCGCCATCAAGGACGGGACGCGGCTGTTCGACCACGTTCCGCCGGACGTCTGTGCCGAGTTCGTCCGGTTGGCCCACGCGTCCGGTCTGCTCGCCGCCCTCGCGGGCAGTGTCAAACAGACCGACCTCGGTCCGCTGACCCGCATCGGCACGGACATCGTGGGCGTGCGCGGAGCGGTCTGCGAGGGCGGCGACCGCAACGCCGGAAGGATTCAGCCGAATCTGGTGGCCGCCTTCCGGGCGGAGATGGACCGGCAAGCACGGGAGCACGCGGTCGGCGCCCCCGCCGTGAACTGACCAGCGGCATGCCGACATCTGAGCCCGACCGCGTCCCCGGACGCCGGGCCGCGTGTTTCGCCGTCGTCGACCCGGCCACTGGGGAGACCTTCGACGAGGCCCCCGACCAGCAGCCGGACGAGTTGGACGCCGTGGTCGACCGGGCCCACCGGGCCTGGCACGACTGGCGTGCCGACCCCGCCGCGCGCACCACCGCGTTGCGCGTGGCGGCCGATGCCGTGGAGACGGCCGGCGACGACCTCGCCAGGTTGCTCACCCGGGAACAGGGCAAGCCCTTGGCCGAGTCGTACGCGGAGATCGCCCGTACGGCGACCCGCCTGCGCTACTTCGCCGACCTGGCCCCCAGAACCCGGCGGATCACCGATGGCCGTCCCGTGCACAGCGAGATCCGCTGGAGGTCCCTCGGACCCGTCGCCGCGATCGTGCCGTGGAACTTTCCCCTCCAGCTCGCGGCGGCGAAGTTGGCGCCCGCGCTCGCGGCGGGCAACACCATGGTCCTCAAACCGTCCCCGTTCACCCCCTTCGCCACCCGACTGCTCGGCGCCGTCCTCGCCACCGCCCTGCCCGAGGACGTGCTGACCGTCGTCACCGGCCGCGAACCCCTCGGCGCCCGCCTCGCCTCCCACCCGGGCATCCGCCACGTCACCTTCACCGGCTCGGTGCCCACCGGGCGCGCCGTCGCCGAAGCGGCGGCGGCCTCGCTCGCCCGGGTCACCCTGGAACTGGGCGGCAACGACGCCGCCGTCCTGCTGGACGACGTCGAGGTGGACCGGATCACGGACCGGCTGTTCTGGGCCGCGTTCCGCAACTGCGGGCAGGTCTGCATGGCGGTCAAACGCGTCTACGCCCCGGCCCGGCTCCACGCCGAGGTCGTCGAAGCCCTCGCCCAGCGCGCCAAGTCCGTCGCCGTCGGAGCCGGCCTCGACCCGAACACCCGACTGGGTCCCGTCAACAATGCCCCCCAGCTGGCCCGGGTCGAGCAGGTCGTGAAGCAGGCCCTGGCCGATGGAGCCCGGGCGGCGGCCGGCGGCCACCGGCTGGACGGGCCGGGCTACTTCTTCACTCCCACCATCCTCACCGACGTCCCTCCTGGCAGCCCGGTGGTGACCGAGGAGCAATTCGGACCGGTCCTGCCGGTGCTGCCGTACCGGAGCCTCGACGAAGCCGTCGACGCGGCCAACGGCACCGGTTTCGGACTGGGCGGCTCGGTATGGGGCACCGATCTCGACCGGGCCGAGGCGGTGGCCGACCGGCTCGAATGCGGCACGGCCTGGATCAACCACCATGCCGAACTGTCCCTTGCCCAGCCCTTCGCGGGCGTCAAGAACAGCGGTGTCGGCGTCGCGGGCGGACCGTGGGGGCTCTACGGCAACCTCCGGCCCTTCGTCGTCCACCGCCCGCAGGAGGCATGACCATGAGGTTCCAGGCGGCCGTACTGCGCTCGTACGAGGACCCGTTCGCGGTCGAGGAGGTGACCTTGTGCACGGAACCCGCCGACGGCGAGATCCTGGTCGAGATCGCGGGCTGCGGGATGTGCAGGACCGATCTCGCGGTCCGGCGATCGGCCGGCCGCAGCCCGCTGCCGGCGGTGCTCGGCCACGAGGGGGCCGGGGTCGTAGTGCGGACGGGCGGCGGCCCGGACACCGCGATCGGCGTCGGCGATCACGTCGTGCTGAGCTTCGACTCCTGCGGGCACTGCCGCAACTGCCGCGGCGCGGCCCCCGCCTACTGCGACTCCTTCACCTCCCTGAACCTCTTCGGCGGACGCAAGGAGGACGCGCCGTGGCTCACCGACGCGACCGGGGAAGCGCTGGCCCCCCGGTGGTTCGGCCAGTCCTCGTTCGCCGAGTATGCGCTCGTCCCGGCCCGCAACGCCGTCCGGGTCGACCCCGCACTGCCCGTCGAATTGCTCGGGCCGCTCGGCTGCGGCTTCCTCACCGGCGCCGGAGTCGTGCTACACGCCTTCGGCGCCGGCCCCGGCGACACCTTCGTGGTCTTCGGCGCGGGAGCGGTGGGCCTGGCCGCGGTGATGGCGGCCACCGCTGCCGGGGCGCTGACCGTGGCTGTCGACCGGCATCCCGGGCGGCTGGCCCTGGCCGAACGGTTCGGCGCGATCCCGCTGCTCGCCGGAACGACCGGACTGCCCGACCAGATCCGGCGGCTGACTGACGGTGGCGCGCAGTACGCGCTGGACACCACGGCCTCGTCCCCGCTCATCAACGATGCCCTCCGGGCACTGCGCCCCACCGGCAGCCTCGGCCTGGTGGCACGGCTCCACACCGCACTGCCGCTCGAACCGGGCACCCTGGACCGAGGCCGCATCATCCGCCACATCTGCGAAGGGGACGCCGTACCCGCACTGCTGATACCCCGGCTGACCGGGCTGTGGCAGGCCGGACGCTTCCCCTTCGACCAGCTGATCCGCACCTACCCGCTGGCCGACATCAACCAGGCCGAACGCGACTGCGACGCGGGCCGCGTGGTCAAACCCGTCCTGCTTCCGGAGGGAAGAAGCCGATGAGCGAGGCACGCAGCACCGCGGACGCACCGCATCCGACAAGCAGGCACCTCACAGTCCCCCATTCCGTCAACGGAGGAAACATGGTCGGCACGGCGCCGCAGCAGACGGACGTGGAAGGCGTGGACGCGGGCGTGGGTCTGACTGCCCTCCTGGTCGCCGCGGCACGGGCGATCGAGACCCACCGCTACGACAGCCTGGCCAGGGACGTCTACGCGGAACACTTCGTGCGCGCCGCCCCGGCGTGCGCGGACTGGCCGGTGCGCATCGAGCAGGCCCCGGACGGGGACGGCAACCCGCTGTGGGGGCGGTTCGCCCGTTACTTCGGCCTGCGGACCAGGGTCCTCGACGACTTCCTCCTCCGGTCGGTCCGTACGGACGCCCGCCAAGTGGTGCTGCTGGGCGCGGGGTTGGACACCCGCGCCTTCCGGCTGGACTGGCCGTCCGGCTGCGTGGTCCACGAGATCGACAGGGCGGGCGTGCTGGCGTTCAAGCACCGAGTGCTCACGGACCTGTCGGCCACCCCGAAGGTGAAGCGCGTCCCCGTACCGGTCGACCTGCGCGCAGACTGGGTCACCGCGCTGACCACCGCCGGCTTCGACCCGGACGCACCGAGCGTCTGGCTGGCCGAGGGACTGCTCTTCTACCTGCCGGGCCCCACCGAGACGTACCTCATCGACACGGTGGACCGGCTGACCACCGAAGGCAGCGCACTGGCCTTCGAGGCGAAGCTGGAGAAGGACCTGCTGGAGTACCGCGACAGCGCGATCTACACGGCCACGCGAGAACAGATCGGCATCGACCTGCTCCACCTCTTCGACAAGGGACCACGCCCCGACTCCGCCGGCGACCTGACGGCCAAGGGCTGGTCCACCTCGGTACACACCCCCTTCGACTTCACCCACCAGCACGGACGCGGCCCCCTCCCCGAGCCGAACGACGCGCTGGAGGGCAACCGCTGGGTGTTCGCGCACAAGCCCCGGCCATGACGTCCGCAGCGCCCACGACGACGTCGGCACAGGGCCCGGTGTCCAGTACACCGGGCGGGCCTTCGCCGAAATCGGGAACGACCGCCCGGTGTGCTGGTGGCATGGGGGACAGCAGGCTGGAACCGCTGGTGTTGTCCAAGCCGAGCGGCTGACCCGCCGCTGGCGGGCCAGATTCGTGCGGGACCGCCTCGACGGGCTGCCCGACGAGCCCCGGCCCGGGGTTTCGCGCACCATCACTGAGAGGGTGACGCGGCCCCGATGCCCGGCCCGTTGTTCGCTCGCGAGATCGGATGCGCTCTCCCGTACTCCCGCCGACGCATCCCTCCACGGGGGTGGACAGGTCACGTGGTCGGTGCGGCCGGAGGGGCCGGCGCGGGTGCGGCGCCGCACAGGTGGGCTTTCGGTTGCCCCCACGGTGGCGACAGCGGCGCATGCCGTGTCCGTGGGCGGATTCGTTGCTGGTGTCCTCGGCTCCGTAGCGGACCTTCCATTCGGGTGTCCGCTGCTCGGCCCGGACCCGGAGTCGCAGGTCACGGAGTCCCCACGAGGGAAAAGCCAACGGTCCGGGCGCGGTCGGCGGTGGTCGTGCAGGCAGTGGCCCGGTGCCCGTGACTGGTGTTCCCGGGCTGCCTGCTCCAGATGGACCAGAGAGGTGTAACCGCCGTCGACCAGGTGCTCGGCGGGCAGCAGTCCACGGTGTTTCAGCCGGGTGAGGATGCCAGGCAGAGCCTTCGTGTCGTAGCCGGTGGCGTCCGTGGTGGCCACGTCGGTGATCACGTCTGACGTCGTCAGGGGAGCTGGTCCCGGTGACATGCGCGACGAACCCTTTCCAGCGAGTGGTATGACCGCGCCGCGCGTTACGGGCCGCCGGGTCGTAGGGCGAGACGACTGCGGCCGGCGGCGGCGGCCGGTGTCCTTCAGAGCTGTGCCGGGGCTCCGACCTGGTCGCGGACAGCGGTGTCGAGGTCGGTGGCGGTGAGACCGAAGGTGGCCGCGGTTTCGTCTGCGTCCATGTGGAACGGTGCGTACCACTGGTAGTCCATCTCGGCCATTTCGCGGGCGATGGGTACCACGACCCCCGCTGAGCGCATCACAAAGCGTGGCATCTGGATCAGTTTGACCGGCGGTCGGCCCGCGGCGGCTGCACAGCGCTGGGCCAGCTCTCGGATCGTGATGGCGGGCGGGGACGGCACGTGCCAGGCGCGACCCCACGCCCGTTCGTCGCGAGCGAGCCTGATCAGAGCCCGTGCCATGTCGCCGTTGAAGGTGAAGGTGTGCGGCATGTCCGGGTTTCCCATGATCCAGGCGGCTCGGCCCTTCGCCAGGGCCTGCTCGATGGAAAGCGAGTAGATGCCTGCTGCGTCCTTGCCTATGTAGTCGGAGCCGCGGACCTCGACGGTGCGGATGCCGCTGGCGAGGGCCTGCTCCCACATCCGTTTGCGGAGGAGGCCCTTGCGTCCGGTGGCCTCCATGGGGGTGTGCTCGTCCATCAGTCCTCCGGGCCGGCGACCATAGGCGTAGAGGCTGCCGGTGAGGGCGAGGACGGCGTCGTTCGTCTTCGCGGCGGAGATCAACGCTGTCTGAAGCGGTGGCAGCAGGCGTTCCCACATGGTGTACGAGGGCGGGTTCGCGCAGTGATAGATCACCTTGGCGCCGCGGGACAGTTCGGTCACTCGGGGGGCGTCGGAAGCGTCCGCGGCGACCCGCTCGATCCCTGGGTGTTCGGGCCCGGAGCCCCTGCGCGTCACGACCCGAACGCTCTCGCCGCGCTCGGCGAGCAGGTGGGCGACGGATGAGCCGATGGATCCGGCTCCGATGACAACGGAGAGCGGCGAGTGCGTAGGCGCCGCCGCCGGCGAGGGTGAGCACCCAGTAGAAGGCGGGGCTGCCGAGGAGGAGGGCCGCGGTGGAGGTCAGGGCGAGCCAGGTACCGAGGCCGTAGTGGAGCGGGTTGCGGCGTGCCGCGCCTTCGGCGACGTACAGCAGCCGAACGACGAACGCGGAGCCGGTGGGCCACAGCAGGGTCTGTATGTCGGGATGGTCGATGGCCGCGGCGAGACCGGTGATGGCGAGGAAGAGGGCCGCGAAGGCGCTGACCCAGGCGGCGCCGAGAAGCTGGCCGGTCAGCGCTTCCGGCCCGGTGGCGCCCCGCTGGGCGCGCAGCGCGGCGCGGGTGGCTTGGACGGTGCCGGCGGCGAGTCCGATGCCGAGGAGAGTCATGGGCAGCCAACCGGGCAGGTCGGGAAGGGGGTTGTCGCCTCGGTCGTCCTGGGCACGGGCCAGGCGGGCCAGGAGGTGCGACTGCTGGAGCCATGCGGAGAGTCGTGCCTCCCTGAACCCGGGGGCTCGTACGACGAAGGCGGCGCCGACCGGGCCTCACCCGCCCGGCGAACGCCCATGGAGGGCGAGTGGGGAGTGGGGCAAGGGGTGCGGGTGGGTCAAGGGCAGGTGCGGTCGGGTGTGTGGCCTGTCGCGGGCGACCGGGCCGACGGCACCGGCACGACACCCCCCCAGTCCGGGTCGGGCGCTGTGCACGGAGCTCCCATCTGGGGTGACGGGCGGTGCGATGACGTGCACGCGAGGAGCCCCAGGCGGCAATCTTCTTGCGTAAGGTTACGGGTGTGAACACAAGCGACGCGACGAGTCAGCGCACGCCGAAGCGAGTATCACGAGAACGAAACCGGCGCGGCGAAGGGAGCCGCCTGCGCGATGACATCGTCGATGCCGCCACCACCCTGCTGCACGAGACCGGAGACGAGCGGACGATCACCCTGCGGTCGGTCGCTCGCAAGATCGGCATCTCCGCTCCGTCGATCTACCCGCACTTCCCCGACCAGCCGGCCATCATGCTGGCTGTGGTCCGACGGGAGTTCACCGCCCTGGAATCCCACCTCAGGGCCGCCGCGAATGCCGCCGGTGATGATGCCCGGGATCGGCTGTACGCCCTGTGTCGCGCCTATCTCGGCTACGCGGAGGAACACCCCGGGCGCTACCGCGCCATGTTCGGAGGTCAGTGGATGCCGACCCTGGGGGAGAACTCGCTGACAGCCGAGGATCTGACGACCCTCGGTGCGGACACCATGGAGTTGCTTGCCGAAGCCCTCGCCGACTGTGGTGCGGCAGGGCAATCGGCAACCACCGACCCGCAGACGGACGCGGTCACCCTCTGGGTATGCCTGCACGGCCTGGCGCACCAGCGCGCGGTCTCCCGGATGCCCTGGATCGAACCGAGCGCCGCCGACGCCATCATCGACAGAGTCGCCAGACTCGACAGTGCGTGATCATCTGGGACCGTCCTGACTCCACTGGGCGGTGGGCATTTCGGGCGAGTACGTGCGGCCTTTGCCGGGGCAGCGGCCTGGGGTGCATTGCTTCGAGCCGCTTGAGCTGGTGGGGGGGCAGGCGGTTCCCGGATTGAGTTCGTGCGATCGGAAATCGATTGCGGTGATCCGATGGGGCGCCGTACGGTCGCCTCCGATGAACGGGACGCCCGAGGTTTTGCCGTTGCCGGACCGGAAACCAGTCGACGCCGCGGTGGCGGGCAGGTTGATCGCCGCGCAGTTCCCGCAGTGGTCGGACCTTGAGGTCCGGCCGGTCGATGTGCAGGGCTGGGACAACCGCACCTTTCGCCTCGGTGACGAGATGCTGGTGCGGCTGCCGACTGCCGCGGAGTACGCGCTGGCGGTGGAGAAGGAGCACCGGTGGCTGCCGGTTCTCGCCCCCGCGTTGCCGTTGGAGGTCCCGGTTCCGCTGGCCGAAGGCGTGCCTGATGAGGGCTTTCCGCATAACTGGTCGGTCTATCGGTGGATCGGTGGCGAACCTGCGGCCCGTGCCGTCGTCGAGGACATGACCGCCTTCGCCATTCACCTTGCGGAGTTCCTCGTGTCCCTGCGGCGGATCGACCCGACAGGCGGACCGGGTCCGGGATTGCACAATTGGTTCCGAGGCGGGCCACTGACGACCTACGACCGGTGGGCCCGGGCAGCCCTGGAGACGTTGGATGGTCTGATCCGGACCGAGATCGCCGAGGAGATCTGGGAACGGGCGTTGCGAGCCTCGTGGGACGGTAAGCCAGTCTGGTTCCACGGTGACATGGCCTCGGGGAACCTTCTGGTGAAGGACGGTGCGCTCGCGGCCGTTATCGACTTCGGCACCTGCGGAGTCGGAGACCCGGCCTGCGATCTGTCGATCGCCTGGACGATGCTGACCGGCAAGAGCCGCGCCGCGTTCCGTGATCGGCTAGGCGTAGACGAGGCGACCTGGGAGCGTGGACGGGCCTGGGCGCTCTGGAAGGCCCTGGTCGTCTGCGCCGGAGCGGTTCGTGATGGCGATGGCCTGCCGCCGGATGCGTCGTTCGTTCTTGAGGAGATCCTCGCCTCCCATTTGCGGCTGGACCGAACGACAAGCTGATGACAAGGCACTTGTACAACGACATCTCGATTCCGTGTTGTCCAGGCTTCTTATCGGGGTTTGTTTCGGATGATCTGTCGGATTCTTCAGGCTGCGGTGCGGTGTTGGGTTTCGTGGCGGGCAGCGCGGTGGCCCTCGGGTGTGAGGGTGTAGAAGGTGCGGCGTTTGCCGGGGCCGCGTCCTGGGGTGGCTCTGTTCATCCAGGTGACGTCATCTTCGAGTCGGCTGGTCAGCCAGCCCGTTCGTTCGAGTTTCTTGAGCCGGGGATAGACGGTTCCTGGATCGAGTCCGGTGCGTGCGATGACCTCGGCGCCGTAGAACTCCTGTTGCGGTCGGGCGAGCAGATCGTGCAGGAGGGCGCGCGTGGGCTTGGTGATGCGGATGCGCTCGACGGCGATGTCGTCGAAGGGGGTGGGTGGGCCGGAACTTGGCGTGGGCGGCCTTCAGGACGTAGTCGTCAGGCGGGGAGCGTCGGATGTGGCGGATCCACCGGGGCACCCTGGCGTGACCTGCCCGAGCGTTATGGTCCCTGGCCGGGACGGAACCTGGGCAAAGCTGCTGGAACACGTGCAGGTCAAAGATGACGCCGTGGGCACGCCCTGATCCGGTACCGCCGGTACTCGCGGAAGTTCTTTCCCTCGTAGCTGGTCTCCAGCTCGAAGCCCTCGTTCTGGTCCAGCAGTTGCTGGCGTACTTCCCTCGTCAAGCGCATGGTCCCCCCACGATTGCTCGCGCCGCATCCGGACCACGGTTTCCTCCACAGCGGGCGGTGTCCGGTGTGGTGAGTGGTGGGGGCGGCTGGAGCGGTCGTGCAGGCCCGCGATGCCGTGGCGGCGGTAGCGCTGGGCCCAGCGGGTGGCGGTGGTGTGGCTGACCTGGAACCGTTCGGCAGCCCGGCGCAGCGGCCATCCGTCCTCGATGACACACCGGGCCAGACGCAGCCTGCCGGTCGGAGTCAGCGGGGCATTACGGTGGATCAACGAGGGCCTCCTGGTGCCGGTACAGATGTCGCAATCCACACCGAAACCGGAGGCCCTCGCCTCTTCCAAGCACCCCTCATGGCGCGTCGCGTGTCACCAACGTGCCGGGACAGCACATCTAGGCCGTGTTTTAGGTGGCGGGTGAGTCTTGGGCGGATAGCTCTTCGGCCAGTTCCATACAGCGCAGGCGGGCTGGGGAGAAGTCGTAGGGCATCTTGCCGGTGGCTTCGAACACGCTCATGGAGTCAGCCTCCCGCCTGCCAGAGCTGAGGTCGGCCTCGTCCTCGCCGTCATCGGTGGCAGCAGGGTGCAATGTGTCCCAGGCGTCGCAGAGGGCGTCGTCGTCCTTGCCCAGGCCGGACTCCTCGATGACGGCCTGCAGGGCACATTCGAAGGCGTGCCGCTCGACGGCCACTTGAGCCACCCGTGGATCATCGACGGCGACGCTGTCATCGAGTGCCTCCTCGGCGTCATCGATGCGGTCGGAATCCTCCCGCAGAGTGGGATGCGTGGCCAGGACGACGAAGCGGGTGGCCTGGATGGCCGCGCCGAGCGGGCCGAAGATCCGCTCAGTGACCAGCAGACTGTCCAAGTCCGCCTGACGCAGGGAGCCCTCGGGCAGGCTCTTGAGGCGTTTGGTGACGAAGTCGGAGAGCAGGCCCATCCGGCTGCCTTCGGTGCGCATTCGCTGCACGGCGGTCCGTTGCCGCCGCAATTCCGCCTCCTGCTCGGCGAGGGTTTCCTCCAACCGCTCCAGGATGCCCGCGATACCGTCTCCGCCGTCCGCACCGGCGGAAGCCATGCCGGTGGTAAAGGCGTCACGGATGTCGTCCAGGGCGATGCCGGCGTCGGCCATCTTGCGAATCCACAGCAGGCGGATCATGTCCTCGTACCCGTAGCGGCGGCGGTCATCCCCGCCCCGCTCAGGCTCCGGGAGCAGACCGATCGCGTGGTAGTGGCGAATCGCCCGTGGCGTGCTGCCGGCGAAGGCCGCCGCGTCACCGATCTTGACCTGGCGGGGTGGCATGAAAGACGAATGCATGAGCATGGACCTTCCTCAAGGGATCGGGACGTAAGTCCACCGGACCACATGCCGCTACGTAAGGTGCAACCCCGTACACACCGCCCCGCGCCAATGCCAGGAGATGCGCCCTTCCTCTGTAATGACCGCGGGGCCGTCGTTTCCTGCTGGGGTATCCGCACGACGGCAGGCTGAGGGGTCACCCTCACTGATGAATCGCCGCGACCTGAACCGTCGCCTCGAACCGAACCGAAAGTTCGTCAAACCGGGTCGCCACGGCCCGGTGCTGCTTGAGACGCCTGTGCCCTGCTCCGACATGGTGTGCACGAACACCAGCACAGGGTGTGTGGGCCCGAGGCCGCTCAGGTGCTTGATCAGAGCGGCGAAGTTGGGGATGTGGACGAGGGCGTCCACGGACGACGCGATCTTCACCGGTCGATCGTCATGACGACGCTGAGAAAGAAGAAGGCAGCCCACAGGGCACGCTTGTCGCGATCGCGCCATGCTGCAGGGGCATGGCACGCCGTGACCAGCCACAGCAGAAGGGCGGTAACGCATGGTGGAGGACCAGAGCTTCGCCGCGGGTGGCTTGACGCTGTTCTGGTTGAGCTTGGTGGCGATGCTGTAGGACGTCTCGCCGGTGAGGCAGTCGTCGAAGATGCCTACCTGCCTGGGCGCAGGCGAGGTGGAGGCGGGCGACGGCGGCGTGAAGTGCCCTCGGAGGGCTTCAGCGCCCTCACGCACATCATCCGGACCATGTGCCGGTCGCTGGGCGTATTCGGACCAGGCGGTCCAGGTCGTAGAAGATCACTCCGTCGATGACCCCGCTGGCCAGATCGGCCAGGAGTTCGCGGAACTTCGGGCGGATGAGCACCCAGTCGATCGAGCCGTCGTCGCGGACCACCTTGCGCGTGTTGAAGGCGGAGGTGTCGTTCTCCTTGTAGATCTTGGCGAAGCGCGTGTTCTCGGCGTCCTCGTGCTGGCGGTCGACCCCGGCTTCGAGGCCGAAGCGGTCGGAAGAGATCCGCAGGTAGGCGGCTGGGTGCTTCGAGGCGTACGCGGAGAGCTGGTCGTACAGGTTGAGGGTGACCCGGCCGCGGCGGGCCTGGGGCGGGATGTCGAAGTCTTGCTCGTGTCTTCCGGCACCGGGCACCTTCGTGGAACTCGGGGGTTGGGTGAGATCGCGGATCGTCGTTGGGGCGGACGGTCCGGGTTGCGGATACTGGGCCGTATGCGTATCGACTTTGATCCTGAGACCGTCGGCCGGAACCCCTTCTACAAGCTGCTGACCTCGGTCGTCGTGCCCCGGCCGATCGCCTGGGTGTCCACCATCAACCCGGACACCCACACGGCGAACCTCGCCCCTGCGAAGTTCTGAGGAAAGCGGTGTCGGAGAGCTGGACGTTAGCCCAGGTCAGAAGCAGTGGGCAACCATCGCTTGCACAGGAGACGGGCATAGCCCGCCGCACCCCTTCCACGAGAGTGGACAGGTCACGTACCAGGGGTACTACGACCGTGGCGGGCTGACGGAGCCGCAGGAGGGGGTTTCGCATGGGGTGGCGGAATGGGGCGGAGGAACTGGACGCACGGATGGTGGAGCGTCCGTTGCCGCAGGACGGGGTGGAAAGGCTGGTGGGCTGGCTGGCCGGGTGCGGCGCGCCGTACGCGCAGGGGACCGGCGTGCACGCCGTTCACTACATCCCGGCTTCGTGGGTCGGCATCCGGCCTTGGCCGCCTGCGCTGGCCGACCGGACCGGACGGAAGCCGACGGCGCTCAGCCGGGCACAGGTGCGCCCGCCAAGACTGCGTCGACGCCCCCACCACCATCCCGGAGTCGACCGGGTGACCGAACGCCCCCAGACCATCATGGTGCGCCTGCTCAGGCAGGCGGTGTGCGCCGAGTTGGCAGTCGAAGCCTGCCCCGACTGGCTGCTGCGCCCGGGCCGCGCCGAGTGCGCTGGCACGTGGCCGTTGGTGCAGGCCGTCTATGCGGCGCTCACCGGCCTGGAGTTGCCGCAGGTGGCGCCGCCTCGCGAGCGGCGGCGTCTTGATGTTGTCCTCGCCTACGCTGACGGGCGGTGTCAAATCGTCGAGGTCGACGAGCGCCAGCACTTCACCGGGGCACGGGCGCTGACGCTTGCCCACTATCCGCCCGAGGTGGTGCTCGGGTTCGACCGTGAGGCGTGGCTGAGCCGGGCCCGTGACCTGGCCGGGCGTGAACCCGGCGGCGGATTCGCCCGCCCCTGCCCACCGCTCTTCCCCGGTCAGGGCGGGCGACACCGGCAGCGCGCGTTCCGGGACACCCTCGCCGACCTCCTTCCGCCCCGGTACGGCTGGCTGCCCACGGTGCGCGTGGCGGATGACGAGGTCCGCAGATGGGCCGGTTCTCCCGATCCGGCGGTGGCTGTGAAGACGGCGCTTATGACACGCGGGGTGCCGGTACAAGCCCTGCGTTGAACCGTCTGGGCGGCGGCTGACTCGGTTCGCGAGGAGGGATAGACGGGGCCGTGCTGTTCTCGCCGGGGTGGAGCCGGACCCGTCCCGCTGGTGTGTTCCACGTGCGGCATGGAGTCGTGACCGAGCCCTATCTCTTCGCCGCGGGCGATGTAGGGCCACCCGCGCCGTGCCTCCAGGCCGCAGCAGCAGCCGGGGATGAGCACGGCCCGGTGGAGGCGGCGCTGCCGTCATATGCTCGGCTTTCAACCTGCTGCCCAGGCTGAAGAACATCGGCTCGGTGCGCCTGTACCGGCTGGCGGCCGGGGGAGGGGTAGCCGAAGCTGGCGCTGGTGCTGTCGACCAAGACGGTCGATTGGGACCTGATCCGCCAGCAGTACGAGATCAACGACTGGCTCAAGGTCGTGGAGAACTTGCAGCGCCACTCGTTGTACTGCGGGAGCTGATTCCCTGGCGCTCTTCCTGCGCTGCGTAGGCCGCAGGGGTGAGGCCGGTGTGGTTCCGGAAGTAGCGACCGAAGTTGGCGGCGTCGGGAAAGCCCAGGTGAGTAGCGACGGCGCTGGCTGTCCAGCCGCTGTGGCCGAGCAGGCGGCGGGCTTCGAGGAGGCGGCGCTCGTCGATCACCTGCCGCGCGCCGGTGCCGGCGGCGGCCTGTGCCGCGCGGGTGAGGGTGCGGACCGAGCAGCCGAGCAGGCAGGCGTAGTCCTCCACGTGGTGCAGCTCGCGGAAGTGCAGTTCCAGCGCGTTGAGGAATCGCCGGTGGATCGCGGTGCGCCGCCCGCCGCCCACGGCGGCGCGCGGCGGCGGGGTGGCGCCCGAGCTGTGGGCGAGACGGAGCAGCAGGGCCTCCAGCAGGCTGCGCCGCAGGGCGTGATGGAGGTCGAGGGGGCGTCGCCCCAGGGCGCGGTGTTCCTCGAGGAGCTGGAAGGCGGTGCGCTCGGCCCAGGGGGCGTCGTCGGGATGCGGGGTCAGGACGGCGGGCGCGTCGTGTGCGGCGACGGGAGTGAGCAGGCGGGCGGTCTCGGCCCGCAGCACGTCCGGCTCGAACAGGATGAAAGGGCCTTTGGTGCTGCCGGGCGGGTGCCAGCACTGCGTGTGGCCGGGGCGTACCCACAACCACTGACCGGGGGTGACGGTGCGGGTGACGTGGTCGACGTCGTGCTCCAGCACGCCGGACGTCACGAGGATGAGGTAGTGGAAGGTGGCCCGTCCGGGGCGGGGAGGGTTCCACGGCCAGTCGTCGTGGTGGGCGTGGAAATCCTCGATGGTGGTGATCTCCAGGCTGTACGGGGTGCCGGCCGGGGGCTGGAAACCGTACAGCGGGGTCGGTGCGCCCGCAGGAGGAGTGGATGCCTTGGCCCTGCCCGACTGTCTTCTGTTGACCATCATGTGTCCGCAGCATACCGCCCGATATGCCTGCCCCCGGGGCGATAGTTGCTGGTGAGGCCCGCACATCCGGGCGATCGGCGCCGCAGGGCGCCGGGAGTACACACGCACGTCGGCTCGTCGGCCACAACGCCCATGAAGGAGAATGAAATGAGCGTCAACAAGGAAGCGATCAGCAAACCGTTCTTGAGCTGGAGACGTCATTCAACGAGCGGTGGAGCGCCGGTGACAACCGCGGCTACCTCGACACCTACGCCGAGGACATCAGCTACTTCGATCCGCTTCTCAAGGAACTGGTCGTCGGTCGGGACGCGGCGATCGCACATATCGAGTCGATCTACTCGAACCCGCGCATCGTGCGCAACGAGTACCTCAACCCCGCGGTGCACGTCAGCGACAGTGGCGATTTCGCGGTCCTGGCCTACAACCTGAACACGTACGTGCTCGACGGCAACGGCGATGAGCAGCAGCTGCGTGCGTGGAACGCCACGGAGGCGTACCGGCTTATCGACGGGGAGTGGCGCATCGTGCACTCCAACTGGGCGTTCACCCAGACCGCGACCGAGGCGATCGCCTCCTGACCGGGACGGTTCAAGGGGCGCCAGGTCACATGCCATGCGTGATCCCTGTGTCGTGAGCAGGGGCTTCTTGCGACCGCCTGCAGAGGCCCGGGGTGGGGGAGTGAGATCGGCGCCCTGCTGGCGGTGGGGCCCTTCGGGCAAGAAACGAGGAGCTGAACCTCATGAACGGCAGGAATCCGCAACAGATGGCCGCCGAGCGCGCCGAGGGACTGCTCCGCAGCGCGCTGGAGCACCCCTTCGGCCCGGAGTGGGTAGCGCACAAGGTGCGGGGAAAGGGTTTCATGCTGATGACCGTCCCGGTGGCGGCCGATCGGTATGCCGGGGCTCCGCGATGAAGCGCACCGGGGTACGGCTGCAGCAGATTGCGCGCCGCGCGGCCGATGCGCTGCCCGGTTCCGGCAGCGGGCGTCCCTTCACCGAGAAGCTGGATGTCTACAAGGTCGCGGGAAAGGTCTTCCTGATCGTCACGGACGATCCCGACGAGCGGATCATCACGGTCAAGGCAGACCCGGAACACGGGCGGTGGCTGCGGGACCAGTACTCCTCGATCACCGTCGGACGCTACCTCGACAAGAAGCACTGGATCTCCGTGGGCGCCGGTCGAGGTGTGACCGCAGTCCTCGTCGAGGACCTAGTCACCGACTCCTACGACCTCGCGCTCGACTCGGCGCCCCGCAGCCGGCGGCCCACAATAATCTGACCGTCCGCTCACGCCCCACACAGACCACCACACCACCTGCCCAGGAGTCCCCCGCTCGATGGATCACTCCGAACCCGCGCTCGCTTTGTTCGACGACGGTCCCGGCCTCAGCAGCACCGGCGCCGACGACACCACCGTGCCGGACCTCGACGACATCTCCCGTCCGCTGGCCGACCGCCTGCGCCCGCAGACCTTGGACGAGGTGGTGGGGCAGGAGCACCTGCTGGCCGGCCAGGCGCCGATCGGGCGGATGGTGGAGCGGCGGCATCTGGTGTCGATGGTCCTTTGGGGGCCGCCCGGCTGCGGGAAGACCACGATCGCCGGGCTGCTGGCCGCTGCCGCCGACCTGGTCTTCGTACCTCTGTCGGCGACCTTCTCGGGCGTCGCGGACCTGCGCAGGGTGTTCCGTGCCGCCAAGCAGCGGCGCGCCCAGGGGGAGGCCACGTTGCTGTTCGTCGACGAGATCCACCGCTTCAACCGCGCCCAGCAGGACAGCTTTTTGCCCTACGTGGAGGACGGTACGGTCGTCCTGGTCGGCGCGACCACCGAGAACCCGAGCTTCGAACTGAATGGCGCGCTGCTCTCGCGCAGCCGGGTCTTCGTCCTCAAACGCCTGGGCGAGCAGGCCCTGGAAACCCTCATGGCCCGGGCCGAAGAACTGACCGGGCGGGAGCTCGCACTGACCGGCGAGGCCCGTCAGGCCCTGATCGCCATGGCCGACGGGGATGGTCGCTACCTGCTCAACATGATCGAGCAGCTACAGGCCCTGCCCGAGGGCGCCGCCGACCCGCTGGACGCGGTCGGGCTCGCCCGGCAGGTGCAGCAGCGGGCGCCGCAGTACGACAAGGCCCAGGAGGGCCATTACAACCTGATCTCCGCGCTGCACAAGTCCCTGCGCGGCTGTGACCCGGATGCGGCCCTGTACTGGCTGGCCCGGATGCTCGACGGGGGCGAGGACCCGCTGTTCGTCGCCCGCCGACTGGTCCGCTTCGCGAACGAGGACATCGGGATGGCCGACCCGCAGGCGGTCCACCAGGCGCTCGCGGCCTGGGACGTGTACGAGAGGCTCGGTTCGCCCGAGGGCGAACTCGCTATCGCCCAGGCCGTCGTCTACCTGGCCACCGCGCCGAAGTCCATCGCCGTCTACCGGGGTTTCGGTGCCGCCTGGAACAGTGCCCGTCGCACCGGTTCCCTCATGCCGCCGCTGCACATCGTCAATGCGCCGACCCGGCTGATGAAAGAACTCGGCTACGGCGCGGGCTACGAGTACGACCCGGACACCCGCGACGGCTTCTCCGGCGCGGACTACTTCCCCGAGAGTATGGACCGCGAGTCCTTCTACCGGCCCACTGAGCACGGCTACGAGGCGCAGGTCGGCCGCTGGCTCGAGCGGTGGAACCGGCTGCGCACCCAGCGGCGCGCGAAGGAAGCAAGCCGAGCGACATCATCTCAAACTGCCGATCAAGACCGTGAGCCGACCTGAGGACGTTTTCGAATTCACCGTCCTGCCCCGGCCCCAGCTCCCAGCGAGCGTGCTCACCCGGGCCGTTCTGCCCCTCCCAACAAAAGGACACTTCCATGAAAACGTTGGCAAGCAAGCGAGTTCGGCATGCCGCACGCCGTCCTGAAAATGGCCGGAGTAGCGCAGCCAGAACCGGGCCCGCAGGAGGCGCGCGTCCCAGTTCTGGCCGCCAGTGTGGGCCTTCCCGACCTGATGATGGTCCAGGGCCGCTACTCGCTGGTGCCCACCCCCCGGGTTCCCCGGCCAGGAGATCGTAGGGATCGTAGACAAAGCTGGCCCGGGCTCCCCCCTTGCGGAAGGCACCCGGGCCATGGGCAACAGCCGGTTAGACGCGGGAGTGGGCGGTCTCGCCGAGTACACCCTCAGCCCGTCCGTCGGGGCGATCCCGGCACCACCAACGACCAGAACCCAAACCGTTTCGGATCTAGGACCCCATACCGAGATGCGCTCCACCGGCGACGTCGAGAGAGACGCCGGTGATGTACCGGTTGGCCCGGTCCGTGAGGAAGCCGATCGCGTTGGCGACCTCGGACGGTTCGGCGAAGCGTCGCATGGGGAGCTGCGCGGCGCGAGCGTCGCGTGCTGCCTGCGCGGAGCCGGACTGGTCGGCGAGCAGTGCCCACATCGGTGTGTTCACCGGTCCGGGGTTGACGGCGTTGACCGAGATCCCGTCCGGTCCGAGGATCTTCGCCATCGACCACATGATGTGCAGCACGGCGATCTTGCTGGCGTTGTACGGCAGGTAGTCGATCCGCGCTTCCTTGGCCGCGACCGACGACAGCAGCAGAATGGTGCCCTTCGTGCCGCTGCCCCGCATGAGGTTCGCGACCTCGCGCGTGATGGTGAACGTGCCCGTGGCGTTGATGCGCATGGTGCGCTCGAACTCCTCGGTCGTGGTCGCCAGCGGATCGGGGGTGCCGCCCAGCACCCCCGCGGCGTGGACGAAGACGTCGATGCGGCCGTGCTCGGCGACGATCCGGCGCACCACTTCGGCGGTCTGCTGCTCGTCGGTGACGTCGAGCTCGGAGAAGCCGGTGATGTCCTGCCCGTTGAGCGGTGCGAGGTCGGCCCCGACGACGATGTCCCCGCGCGCGTGCAGCGCGTCGACGACGGCCGCGCCGATGCCGCCGCTGGAGCCGGTGACCAGGGCGACCTGGGGCTGTGGCGCTACTGCACTGCTTTGCTGGACCACACGCGTCCTTCCTGCTCCTCGGTGGGCAGGCCTGCCGCCGCGAGGATCTTGTCGAGTAGCTGCTGGGTCTTGACCGCTTCCCATCCGGAGGTCAGCGGCTGCTGTCGGTCCCGAACGCGGTCGAGGAAGTGGCGGACCGCGTCGGCGAAGCCGAAGGTCTCGGTCGCGGTCGCCCAGCCGAACGCCTCCGGGCTCATCGACCGGACGGTGCGGACGCCGTCCGCCGTCACCGCGACGGTGTCGGGGGCGATGACCTCCGCCGAGCGCAGCTGTCCGTACGCGTCGAGCTTCTCACCCCACGCGCCGGCGGCCCGGGCCGCGACCAGCAGGCCCGTGTTCCCGGTCGAGAACCGGATGAGGGCGGCTGTGCCGTCCTCCTCCCAGGGGTCGGTTCCGGCGGCCGCGCTGGTGACCTCGACGACATCTCCGCCGCAGAACCAGCGGAGGAGGTCCACCATGTGGATCGCGTTCTCGAACGTGGCCCGGTACTCGGAGCCGGCGCGGTTCTTCTGCGCGACGCAGAACGACGCTCCGGCCGCACCGAACGCTTCCCGCGCAGCGACGTACACGGGCGCGAACCGCCGGTTCAGGCCGACCATCAGGATGCGGCCGTGCTCGTCGGCGAGCTCCGCGAGGCGGACCGAGTCGGAGGTCGAGGTGGCGAGGGGCTTCTCGCAGAACACGTCGATGCCGGAGCGGAGTGCGCTCTCGACGGCCGCGACGTGCTCGGAGCGGGGAGTGAGCACGAAGACTGCGTCGAGCTCTTCGGCGTCGAGCATCGCGTCGACCGTGCGGTACACGTTCGCGAACCCCCACCGACGCTGCAGCGGGCTCGGGTCCTCGCGCCGCGACACCAAGGCGCGCAGCTCGACGTCGTCGCGCTGAACGAGGGTGGGAAGCTGCGCGATGCTGGCGATGTTGCCGGCGCCCACCACGCCGACGCGCAGGGCAATCACGAGCGGACCTCGGCGTCCTGGCCGGTCGTCTCGAGATCGAGCTGCCGCAGCAGTGTACGGAGGTGCTCGGCGCCGCGACGGAATCCGATCTCGGGGGCTTCGAGATCCTGCGGATGCCACCGGTACTCGTATTCGAGCGAGAGCACGTCGTCGTAGCCGACCTCGCGGAGGCGTCGGAGGATGGACGACCAGGCGAGGGTGCCGTCGCCGACGACGCGCGAGATGACGGCGCGTTCCTCGGCGTGCACACGCGCCGTCTCGGATGCGACGAACGGGGCGTTCGGGTCCTTGAAGACAAGGTCCTTGACATGCACGTGGCCGATGAGATCGCCCTGGACGGCGAAGGCGTCGTCGACGTCCTCGTCGTGGGTGAAGGTGAGGTTCGCCTGGTCGTATAGGACGCGTACGGCGGGCGAGTCGACCGCGCGGATGAGCTTGGCGGTGTCGCGCGCGGTCTGCGTCATGGTGCCGAAGTGGTTCTCGGCGCAGAGCACGACGCCTGCGTCTGCCGCCGGGCCGGAGAGTTCCTGGAACGAGCGGACGAGCTGCGTCCAGTGCGCGGCATGATCCTGCTGGTCCGGCTGCCACGCGCCGGAATAGACGCGGATGCGGTTCGCGCCGATGGCGTGGGCGATGTCGATGGCCGATCGCAGTTCGTCGACGGCTGCTCCGCGTATGCGCTCGTCGGTCGCGTTGATGGCGGTCGTGTACGGGGTGAGCCCGATGACGGGGATGCCTTCGCCGTCGGCGACGCGTGCCGCTTCCGCCGCTGCCGCGGCACCGCCGATGGGTAGACCGCTCGTGTAGTCGTCCTGGTAGATCACCTCGGCGGCGTCCAGGCCGGCTCGGGCGAAGAGTTTAAGCGCTTCGGGAACGGTGTGGTCGGGAGTGCCGAGGGTGTGGCCGGCGATCTTCACGAGGGCGTCTCCGAGGTCTTCGAGGTCGAGTGGGTGTGCCAGTCGTGGGGGCCGACGAGACGCGGGGGATCGACGACCCGCGAGCGGTCGACGAACTCGAGGATGAGTCCCCAAGAGGTGCGGGCGTACACCCACCGGTTCCCGGCGACAGCGGGGCTGTCGCCGGCGACCTCCTTGCGCGCACCGAGGATCTCGATGCCCCGGAGGTCGGCGACCGCGGCGACGACGTCGTCTACGTCGTCGACGACGAAGCAGAGGTGGTGCCCGCCCGCATCGCTGGCGCGCGGGAACACGGGGGAGCGGTCCTCGCTCCACCACTGGAACAGCTCCACGTTCAGGTTCGGCGGCAGCCGGAGCATGCGCAGCTCCAGGTGTGCGTCCGCGGGCACGCCGAAGTGCTCCGGCATGACCGCGGCATCGGGTCCGCGGGTGGAGCGATAGAGCTCCTCGGCACCGAGAAGGACAGTGAACAGGCGGGTGGCGTCGTCGAGGTCGGGGACGGTGAAGGCCACGTGGTCCACGTATTGCAGACCGGGAAGGCGACCGGGGTTCGGATTCATGAGCGCAGTTCCTGGGTGGAGGAGCGGACGAGAAGCGATGGCTCGAGCACGACGTGGTCGGGCGGGCCGCCGGCGATGAGGGCCTCGCCGAGTTCGATGGCGATCCGTCCGAGGTCGGTGATTGGTTGTCGGACACTGGTCAACCGGGGGCTGAACTGGGCACCGAGGTCGAGGCCGTCGAAGCCGACCACCGACAGGTCGGCGGGCACAGTCAGTCCGCGCGAGCCGAGCTCGGAGATCATGCCGAACGCGATGAGGTCGTTGGAGGCGATCACCGCCGTCGGGCGGATCGGTTCCCGCATCCAGTGGTCCACGAGCCCCGGGCCCGGATCGGCGCCGGGCGCCGCCTCCAGGACGACGGGCGGGATGGCGTGACGCTCGGCGGCGCGGTGGTAGGCGTCCCAGCGATCCTGGGCGGTGTACGTGCCGACGATCCCCGGAGCGTAGGCGATGTTCGCGTGGCCGAGACCAAGGAGGTGGTCGAAGGCGAGGTCGACGCCCCTGGCGCTGTCGACAGTGACGGTGGGCACGGCGGGGTCGTCTTCGACCCGGTCGATGACGACGACCCGGTTCGGAAACGCGTACCGGCGGAGCGCCTCGAGGTTGACCCGGGTTGAGGGGGCGACAATGCCGAAGGGGGAGTACATGGACTGCATCGCGCTCACGTAGTTGGCGGTTTGCCGGGTGTCGCCGTTGGTGATGCAGAGCATCAGCTGGTAGCCGCGTGCTTCGGCGGCGGCGGCGGTTGTGCGCGCCAGCTCGGCGAAGAACGGGTTGGTCATGTCCGGAACGATCAGCGGGATGAGGTTGCTCGAGCCGCGGCGGAGAGCCTGCGCGAGGGGGTTCATCGAGTACCCGAGCTCGGCTGCGACACGCAGCACGTGTTCCCGGGTCGCCGCGCGTACGGCATCCGGCTTCGAGAACGCGCGCGACACGGTCGAGCGGTGGACGCCGGCCGCTTCAGCGACGTCGTCGATGCTCACCTCAGCCACGATGCGCCGTCCTCTCCAGGTGCGGCGACCAGATGAGCTCCATAGTGGTCATAAGCTCGGCGAGCGTCGGCAGGCCCGCGAACCCGGTCGTGAGCGTGTCGGCGACGCCGGTGACGAACACGTCGTACAGCGGGTCGCTGTCGACCTCGAGGACGGCGCTCTTGGTGATGCCGGACTGGTCGGTGAACGTCGCGTAGCCGGTGGTGTCGACGGTGGCGAACCCGTTGGTCCCGGCCGCGGTGAAGCTGCAGTACCGCTTCAGCGGCGAGTTGGGGAACGCGTAGCCGACCTCGACGATTGCCTCGCGGCCCGTGACGGTGGTCAGGACCATCGTGGAGTGGTCGTCGACCGCCTCGCCGTGCAGCGTGGTGGAGAGCTTCTGGACGACGTCGACGGGGTGTCCGAGGTGGCGAATCACCAGGTCGACGAAGTGCGGGCCGAGGTTCATTAGGCTGCCGCCGCCCGAGAGGGCGGGTTCGAGCATCCACGGGTTGCCGTTCCGCCGGTACCGCGAGGGCGGACCGGCGACGAACGCCATCCGCTCGTAGACAATGTCGCCGGCCTGTCGCAGCCAAGTGTCGATCGGGGCGCCGCGCTGGACGAGCGGCACGGTCGTCGCCACGGCGGCCGAGCGCGCCTCCTCCTCGATCGTCCGAAGGTCGTCGAGGCTCGCACCGGCTGGCTTCTCGATCACGAACGGGATGCCGCGGTCGATGAGCTCTCGGCCGACCGCGAGCATCTCGTGGTGCGGGCAGAACACGAACGCCACCTCGATGCCGTCCTGGTCCAGAGCCTCGTCGACGCTCGCCGCGACTGGTGCGCCCAAGGGCTCGGCGAATGCCCGAGAGACCGCGGGGTCGGGGCCTTGCACCGCCGTCACGCGGAAGTGTCGAGCGAGCCCGGCACGGTACAGCGGCGCGTGCCAGTGGGACGCACCCAGCACCACGGCCGAGGGCCGAGGGGCCGAAGAGGAATGATCCACCGCCGTGGACTCCTTCGCCTTGATGAGGATCCCGGCGCATCAGTCGCCCTTGCGAATGAGAACGATTGCTGAGATCGATTGCAACCCAGGATGTAGCACCTCACCGCGATTCGTCAACGCAACGGGTTGCGGCTCGCGAAGCGCGCCAAAGTGGTGTACCCATCGGGGTCATGTTCCAGAAACTCGACGTCATAGAGACCATCCGCGATTCCGGCAACGTCCTCATCGTCCGCCTCGACACCGCCAAGGAGGCCTTCGAGGTCGCCTCGGCAGCCGTCGCCGGCGGCATCCGCGCCCTCGAGATCACCCTGTCGATCCCCGGCGCCCTCACTGTGATCGAGCGCCTGACCGAGCGCTTCGCCGGTGAAGACGTGGCCTTCGGCGCGGGCACCGTCCTCGACGGGCACGCCGCTTGGTCGAGCATTCAGGCCGGCGCGCAGTTCCTCGTCAGCCCGAACCTCAACCCCGAGATGATCCGCGTCGCCAACCGCTACCAGATCGCCACCATCAGTGGTGCCTACACGCCGACCGAGATCCTCGATACGGCCGAGGCTGGCGCGGACATCGTCAAGCTCTTCCCCACCGAAGCCGGCGGCATCCCTTACGCCAAGGCGGTCCTGGCGCCGCTCGCGCACGTCCCGATTCTTCCGGCGGGTGGCGTCACCACCGCCAACGTCGGCGACTGGTTCGCCGCAGGCGTCGCGGCGGTCGGAGTGGGCAGCGCCATCACCAAGGCCGGCCGCCCCGACGGCGACATGGGCAAGGTCACCGCAGCGGCGAAGGAGTTCGTGGCCGCGATCGAGCGAGTGAAGCGGTGACATCCGACGTCCAAGCCCTGCCCGTCGCCTACATCACGCTCGGCGGGGCGGGGTCGGGTAAGTCGACCCTGTCGAGACACCTCAGCTCCCTCACGGGCGCGGCGTATCTCGACAAGGACACGCTCGCCGGGTCCCTGGTGCGAGTGGCTCTCGAGGCGTTCGGGCAGGATCCCTCCGATCGGGAATCGAACGAGCTGTACCTGCGGAAGGTCATGCCGGCCGAGTACGAGACGCTCTTCGCGACCGCTGGCCGGAATCTGCAACTCGGCCACTCCGTCGTCCTCGATGCACCGTTCGTGGCGTACCTCGGAGACCCCGACTTCCTGCGTCGCTCGACCGAGAATGCAGGCTGGCCCGCCGCTCGCATCCGAGTGATCCACGTGCGCACCTCGCCCGAGGTCGTGCGGCAACGGTTGATCGAGCGCGGCAGCGAGCGGGACCGGGTCAAGCTCGCCGGATGGGACGTCTACTGGAAGCGATTCGGTGCACTCGAGTGCCGCTGGAACACCGGCGAGCACGACGTCGTCGTGAACGATGACGAGTCGGCGTTCACGCGTCTGCGTGAGCTGGTGCAGCAGATCTGACCGCTGCGTTCTCGGGGTCTGAGGTCTTGACAGCGAGGGTGGACGCGTGTGACTTTTCGCCGTAACGGCGTTACAGGCGACGCGGGCGTGATCCACGATGGCGAGGAGACGATGACATGGCACTAGCCGATGACGTCACAAATGCGATGCATGTGCTCGAACTGCTGGCGCCGCATCCCGAAGGCCGACGCGTCACGGAGATCGCCGAGCGCCTGGGCGTCAACAAGGCCATCGCTCATCGCCTCCTCGCCGCCCTGGTCAATGCGGGCTATGTGCATCAGGATCCCCGCACCTCCAGCTACTTCGCCACTCACAGCCTCGGCGCCCTGGGACTCCGCCAGCTGTCCTCGTCAGCAGTGGAAACGTGGGCTCAGCGAAGCCTGGACTCGCTCGCGGCGGAGTGTGAAGAGCTCGTTCGCCTGGCGGTAGCCACCAACGACTCCTTGAAGTGGATCGCCAAAGCCCAGGGGGCGAACTCGTCCCTCCGCATCGACCCCGTCATGGGCCAGGACGCGGTCCCCCACGCCACTGCATCCGGGAAAGCGTGGCTCGCCACTCTTTCTCCGGACCGAGTCGCGACCGTGCTGGCGCACGAGAGCCGTCTCGACGTCACCCCCAGATCCCCCCTCGATCGGTCCGCTCTCCAGGTCGAGCTCGACGAGGTTCGTCACCGCGGGTACGCCACGACGATTGAGGAGATGGACCTCGGTATCAGTGCCGTGGCGGCCGCCATTCACGGAGCCGGACCGGGCCGGGAGGCCACCGGGACGATCAGCATCGCGGGCCCCTCCGTGCGGATGACCCGAGCGCGCATGGCCGAGCTGTCGCCGCCCCTGCTCGCGGCCGCGGCTGACATCTCCCGGAGCTGGCCGAGCTATGCCTACCTCGTCGCAGACGAGGAGCTCTCCGCCTAGACAGGCAGACATCCCTCCAACAGGTTCAGCGACCCTCGGCCCGGGCGTTGGGATGCTCACTCGCGACCAAATGCAAGGAGAATTCAATGACAGCTCCACGTCGCGCGCCCAGCGCATACACCCCCGACAGCGCAGATCCTGTCTCGCGTAAGAGACAGGCCCGTAACCTGCTCGCCGGGACCGTCGGGCACTTTGTCGAGTGGTACGACTGGTATATATACGGTCTTCTCGCCGCTGTCTTCTCCGCGCAGATCTTCCCCTCGGGCTCCCAGTTCGCGTCCCTCATCGCCTCGTTCCTCACTTACGCCATCGGGTTCATCGTGCGGCCTCTGAGCGGCATCATCATCTCCCCGCTTGCCGACCGGTACGGGCGCCGACGCGTCCTGTCTCTCGCGGTCTCGGGTATGGCTCTCGGCGCGTTGATCATCGGGTTTACACCCCCGTACGCGACCATCGGCTACTTCGCGCCGATCCTGTTCGTCGTCGCCCGCATCCTCCAGGGCATCTCCGCCGGCGTCGAGGGGCAGAGCGCCATCGCGTTCATGGTGGAACACGCTCCAGCCAACCGGCGCGGACTTTTCGGCTCCTTCACCAACATGGCTAGCGGGTTGGCAACCCTTGCCGCAACGGGCGCCGCAGCCACCGTCACCTCTGTTTTCTCCGCCGACGCCCTGGCGTCTTACGGATGGAGGATCCCATTCATCATCGGTGGTGTGATCGGCGTCGCTGGACTCATCCTCCGCGCCCGCTCGGATGAGTCTCCGGAGTTCGCAGCCAGCACGCTCGTCGAGCAGAAGTCCGCACCCGCGAAGCTCCTCCAGCTCCTCCGCGAGCACCCCAAGGCGCTCCTGCAGACTGCTGCCCTTTCCGCTCCCGCCGTGGCCTACTACACCTGGGCGACGTTCCTGCCCACCTACGCCAACCTCACCTCGGGCCGAGACCTGTCCTCCACCCTTGCCGGCAGCACGATCGGCCTGGCCCTGCTGGTTGTTGTCGTCCCCGCCAGCGGCTACCTCTCCGACCGTCTCGGTCGCCGGAAGATCTTCCCCATCATCGGCGCCATCGGAATGATCGTCCTGTTCTATCCGCTCCTTCTCCTCCTGCAGGTGCCCGGCTTCGGTGTCTACGTCATCGTCGCCGCCTCCGGATGGGTTGTCCTCGGAATCTGGCAAGCCGTCTACCCCACCATCCAGGCTGAGCTGTTCCCCGCCTCGGTCCGCGTCTCCGGAATCGGATTCGCCCACCAAATCGTCATCGCCCTCTTCGGCGGCACCGCACCCCTCATCGCGGCCGCGTTCGTCGGCGCCGGACGGCCCATGTACGTGGCGATCTACATGATGGTCATCGTCGCCCTGTGCCTCATCGTCTACTTCACGCTCCCGGAGACCGGCAGCCGTGCCCCGCGGGAGATCGTTTCCGAGACCGACACCATCGCCGTCGCCATGAGCGAGAACTCGTCCACTGCTGCCAGTTCAGTCCCTGAACAGGACAAGGCGCCCCGGTCGTAGTCGCACTTGGTCCCGAGCGCACGATGGGGACACCTCGAAGATTGAACGGAAATTCTATGATCATCAACACCTTTTCGTATCTTTGGTCGACAACGGCGATCGATGCGATATCCGAGCTGACCCAGAATGGGTACAACACCTTCGAGGTTCCCATCAGCTCTCCGCATTGCTGGCCGGAAGAGATCTCCAGTTCCGAGCATTCGGAAATCCTGGCGACGCTCAACGAGAACCGCGCCAAGATCCGATCCCTGAATGTCGGCGGATACGACATCAATCTGGCCAGTCCTGGTGCCAGTATGCGCCGGAAGAGCATCGAGCACATCGCCTCGGTGATCGATCTTGCGGTGGCTTGGGATGTCCCGGAAGTTGTCATCTCGCCCGGCACACGGCGTCCTATGATCTCCCCCTCACTCGAGAGTGTCTACGGGTGGATGTACGAAAGCCTGGAAGAGCTGATCCCGCTGGCCAAGCGGGCGGGAAAACGACTCCTCTTCGAGAACACCCCCTACTGCTTTGCTCCCACAATCGGGGAGCTGGCAGATATCGTCGGCGCGGTCAACGATGATGCACTAAAAATCGTGTACGACGTCGCGAACGCTGCTTACATCGGGGAGGATCCCGTATCGGGTCTGCGCTCACACCACGGATCGGTTGCACTCATGCATATCTCCGATACGGGTACGGAAACGTGGGGACACGACCCTATCGGCACTGGGGTGATCGATTGGAACGGGCTGGGTAAAGCAGTCCAAGAAACAATCTGGGTGGACAACGTCGTGCTCGAAGTCATTCGCGAAGAGAACACCCTTGAAGTATTCGCGAAGGCGATGCGTGATCTCAGTGTAGAGGGTTGGAACCTCGGAGAGTAATTTCAGCGCCCCGGGGTTCAGAGAGGCTCCGGGGACCATCGAACAGTCAGGTGACAGTTCTCGATCATCGGTGTGAGTCGAAGTGCTTCGAAACGCATCAGATGCAGCTGTCTCGACTTGTCTGACCTGCTGAGTATGCCTGCTGGAAATATGCAAGGAGAAAGTGCGATGAGGGTTCTGGTCAGTGGCGGAAGCAGCGGCATCGGAGCGGCTGCAAGCCTGAGGCTCGCAGAGGCGGCGCTTGCCCGTGGCGAACAGCCGATGATCGCAGTATCTGGCCTTACTGTGAATGCGCGACAAGATGAGGTCGTCCGGTCGATCCAGTCAATGGGCGGCAAAGCCATTGCATTGGCAGGAGACCTGGGTGATCCCGACGTGCCGGGTCAGCTGGTAACCGCTGCGGTCGACGAGTTCGGCGGCTTGGATGCGTTGGTGGCAAATGCCGGAATCGCCAACCCTGGCGCCCTCAAGGATCTCTCCCTCGAGGACTGGGACGACATGTTCTCCGTCAACCTCCGCGGAGCGTGGCTACTTGCCAAAGCAAGTTACCCGCACCTGAAGGATAGCCGCGGGTCCGCCTGTTTCACCTCTTCAATGTCCGGCCAACTCCCACATGCCGGGTCAGGTGCATACAGTCCGACCAAGGCTGCACTCACGCTGTTGGCTCAGACACTCGCACTGGAATGGGCACCTGACGGAATCCGCGTGAACGTGGTGTCCCCGGGAATGACTCGCACGCAGATGACTGAACAAATGTACCTCGATCCCGAAGTCAAGAAGGCAAGGGAAAAAATCATCCCGTTGTCGAAAATTGGCGACCCGATGGATATCGCGAACGTGATCGAGTTTCTTGTCAGCCCGCTTGCAGGATATGTCACCGGCCAAGATGTCTGCGTCGATGGGGGTTTCTCCAAGTCCATTCTCAGTCACATTCCCGGTCGGCCCAGCTCCAAGTCCTGACGGGGTTCTTCCCCTGGCCACCGAGACCGATCGTGAGCGGCTCCGCCGCCCGCTCTATGATCCGAGTCCGTTTGGGTTCTGGGTCGTTGGTGGTGTGTGAGCGATCTGGTGGGGGACGCGCGGCATCGGTCGCCGCGGTGCGGCAGGCCGTGCTCGATCATCGGCCTTGTGATGTGGGGCTTTCCGGGCAGTTGTGGACGCGGCGGCTGGTGGGCGAGCTGATCGCGAAGCTGTACCGGGTGCGGCTGACCGAGGTGAGGGTGGGCAAGTACCTCAAGCGGTGGGGACTGTTCTTCCAGCGCCCTGACAAGCGGGCCGTCGAGCAGGACCCGGAGGCCGTGCGGCGCTGGCACGAGGAGATCTGGCCGGCGATCCGGGCGAAGGCGAAGAGGGACGGCGGGGAGATTCTCTTCGCCGATCAGGTCGGCATACGCTCCGACCAGGTCACCGTCCGCACCTGGGGCGAGAAGGGCAAGACGCCCGTGGTGCGCCGGAGCGGGAACCGGTTCTCAGTGAACGCGATGTCGGCGATCAGCTCTCGTGTTCGACGGGCACTCCGCCCACCGCTCGCGGAAAGTCCGCTCCTGGCTTGCCGCCCATGCCGACGCTGTGGAGCTGCACTTCCTCCCCGCGTACTCGCCCGAGCTGGCGACGCTCGCCGACGTCGGGGGCCATGACCGCGATCTGACCTCGCCCACATACGGGCGGATCGCAGGTCGAGCGGACTGAGGAACATTACTCGGTAGTCCTTCTCGTGGTCGATCTTCGGGTACAGCAGGATCACCGTCGGCCGACCGGCAGTCGGAGACGCCGCCCGTGCCGGTACGGGTGCCGTGGTGAGGCCGCCCGGCAGCCCCAGGAAGACGTCGCTCATCGGTGGGCCTCCAGCAGCTCCTGGTGAGTGGAATCGCCGGGACGGAAATACGCCCCCGCATACATCTCGAACGCCGCTTCCACCCGAGCCCTGAGCCCGATGTAGTCGTTCTCCTCCAGTAGCGGCGCGAGAGCCACCGTGACGTCTTCGCGCAACAAGCAGAACTGCATCCGAGCGTCCGCGGTCAACCGAAGGGCCATCAGCGCGTCGTGGCAGGGGAAGAGCGGACAGCCCCGGCACACCGAGCCGTACCAGGCGCCTGCCGCGGAGTCCTTGATGAGCAACCTTGGTGCCCGACGGCATCGTGAAGACGGCCATCGGGTGGCCGAGGCCACCTGCCCACGGCTTCCGACGCGGACGACCTCTTCGCCCGCCTGCCCTCGATCCGGTACGACCACATCGTTATCCTCGGCCGCTACGCCTTCGCCAGCGCCACGTACCAGATCTGCGCCCGCTGCATGCTCCGATCAGGACGGCCCCAACGCCGGAGACTGAACGGCGCAGCCGGCGTTCTGCCCAGCACTCCGGCGGATGGCTGCGGGTCGATGTCCGAAACGGCGCGTGTTCCCGGGAAGGGGATGCACGGTCATCAGATCCAGCGCTACCGTCCTCAGCACATACGGCGGGCAACGGGGGTACTCGGATGCTGGAACAGGAATTGACGGCACTGGCCGCAATCGGTGGCGCCGCGGTGGTGACGGCTGCGGGCACGGACGCGTGGAACCGCTTCCGGGACGCGTTGGCCCGCTGGTTCGGCCGCGGCAACTCGGAGCGCGAACGAGAGGAACTGGAGCGGCTTGACCAGACCGCCACCGCGCTGCAGGACGTCGGTCCCGACGGCGACGCGCAGGCCCGAGTCCGGCAGGAAGCCTCCTGGCAGACCCGCATCGAGTTCCTGCTGGAATCCCTGGACGAAGCCGACCGTGCGCAAGCCGTGAACGACCTGCGCACCCTGCTCGAACAGCAGACTGCACCTCACAGCGGTGCGTCCGCCGGGGACGGCGGCGTTGCCGCGGGTGGCGACGTCAACATCAAGGCCGACAACGGCTCGATGGCCCTCGGCGTGGCGAACGGGCCGGTGACGTTCAACTCCCCTCAGGCGCCGGCTCCGCCCCAGGGCTGAGCGGACCGGCTACCCCAAGCCCACAACCGCCCCGCGCAGGCACTGGTATACCGGAGATCGTCACGGTCCATGCCAGCCATCACGGCGTGGCGATCGGCAGCGTCGGCCAAGTCAACCATCCCGCCGCGCCCCGAGAGCCCGCTGCCTGGCCACACCAGGTCGGCGTGATCCCGTCCCGGGCGCTGTCCTTCCAGGACCGTGCCGAGGCGGAGAGGCTGCGGGCGGCGGTCGAGGGTGGTGGCACGGCTGTGCTGGGCCAGGTCCTGACCGGAATGGGCGGGGTCGGCAAGACCCAGCTCGCTGCCGATCACGCCCTCACCGCGTGGGACGGTGGCTCGGGCGACAGCCTGGACGTCCTGGTCTGGATCACCGCGAGCGCCCGGCCTGCCGTGGTGGCCGGTTACGCGCAGGCCGGTATCGAACTGTGCCGGGCGGACCCGGACGACCCCGAACAGGCCGCGCGCACGTTTCTGGCCTGGCTGACCCCCAAGGCCGGTGCCCGGCCGTGTCGGTGGCTGGTCGTCCTGGACGATGTCGCCGATCCGGACGACCTGCGCGAGCTGTGGCCGCCCGCCGCCCCCCACGGCCGCACCCTGGTCACCACCCGCCGCCGCGACGCCGCCCTGACCGGTGAGGGCCGCCGCAGGATCGAGGTCGGCCTGTTCACCGAGGCCGAGGCCGTCGCCTACCTCACCCGGGCTCTGGCCGCCAACGGCCGTGAGGCGCCGGAGGAACAGCTCGGCGCCCTCGCCCGCGATCTCGGATGCTTGCCCCTCGCCCTCGCCCAGGCCGCCGCATACGTCATCGACTCCGGTGAGGGAGTGGCCGCGTACCGGGACCTGCTCGCCGATCGGACCACCGCCCTCACCGAAGCTGCCCCCGACCGGCTCCCCGACGACCAGGCCCTCCCCCTCGCGGCCGCCTGGTCCCTGTCCGTCGAACGCGCCGACACCCTCCGCCCAGTCGGCCTGGCCCGCCCCATGCTCCAACTGGCCGCCCTGCTCGACCCCAACGGCATCCCCCAGGCCGTCCTGACCAGCCCGCCCGCCCTCGCCCACCTCGCCCGGTGCCGCCCCAGAACCGGCCCGGACCCCACCGGGGAACCCGAATCGGTGTCCATCCGCGAGGCGGGGCGCGCGCTACGCGCCCTGCACCACCTCAGCCTCATCGAGCACTTCCCCGACAGCCCCCACCAAGCCGTACGCACCCACCAGCTGGTCCAACGTGCCACCCGGGAGTCCATGCCTCCTCAGGCGTATGAGGAGACCGCCCGCACCGCCGCTGACGCCCTGGTGGCCGCTTGGCCCGACATCGAACGCGATCGCGCCATCGCCCAGAACCTGCGCGCCAACACCACCGCCCTCACCGGCCACGCCGAAGACATCCTGTATGGGTCCGACGGCGCCCATGGGGTGCTTTTCCACGCCGGCTACAGCCTGGGCAAGAGCGGTCAGGTTGCTGCCGCCATCGAGTATTTCCAGCGAATGGCCGGTGTCGCCCACAGCCGCCTGGGCCCGGACCACCCCCACACCCTCGCCGTCCGGGGCGAACTCTTCCGCTTTCGGGGTGAAGCGGGGGACGCGGCCGGGGCCGCTACTGCCTTCGCTGAGCTGCTGGCGCGCATGGTGCGGGTGCTCGGCGATGACCATCCCTACACCCTCACCGCCCGGCACAGTCTCGCCAGTTGGCGGGGGAAGGCGGGGGACGCGGTCGGGGCTGCCGGCGCCTTCGGCGAGCTGCTGGCGCACATGGTGCGGGTGCTCGGCGATGACGACCCCTCCACCCTCACCACCCGGCACAACCTGGCCCTGTTCCAAGGTGAGGCGGGGGACGCGGCCGGGGCAGTGGCCGCTTACACCGAACTCCTCGCCGACCGGGTGCGGGTGCTGGGCCCGGACCACCCGGACACCCTCGCCACCCGGGGCGAACTCGCCCGCTGGCGCGGGAAGGCGGGGGATGCGGCCGGACCCGCGGCGGCCCTCGCCGAGTTGCTGGCGCACATGGTGCGGGTGCTCGGCGATGACCACCCCGCCACCCTCGCCACCCGGGGCAATCTCGCCAGTTGGCGGGGGAAGGCGGGGGACGCGGTCGGGGCTGCCACCGCCTTCGCCGAGCTGCTGGCGCACATGGTGCGGGTGCTCGGCCCGGACCATCCTGACACCCTCATCACCCGGCACAATCTCGCCTACTGGCGGGGCGAGTCGGGGGATGCGGCCGGGGCCGCGGCTGCTTACGTCGAACTCCTCGCCGACCGGGTGCGGGTGCTGGGCCCGGACCACCCCGACACCCTCACCACCAGGAGCACTATCGCCTACTGGCAGGGTGAGTCGGGGGATGCGGCCGGGGCAGTGGCCGCTTACGTCGAACTCCTCGCCGACCGGGTGCGGGTGCTGGGCCCGGACCACCCCGACACCCTCATCACTCGAAGCGCCCTCGCCAATTGGCGAGGAAAGGAGGGGGACGCGGCCGGAGCCGCGGCCGCCCTCGCCGAGCTGCTGGAGCACATGATGCGGATGCTGGGCCCCGACCACCCCGACACCCTCGCCACCTGGCGTAGTTTCACCCACTGGATGCGGGTGGCGAGGCCTTTGGCCGTCGACGAATCCACCGATTCCTGACCAAGATCAGTGGTCACGGGCAGAACGCGAGTGGTCTCTTGCGGGCATTCGAGCCGCGAACATGCGCGACTCAGGAGGGCGCTCGGGGCGGAGCAGAGACGTCGTCGCGTAGCCGTACGCAGCGCTGGTTGGATCTCACCCGGCTGGGCTCCCTGGGATAGACACGCTTAGACGCGTACTTCGGCTATCAGGAAGTACCGGCCATCCCAAAACGAGCGTTCCTGGATAAGGTGGCTGCGGTTGAAGGCCTTTACCTTGATGGGTGGCTGCACGTTAATGCCGTGCAGGTACCTCCTCAGCAGGGAGCGGCGTTGATGGAGTGATCCGGCACGCCAGCCGTTGAGTAGCTCCTCCTTCGGAGCCTCGCGGGTGGGTGTTCCCTCTGCGGCGGTGATCGCATCGCGCAGCCGTGAGATCTTCTTGTTGATACCGGACAGCATGGTGAAAAAGTCCTCCTCCGTCAGCCCTGCCTTCTCCAGGGTGCCTTCTGTCCAGCGGCGTAGAAGATTCTGCTTGCGGGCTGATTCGTGTTCGAGGGTGGCGCGCATGTTGGTGAGCTGCTCCGAGGCGCCCTGCTCGTCTTCCCGAGCGGTTTCGATGACCTTCCGCAGGAAGGCGACCATTGCGTGCTCGATGGCGTCCTCTGCGGCAATGCTTGTGCCACCGCAACCGCCGTGGGCTGACGGGGGACACCGATAGGTGCGGCCTCCCGTCTGCGACCTGTGTCCCACGAGTCCCCTCCCGCACTTCCCGCACTTGAGGATGCCGGAGAGGAGGTATCGGCCCGTGACAGGCGGACGGCTCGTTCCCTTCGAGATGCCACTGTTCTGGCGGCGCAGTTGGAGTTCGAACTGGACCTGGGACCAGATCTTCGGTTCGATGATGCGTTCCCAGGCGCCCAGCAGCGGGTGGCCGTCCTCGTCGAACAGCACCCGGGACCATCCGTCCCAGTCGAGCGCCGGGTCGATCCGATGCTTACCGGCGTAGGAGACCATGCCTGCGTACCGGGGGTTCCGCAGCATCTTGTTGATCATGGTGGAGGACCAGAGCTTCGCCGCGGGTGGCTTGACGCCGTCCTGGTTGAGCTTGGTGGCGATGCTGTAGGAGGTCTCTCCGGTGAGGCAGTCGTCGAAGATGCCGATGACCACTCGCGACTCGTCGCGGACGAGCGTGCCCTTGTCCGGTCCCTTGCGGACCCAGCCGTAGGCGATGCGGCCCTGGACCCTGCCGGCCTGGGCGCAGGCCAGGTGGAGGCGGGCGACGCGGCGTGAGGTGTCCTCGGAGGACTTCAGCGCCATCACGCACATCATCCGGGCCATGTGCCGGTCGCTGTCGTTGATCAGGTTCATACGGCCGCCGGTCGCGCCTACGGCCGGTCGCTGGACGTACTCGACGATGTCGATCAGGTCTTCGAGGTCCCTGGGCTGGCGGACCAGGCGGTCCAGGTCGTAGAAGATGACTCCGTCGATGACCCCGCTGGCCAGATCGGCCAGGAGTTCGCGGAAGTTCGGGCGGATGACCACCCAGTCGATGGAGCCGTCGTCCCGGACCACCTTGTGCTTCTTGAAGGCGGAGGTGTCGTTCTCTTTGTAGATCTTGGCGAAGGGGCCCCAGCGCAGTCGGCCCCGGGTGTCCTCGGCGTCTTCGTGCTGGCGGTCGACGCCGGCTTCGAGGCCGAAGCGGTCGGAAGAGATCCGCAGGTAGGCGCCGGGGCGCTTCGGGGCGTACGCGGAGAGCTGGTCGTAGAGGTTGAGGGTGACGCGCCCGCGGCGGGCCTGGGGCGGGATCTCGAAGTCGTCCCACAGGGACAGGGCGGACATGGCGGTGCTCAGCTCCGGGCGCTCGTGCCTTCCGACACCGGGCACCTTCCGTGGAACTCAGGGGCTGGGTGAGACCGCGGAACGCCGTTAGGATGCGCTGCCGCGGCCAGCGGATACTGGGCCGTATGCGTATCGACTTTGATCCTGAGACCGTCGGCCGGAACCCCTTCTACAAGCTGCTGACCTCGGTCGTCGTGCCCCGGCCGATCGCCTGGGTGTCCACCATCAACCCGGACACCCACACGGCGAACCTCGCCCCGCACTCCTTCTTCACGGTCGCCTGCGTGTCGCCGCCCGTCGTGCAGTTCACCTCCGTCGGGCGGAAGGACTCGCTGCGCAATGTGGAGGAGACCGGGGAGTTCGTGGTGAACCTCGCGCCGGAGCGGATGTTCGAGACGATCAATGGGACGGCTACGGACTTTCCGCGCGGGGTGAGCGAGTTCGAGGCGGTGGGGGTCGCGCGGGAGGAGAGTGTGCGGGTGAGGCCGCCGCGGGTGGCGGAGTCGCCGGTGGCGTTGGAGTGTGAGCTGCACAGCACCGTGCTGCTGGGGGACTCGACCGTGGTGTTCGGGCGGGTGGTGCATGCCGCGGTCGACGACGGGGTGATGGTCGACGGGCATCCGGAGGTCGGCAGGCTGCGGCCGCTGGCGCGGCTGGGGAAGAACGAGTGGGGGACGGTCGGCGAGGTGCTGGAGATCGAGCGGGTCCGCTACGCGGAGTGGGCGGGGGAGAAGGGGCGGGACGGGGAGCGGTGATGGAGGTGGTGGCCTTCGATGTCGGTTCCACCCTGGTCCGGGAGGACCGCTACTGGGCCGCGTGGGCCGACTGGCTCGGCGTGCCCCGGCACACGCTGTCCGCCCTGGTGGGGGCCGTGGTCGCGCAGGGGCGGGACGACTCGGACGCGATCCGGCTGGTGAAGCCGGGGGCGGATGTCGACGCGGAGCGACGGGCGTGGGACGCGTCGGCGCGGGCGGACTGGCTGGGGGAGCGCGATCTGTACCCGGACGTGCGGCCCGCGCTCGGGGCGCTGCGCGCGCTGGGGGTACGGATCGTTGTGGCCGGGAACCAGCCGGTGCGGACGGGGGAGCTGCTGCGCGCGCTGGAGCTGCCGGTGGATGCCATCGCGACGTCCGGTGAGTGGGGCGTGGCCAAGCCCGATCCGGGGTTCTTCGAGCGGGTCGTCGCACTGGGCGGGGCCGCGCCGGACCGGACGGTGTACGTGGGCGACCATCCGGTGTTCGACATCCGGGCGGCGCAGGCCGCCGGGCTGCGGGCCGCGCACCTCCGCCGGGGGCCCTGGGGGCAGCTGTGGGCCGCCGGCGATGACGCGGCGCGGGCGGACTGGCGGATCTCGGAGCTGGGGGAGCTGGTCGAGCTGATGGGCTCCAGCTCAGGGGGGAGGTCGTACGGAGTGTGATGTATTCACACCCCGTGTGACCAAAGTGCTTGCATATATCTATCGCACACCCTCCCGCCACGCGTCCCGTGGCGGTTGACTCGTCGCATACCGCTCAGGGGGCGCCAGACCTGAGCGAAGGGGCCGCCGGACCTCCTCCCTCCTCGGCCGGCGGCCCATCCCCTCTGCGCAAGGGTCAGCCCGCGGACTCGGCCGCGTGCGCGCTCAGCACGTCGAAGCCGATCAGGGCGAAGAGCAGCAGGCCCAGCAGGATGCGGTAGATCACGAACGGCATGAAGCTCTTGGTGGAGATGAACTTCATGAACCAGGCGATGACGGCGTAGCCGACGACGAAGGCGATGACGGTCGCGAAGATCGTCGGACCCCACTCGGTGTGTCCCTCGGACGCGTCCTTCAGCTCGAAGATTCCGGAGGCCAGGACGGCCGGGACGGCGAGGAGGAAGGAGTAGCGGGCCGCGGCCTCGCGGGTGTAGCCCATGAGCAGGCCGCCGCTGATGGTCGCGCCGGACCGGGAGACACCGGGGACGAGCGCCATCGCCTGGCATATACCGAAGATCAGCCCGTCCCGGACGCTCAGCTCCTGCAGTGACTTGCGCTGCTTGGCGACACGGTGCTTGCCGCCCGTCTCGTCGCGCGCGGCGAGACGGTCCGCGAAGCCGAGCACGACGCCCATGACGACGAGGGTGGTGGCGATGAGCCGCAGATCGCGGAACGGGCCCTCGATCGCGTCCTGGAGTGTGAGGCCGAGCACACCGATGGGGATCGAGCCGACGATCACCAGCCAGCCCATCTGGGCATCGTGATCGCCGCGCCACTCCTTGTTGAACAAGGAGCGGAACCAGGCGCTCACGATCCTGGCTATGTCCTTGCGGAAGTAGATGAGTACCGCCAGCTCGGTGCCGATCTGGGTGATGGCGGTGAAGGCGGGGCCAGGGTCGTTCCAGCCCGCGAAGGCGGCGGTGAGGCGCAGATGGGCGCTGGAGGAGATCGGAAGAAACTCGGTCAGCCCCTGGACCAGCCCGAGGATGAATGATTCAAACCATGACATTGCGTCTACGCTATCCAAAGGCTGATCATGCGCTGCTCCCGGGCGTGCCGGAACAGGCGGGGTGGCCGAGGGGAAGGCCGGTGGCCGGGGGCCGGCAACCGGTGGTGGTGGCAGCGTAGCGTCCCCGCGCGGACGGCCTGCCAAGGGCCCGGTCCGAAGGCCGGTTTACGCATATGAACAGGGGTGCTCGGCGGTCCTTCCGCGTGAGTTCGCCGAGCAGCCGCCGAGGAGCCTCATGGCCGCCAGCGAGCTCCGCCGTGACCACGGGCAGGACGTGCCACGGCCACTCCGGGACGGGGGCGCCGCGACCGTCACCTCCAAGGTCCCGGCGCGGCTGGACCGGCTCCCCTGGGCGCTGCTGTTCGTCACCGCCTGGATGTTCGGCCGGGGCTGGCTCAACGCGGAGACGATGACGGCCTGTTGGTGCGTCGTCCTCTTCTTCGCCTCGGCGGGCGCGAGTTCCGCCTATCTGACGGCCAGCGAGGTCTTCCCGATGGAGACGCGCGCGCTGGCCATCGCCTTCTTCTACGCCATCGGCACGGCGGCCGGAGGGATCAGCGGCCCGCTGATCTTCGCCGAGCTGACGCGGAGCGGGGTCGTCGGAGATACGGTCCTGGCCTTCCGCGTCGGGGCGTCGCCCATGGTCACGGCCGGGCTGGTGGCCGCCTTCCTGGCCGTACTGGCGGAACGGCGCCCGCTGGAGGACATCGCCGAGCCGCTGTCCGCGCGCGCCGCGGCGGACGGGCCATGAGAGCCCGGCTCGCTCACGCCCTCCGCAGACGGCCGCGCTTGCGCCAGGCCACGACGAGCCCGCCGACGGCGGGTACGGCGATACAGGCCAGCGCGATGAGGAAGACGGGCGAGGTGGGCGTGGCGGCGTGGCCGCCCGCCACCACGTACGCCGCCGTGTTCGGCACACAGCCGAGCCCGGTCGCCAGCAGGAACGCGGGCCAGCCCATCCGGGAGACCGCCGCGCAGTAGTTCGCGGCGGCGAACGGCACGCCCGGGAAGAGCCGGATCGCCAGCATGGAGCGGAAGCCGTGCCGACTCAGCTGCCGGTCGGCCGCGCCCAGCCAGCGGCCCCGCAGCAGCGGCCGCAGCGCGTCCTGCCCCAGCAGTCTGCCCAGGCCGAACGAGATCCCGGCGCCGAGAACCGTACCGGCGACGGCCGCCGCGAGGCCGACCTGGGCGCCGAGGAGCACACCCGCCGCCAGGTTCAGCAGCGGCCGGGGTACCAGCGCGGCGGTGCACAGCCCGTACGCGGCCGCGAACAGCACCACGGCCGCCGGGCCCGACAGCTGCAGCGGCCAGCCGTCCGCCAGCAGCCGGTGCGGCTGCCACACCCACACCGCGGTCGCGGCACCGGCCAGCAGCGCGGCGAGCAGCCCCAGCCGTGACCACGGCGAGAACAGCACGGCGCGGGCGCGGCGCACGGCCGGTTTCGGGGTGGGGACGGCGACATCGAGCATCGGGGGAGCGTAACCGACCGGGCCGCGGGCACGCTGTGATGTCGTTCGCTCGTCGGCTGGTTGTCGCCCGGCCGATACATGGGGCGGCGTGGGCGAGCACCTCCCGGGCGCCAGGGGTTCACCTGCGCCGCACCGGCCCCGTGCGTCACGAAAACCATTCGACGGGGACCGAACGGTACGCAATGATCACGGCATGTTCCGGTATGCCTTCCTCATGACGACGTCCGCGGTCGCGGACGCTCCGAAGGCTGCCGCCGTCCTCTTCACCGCCGCCACCGCCGCAGCACTCGCCGCCGCCGTGGCCGTGACAGCCGCCCCCGCCGACGGCGCCCGAAGCTGACCCTCCTCGGACCACTCCGACGGACCCCGCCAGGGGAGGGTCGGCCAGGCACTGGGGTCCGCGCTTCCCTTGTCGTTCCGAGGAGGAACAGCCGCATGTCCACCATGCCCAAGATGCCCAAGCAGTCCTACGTGCGCACCAAGCCGCATCTGAACATCGGCACCATGGGCCACGTCGACCACGGCAAGACCACGCTCACCGCCGCCATCACCAAGGTGCTCAGCGAGCGCGGCTCCGGCGGCACCTTCGTGCCGTTCGACCGCATCGACCGGGCGCCGGAGGAGGCCGCGCGCGGCATCACCATCAACATCGCGCACGTCGAGTACGAGACCGACACCCGGCACTACGCGCACGTCGACATGCCGGGCCACGCCGACTTCATCAAGAACATGGTGACCGGCGCGGCCCAGCTCGACGGCGCCATCCTCGTCGTCTCCGCGCTCGACGGCGTCATGCCGCAGACCGCCGAACACGTGCTGCTGGCCCGCCAGGTGGGGGTCGACCACATCGTCGTCGCTCTCAACAAGGCCGACGCGGGCGACCCCGAACTCACCGACCTGGTCGAACTGGAGGTGCGCGAGCTGCTGTCCGCGCACGGCTATCCCGGCGAGACCACGCCCGTCGTACGGGTCTCCGGGCTGCGCGCGCTGGACGGCGACCAGCGGTGGACCGGCGCGATCGAGGCGCTGCTCGACGCCGTCGACATCTACGTACCGACGCCGGTGCGCTACACCGACGCCCCGTTCCTGCTGCCGGTGGAGAACGTGCTGACCATCTCCGGCCGCGGCACGGTGGTCACCGGCGCCATCGAGCGCGGCACGGTGCGCGTCGGCGACCGCGTGGAGGTGCTCGGCGCGGACGTGACGACCGTCGTCACGGGCGTCGAGACCTTCGGCAAACCCATGGAGTCCGCCGAGGCGGGCGACAACGTGGCGCTGCTGCTGCGCGGGGTGGCCCGGGACGCGGTGCGCCGCGGCCAGGTGGTCGCGGCGCCCGGCAGCGTCGTGCCCCGGCGGCGCTTCACCGCGAGCGTGTACGTGCTGTCGGCGGCCGAGGGCGGCCGCCGCACCCCGGTGGTCACCGGCTACCGGCCGCAGTTCTACCTGCGTACGGCTGATGTGGTCGGCGCGGTGGACCTCGGGTCCGCCGATGTGGCCCGCCCCGGTGACACCGTCACCCTGACGGTAGAGCTGGGCCGCGCGGTGCCGCTGGAGCCGGGGCTCGGCTTCGCGATCCGTGAGGGCGGCCGCACGGTGGGCGCGGGCACGGTGCTCACGGTGCTCGACCAGCCGTAGGGAGGCCGACCGGCTCCCGCTCGCCGACCCCGCCCGGGGAGGGCGAGCTGGAGCCGGGACGGCACAATGGGACGGTGAACGAGCCGATACCCGTGACCCGGGCCGTGGACCACGGCACCGCCAAGCTGATGCCGGACCTCGACCGCCCGCGCGCCTGGCTGCTCACGGTGGACGGCGCGCCCCAGTCGTACGTCGACCTGGACGACCCCGGCCACCTGGAGTTCGAGTACGCGCGACGGCTCGGCCACGTCCTCGACGAGGCGGGCGCGACCGGCGCGCCGCTGGACGCCCTGCACCTGGGCGGCGGGGCGCTGACCCTGCCCCGCTATCTGGCCGCCACCCGGCCCGGCTCCCGGCAGCAGGTCATCGAGGCCGACGGCGGGCTGCTGGAGCTGGTCGCCGAGCAGCTGCCGCTGCCGCCGGGCGGCGCGGGCATCACGGTGCGCCGGGCGGACGCCCGCGCCGCGCTGGAGGCCGAGCCCGAGGCGTCAGCCGATGTCATCGTGGCCGATGTGTTCGGCGGTTCCCGGGTGCCCGCGCATCTCACGTCGGTCGCGTACGCGCGCGCCGCGGCCCGGGTGCTGCGCCCCGGGGGCTGCTACATGGCCAACCTCGCCGACAGCGCGCCGTTCACCTTCCTCCGCTCCCAACTGGCCACGTTCCGCGCCGTGTTCGTGGAGGTGTGCCTGATCGCGGAGCCCGCGGTGCTGCGTGGCCGACGGTTCGGGAACGCGGTGCTGGTGGCCACGCAGGGCGAGTTGCCGGTCGGGGCGCTGGCGCGGCGTACCGCGGCCGACGCGTTCCCGGCGCGGGTGGAGTACGGGGCGGCGCTGGAGCGGTTCATGGGCGACGCGGCGCCGGTGCGGGACGAGGACGCGGTGCCGTCGCCGGAGCCGCCGGGCGGCGCGTTCAGCGTCGGCTGACGGTACGGCAGGGGGCCGGGTCCCGCGTACAGCGGCCCTCAGAGCTTTTCCGGTGCCGCCGTCAGCCGCTCGGTGACGGGTGCCCCCTCGGCGACCGGTTCCGGCTCGCGGCGCCGCAGATGGCGTACGTCCGGAACGCACAGCACCGCGAGCGTCAGCAGCAGGATCAGCGCCGCGCTGCCCCACAGCGCGGCCGACCGCCCGAAGGCGCTCTCGGCCGGGCCCGCGAGGGCGGTGGCGAGGGGGACCATGGCGATCGAGCCCATCCAGTCGTACGCCGCCACCCGCGACAGCTTGTCCTCGGGGATCTCCTGGTGCAGCGCGGTCATCCAGGACACCCCGAACACCTCGACCGACGCCCCGGCGACGAACATCACCGCGCACAGCCCGGGCGCGGACAGCGGGACGGCGAGCGCGGCCGACGGCAGGGCGAACGGCAGGACGCACAGGCTGCCCGCGAACAGCAGCCGCCGCGGTCTCCAGCGCGTCATCGCCAGCCCGCCGACGACGGTGCCCGCGGCGAACGCCGCGAGCGCGAACCCCCAGGGCCGCGCCCCGCCCAACTGCTCCTCGGCGACCAGCGGCCCGTACACCGCCTCGGCCGCGCTCACCACCGCGTTGACGACCGCGAACTGCACCACGATGGCCCACAGCCACGGCCGTCCGGTGAACTCCCGCCAGCCCTCGCGCAGATCGCGCAGCATCCCGCCGCCGGGCTCGCGTGGCGCGATGTGGCTGACGTCGAGCAGCCCGCGCAGCGCTCCGGCGGCGGCGAAGGCGACGGCGTCGATGGCCAGCACCCAGCCCGGGCCGACGATCGCCACCAGCGCGCCGCCCAGCGCGGCACCGCCGATCTGCGCGCCGTTGGTGCCGACGCGGAACAACGCGAAGGCGCGGGCGGACTGTTCGGCGTCGACGCTGGAGAGCAGCATGCCCTCGGCGGCGGGACTGAAGAACGCCTGCCCGATGCCGCTGAGCGCGGCGAGCACGGCCATCTGCCACAGCCGCGCCTCGCCGGAGAGCACGAGCACCGCGAAGACGCCCTGCGAGGCGCAGTTGAGGGCGTTGGCCGCGACCATCACCCGGTGCCGCGGCAGCCGGTCCGCCAGCGCGCCGCCGATCAGCAGGAAGGCGACGAGGGGGAGGGTGCGGGCCGCGGCGACGAGCCCGACGTCGCCGCCGTCCCCGCCCGCGTCCAGGACCGCGAACGCCGCCGCGATGAGGGCCCCGGCGTTTCCGAGGCCCGTCACCACCGCGGCGGCGGTCAGCAGCGTGTAGTTGCGGCCCGCCCAGGCGGGGCGGGGCGATGGGGGACGCGGGGCCGGGGGAGTGGTCACGCAGCGGACTATCCCCGGCGGCGGCCCCCGGCGTCCAACCCAATTCCGGCCGCGCTGATCGGCTGCTAGCCCTCGGACCGCACCGGGCGCAGGCTGCTCATGATCTTCTTGATGGTGGCGTCCGGGACCTCGTCCTTGACGCCCTTGGCGGAGTAGAGCACCCAGGTCGCGAAGTCGCCGTTGATGTCCGTGTAGGTGACGGTGACCGCCTTGCCGTCCGTGACGCACTTGTCAGTCTTCTTGACGCCGGTGACCGTCGCCGTGGAGGTGTAGCCCTTGAGCCCGTGGTCGCTCTTGAACGGCTTGGGGCTGGTGACCTTGCGGGTGCCGGTCTCCTTCTGGTCGAAGCCGGCGAAGACCCAGTTCTCGGCCTCGACCTTGGAGGCGTCGGCCTCGGTCTTGGCACCCTGCGCGCCCTTGGTGCCGGCCCCGGCGATGCCGCTGGTGTTCTCCTCGCCGTCCTCGTCCTTGACGGTGCAGGCGTTTTCCTTGTACTTGGCCGGGGCGGACATGATGACGAGCGGGTTGCCCTTCTCGTCCTCGAAGCCGATGCTCAGGTCCGGCTTCTTCACCGCCCAGTTCGCGGGCACGTCGAAGGCGTCGTGCCGCTTGGGGCTGACGACCGTCTGCCAGCCGGGGATGACCGGCTTCACCTCGGCCGCGTCGCCACCGGCGCGCGGGTTGTCCTCGTCTCCACCGGCGGAGGGGGCCCCGGCCGGGGCGGACGAGGACGAGGGGGCGGAGGGCTTCTTGTCGTCCTTCGCCTGGTCGCCCTTGCTGTCGTCCTGGTTCAGGACGACGACGCCGGTGATCACGGCCGCCGCGACGACCGCCACCGAGGCGACGATCGCGATGGTCGCCGTGCGCTTCTTCTTGTCCTGCGGCGGCTGCGGAGCCCCGGTCGGTCCGGACGGCGTATTCCAGCCGTATGCGGGCTGGTTCTGCTGGTGCCCGTAACCCGGCTGCTGTCCCGGCTGGCCGGGGTAGCCCGGCTGTGGCTGCTGATACGGATTCGGCTGCTGATGCCCCTGCTGCCCGTAACCCTGCTGCCCGTAACCCGGCTGCTGGTATGGGTTGGGCTGTTGATACCCCGGTTGCTGATAGGGATTTGGATCCTGCGGGTTCTGCTCGCCCCCGGGCGGCTGCTGTCCTGGCCACATGGCCGATAACGATAGATGGGGTCGCCGACAGCGGCTACGGCCGCCCCTTCCCCGGATTTGCTACTCGATGGTAACTTCCCCGGTATGTCAGAGACCCTGCCCTCCGTCGGCGACATGCTCGCGGCCACCGTGCCCATGGTGCGCACCCTGAACCTGGAGTTCGTCGAGGCGTCGCCCGAACGCGCCGTGGTGCGCCTGCCCGACCAGCCCGACTTCCACAACCACGTGGGCGGACCGCACGCGGGGGCGATGTTCACGCTGGCCGAATCCGCGTCCGGCGCGGTCGTGCTCGCCGCCTTCGGTGACCAGCTCCAGCGCGCCGTGCCGCTGGCCGTGCGTGCCGAGATCGACTACAAGAAGCTCGCCAAGGGGCCGGTCACCGCGACCGCCCGGCTCGGCCGCCCGGTGGCCGAGGTGGTGGCCGGACTCGACGCGGGCGAGCGTCCCGAATTCCCCGTACGGATCGAGATCACGCGCGAGGACGGAGCGGTCACCGGGGAGATGTCCATCACCTGGACACTGCGGCCGCAGGGCTGAGAAGGCTCTCCCGCCGCCCGTACGGGCCCCTCCCGCGAGCCGACGTGGCCGGGAGCACGCATCGTGGAATGTGGCGACCGCGCCGATTGAGTACGCTTCCCGGGTGCGCTCGATCGGGCGTGCGCCGACAAACGGATCGGCATACGGGAGGGAACCGGCGTTGCACATCGAGGAATGGCTTGAGACCGTACCCGCGATCAGTGTGTATCTGCTCGTCGGCCTGGTCATCGGCCTCGAAAGCCTGGGCATCCCGCTCCCCGGAGAGATCGTCCTCGTCAGCGCCTCGCTGCTGGCCGCCTCCCAGGACCACATCAACCCCTACATCCTCGGTGGCTGCGCCATCGCGGGGGCGGTGATCGGCGACTCGATCGGCTATCTGATCGGGCGCAAGGGCGGTCAGCCACTCCTCGCCTGGCTGGCCCGTAAATTCCCCAAGCACTTCGGTGCCGAGCAGGTGGCGACGGCCGAGCGGTCCTTCCAGAAGTGGGGCATGTGGGCGGTCTTCGTGGGCCGCTTCATAGCGCTGCTGCGCATCTTCGCGGGTCCGCTCGCCGGGGTGCTGCGCATGCCGTACTGGAAGTTCGCCATCGCCAACGTGCTCGGCGGCATCGTCTGGGCGGGCGGCACCACCGCGGTCATCTACTCCGTCGGGAAGGTCGCCGAGGACTGGCTCAAGCGCTTCTCCTGGCTCGGGCTCGTCCTCGCGCTGTGCTTCGGCCTCGGCTCGATGCTGGTGATGAAGTGGCGCACGAAGAAGGCCCAGGCGGCCCGGGAGGCCCAGCAGCCGGTGGCGGCTGCCGCGACCGGGCCCGAGACCGGGACCGGATCCGGGTCCAAGGCCGAGGCGGGGACCGCCAAGGCCGGAGCCGAGGCGGCCGAGCCGGAGCCCGTCCCGGCCGCCGAGTAGCCGCTTTCCCTTAGCTCTGACTGGCCCGCTCCTCCGCCGCCGCGCGGTGGTGGCGGGCCAGCTCCACGTAGCCGTCGGCGTTGAGCCGTACGTGCTCCCGCTCCTCGTCGGTCAGCTCGCGCCTGACCTTCGCCGGAACGCCCGCGACCAGCGAGCCCGGCGGCACCCGCATCCCCTGCGGGACCAGCGCCTGGGCCGCGATCAGCGAGCCCGCGCCGATGTGCGCGCCGTTCAGCACCGTGGCGCCCATGCCGACCAGGACGTCGTCCTCGACGGTGCAGCCGTGCAGCACCGCGTTGTGGCCCACGGTCACCCGCTCACCCACGGTGGCCGGGAAGCCGGGGTCGGCGTGCACGGTGCAATTATCTTGGACGTTGCTGTGCGCGCCCACGCTGATCGGCGCGGTGTCTCCGCGCAGCACGGCGTGGTACCAGACGCTCGCTCCCGCGGCCACCGAGACATCGCCGATCACCACGGACGTCGGGGCGACGAACGCCTCCGGATCGACCTTCGGCTCCTTGCCGCCCACGCCCGAGATCAGTGCCCGCTCCGCCACCGCTGTCTCCTCCGGTCCGTAACCCTGGCTGTCTCCCGGCACGTTAGCCCGTCGTCAGAAGCACGCTGCCCACCAGGGCGAGCCCGGCGCCGGTCGCCTGCACCGCGCGCAGCCGCTCGCCCAGCAGGACGCGGGCGGCGAGCGAGGTCACCACGGGGTACAGCGAGGCGAGGACGGCGGCGATGGTGACCGGACCGTGGTGGGCGGCCAGGTTGTACGTGCCGTTGGCGGCGACGTCGGCCAGCCCCACGAAGGCGAGCGCGGGCAGCGACGCCGCGACGCCGCGCAGGCCGCCCTCGGGCAGTGCCGGGGTGCCGCGCCGTACGGAGATCAGCAGAGCGCCGCCGCCGACCGCCACGTTGCACACCCGCTGCACGAACAGCGCCAGGAAGAGGCCGGTCAGGGTGGTGGACGCCTCGGCGATCAGCGCCATCACCGAGCCGAAGCCCAGCGCGGCGACCAGGGTGAGCAGCAGGGTCTGCCGCTGGACGGGGGTTCCGCCGGTCTGCGGCCCTCCTGCCAGGACCACCCCGGCCACTGCCACCACGATCCCGGCCAGCTGGAGTAGCCCGGGCCGCTCGCCGAGCACGACCGCGACCGCGAGCGGCACCATGACCCCGCCCAGGGCGCCGAGCGGGGAGACGACGCCCATCGGGCCGAGCGCGAGCGCGCGGTAGAAGCAGAGCATGGCGGCCGGACCCACCACGCCCGCCGCCGCGGCGAACCACAGCTGCGGCCCGGCCTCGGACCAGCCGCCGGTGGCCACCACGATCGCGCCGAGCACGGTCACCGCGATGACCTGCGAGACGACGACCACCGTGAGCGCGGGGGTGCGCCGCGTGAGCAGCCCTCCGCCGAAGTCGGCCAGCCCCCACATCAGACTGGTGGCGAGAGCGAAGAGTGCGGACATGGAGGGACCTCGCCGTACAGTGTGATGGACGCTGGAGTGCACCCCAGCGTAGTTCACTAAGCTCGACTCCGCCATTCAAGATATTGGACTTAATCTGTGACGGACCTCGATCAGCTCACGCAGTCGCTCGCCCGCAACCTCAAGCGCTGGCGCAACGAACGCGGCTATACCCTCGACGCCCTCGCGGCCCGCGCCGGGGTCAGCCGGGGCATGATCATCCAGATTGAGCAGGCCCGTACGAACCCCAGTGTCGGCACCACCGTGAAGCTCGCCGACGCGCTCGGCGTGAGCATCACGACGCTGCTCGACTACGAGCAGGGGCCCCAGGTGACCTTCGTCCCCGCCGACCAGGCCGTGCGGATGTGGTCCACCGAGGCGGGCAGTTACACCGCGCTGCTCGTGGGCACCGAGGCGAGGGGACCGCTGGAGATGTGGGAGTGGCGGCTGATGCCCGGCGACGGCAGCGAGTCCGATCCGCACCCGGCCGGGACGTACGAGCTGCTGCGCGTGACCGCGGGCGAGCTGACCCTCGTCATCGGGGGCCGGGCGCACACCGTGCCGACCGGCACCTCGGCCGCCTTCGAGGCCAACACCCCGCACACCTACCGCAACGACGGCGACGTACCGGTGGAGATGACCATGGCCGTCTCGGTGCCGCCCGCCCGCTGAAACCCGGGCCCGCACACCCCTCCCGGCCTGCTAGTTTGAGCGATATGAGTACCCCGATGGACGCCTTCGACGAGGTCCGTCCCGCCGTGGAATGCCTGGACCTGCTGACCACCCCGGTCGCCGACGCGCTGCGCGACTGGCGCGGCGCCGGGCCGGTGGAGCAGATCCTCTACGTGGACACCGACCCGGACAAGGCCGACACCGCCGTGCTCGTCGAGAACTACGGTTCCTGGCTGCTGGAGCAGTCCGCCAACTGCGTGGTGGTGGCCGGGAAACGGGGCGGCGAGGTCACGCTCGCCGCGTGCCTGGTCCTCGCCCACACCCGCGCGGACGTCAACGGGGTCGTACGCCGCCATCTGGGCGCCCGCAAGGCGTCGTTCGCGCCGATCGAGACGGCGACCGGCGAGAGCGCTATGGAGTTCGGCGGCATCACCCCGATCGGGCTGCCCGCCGACTGGCCGCTGCTGCTGGACGCCGCCGTCGCCGACATCCCGTACGCGCTCATCGGCAGCGGCAGCCGCCGGGGCAAGCTCATCGTGCCGGGCAAGGTGCTCGCCGGGCTGCCGGGCGCGGTCGTGCTGGAGGGGCTCGGCGCGTAGCGGTCAGCCCCGGGGCTGGGACAGATCCAGCGACAGCGCGAGGGAGTGTTCGGTGAAGCCCAGGCTCCGGTACATGTGCTCGGCTTCGCCGGTGGTGTGCAGGTCGACCCGGGTCACGTCCTTCCCGGCGAACCAGTCGAGCAGGGCCTCCGTCGTCGCGCGCGCGTAGCCGCGGTTCCGGTGGCGGGGGTCGGTGCACACGTTGAAGACGAACCCGAAGCAGCCCGCGGGGTGGCCCGGCGCGGGCAGCCGCTCCTCCACCCGCCCCACCGCGCACGCCGCCAGCCGCGGGGCGCCCCGCTCGTCCCCGTCCACGACGAACGCGCCGAGCACGGGCTCCGGCTCGCTCAACTGGCGCCGCACGGACTCCTCGGCGCTCGCCTCCCAGGGGCCCGGCTCGTCCTCGCCGTGCATCGCGTGGAACATCAGCCGGCGCAGCCGGACCAGCTCGGCGGCGTCGTCGGGGCGGGCGGCGCGTATCGGGATCATGGGACGACGCTAACCGGTGGGGGACACCGGCTCATAGGGGACTTCCCGACCCGGTGTCCGCTCGGCCCAGGCGCGGGATCTCGATGGCGGGGCAGCGGTCCATGACCATCTCCAGCCCCGCGGCGCGGGTGCGCTCGTACGCCGCCGGGTCGATGACGCCGAGCTGGAACCACACCGCCTTGGCGCCGATCTCCACCGCCTGGTCGGCGACCGGCCCGGCCAGCTCGGAGTTGACGAAGACGTCGACCACGTCGACCGGGAACGGGATCTCGGCGAGCGTGGCGTAACCGGGCTCGCCGAGCACCGTCTCGGCCTTCGGATGCACGGGCACGACGCGCTTGCCGTGGCGCTGGAGCACCCCGGCCACGCCGTAGGCCGCGCGGGCCTGGTTGGCGGACAGGCCGACGACGGCCCAGGTGTCGCCCAGCTCGCCCAGGATGGTGCGGATCGTCGCCGCGTCGCCGTACATCGGTTGCCTCCTGCGGGTGCGGTGTCCGGTGTCCATGGGCGGAAACGGACACCGCGCCCCGGAGATTCCCCGGCGGGCGCCGGGTGTCCCGCTTACGAGGGGAGGGGGCTGGAAGCCGAGTCGGCCATGCGCTCGCGCAGGCTGCGGGGCCTCATGTCGGTCCACACCTCGTCGACGTAAGTCGAGCACTCGTCCTTGGTGCCCTCCTTGCCGACGGTCTGCCAGCCGTCGGGGACGTCGAGGTCGGCGGGCCACAGGGAGTACTGGTCCTCGTCGTTGCGGAGCACCTGGTAGCGGGCGTTGTCATCCATGAGCTGTTCTCCTGTCGTGTCGGTACTGATCTTTTATGGGTGTGGTTCCGGGGGGATACGGGTCAGCCCGCGCAGGGTCGGGCTGGCCGTGGCGAGGACGGCCGCGGCGGCCATTCCGGCCGAGCACACCAGGATCGCCTGGTCGCCCGGCAGGGCCTGGGTGAGCAGACCGCCCAGCGCGGGCCCCGCCGCGCCCGCGGCACCGCAGGCCAGGGCGAGGGCGCTGGTGAGCCTGCCGCGCAGCTGGTCCGGGGTGCGCAGCAGTTGCTCCGTCATGATCGCGGTGTTGGCGGTGGGCGGGAACAACGCCATCAGGGCGAACAGCACCCCGGTCAGATAGCCGCTGTGCACGACGGCGGCGACCGGGGTGAGCACGGTCAGCGCCCAGAACACCGCCACGATGGCGCGGTAGGGGCCGAGGCGGCTGTGGAGGACGGGCGCGGCGAGCGCGCCGGCGACCCCGCCCACCCCGAGCATGGCCGCCATCACCCCGACCTCCCCGGAGGGCACCCCTCGGGTTCCGGCGAGCACGATGACGACGAGATAGAAGGCGCTGAAGAACAGGTTGAGCACGACCGCGCACAGGATGGTGACCCGGATACGGCGCTCCTGCCACACCCACCGCAGACCGGCCAGCATCTCGTGGCCGAGCCTGCCCGGCGGGGCGGCGGGCCGCTCCTGTTCCGGCAGCCGCAGGAAGAGCAGCGCGACGAAGGAGAGGGTGTGCATGAGGGCGTCGGCCAGGAAGGGGACGAAGCGCCCCACGGCGAACAGGAAACCGCCGGTCGCGGTGCCCGACAGCTGCCCCATCGACGCCCGCGCCGTGTTCATCGAGACCGCCGCGGGCAGTTGGGCGGTGTCCACCAGCAGCGGCAGCGCGGCGTTCTCCGCCGGTTCGAAGAGGGCGGCGGCGGCCCCGAACACCGCCGCGACGGCGACCATGTGCGGCACGGTGGCCGCGTCGGCCCACACCGCGATCACCAGGCTGATGGCGGACACCGCCTGGGCCGCCTCGCAGCCCAGCATGAGCGCCTTACGGTCGTACCGGTCCACCAGGACCCCGGCGGGCAGCCCGGCCACCATCTGCGCGGCGGCGATCGTGCCCATCACCAGACCCGACGCGGCGCCCGAACCGGTGAGCGCGAGCACCAGCAGCGGAAACGCGATCATCGTCGCGTGGAACCCGAACTCCGAGAGCGCCTGGCTGCCCCACAGCAGCCGGTAGCCGCGGTTGCGCGACAGGGGCACCAGCGGGGGCGCGGACGGGGGCGCCTCCACCGGGCCCGACGGCACGGCGCCCTCCCCGCTCATAGGGCACCCCTGCAGTCCTGGGCGATACGGCGCAGCGCGTCCGCGAAGTCCGCGGCCACCGCCGCCACGGTCGACTCCTCGTGGACACCGGGACGGTAGTACCAGGTGAAGCCGAGGCGGCCGTTCTGCACCGCGCCCACGACCTCCAGCAGATGCGATCCGCCCTCGCGGGGGTCGTGGTCCTGGCCGAAGGAGCCGTGCTCGGCGTGGACGAGGCCGTCCTTGGCCTCGGCGGACCGGGCGTCCCACTGGCCGAGGTAGTTGAAGACGACCTGCGGTCCGGCGCCGGTGCCGGTGAGCCGCTCCCGTACCTCGGGCGACCCGAACGTCCGCAGCGCCCCGAAGCCGAAGCCATTGCCGGGGACGGCCCGCAGCCGTCGCCTGACCGACTTCACCAGGCCGCGCCAGTCGACCTCCGCGGCGTCCCGGGCGCCGGGCAGGTCGAAGGAGACCGGGTACATCGTGGTGAACCAGCCCACCGTACGGGAGAGATCGGCGCCCTCGATGACGTCCTCGCGCCCGTGGCCCTCCAGTTCGACGGAGACCCGGTCCTGTCCGGTCCAGCGGGACAGCGCCAGCGCGAGGGCGGCCAGCAGGACGTCGTTGATGCGGGTGCGGTACGCGGTGGGCGCGGCGCGCAGCAGCGCCTCGGTGTCCGCCTCGTCGATCTCCACCGGGACGGCCCGGCTCTCGGTTCCCGGGGCGGGCGTCTCGTGGTCGACCGGCAGCGGCCGCGCGTCCAGGGCCGTGGCCCAGTGGTCGGCCTCGTGGTCCAGGGCGCCGTCGGCGACCTGCTCGGCGAGCCGCAGGGCCCAGTCCCGGAACGAGGTCGACTTGGTGCCGAGGCCGACCGCCTCGCCGCGCGCGCTCTGCTGGTACGCGGTGTCCAGGTCATCCAGCACGATCCGCCAGGACACGCCGTCGATGACCAGGTGGTGGGCGGTCAGGAAGAGGAACGGCCGCCGGGCGTCGCCGAACCGGAAGAGCGCGGCCATCAGCAGCGGACCGCTGCCGAGGTCGAAGCCCGCGTGGAGGGCGTCGGCCGTCTTCTCCATCGCCGCGTCCGCCTCGTTCGGCGGCAGCCCGGACAGGTCGTACCGGGCGAGGACGGCTCCCGCCCCGGGCTCCGGGTTGTGCTGCCGCCACTCGCCGCCGTCTTCGGTGAACCGCATCCGCAGCGCGTCATGGTGGGCGAGGAGGGCGGCCAGCGCCTGTTCCAGGGCGGCTTCGTCCACGTCCTGGTCCAGCTCCAGCAGGGTGGACTGGTTGAAATGGTGCGGATTGACGGTGTGGGTGGCGAAGAACCAGCGCTGGATCGGGGTGAGCGGAAGGTCTCCTGTCACCGGCTCCGCGCCGCCCTCCTCCTGTTCCGTCGTCGCCACGGCTGCCAGGGCGGCCACCGACTGATGGGTGAACAGGTCCTTGGTGGTCACCCGCAGCCCCGACTGCCGGGCGCGGGAGACGACCTGGATGCTCAGGATGGAATCCCCGCCGAGGTCGAAGAAGTTGTCGTTCACGCCGACCCGGTCGAGGCCGAGGACATCCGCCCAGATCGCCGCGATCCGGCTCTCCATCGGGGTGCGCGGCGCGACATGGTCCGCCCCCGGAGCCGGGGCGGGATCCGGATCGGGCAGGGCGCGGCGGTCCACCTTTCCGTTGGGGGTGAGCGGCAGCTCCGCCAGGGTGGCGAACGCCGAGGGCACCATGTGGGGCGGCAGGATCCCGCCCAGGAAGTCCCGCAGCGAGGCCGCGGTCGGCGCCGCGTCCGCCGCCGGGACCACGTAGCCGAGCAGCCGCTTCAGCCCGGACGGATGCTCGGGCGTGGCTTCGGTGTTCCGTACGGCCACCACCGCTTCGCGCACCTCGGGGCTGCGCCGCAGCGCGCTCTCCACCTCGCCCGGCTCGATCCGGAAACCGCGGACCTTCACCTGGTCGTCGGCCCGGCCGACGAACCGCAGCTCACCGTCGGCCGTCCAGCGCACCACATCGCCCGTGCGGTACATCCGGCCGCCCGCGGGGCCGAAAGGATCGGCCAGGAAGCGGGAGGCGGTGAGCCCGGCGCGTCCCAGGTAGCCGCGCGCCAGCGCGGCCCCGGCCACGTACAGCTCCCCGGCCACGCCCACCGGAACCGGGCGCAGCGCGGAATCCAGCACATAGGCCCGGGTGTTGGGGATCGGCCCGCCGATCGGCGGCGCCCCGGAACCCGCGGCCAGCGGCCCGGACCAGGTGCTCACCACGGTCGCCTCGGTCGGACCGTACGAGTTGATCATCCGGCGTCCGGGTGCCCAGCGGTCCACCAGTTCGGCGGAGCACGCGTCACCGCCGACGATCAGCGTGCGCAGCTCCGGCATCCCCGCCTCCCGCGCCGCCTCCGGCACGGTGGCCAGCGCCGCCGGGGGAATGAGCGCGTGGGTGATCCGCTGCTCGGTCAGCACCTGCGCCAGCCGCTCGCCGAGCAGCGGTCCCTCCTCCGCGACGACGAGCGCCGCGCCCTTCGTCAGGGATACGCACAGCTCCAGTACGGAGGCGTCGAAGCTCGGCGAGGCGAACTGCAGCACCCGGTCCCCGGCCCGGACGTCGTAGTGTTCGGCGGCGGCGGACGAGAAGCTCGCCAGCCCCGCGTGGGTGACCACGACCGCCTTGGGCACCCCGGTGGACCCGGAGGTGTAGATGACGTACGCCGGATGGTCCGGTGTCAGCCCCCGGACGACGGGCGCGTCGGCGGGGCTGTCCCCGGCCCACACCGACGCCGGGTCGTCGAGCACCACCAGCGGCTCGGCGTCGCGCAGCATGAACGCCACCCGCTCCGCCGGATAGTTGGGGTCGACCGGCAGGAACGCGCCGCCCGCCTTCCCCACCGCCAGCTGCGCCACCACCATCTCCACCGACCGCGGCAGCACCAGCGCCACCCGCTGCTCCGGCCCCACACCGCGCCCGATCAGCCGGTGTGCCAGCCGGTTCGCCGCCACCTCCAGCTCGGCGAAGGTGAGCGTCCCCGCCCCGTACCGTACGGCCGTGGCGTCCGGGGATTCCGCCGCCTGCCGCTCGAACAGCTCGGCCAGCGTGGCCGGGGGGACGGGACGCCCGGTGGCGTTCCACTCGACGAGGGTGCGCCGCAGCTCGGCCGGGGTGGCGAGCGGCAGCGCGCCCACCGCCCGGTCCGGGTCGTCGGCGATGCCGGTGAGGAGCGTACGGAGGGCCGCGCCCATCCGCTCGGCCGTCGGCGCGTCGAACAACTCGGTGCTGTAGCTGATCAGCCCGCGCAGCACGCCGCCCTCGGCCTCGGCGAACTCCAGCGTGAGGTCGAAGCTCGCGGTGCTGGTCTCGGGGGCGATGTCCTCCAGGGCGAGACCGGGCAGGTCCAGTGGCCCGCCGGGGATGTTCTGCAGCACCACCATCGCCTGGAACAGCGGCGTCCGGCTGGTGTCCCGGACGGGCTGCACCTCGTCCACCACCCGCTCGAACGGCACGCTCTGGTGGGCGAAGGCGTCCAGGACGGTGCCGCGCACATCGGCCAGGAAGTCGGTGAAGCCGCGCTCGGGGTCGACCGAGGAGCGGAGCACCAGCGTGTTGACGAAGAAGCCGATCAGATGCTCGGCCTCGGCGCGCTCCCGCCCCGAGGTGACCGTGCCCACGGCGATGTCCTCCTGGCCCGACAGCCGGGCCAGCAGCACCTGGGCGGCCGCCACCAGCGTCATGAAGAGAGTGGTGCCACGGGTCTGTCCGTACTCCTTGAGGCGCCGGTTCACCGCGGCGGGCACCTCGAACTCCGCCGTCGCGCCGTGTCCGCCGCGTACCGCCGGGCGGGGCCGGTCGGTGGGCAGCTCCAGCGGCTCGGTGTCGTGCAACTGCCGTTTCCAATAGGCCAGTTGCTCATCGGTGGACGGGCCGGACACTTCGGCCCGCTGCCAGGCCGCGAAGTCCGCGTACCCCACCGGAAGCGGTGGCAGCTGCGCCACCTCGCCGCTCAGCGCCGCCCGGTACAGCTCGCGCAGATCGCCCATGAGCACACCGGTGGACCAGCCGTCGGTGATGATGTGGTGCAGCGTCAGGGTGAGTGCGTGGTCCTCGGCGGTGAGCCGGATCAGCCCGGCCCGCAGCAGCGGCCCGCGCCGCAGGTCGAAGGGGCGCTCGCGCTCCCGCGCCAGCAGCTCCGTCAGCTCCGCCTCCCGCCGCTCTGTGGGCAGGTCCGACAGATCGTGCCGGGTGAGCCGGACCGCGGAGGGCTCGTGCACGATCTGCACTCCGCGCCCGTCGACCGCGTCGAAGGTGGTACGCAGCGACTCGTGCCGGGCCACCAGCGCGGTCAGTGCCTCCTCCAGCGCCCGGACGTCGAGGTGGCCGCGCATCCGCAGCGCCAGCGGGGTGAGGTACTCGGTGCTGTCCGGTGCGAAGGAGTCCAGGAACCACAGGCGCTGCTGCGGAAACGACAGCGGCAGCTCCGCGTCCCGGGACACCCGTGTGATCGGCGCGGACGCCTCTCCCGCGCCGCCGCCGCTCGCCTCGCTGAGGGCCGTGGCCAGGGCGGCCACCGTCGAGTGGGTGAACACCAGCCGGGGTGACACCTCCACCCCGAACGCCTCCCGCAGCCGCGAGGTGAGCCGGATGCTGAGGATGGAGTCACCGCCGAGGACGAAGAAGTCGTCCTCGGCGCCGACCCGTTCGGCCCCCAGCACGTCGGCCAGGATCCGCGCCGTGCGCCGCTCGGCCTCGTCGCGCGGGGCGACGTAGGCCGCCCGGTCCGGGGCGGGGCCGGGCGCGGGCAGCGCGGCGCGGTCCAGCTTGCCGTTGCGGCTCAGCGGCAGCGCGTCCAGCGGGACGAACGCGGACGGCACCATGTAGTCGGGGAGGGCGGCCGCCGTGTGGGTACGCAACTCCGCCAGGTCCAGGGCCGGTTCGCCGCCGGACACCACATACGCCACCAGCCGTTTCACCCCGGGTCGGTCCTCCCGGGCCACCACTGCCGCGTCCGCCACCCCGGGGTGCGCGGTCAGCACGGTCTCCACCTCGCCCGGCTCGATCCGGAAGCCCCGGACCTTCACCTGGTGGTCGGCGCGGCCCACGAACTCCACCGTGCCGTCCGGCCGCCGCCGCGCCAGGTCCCCGGTGCGGTACATCCGCTCCCCGGCTGGCCCGTACGGATCGGCGAGGAAGGCCGCCGCCGTCGCGCCGGGCCTCCCCAGGTAGCCACGGGCCACACCCTCACCCGCGACGAAGAGTTCACCGACGACCCCCGGGGGCACGATCCGCAGTCGCGCGTCCAGGACGTACACCCGCATGTTGTCCAGCGGCCCGCCGATCGGCACCACATCGGGCACCCCGTCGGCCCGGGACATGGGGAACGCGGTCGCGAAGGTCGTCGTCTCGGTCGGCCCGTAGCCGTCCACGACGGTCAGCCCGGGGCACGCCGCCAGCACCCGGCGCACCGCGCCCGCGGGCACCACATCGCCGCCGGTCCACACCTCGCGCAGCCCCGCGAAACAGTCCGGGGCGTCCTGCGCCAGCAGCCGGAACAGCCCGGCCGTCAGCCACAGCCCCGTCACCCCGTCGCCGGCCACCAGCCTCCGCAGCGCCGCCGCGTCCAGCTCGCCCGGCGGGGCCACCACCACTTGGCCGCCGCGCAGCAGCGGCACCCACACCTCGTAGGTGGCGGCGTCGAACGCCACCGGCGAGTGCAGCGGCACGCGGGCGTGCCCGCCGCCCTCGAAGGCCCGGTGGAAGGCGAGCGCCGCCACATCCCGGTGGCGCACTCCCACGGCCTTCGGCTCCCCGGTCGACCCGGAGGTGAACATCACGTACGCCAGGTTGTCCCGGCACACCGGAACGGCGGGCGGGACGCGCTCGCCGTGGCGCGCGGCGGCCACGTCGTCCGCCGTCAGCACGACCTTCGCACCCGTCTGCGCGAGCAGGGCCCGCTGCCGCGCGCGCGGCGCGCGGGCGTCCACCGGTACGTACACCCCGCCCGCCTTGACCGCCGCGAGCTGCGCCACGACCAGTTCGGCCGACCGGTCCATGAGCAGCGCCACCCGGTCCTCGGCACCCACCTCCGACTCGGCCAGGGATGCGGCCAGTCGGCCGGACCACGCGTCGAGATCGCGGTAGCTCAGCGCGGTGGCGCCGTCCGTGACGGCGACGGCGTCCGGGGTCCGCGCGGCCTGCTCGGCGAACAGCTCCGCGAGCGAGCCCCGCGGCAGCGGCCGCGCGGTGTCGTTCCACTCCCGCACCGCCCGGCGTTCCTCGGCGCCGGTCAGCAGCCGCAGATCGTCCAGGGTGCGCCCGGCGCCATCGGCGATGCCGGTCAGCAGCGTCTCCAGGTGGCGCGCCGCCCGCTCCGCCGTCGCCGCGTCGAAAAGCGCCGGATCGTAGGCGATGTCGAACCCGAGCCGGTCGCCGAGATAGGCGCGCAGGCACAGCGGGAAGGTGGTGGCGTCCTCGGCCCGCACCTCCCGGATGGCGATCCCGGCACCGGACGCCGACTCCTCGTCGAACGGATAGTTCTCGAAGACCACCATGGAGTCGAACAGCCCCTCGGCGGCGGGCAGTTCGCTCAGGCCCTGGATTCGCGCGAGGGAGACGAAGTCGAAGCGGCGGGACTCGCTCTGCTGGTCCTGGAGTTCCCGCAGCCACTCCGCCACCTCGCGGCCGCCATCGGCCACGGCCCGGGTGGGGACCGTGTTGATGAACATGCCGACCATCGTCTCCACCCCCGGCAGCCCGTCCGGGCGGCCCGAGGCGGTGGTGCCGAACACCACGTCCGGCTCGCCGCCGTACCGGGACAGCAGCAGCGCCCAGGCGCCCTGCACCACCGTGTTGACGGTCAGCCCACGGCCACGGGCCATCTCGCGCAGCCGGGCGGACGCCTCCGGGGACAGCTCCAGCCGGGTCAGCTCGCCGGAGGTGGCGCGGTGCGCCTCCCGGGGCGGCCGGTCGTACGGCAGCGGGGTCCGGGCCCCGAAGCCCGCCAGGACGTCCCGCCAGTGGCGCTCGGCGCGCTCCTGGTCCTGCTCCCGCAGCCAGCGCAGGAAGTCCCGGAACGGGCGCCGCGCGGGCGGGCTCAGGGGGCGGCCCTCGGTGAGCGCCGCGTAGTGCTCGCACACTTCGGCGAAGATCTGCCCGGTGGACCAGCCGTCGAGCATCAGATGGTGCGAGGTCCACACCAGCATGACCTCGTCGTCGCTCTGCCGCGCGATCGCGATCCGGGTCAGCGGGGCACGGGTCAGCTCCATCCCGGCCGCCCGGTCCTCGGCGAGCAGCCGCTCCAGCGCGGCCTGCCGCCCGTCCGGGGAGAGGTCCCGCCAGTCGTGGCGGGCGGTGGGCAGCGTCACATGGCGGCGTACGACCTGGACGGGCTCCTCAAGCCCCTCCCAGCGGACCTCGCTGCGCAGCACCGGCGTCCGGCCCACGACCCGCTGCCAGGCGGTGGCGAACGCGTCCGGGTCGGCGATGCCGCCGACGCGCAGCGCGATCTGGTCGAAGTATGCGCCCTGGGCGTCGACCAGGCCGTGGAAGAGCATGCCCGCCTGCAGCGGGGTCAGCGGATAGATGTCCTCCACGTCCCGGCCGTCGCCCGCGAGCAGATCCACCTGGCGCTGGTCGAGCCGGGCGAGCGGGAAGTCGGAGGGGCTGCGGCCGCCCGCGCCGGGCTCCGCGCAGTGCGCGACGATCTCCCGCAGCGCGGCGACCGCGTCCTCGGCGAGGCGGCGCACGGTCGCCTCGTCGTACATCAGCGCCGGGTAGGTCCAGCCCAGTTCCAGACGGCCGTCCTGGACCGCCCCGGTGACCTCCAGCAGATACGTACGGGTCTCGCCGTCCGGCGCGTCCTGGCCCGTCGAGGGCAGTGCGCCCCGGATGAGTCCGGAGGCGTCATCCGTGGCGGCGGCATCCCACTGGCCGTGGTAGTTGAACCCGATCTGCGGCGCCGGTCCGCCGCGCAACCGCTCGCCCGCGGTGGGGGAGAGGTGGCGCAGCGCGCCGTAGCTCAGCCCGCGGTGCGGGACGGCGTGCAGCTGCTCCTTGACGGACCTCAGCGTCTCCCGCCAGCCCGCGCCCGGCGCCACGGTCAGCGCGAGCGGGAACTCGGCGGTGAACCAGCCGACCGTACGCGAGAGGTCCAGCTCGTCGAAGAGGTCCTCGCGGCCGTGGCCCTCCACCCCGATCAGCACGGTGTCGCCGCCGGTCCAGCGGGCCAGGCTGCGGCCGAGCGCGCTGAGCAGCACATCGTTGATCTGGGTGCGGTAGACCTCCGGGACATCGCGCAGCAGCGCCTCGGTCTCGGCGCGGCTAAGGCGCGTGGTCACCGTGGCCGCCGTCTCCTGGGTGTTGGCGCCCTCGCGGTCGATCGGGAGCGGGGCGGGCGCGGTGTGCGCGGTGTGCGTCCAGTACTCCAGGTCGCCGTCGAGCCCGCCGGAGCGCACGTGTTCCGCCAGCCGGGCCGCCCAGTGGGCGTAGGTGCTGCTGGCCGGGGGCAGTACGGGCGTGGCACCGCCCGTGGCCTGGTCGTACGCGGTCTCCAGATCGCCCAGGAGGACGCGCCACGAGACACCGTCGACCACCAGATGGTGCACGGTGATCAGCAACTCGGGCGGTCGCTGCGGACCGTAGGTGAACAGCAGCGCCCGCAGCACCGCGCCCTCGGCGATGTCCAGCCCGGTCTGGGCCGCGACCGTGGCCTCGCGCAGGGTGCGCGACCGCGCCTCGTCGCCGCACCCGGACAGATCGTGCCGCTCCAGCAGCGGCCCGGGCGCGGTGGGCAGGACCTCCTGCCGCCACTGGCCGTCGATGACGAGGAACCGGGTGCGCAGCGCCGGGTGGTGTGCCACGAGCGCGTCCACCGCCCGACGCAGCGCGAACTCATCGGTGTCAGCGGCGAGTTGGAGCCGGTGGGTCATGGTGAAGTGGTGCGGATCGCCGGGCCGCCGCCCGTCCAGGTACCAGTGCTGGATCGGGGTCAGCGGCGCCGGGCCGGCCGGCGGACCGGCCGGGGTCTGGTCCGGGTCCGGGGCGGACCCGGTGCTCAGCGCGAGTTCCGCGATGGTCTGGTGGCGGAAGACGTCCTTTGAGGTGATCCGCAGCCCGGCCTGGCGGGCGCGGGAGACGATCTGGATGCTGAGGATCGAATCGCCGCCGAGCGCGAAGAAGTTGTCCTCCACGCCGATCCGCGGAGTGCCGAGCACCTCGGACCACACGCGCGCGAGCACGGTCTCCGCCTCGGTGCGCGGCGCCAGATACGCGGTCTCCGCGTCCGGCCGCGCGGGCGGCGCGGGCAGCGCCCGCCGGTCGACCTTTCCGGCGTCGGTGCGGGGCATCCGCTCCAGCGTCACGAAGGCCGCCGGGACCATGTAGTCGGGCAGGGTCCGCTTGAGCAGGGTACGCAGCTCCACCGCGCCGGGCGCGGCGTCCGCGCCCGTGGCCACCAGGTAGCACACCAGCCGCCGGTGGCCGGTGTCCTCCCGGACCACCACCACGGCGTCCTCGACCGCCGGATGGCCCAGCACGGCGGCCTCGATCTCACCGGGCTCGACGCGGAAGCCACGGATCTTGACCTGCTCGTCGGTGCGGCCGAGGAATTCCAGCACCCCGTCCGCCGTCCACCGGGCCCGGTCGCCGGTGCGGTACATCCGGGAGCCGGGCGGACCGTACGGATCGGCGGTGAAGTGGCGCGCGGTCAGCCCCGGCCTGCCGAGATAGCCGCGCACCACCTGGGCGCCGGCCAGATGCAGTTCGCCCGGCACCCCGGGCGGCACCGGCCGCAGCGCCCCGTCCAGGACGTACGCCCGCAGATTGTGGCCGGGGCGCCCGATGAGCGGCCGGTCCCCGAGGTCGGCGAGGCGCCCGTACACCGCGTCGACGGCGCACTCGGTGGGCCCGTAGAAGTTGTACGCCGCGACGCCCGGCGCCGCGCGCAGCTCCCGCCACAGCGCCGCCCCCAGTGCCTCGCCGCCCACCATGACGATCCGCGGCCGGTGCCCGCCGTCCAACAAACCGCCGTCGAACAGCCCGGCGGCCATCAGCTCGTGCAGATACGAGGGCGTGAGGTCGAGGAAGTCCAGCTCCCGGGCGCGGATCAGCTCGACCAGCGCGTCCGGGTCCAGCCGTACCGCGTCGTCGATCAGATGCACCTCCTGGCCCGCCGCCAGGAACACGGCGCCCTCCCACGAGGTGTCGAAGGAGAACGCGGCGGTCAGCGCGGCGCGCAGCGGGCGGCCCGCCTCGGCCGCGTGCGGCGCGATGAGCCCGGCCAGGTGGTCGTGGCAGAGGTTGACCAGCTGGCCGTGCTCGACGGCGACCCCCTTGGGGCGGCCGGTGGAACCCGAGGTGTAGTTGATGTACGCGGTGTTCGCGGGCTGCAGTGGGGCGCGCCGGTCCCGGTCGGTGGGGTCGGTGGCCGGGAGGCCGTCGAGGGGCGCGTCGCGCAGCGCCTCGGGGGTGAGGACGATCCCGGGGCCCGAGTCCTCCAGCAGGAACCGGGCGCGCTCGGCGGGCAGTTCCGGATCGACGTACAGATACGTGGCGCCCGCCTTGAGGACGGCGAGCTGCGCCACCATCAGCTCGGCGGTGCGCGGCAGCCTGACCGCGACCACCTGCTCGGGACCGGCACCGATGGCGATCAGATGGTGGGCCAGCCGGTTGGCGCGGGCGTTCAGCTCCGCGAAGTCGTAACGGGCGCCCTCGGCCACCAGTGCGGTGGCGTGCGGGGTGCGGGCCGCCTGCTCCTCGAAGAGGCGCGGGAAGGTGGTGTCCGGCACCGGCAGCGCGGTGGCGTTCCACTCCTCCAGCACGGTGTGGCGCTCCCGCGCGGTCAGCAGCGGGAGTTCGCCCACTGGGCGGCCGGGGTCCTCCGCCACCGCCTCCAGCAGCAGCCGCAGCTGGCGGGTCATCCGCCGCACGGTCTCCGCGTCGAACAGGTCGGTGTTGTACTCGACGAAGCCGGTCAGGGCGCCCTGGTGTTCCACGAAGTCGAAGCCGAGGTCGAACGCGGCGGTGCGGCTCGGAATGCGGACGGCCTCCACGGCGAGCCCGGGCAGGCTCGGCACCTCACTGCCCAGGTTGTGCAGCGCCACCATCACCTGGAACAGCGGGGTGCGGCTGGTGTCCCGCTCCGGCTGGAGCGTGTCCACGATCCGCTCGAACGGCACGTCCTGGTGGGCGAAGGCGTCCAGGACGGTGTCGCGCACCTCCCGGAGCAGTTCGCCGAACGGACGGTCCGCGCGCACCCGGCTCCGCAGCACCAGCGTGTTCACGAACATCCCGACCAGCCGCTCCAGCTCGGGCCGCTCCCGGCCGGAGGTCACGGTGCCCACCGCGATGTCCTCCTGCCCCGACCAGCGCGCCAGCAGCACCTGGCAGGTGGCGAGCAGGGTCATGAAGAGCGTGCCGTCGCCGCGCCGCCCGGTCTCGCGGAGCCGGTCCACCAGCTCCGCGTCCAGGGTGAAGTCCAGCAGGGCTCCGTTCTTGGTCTGCACGGCCGGGCGCGGCCGGTCGGTCGGCAGCTCCAGCGGGGCCAGATCGGCGAGGGCCTTCCGCCAGTGGTCCAGCTGCGGTTCCACCGCGGCGGCGCCGCCACGCGGATCGCGCTGCCAGGCCGCGAAGTCGGCGTAACCCAGAGGCAGCGGGGGCAGTTCGGGGCCGCGGCCCGCCACCGCCGCGGCGTACAGCTCGCTCAGATCGTCGCTGATGACGGCGGTGGACCAGCCGTCCGTGATGATGTGATGCATCGTCAGCGTGAGGACGTGTTCCTCGTCGTCCAGCCGGATCAGCGACGCCCGCAGCAGCGGTCCGGTGGCCAGGTCGAAGGCGGTGGCGCCCTCGCGTGTCAGCAGCCGCTCCAGCTCCCGTTCACGGGCGGTGGCGGGGAACGCGGTGAGGTCGTGACAGGGCAGCTCGACCCGGTACGGGGCGTTGATCCGCTGCACGCCGTGGCCGTCCACCTCGGCGAACGTGGTGCGCAGCGGCTCGTGCCGGGCCACCAGGCCGTCGAGGGCGGTGTGCAGGGCGCCGGTGTCGAGCAGCCCGCGCAGCCGCAGCGCGAACGGGGTCACGTACTCGGTGTCGCGGTCGTCGAAGCCGTCCAGGAACCACAGCCGCTGCTGCGCGTACGACAGCGGCAGGTCACCGCCCCGCGCCACGGCCGGGATCACCTCGCGCGGCGCGGCGCCGCCGTCCGGCGCGCTCAGCGCGGCGGCGAGGGCGGCGACGGTGGCATGGGTGAACAGCGACCGTGGCGAGACGTCCGTGCCGAAGGCGGTACGCAGCCGGGAGGCCACCCGGATGGCGAGGATCGAATCGCCGCCCAGGGCGAAGAAGTTGTCCTCGGCCCCGGCCTCCTCGACGCCCAGCACATCGGCCCACACCCGGGCCACCATGGCCTCCGCCTCGGTGCGCGGGGCGATCCGCTCGGCGCTCGTCGCGAAGCCGTCCGCGCCCGGGGCGGGCAGCGCCGCCCGGTCCAGCTTTCCGTTGGCGGTCAGCGGCAGGGTGTCCAGGGGGACGTAGGCGGCCGGAATCATGTGCTCGGGCAGACCCTGCCCCAGGAATTCCCGCAGCTCGGCGGCGGACGGCGGGGCGCCCTGACCGGTGGCCACCGTGCGGGCGGCCACGGTGTAGGCGACCAGCCGCCGCGCCCCGGGCCGGTCCTCGCGCGCGATCACCACGGCGTGCGCCACCGCCGGATGCGCGGTCAGGGCGGCCTCGATCTCACCGGGTTCGATCCGGAAACCACGGATCTTCACCTGGTCATCGGCGCGCCCCAGGTACTCCAGCTCACCGTCCGCGCTCCACCGGGCCCGGTCGCCGGTGCGGTACATCCGGTGTCCCGGCGGGCCGAACGGGTCGGCGACGAAACGGGACGCGGTCAGCCCCGGCCGCCGCAGATAGCCACGGGCCAGCCCGGCGCCCGCCACGTACAGCTCGCCGACCGCACCCGGCGGCACCGGCTGGAGCGCGCTGTCGAGGACGTAGATCCGCAGGTCGGGGATGCCGGTGCCGATGCCACTGCCGGTGGCGCGGGCCGCGGTGGCGCGGTCGAGGGCGGTGTGGGTGACATGCACGGTGGTCTCGGTGATCCCGTACATGTTGACCAGCACGGGCGCGGTGTCCGCGTGCCGCGCGTACCAGCCCTCCAGGCGGCGCGGGTCGAGCGCCTCACCGCCGAAGATCACCCGGCGCAGCGAAAGCCGCGCCCCCGGGTGTTCTTCGTCCGCGCGCATCAGGGCGTAGAACGCCGACGGCGTCTGGTTGAGCACCGTCACCCGCTCATCCGCCAGCAGCCGCAGGAACTCCCGCGGGGAGCGCGAGACCGCGTACGGGACCACCACGAGCCGACCGCCGTGCAGCAGCGGCCCCCAGATCTCCCAGACGGAGAAGTCGAAGGCGTAGGAGTGGAACAGCGTCCACACATCGCTCTCGTCGAACGAGAACCACTGACGGGTCCGCGAGAACAGCCGGACCACATTGGCGTGCGGGATGATCACGCCCTTGGGCATCCCGGTCGATCCCGAGGTGTAGATGGCGTAGGCCGGGCTGTCCGGCAGGGGCCGGGCGGTGGCCGGGAGGGTGGCCGGGCGGTCCCGCAGATCTGCGGCCACCGCCGGATCGTCCAGGCACAGCCGGGGCACGGCGGTGGCCGCCGCGATCCGCTCGGCCAGGTCGGCGGTGGTCAGCAGCAGCACGGGTTCGGTGTCGGCGAGCATATGGGCGATCCGCCCGGCAGGCTGGTCCGGATCGATCGGCAGATAGGCCGCCCCGGTCTTCAGTACGGCCACGATCGCCACGATCATGTCGAGCGAGCGGGGCAGGGCCAGCGCCACATACCGCTCCCGCGCCGCGCCCCCGGCGGCGAGCCGATGAGCCAACTGCCCCGCCCGCAGGTCGAGTTCGGTGTACGACAGCGATTCCGCCCCGCACGTGACGGCGATCAGGTCCGGGGTGCGGGCGGCCTGCTCCTCGAACAGGTCCACCACGGTCCGCTCCGGCGCCCCCCGCTCCGAGCCGTTCCAGTCCACCAGGATCCGCCGCCGCTCCTCGGCGGTCGTCCACGGCAGGTCCCGCAGCGGCCGGTCGGGGTCCGCCGCGATGCCCGTCAGCAGCTGGCACAGCCGGTCGGCGAGGGCGGCCGCGGTCCCGGCGTCGAACAGCTCCGGGTCGTAGCCGAGGTCGAAGCCGAGCCGGTCGGAGAGGTGGGCCCGCAGGCTCAGCGGGAAGTTCGTGGCATCGGTCGACTGGACGTCGAGGATGCGCAGCCCCGCCTCGCGCGCAGAGGAGTCGTCGAAGGGGTAGTTCTCGAACGCCACCATGCTGTCGAAGAGCGGCGTACCGGCCGGGACCTCGCTCCACGCCGACAGCTGGGCCAGCGAAGCGGATTCGAAGCGCCGGGCCTCCGACTGCGTCACCTGGAGGTCCCGCAGCCACGCGGCGGTGTTCCGGGCGCCGTCGACCGATACCCGGGTGGGCAGGGTGTTGATGAACATGCCCACCATCGACTCGACCCCGGCCAGCTCCGCCGGGCGGCCCGAGACGGTGGTGCCGAAGACCACGTCCGGCTCGCCGCTGTACCGGGACAGCAGCAGCGCCCAGGCGCCCTGCACGATGGTGTTGACCGTCAGACCGTGGCGCCGGGCCGCCTCGCGCAGCTCCGCCGACACCCCGGCCCCGAGCGCCACCGCCACGGTCGCCGAGGATCCGGCCCGGTGCGACTCCAGGGGCTTGCGGTCGTACGGCAGCGGCGTGGGCGCGGTGACCCCCGCGAGCAGCGCCCGCCAGTGCTCTTCGGCCTCCCGCCCGTCCTGCCGGTCCAGCCAGTGCAGATAGTCGCGGAAGGGCCGCCGGGCGGTCAGCGCCGGGCGCTCTCCCCGGGCCGCCGCGGCGTACCGCTCGCACACCTCGGTGAAGACCTGGGCCAGGCTCCAGCCGTCCAGGATCAGATGGTGCGAGGTCCAGACCAACGCCACCTGGTCATCGGGGAGTTGGACCAGGGTCAGCCGCATCAGCGGGGGCGCCGTCAGATCCAGGCCGCGCGCCAGATCGTCGGCGCGGAGCCGGTCCAGCTCGGCCGCGCGCCGCTCCTCCGGCACCTCGCGCGCGTCCACATGGGTGACGGGCACGGCGGCCCGCTGGCGTACGAACTGCACGGGCCGCTCGACGTCCTCCCACACCACGCCACTGCGCAGCACCGGGGTGCGGTCGACCGTCTGCTGCCAGGCGAGCGCGAACGCGTGCGGATCGCTCACCCCGGCCAGGGTCAGCGTGGCCTGGTCGAGATACACGTCCTGCCCGTCGCCCACCAGACGGTGGAAGAGCATGCCTTCCTGGAGCGGGGTCAGCGGATAGACGTCCTCGGTGCCGCGCCCGTCACCGACCAGCCGGTCCACGCCCGCCTGGTCCAGCCGGGCGAGCGGGAAGTCGGACGGCGTACGGCCACCGGCGTCCGGCTCGGCGCAGTGGCCGACGATCTCCCGCAGCGCCGCCAGCATCGCGTCCGCGAGCCGCCGGACCGTGCCCTCGTCGTGGACGCGGTCGGAGTAGAGCCAGGTCAGCTCCAGCTCCCCGGCGGACACCACGCCCGACACGTCGAGCGGATACGTCGAGGGCTCATCGGGGTCGAGATCCTGGCCCAGGCTCTGATCGGTGAGGGTGAACGCGTCGTCGCCCGGTACGGAGTCCCACTGGCCGTGGTAGTTGAAGCAGATGCCCGGCAGCGGGGCGTCGCGCAGTGCGCGGGCGGGGGAGTCCGGCGCGCTCAGGTGGGCCAGCGCCTCGAAGCTCAGCCCGCGGCGGGGCAGCGCCCGCAGCTGCTCCTTCACGGACTTCAGCACCGCGCCCCAGCCGCCGCCGGGCACGGTGAGCGCCACCGGGTACTGGGTGGTGAACCAGCCGACGGTGCGGGACAGTTCGACGCTGTCGTCGATCTCCTCGCGGCCGTGGCCCTCCATGGCCACCAGCACCCGGTCGGTGTGCGTCCAGTCGGCGAGCACCCGGCCGAGCGCGCTCATCAGCACGTCGTTGATCTGCGTCCGGTACACCCCCGGCACCCGGCGCAGCAGCGCGTCGGTCGTGTCGCGGTCGAGCCGCACCCGGACCGTGCGGGTGGATCCGGCGGTGGCGCGGCCCGGATGGTCGACGGGCAGCTCCGCGCCCTCAGCCCGCGCCACGTCCTCCCAGTACGGCAGGTCGCCGTCCAGCTCCCCGGCGAGGACATGGTCGCTCAGCCGGTGGGCCCAGCGGGTGAACGGGGTGCCGACCGGGTCGAGTCGCACCGGCTCCCCGGCCACGGCCTGGCGGTACGCGGCCTCCAGATCGCCGAGCAGGATGCGCCACGAGACGCTGTCCACGGCCAGGTGATGTACGGCCAGGAACAGCCGTGGCCGGGTCTTCCTGCCGCGCAGGATCAGCGCACCACGCAGCAACGCGCCCGTGGCCAGGTCGAGTTCGGCGCGCACGGCCTCGGCGGCCGCCTCGGCCGCGGTGTGCTGCGCGTCCCCCTCCAGCCCTGACAGGTCATGGCGGCGGATCAGCGGCCCCGCCACCGGAGCGTCGGCGTGCTGGCGCCACGCACCGTCCTCCCGTACGAACCGGGTCCGCAGCGCCGGGTGGTGGGTGGCCACCGCCTCCAGGGCGGTGTGCAGCGCCGTCTCCTCCACGTCGTACGGCAGGTCCACGACCATCGACATGGTGAAGTGGCGCAGCGGGCCGTGGGTGGCGAAGAACCAGTGCTGGATCGGGGTCAGCGGCGCCGGGCCCACCGGCTCGGTTGCGGTGTCGGCACCGGTACCGGGCGCGGAGCGCGGGGCGATGGCGGCGGCGAGGTCGGCGATGGTCTGGTGGAGGAAGATGTCCCGGGAGCTGAGCCGCAGCCCGGCCTGGCGGGCCCGGGAGACGGCCTGGATGCTGAGGATCGAGTCGCCGCCGAGTTCGAAGAAGTTGTCCGTCACCCCGACCTGCCCGGCGCCCAGCACCTCGGCCCAGATCCGCGCAAGCTCCTCCTCCGCCGGGGTGCGCGGCGCCGTGTAGGTGTTCTCCCGCCGGTCGGTGTCGGGGTGCGGGGCGGGCAGCGCCCGCCGGTCGAGCTTGCCGCTCGTGGTGAGCGGCATGGTGTCGAGGGCGAGGAAGGCGCCCGGAATCATGTGGCCCGGCAGGGTGCGTCCGAGGGCCGCCCGCAGCTCCTGCGTGGTGGGCGGTACGGCGGTGGTGGCCGGTACGTAGTAGGCGGCCAGCCGCGCGTGGTCACGCTCGTCGGTCACGGCGACCACGGCCGCCTCGGCGACGGACGGCAGATCGAGCAACGCGGCCTCGATCTCGCCCGGTTCGACCCGGTGGCCACGGATCTTCACCTGGTCATCCGCGCGCCCGAGGTAGTCCAGCTCCCCGGTGGCGGTCCAGCGGGCCACATCGCCGGTGCGGTACATCCGGCCGCCCCGGGGCCCGAACGGATCGGCCACGAAGCGCGTCGCGGTGAGCCCCGGGCGGTGCGGATAGCCGCGCGCGAGCTGGTCACCGGCGAGATACAGCTCGCCCGCGACCCCGGCCGGTACCGGCCGGAGCCGGGCGTCGAGTACGTAGGCGCGCAGATTGCCCAACGGCCGCCCCACCACCGGGCGCCCGGCGCCGCCGATCCGGGCGGCGAGCGCGTCGATCGTGCACTCGGTCGGCCCGTAGAAGTTGTACGCCGTGGTGCCGGGCACCTCCGCCAGCTGCCGCCACAGCGTCTGGCCGATGGCCTCGCCGCCCAGCATCAGCACCCGGGGGCGGTGCCGGGGGTCGGTGAGCAGCCCGGCCGGGAGGAGCTGCCGCAGATACGAGGGGGTGAGGTCGAGGAAGTCGATCCGGTGCCCGGCGATGTGGTCGACGAGCGCGGCCGGGTCGAGCCGGGTGGTCTCGTCGATGAGGTGCAGCTCATGGCCGTCCGCCAGGAGCAGCAGCCCCTCCAGCGACGTGTCGAAGGAGAACGACGCGGTCAGCGCGGCGCGCAGCGGACCGCCGCCCGCCTCCGCCACGAAGCCGTGGCGGTGGCCCACCAGCAGGTTCACCATGGCCCGGTGCGAGACGGCCACGCCCTTGGGGCGGCCGGTGGAGCCGGAGGTGTAGATGACGTACGCCGCGCCGTCCGGGTGAAGCGCGCCGGTCCGGTCGGCGTCGGTGGGGTCGGTCGCGGGCAGCGTGGCGGGGACCGCGCGCAGCGCCGCCCCGTCCAGCACCAGCATCGGTTCGGCGTCGGACAGGAGGAACGCGACGCGCTCCTCGGGGAGTTCGGGGTCGATGGGCAGATACACGCCCCCCGCCTTGAGGACGCCGAGGATCGCCACGACCATGTCGGCGGTGCGCGGCAGCCTCACCCCGACGGTCCGCTCGGGGCCCACGCCCAGCCCGATCAGGTGGTGCGCCAGCCGGTTGGCGGCCGCGTTGAGCGACGCGAAGTCGTACCTCTCCTCCCCGGCGACCAGCGCCGTCGCCGCCGGAGTACGGGCCGCCTGGGCCTCGAACACGGCGGGGAAGGTCGTCGCCGGGGCGGCCACGGCGGGACCCCGCTCCCACGCCGCCACCTGCCGGCGCTCCTCCGCCGTCAGCAGCGGAAGCTCCCGCAGCGGCCGGTCCGGTGCGGCGCTCGCCCCGTCCAGCAGCACCAGCAGATGGCCCGCCATGCGCTCGGCGGTCTCCGCGTCGAACAGCTCGGTGCTGTACTCCAGCAGCCCCCGCAACTCCGTCCCGTCCGCCCCCTCTTCCTCTACGAATTCCACGCTGAGGTCGAAGGTGGAGGACTGCCGGGGCACATCGACGCTCTCCGCCGTCAGCCCGGCCGGACGGGGCGCGCCCCGCGGGTTGCTGTGGAGCAGCACCATGACGTCGAACAGCGGGTTGCGCCCGGCCTCCCGGCGCGCCCCCACGGCCTCCACCAGCCGCTCGAACGGCGTCTCGTCGTGCGCGAAGGCGTCGAGGATCGTCGTACCGGCCTCGTCGATCAGCTCGCGGTACGAACGCGCGACGTCGACCCCCGAGCGCAGCACCACGGTGTTCACGAAGAACCCGACGGCGCGCTCCAGTTCGGTGCGGCCACGGCCGGAGGTGACCGTACCGAGCGTGATGTCGTCCTGCCCCGACCAGCGGGCGAAGAGCCCCTGGCACGCGGCGACCAGCACGGTGAACAGCGTGGTGCGCCGCTCCGCCGCCAGGTCCTTCAGCCGCGCCGCGACGTCCCGGCCCACGGTGAACTCGTACACCGCGCCCGCCGAGGTGCGCGTCGCCGGCCGGGGCCGGTCGGTGGGCAGCTCCAGCGGGACGGTGCCCGTGAGCCGGTCCTTCCAGTGGTCGAGCTGCTTGTCCAGGGCGGCCCCGGAGAGCCGGTTCCGCTGCCACACCGCGAAGTCCGGGTACTGCACCGGCACCGGCGGCAGCGGACCCTTCCCGCCGGTGGCGGGCCCTGCGCCGTACAGCGCGCACAGCTCGTCCAGCAGGATGCCCATGGACCAGCCGTCGGTGACGATGTGATGGGCGGTGAGCAGGAGGACGTGTTCTCCGTCCGCCAGCCGTATCAGCAGCGCCCGCAGCAGGGGACCGGTGCGCAGGTCGAACGGGCGGGAGTACTCGGCGAGCAGCGTGTCGTCCAGCGCCCCGGGATCGCCGGTGAGGTCGGTGACCGGCAGCGGAACCGCGGTGGCCTCGCGCACCACCTGCGACGGCTGCCCGTCCCCGTCCTCGAAGACGGTCCGCAGCGCCTCGTGCCGCTCCACCAGGGCGTCGAGCGCCCGGGAGAGCGCGGCCACGTCCAGGGCACCGGTCAGCCGCAGGGCGACGGCGCTGTTGTAGCCCGCCTCGTCCGGCTGGAGGGTGTGCAGGAACCACAGCCGCGCTTGCGCGAAGGACAGCGGAAGGGTCTGGGCGCGGTCCGCGCGGGGGATCGCGGCGGCGCGTCCGGCCTTGCCCGCGAGACGGCGGCGGAGGGCTTCCCGCATTTCCTCGGGCAGGGCGGAGGCGCGGCTGTTCCTCGAAGACGTCATGTTCTCGTTCCTCACCGTTCGTCGTGGTCGCTGCCGCCGGAAGCGGCGTCTTCGAGTTCGCGCAGGATGTATTCCTCGACCAGCTCGGCGAGGGCGGAGACCGTGTGGGCGGTCATGATGTCCCGTGGCGTCAGGTCGAGGCCGAAGGCCTCACCCGCGCGGGAGGCGATCAGCAGACTGCGGACGGAGTCACCGCCCAGGGCGAAGAAGTCGTCCTCGGCGCCGACCGGTTCCACTCCCAGCACCTCGGACCAGATCTCCGCGATGACCTCCTCGGTGGGGGTCCTCGGCTCGATGTGGCCCGCGGCCGGGGCCGCGGTGGCGGGGCCGGGCGCGGGCAGCGCCGCGCGGTCCGTCTTGCCGTTCTCGGTGAGCGGGAGGCGCTCCAGGACGGCGAACGCCGACGGCACCATGTAGCCGGGCAGGGTACGGCCCAGCTCGGCGCGCAGCTCGGCGTCGGCCGGGGCGGTGGCGCCGGGGGCGGGCACCAGGTGGGCCACCAGCCTGCGGACGCCGGGCTCGTCCTCCCGGACCGTCACCACGGCCTCCGCGACCGAGGGGTGATTGACCAGGGCGGTCTCCACCTCACCGGCCTCGATGCGGTAGCCGTGCAGCTTGATCTGGTGGTCGGTGCGGCCCAGGTGGTGGATGCGGCCCTCGGCGTCGTAGCGGGCGAGGTCGCCGGTGCGGTACATCCGGGACCCGGCGGGCCCGAAGGGGTCCGCGAGGAAGCGGGACGCGGTCAGCCCGGGGCGGTTCAGATAGCCGCGGGCCAGCGACGGGCCGCTGATCCACAGCTCGCCGGGCACCCCCGGGGGCACCGGGCGCAGCCGCGCGTCGAGCAGCCGGACCCGGGTGTTGGGGACGGGCCGCCCGATCGGCGGTGGGGCGCCGTCCGCGATGAGCGGATCGGACCAGGTGGCGACCACGGTGGCCTCGGTGGGCCCGTATGAGTTGATCATGCGGTGGTGCGGGGCCCACCGGGTCGTCAGCTCCGGACCGCAGGCGTCCCCGCCCACGATCAGCGTGCGCAGCTCGGGCAGCTCCTTCTCGGTCCCGTCGGGCAGCGTGGCCAGTGCGGCGGGCGGGATGAGGGTGTGGGTGACGCGCTGCTCGCGCAGGACGCGCGCCAGGTGCTCGCCCAGCAGCGGCCCGGGCTCCGGCACCACCAGTGCGGCACCGTGCGGCAGCGCCATGCACAGCTCCAGGACGGAGGCGTCGAAGCTGGGCGAGGCGAACTGCAGGACGCGGTCGCCCTCCCGCACCTCGTAGTGCTCGGCCTCGGCGGCGGCGAAGTTCCCGATCCCGCGCTGGGTGACGACCACTCCCTTGGGGGTACCGGTGGACCCGGACGTGTAGATCACATAGGCCGGGTCGTCGGGGTCGACGGGGCGCGACCGGTCCCGGTCGGTGGGCCGGTGCGCGGGCTCACCGGAAGCCCCGGCCGTCTCGGCCTCGCCGAGGCTGTCGAGGGTGAGGTGCGGGGCGGCGTCCTCCAGCATCCGGGCGATGCGCTCGGCGGGATAGCCGGGGTCGACGGGCAGATGGGCGCCGCCCGCCTTGGCCACCGCGAGCTGGGCGACGACGATCTCCACCGACCGGGGCAGCACCAGGGCCACGATCCGCCCGGGGCCCACGCCCTGGGCGATGAGCCGGTGGGCGAGGCGGTTGGCCCGGGTGTCCAGCTCCGCGTAGGTCAGCTGTACGCCGGGGGAAAGGACCGCGGGCGCGTCGGGACGGCGGTCCGCGGCGGCCTCGAAGAGCCGCGCCAGGGTCGTCTGCGCGGCGGGCCGGCCGGTGTCGTTCCAGTCCTCCAGGAGGCGCTTGCGCATCGTGGCGGGCAGGGTGTCGATCCGGTCCAGCGGCAGGTCGTCGGGGGCGGCGGCGAGGGCGCCGAGGACCTGCGTCAGCTGGGCGGCCAGCCCCTCGGCGGTGGACTCCTCGAAGTGCCGGGGGTCGTAGCCGAGTTCGACGGACAGCTCGGAGCCGGGCGAGACGACCACGGTCAGCGCGTAGTTGGTGCTCTCCAGGGCCTGGAGTTCCCGCACCCGCAGCCCGTGTTCGGCGGCCGCGGAGCTGTTGATCGGGTAGTTCTCGAACACCACCAGGCTCTCGAAGAGGTCCGCGCCGCCCGGCACGTCGCTCCAGCCCTGGAGCCGGGCGAGCGGGACGTGGCCGAAGCCGCGCGCGTCCGCCTGGTCGGCCTGGAGGCCGCGCAGCCAGTCGACCGTGGCGGCGGCGCCGTTCACGGCGAGCCGCACCGGCAGGGTGTTGATGAAGATGCCGGTGATGCTGTCGGCGCCGGGAAGTTCGGTCGGCCGTCCTGAGACGGTCGCCCCGAAGCAGACGTCCGAGTCTCCGCTCAAGCGAGATACGAGCAAGCCCCAAGCGCCCTGGACGATCGTATTGAGAGTGAGCCGGTGCCGCCGGGCGAAGTCCTCCAGGGCTGCGGTCTCCTGCTCACCGAGCCGCTGCGACAGCCACCGCGAGGACCGGGTGGCGGCGTCCGCCGTTGGCTTGCGGTCGTAGGGGAGGGGGGTGGGTGCGGTGAACCCGGCAAGCGTCCGGCGCCAGTGCGCTTCGGCCTGCGCGCGGTCCTGGCGGCCGAGCCATGCGACATAGTCCGCGAACGGCCTGCGGGCCTGGAGCCGCGGCTGTTCACCCGCGGCCAGGGCGCCATGGGCCGCGAAGACGTCCGTCAGCACCTGGAAGACGCTCCAGCCGTCGAGCAGCACATGGTGGAAGGTCCACAGCACCTGTACCTCGGTCGGGGAGAGCCGGGCCAGGGTGAGGCGCAGCAGCGGCGCCGCGCCGAGGTCGAGCCCCCGGGCGCGGTCCTCGTCGAGCAGCCGCTCCAGCGCGGCCCGGCGCTCGTCCTCCGTGAAACCGCTCCAGTCCAGCTCCTCGACCGGTACGGCCGCGCTGCGGCGCACGATCTGCAGCGGCTCGGGCACCTCCTGGACCACCACTTCGCTGCGCAGCACCGGGGTGCGGTCGACGACGTGCTGCCAGGCGGCGGCGAGGACCCGGGAGTCCCTGACCCCGTCCAGGATGAAGCTCGCCTGCTCCACGTAGAGCCCCTGGCCGCGCTGGGCCAGCCCGTGGAAGACCAGGCCGTTCTGGGTGGGCGTTAGCGGATAGATGTCGGCCACATCGCGGCCGTCGCCCGCCAGCCGGTCGACGGTCGCCTGGTCCAGGGCGGCCAGCGGGAAGTCCGAGGGCGTGCGTCCGCCCGCCTCCGGCTCGGTGCACAGCCGCATGATCGCGCGCAGCTCGCGCAGGGTCTCCTCGGCGAGCCGGAGCACCGTGTCGCGATGGTGCCGGTCCCGGGAGTAGGACCAGGTCAGTTCGAGCTTCTTGTGCTCCACCCGGCCGACCACGTCGAGGAGATGCGGCCGGGGCGCCTCCGGGCTCATATCGCCCTCCAGCCCGCTGCGCAGGGCGTGCAGCAGACCGTCACCGGGCAGCTCCCAGTCGAGCTGGCCCAGGTAGTTGAAGCTGATCTGCGGCCCCGCCGCGTCCGCGAGCGGCGCGTCCGGGGCGAGATGGCGCAGCGCCCCGTAGCTCAGCCCGTTCCCGGGGACGGCCCGCAGCCGCTCCTTGACGGTCTTCAGCGCCTCCTCGAGGCCGGTTCCGGCGCCGCCGTCCAGCGCGACGGGGAACATGCTGGTGAACCAGCCGACCGTACGGGAGAGATCGACACCGTCGAAGATCTCCTCGCGGCCGTGTCCCTCCAGGGCGACCAGCACCTCGTCCTGGCCGGTCCAGCGGCCGAGCACCCGGCCCAGCGCGCACAGCAGGACGTCGTTGATCCGGGTCAGATAGGCGCCCGGCACGTCCTGGAGCAGGACCCGGGTCTCCTCGGCGCCGAGCCGGACCGTCACCGTCTCCTCGCTGGCGGCGGTGTTCGGCCCCTCGCCGTCCGTGGGGAGGTCCGGGCAGCCGAGTGCGGCGGTCCAGTGGTCGCGCTCCGCGTCGAAGCCCCCGGCGACGGTGTGTTCGCTCAACTGCCGCGACCACGCACGGAACGAGGTGGTCTTCCGGCCCAGACGCCCCGGCTGCCCGTCGCTGATCAGCCGGTAGGCGGTGTCCAGGTCTTCCAGCAGGATCCGCCAGGAGACCGCGTCCACGACCAGATGGTGGGCGATCAGGCTGAGCACCGGCCGCTCCCCGTCGCCGGGGACGAACAGCACGGCCTTGAACAACGGGCCCTGGGCCAGGTCGAATCCGGCCCGTATCCGTCGCGTCGCCTCCCGCATCGCCTCCTCCCGCAGCGCGGGGTCGGTGGCGGACAGGTCGTGGACGTCGAGCACCGGCGCGGTGCCGCCCGGCGGGACGCTGTGCTGCTGCCAGTTGCCGTGCTGCGTGTGCTCGGTGGTCTCGTACCGCAGCCGCAGCGCGTCGTGGTGGTCGACCAGGGTGTCCAGCGCGGCGCGCAGCGCGGGCTCGTCCACCGGCCCGGTCAGCTCGGCGGACACCGACTGGGTGAAGTGGCCGGGGGTATCCGGGAGGGTGTCGAACAGCCAGTGCTGGACCGGGGTGAGCGGCACTTCGCCGACGACCGGCCCCTGTTCGGCCGCGACGGCCGTGGCGGGGACGTCCCGCGCGGCTGCGGCCAGGTCCGCGACGGTCTGGTGGACGAACAGATGGCGCGGGGTCAGCTCGATGCCCGCGCGACGGGCCGAGGAGACGATCTGGATGCTGAGGATGGAGTCGCCGCCGAGCGTGAAGTAGTTGTCGTCGACGCCGACCCGCTCCACTCCCAGCACCTCGGCCCAGATCCCGGCGAGGGCCTTCTCGGTCTCCGTACGGGGCGGCACATGACCGGTGGCCGGGGCGGCCCAGTCCGGGGCGGGGAGCGCGCGCCGGTCGAGTTTGCCGCTGGGGTTCAGCGGCAGCCGCTCCAGGGTGACGACGGCCGCGGGCACCATGTGGTCCGGCACGCTCGTGGCGAGGAACGCGCGCATCGCCGCGGCGTCGACGGTCCCGGTCCCGTGGGCCGGGACGACGTAACCGACCAGCCGCTTGTGGCCCGAGGTCTCGATGACGGCCGCGGCCGCCTCGGCGACCTCCGGGTGGCGCGCCAGCGCGGCCTCCACCTCGCCCAGCTCGATGCGGAAACCCCGCACCTTGACCTGGTCGTCGGTCCTGCCGAGGTACTCCAGCTGCCCGTCCGCGTCCCACCGCACCAGGTCGCCCGTGCGGTACATCCGGCTGCCCGCGGGGCCGAACGGATCGGCCGTGAAGCGGTCCGCGGTCAGCCCGGGGCGGCCGAAGTACCCGCGGGCCAGGCCCGCTCCGGCCAGGTACAGCTCGCCGGGCACCCCGACCGGCACCGGCCGCAGCCGCGCGTCCAGCGCGTACGCCCGGGTGGCGGCGATGGGGGAGCCGATCGGCGGGGTGCGGCCGGGGTCGGCGGGGTCGCAGTGCCAGGCGGTGGCGTAGACGGTGGCCTCGGTGGGTCCGTAGATATTGGCCACCCGGCAGCCCGGGATGGCCGTACGGACCTCCTGGACGGTACGGGCCGCGAGCCCCTCGCCCGCCAGCACCACGGCGTCGGCCGTGACGGAGACGCCGCCCTTGCCGAGCACCTGCCCGAGAGCCGAGGGCACGGCGCTGATCAGGGACGCCGTCCACGGCTCGGCGCGCTCGGCCAGGGTGAGCAGATCGCGGACGATCTCCAGCGAACCGCCGGTCAGCAGCGGGCAGATGATCTCGAAGACCGACACGTCGAAGTTGAGCGAGGTCGACGCCACGACATGGGACAGCCCGTCCGCGCCGAACTCCTCTCCGGCCCAGGCGGCCAGCGCCGCCACACCCTGATGCGTGGCCACGACGCCCTTGGGCGTCCCGGTCGACCCGGAGGTGTGGATGACATAGGCCGGATGGCCGGGCACCAGCGGGGCGGCGCGCTCGGCGTCACCGACGTCCCCCGCGCCCAGGCCTGCCAGCGCCCGCCCCGACTCCGCGTCGTCCAGCAGGATCCGGTGGCCCGGTCCGTCCGGGATCCGGGGAGCCGTCTCCCCGGTGGTCAGGACGATGTCCGGGGCGATGTCGGCGATCAGGTACGCGATGCGCTCCGCCGGGTAGGCGGGGTCGACCGGGAGATATCCGGCGCCGCTCTTGAGCACCGCCAGCACCGCCACCACCAGCTCCGGTGTGCGCGGCAGCGACAGGGCCACGAAGCGTTCGGGACCTGCTCCCGCGCCGATCAGCAGCCGGGCGAGCCGGTTGGCGCGCTCGTTCAGCTCCCGGTAGGTCAGCCGCGTCCCCGCTCCCCGCACGGCCACCGCGTCCGGCGTACGGGCGGCCTGCGCCTCGAACAGCTCCGGCAGGACCGCGCGCGGCGCCGGGCAGACACGGCCGCTGAACTGGTCCAGGATCCTGCGGGTTTCGGGCTCGCCGATCAGCGGCAGTTCCTCCAGCCGCCGTTCCGGATCGGCCGCCATCTGGGCCAGCAGCCCGTGCAGGCACCCGCCCAGCCGCTCGACCGTGGCGGCGTCGAAGGCGGCCGGGTCGTAGTCCAGCGAGATCGTCAGCCGCTCCTCGGGCGCCACCACGACGCTGAGCGCGTAGTTCGTCGGTTCGAGATCCCGCTCCTGATGGATGCGCAGGCCGTGGGCGGCGATGGCCTCGCTGTCGAAGGGGTAGTTCTCGAAGACCACGATGCTGTCGAAGAGGCTGACGCCACCGGGCACCTCGCTCCAGCTCTGCAGCTGCGCCAGGGACACGAACTCGAAGCGCCGTGACTCCGACTGCGCCGTCTGGAGTTCCCGCAGCCAGCTCATCAGCGGGCTCCGGCCGTTCACCCGGACCCGGGTGGGGATGGTGTTGATGAAGACGCCGACCATCGACTCGACACCCGGCAGCGCGGCCGGGCGGCCCGAGACGGTCGTCCCGAACGCCACGTCGTCCGCCCCGCTGTAGCGGGACAGCAGCAGCCCCCAGGCGCCCTGCACCACCGTGTTCATGGTCAGCCCGCCCCGCTGGGCGACCTGACGCAGCCGCGCCGACTCCTCGGCGCCGAGGGCGACCCGGTAGGTGCCCGAGGACGCCGTACGGTGCGCCTCGGCCGCCGGCCGGTCGCGGGGCAGTTCGGTCGGGGCGGTGAAGCCCGCGAGCGCGTCGCGCCAGAACCGCTCGGCCTCCGCCGTGTCCTGCTCACCGAGCCAGCCCAGGTACTCCCGGAAGGGCCGCCGGGCCGGTACGACGGCGCCGCGCCCGGTGGTGAGCGCCGCGTACCGCTCGCACACCTCGTCGAAGACCTGCGCCGCGCTCCAGCCGTCGAGCAGCACATGGTGGAACGTCCAGATCAGCCGCACCTCGTCGGCCGACAGCCGGATCAGGGCCAGCCGGGTCAGCGGTGCGCTGCCGAGGTCGATGCCCTCGGCCCGGTCGTCGGCGAGCAGCCTGCTCAGCTCCGTCTCGCGCCACGCGTCGGACCGTCCGGTCCAGTCGTGGTGAGCGATCCGCAGGGTGGCCCGGCGCCGGACGACCTGGAGCGGCTCCGGGGTGTCCGCCCAGACCAGGTGGGTGCGCAGGATCGGGTTGGCGTCCGTGGTCCGCTGCCACGCCGTGGCCAGCGCCTGCGGGTCCGTCACCCCGGTGAGCCTCAGCTGCACCTGATTGAAATAGGCGTCGGACGCCGGGTCGACGAGGCTGTGGAACAGCATCCCGGCCTGCATCGGGGTCAGCGGGTAGAGGTCCTCCACCGACCGCCCGTCGGCGGCCACCCGGTCCACCGCGGCCTGGTCCAGCCGGGCCAGCGGGAAGTCCGAGGGGGTGCGGCCGCCCGCGGCGGGGTCGGCGCAGTGCGCGACGATGGCCTCCAGGGCGCGCAGCATCTCCTGGGCCAGCCGGGACACCGTCTCCTCGGAGTGCGTCCCGGAGCCGTAGTACCAGGTGATCTCCAGGCACCGCCGCTCGACCCGGCCCACGACGTCCAGCAGATGCGCCCGCGCCGACTCCGGCGCCGCGTCACCGCCCAGGCCGCCCCGCACGGTACGGACCAGGGCGTCGTCGCCGGTGGATCCGCCGGTGTCCGACCAGTCGAACTGGCCGAGGTAGTTGAAGCTGATCCGGGGCTCCGCCGCGTCCGCGAGCGGCGAGCCCGGGGCCAGATGGCGCAGCGCGCCGTAGCCGATGCCCTGGGCGGGCACCGCGCGCAACTGCTCCTTGACGGACTTGAGCGTCTCGCCCCAGCCGCCCCCCGGACCGTCGCCGGGAATGTCCAGGGCGACCGGGAACATGGTGGTGAACCAGCCGACGGTGCGGGACAGGTCCACCCCGTCCAGCAGGTGTTCCTCGCGGCCGTGCCCCTCCAGGTCGACGGCGACCCGCCGCCGCCCGGTCCACTCGGCCAGCACCCGCCCCAGCGCCGACAGCAGCACATCGTCCACGCGGGTGCGGTAGACCTCGGGCACCTGCTGGAGCAGCGCGGTGGTCCGCTCCCGGTCCAGCGTCACGGTGACCGACCGCATGGCCGCGACGGTGTTGCCGCCCTCGCCGTCCCCTCGCGGATCCACCGGAATCCCGGCGGCGCAGTCCGCGGCCACCGCCTGCCAGTGGGGGAGTTCGGCGTCGAAGCCACCGGCCGCGGTGTGCTCGGTGAGCCTCCGGGACCAGTCCCGTACGGAGGTGGTGCGCGCGCCGAGATCGGCGGGACCGCCGCCGAGCAGCTGGCGGTAGGCGGTCTCCAGGTCCTCCAGCAGCACGCGCCAGGAGACCCCGTCGACCACCAGGTGGTGCACGGTCAGGAAGAGCGACGGCCGCTCCCCGGGGCCCGGGCGCAGCAGCCGGGCTGCCAGCAGCGGGCCTTGGTCCAGGACGAAACCGGCGTTCGCCTCGGCCATGGCCGCCTCCTCGGCGGCCCGCCGCTCGTCCTCCCCGAGCCCTGACAGGTCCACCTCGCGCAGCGGGTCCTGGCCGGTCTCGTCCGGCGGCGGGCAGTACTGCCGTACGGTGCCGTCCGCACGGCGCTCGTAGCGCGTCCGCAGCGCGTCATGGTGGACCAGGAGCGCCCGCAGGGCCTGCCGGAGCGCCCCGGGGTCCGGGTCCCGGTCGAGTTCGAGCACGACGGACTGGTTGAAGTGCTCGGGCCGGGGGCTGTCCGTACCGAGGAACCAGTGCTGGATCGGGGTGAGCGGCACCTCGCCGCTCACCGGCCCCGTGTCGGCGGCGGGCCGGGCGGAGGCGGCGGCGGCGACGGTGGCGAGCGCGGCGATGGTGGGGTGCTTGAAGAGTTCCCTGGGCGTCACCGACAGACCCGCCTGCCGGGCGCGCGAGGCGACCTGGATGCTGAGGATCGAGTCCCCGCCGAGCATAAAGAAGTTGTCCTCGACGCCGATCCGCTCCCGGCCCAGCAGCGGAGCCATGATCTCCGCGAGGATCCGTTCGGCGTCGGTGCGGGGCGCCACGTACTCCGCGCCCGCCGTGGCCGCCGCCCAGTCGGGTGCCGGGAGGCGGCGGCGGTCCACCTTGCCGTTGCCGGTGAGCGGCAGTTCGGCCAGGGCGATGAAGACCGAGGGCACCATGTAGTCGGGCAGTCCCTGGCCCAGATGGGACCGCAGCTCCTCCGGCTCCGGCACGGCGGCGCCGCGCGCCGGGACCAGATAGGCGACCAGCAGCTTCCGCTCCCCGTCCCGCGCGAGGGCGACGACCGCCTCGGCGATGTCCGGGTGGCGGGTGAGCGCGGCCTCGATCTCGCCCGGTTCGATGCGGAAGCCCCGCACCTTCATCTGGTCGTCCGAGCGGCCCACGAAGGCGAGTTCGCCGTCGGCGGTCCAGGACACCAGGTCCCCGGTGCGGTACATCCGCGAGCCGGGTGGCCCGAACGGGTCGGCGACATAGCGCTCGGCCGTCGGACCGGGCCGGTCCCGGTAACCACGGGCGAGCCCGGCGCCCGCGATGTACAACTCGCCCGGGATACCCGGCGGCTGCGGCTGGAGCGCGCCGTCCAGGACATAGGCACGGGTGTTGTCCAGCGGCCGTCCGATGGGCAGGGTCCCGGGCAGCTCCTCACCGGCGCGGAAGGGGCGCCGGGTGGCGAACGTCGTGGTCTCGGTCGGCCCGTAGCCGTCGACCACCGTCAGCTCCGGGCAGGCGTCGAGCACCCGGCGCACCGCCCCGGGCGGCACCGCCTCGCCGCCGGTCCACACCTCCCGGGCGCCGCGCAGGCAGTCCGGCGCCTCCTGCGCCAGCAGCCGGAACAGTCCGGCGGTCAGCCACAGGCAGCTCACCCCGTGGCGGGTGATCGCGTGGCGTACGGCGTCCGCGTCCACGTCGCCCACCGGTGCCAGGATCGCCGTACCGCCGCGCAGCAGCGGCACCCACACCTCGTAGGTGGAGGCGTCGAACGCCTGGGGGGAGTGCACCAGCACCCGGTCGTGGCCCGCGAAGGCGCGGTCATGGACGAGGGCGGTCACATCGCGGTGCCGGACCGCGACGCCCTTGGGCCGTCCGGTGGAGCCCGAAGTGAACATCAGGTACGCGGTGTTGTCGGGGAAGACCTCTGCCGCGGGCGGTCCCGACGGCTCCTCGCCGCCCTCGGCGCCGGGCTCCACCAGCAGCGTCCGCCCGTCGTGCCCGAGGTCCGCCGCGGTCCGCTCCCAGGCCCGGTCGGTCAGCAGGACGTCCGCCGCCGCCTCGGCCAGCACCAGCCGGAGCCGGTCCCCGGGCGCGCGGGTGTCCAGCGGTACGTACACCCCGCCCGCCTTGACGATGGCCAGCTGGGCGACCACCAGTTCCACGGACCGGTCCATCAGGACGGCAACCGGCCGCTCCGGCCCGGTCCCGAGCGCGGCGAGCCGGTGGGCCAGCCGGTTGGCGCGGGCGTCCAGCTCCCGGTAGCTCACCGGGCCGCCGTCGCCGTCCAGCGCGGGCGCGTCCGGCGTACGGAGCGCCTGCTCGGCGAAGAGCGCGGCCACCGAGCCCTCGGGCAGCGGGGTCGTGGTGTCGTTCCACTCCCGGAGCACCTGGGCGCGGCGGGCGTCGCTGAGCACGGGGAGGCACGCGGGCGCCCGGTCCGGGCCGGTGGCCATGTTCGTCAGCAGCACCGACAGGTACTCGGCCATGCGCTCAATCGTCGCGGCGTCGAACAGCGACGGGTCGTAGCCGAGCCGCAGCGCCATCTCCTCACCGGGGTAGACCACCAGGCTCAGCGGGTAGTTCGTCGTCTCGACGCCCTCGAGGTCCCGCAGGGCAAGCCCGTGTGCGGCGGCGAGGTCCCCGCCGACCGGGTAGTTCTCGAACACCACGATGCTGTCGAAGAGGTTCACCCGCTCGGCGAGCCCGGTCATGGACCGCAGCCGGGTCAGCGGTACGAAGTCGAACCGCCGGTCCTCGGTCTGCCGCTCCTGCACCTCCCGCAGCCACGACAGCAGGGTGCCGTCGGCGGGCACCTCCAGCCGGGTCGGCACGGTCGTGATGAAGAGCCCGGTCATCGCCTCGACACCCGCCAGCTCCGGCGGACGGCCGGACACCGTGGTCCCGAAGACGATGTCCTCGCGGCCCGTGTACCGGGCGAGCAGCAGCGTCCAGGCTCCCTGGAGCAGGGTGTTCATGGTGAGCCCCGCGCCCCTGGCCAGCTCCGCCAGCCGCCCGGACGCGTCGGCGGGCAGCGTGACCCGCACCTCGCCGGTGGACTCCGCGTGATGGGTCCCGGAGGGCTCGCGGTCGAAGGGCAGCGGGGTGGGCTCCGCCAGATCGCCGAGCCGCGAGCGCCAGTGCTCCTCGGCCTCCGCCCAGTCGCGGTCCCGCAGCCAGGCCACGTAGTCACGGAACGGACGGCGGCTGGGCAGCGCGGCCCCCGCCCCGGAGGCATGGCAGGCGAAGACGTCGGACAGCACCTGGAACAGGCTCCAGCCGTCCAGGATCAGATGGTGGAACGTCCACACCACCTGGACCTCGGTGTCGGAAAGCCGCGCGAGGGCCAGCCGCATCAGCGGCGCGGAGGCCAGGTCGAGACCCCGCTCCCGGTCCTCGGCGAGGAACCGCCGCGACTCCTCCCGGCGCTCGGACGCGGACAGCCCCCGCCAGTCGAGATGGGTCACCGGCACCCGCGCCCCGCGCTCGACCACCTGCACCGGCTCGGGCACCCCGTCCCACTCGGCGCGACTGCGCAGCACCGGCGTACGGTCGGCGACCCGCTGCCAGGCCGCGGCCAGCCGCCGCGGGTCGGGCACCCCGTCGAGGACGAAGGTCAGCTGCTGGAAATAGGCGCGCCGGTCGTCCTCGGACAGCCCGTGGAACAGCATGCCCGCCTGGGTGGGGGTCAGCGGGTAGATGTCCTCCACCCCGCTGCCGTCCCCCACCAGCCGGTCCACCGCGCCCTGGTCGAGGGCGGCGAGCGGGAAGTCGGACGGGGTGCGGCCGCCCGCGCCGGGCGCGGCGGCGTGCCGCGCGATGGCGCGCAGGGCCCGCAGGAACTCCCCGGCGAGCCTGCCGACGGTCTCCTCCGTGTGCAGGTTCGCGGAGTAGAACCAGGTGAACGCGAGCGTCTGGTCCTCGACCCGGCCGACGACCTCCAGAGGATGCGGCCGCAGCGCCTCCGGGTCGGAGTCCAGGGCCAGTTCGCGGTGGAGGCCGCGGAAGAGCCCGTCGCCGTCGCCCGGCAGCTCGAACTGGCCGAGGTAGTTGAAGCTGATCCCGGCGGCGGGACCGGCCGGAAGGCCCTCGGTACGGGCGAGATGGGCCAGCGCCCCGTACCCCAGACCGCGCTGCGGCACGGCCCGCAGCTGTTCCTTGACGGACTTGAGGACGTCGCCCCAGTCACCCTCGGGAAGATCGAGCGCCACCGGGAAGCGCGTGGTGAACCAGCCGACCGTACGGGACAGATCCACCTCCTCGAAGATCTCCTCGCGGCCGTGGCCCTCCAGGTCCACCGGGACACTGGTGCGCCCGGTCCACTGACCCAGCACCCGGGCCAGCGCGCTCAGCAGCACATCGTTGACCTGCGTCCGGTAGACCTCGGGCAGCGTCTGGAGCAGGGCGGCGGTCTCGTCCTGGTCGAGGGTGACGGTGACCGACCGGGCCGAGGCATAGGTGTTCGCCCCCTCCAGGTCCAGCGGCAGCGACGGATCGCAAGCCCCGGCCAGGCCCGTCCAGTACGCGGCCTCGGCCTCGAACCCCCCGGCCCGCGCGTGGTCGTTGAGCCGCCGGGCCCACCGGCGCAGCGGGGAGGACGCGGCGGGCAGCACGGCCGCCGCGCCCCCGGCCAGCGCTCGGTAGGCGCTGTCCAGGTCCTCCAGCAGGATGCGCCAGGAGACCCCGTCCACCACGGCGTGGTGCACGGTGAGGTGGAGCACCGGCCGCCCCCCGGCGGCGGCGCCCTCCTCCAGCACCGCGCGCAGCAGCTGCCCGGCCGTCAGGTCGAAGCCACCGAGGTGGGGCTCGCCGTCGCCGGTGTGGCGGTGCGGCAGGTCCGACAGGCCCGTCAGGTCCATCGCGGTGTCGTCGTCGATCCGCTGGTAGCGGCCGTCGCCGCCGTCCTCGCGGGGGAAGCGGGAGCGCAGGGCGTCGTGGTGGCGTACGACCGCCGCCAGGGCGCCGCGCAACGCGTCCTCGTCCACGTCCTCGGGCAGGACGAGGGAGATCGTCTGATTGAAGTGTCCGGCCCGCTCGGGGTCGGACTCGAACAGCCAGTGCTGGATGGGCGTCAGCGGCAGGTCCCCGGTGGCCGCTTCCGCCACGGCGCCGGGCCGCGGCTGGGCGGCCGCGCTGTCCAGGTGCAGGGCGAGGGCGGCGATGGTCTGGTGGCGGTAGACATCGCGCGAGGTGACGGAGAGCCCGGCCTGCCGCGCCTGGGAGACCACCTGGATGCTGAGGATCGAGTCGCCGCCGAGGGAGAAGAAGTTGTCCTCCACCCCGATGCGTTCCACATGGAGGATCCGGGCCCAGACCGCGGCGAGGGTCCGCTCGGTCGCGGTGCGCGGCGCCACGTAGCCCGGCGCCGCCGCCTGCCCCCAGTCCGGGTCGGGGAGACGGCTCCGGTCCAGCTTGCCGTTGGGGTTGAGCGGCATCCGCTCCATCGCCAGGACCGAGGCGGGCACCATGTAGTCGGGCAGGCTGCCCTGGAGGAACGTGCGCAGCGCGGCCGGGTCCGGTGTGGCGCCCGGCACGGGCACGACGTAGGCGACCAGCCGCTTGTGGCCGCCGGTCTCCTTCGCGACGGCGGCCGCCTCGGCGACATCGGGGTGGCGCAGCAACGCCGTCTCGACCTCGCCGAGTTCGATGCGGAAGCCGCGGATCTTCACCTGGTCGTCGGCCCGGCCCATGTACTCCAGCTGGCCGTCGCTGCCCCAGCGCACCAGGTCTCCGGTGCGGTACATCCGGCTGCCCGGCGTCCCGAACGGGTCCGCGAGAAAGCGGTCGGAGGTCAGCCCGGACCGGTTGAGGTAGCCCCGCGCGAGGCCCTGGCCGCCGAGGTACAGCTCGCCGGTCACCCCGGGCGGCACCAGGCGCAGCGTCGGGTCCAGGACATAGGCGCGGGTGTCGGCGACGGGCCTGCCGATGGGCGGCGCCTGCCGCGGGTCGTCGCCCGGGGAGAACCAGGCGGTGGCGTACACGGTCGCCTCGGTCGGCCCGTACATGTTGACGATGCGGCAGGAGGGCAGCGCCGCCCGGATGTCCCGTACGGTCTGGGCGGGCAGTGCCTCGCCCGCCAGGACGACGGTCCCGGCGTCGATGTGTCCGGCCTCCGCTTCCCCGGCGTCCGCGCCCAGCAGCCGGGCGAACACCGACGGAACGCCGCTGATCAGCCCGGTCGCGCGCGGCCGGTTCGCGGGGTCGGCGAGGGCCAGCAGATCCTGAACGATCTCGATGCTGCCGCCCGCGAGCAGCGGGCACAGGATCTCGAACACGGACACGTCGAAGTTGAGCGAGGTGGAGGCCACCACCCCGGTCAGCCGCTCCCGGCCCAGCTCGGCCCCGGCCCAGGCGGCCAGGCCCGCCACGCTCTGGTGGGTGACCACCACGCCCTTGGGCGTGCCGGTGGATCCGGAGGTGTAGATGACGTACGCGGGGTGGGCGCGGTCCAGTGGCCCGGTGCGCTCGGCGTCGGTGATGTCGCCGTCCGCCCGCCGCTCCAGCCCGGCGCGGACCGAGGGGTCGTCCAGCACCAGCGTCTCGACTCCGCCGGGCAGGCCGCCCGCGATGTCACCGGTGGTGAGGATGGTCGAGGGCGCGGCGTCGTCCAGCATGAACGCGATGCGCTCGGCTGGGTAGCCGGGGTCCACCGGCAGATATCCGGCGCCCGCCTTGAGTGCCGCCAGCAGGACGACGACGAGGTCGGCCGAGCGCGGCAGGGCCAGCGCCACCAGCCGCTCGGGTCCGATGCCCCGGTCGATCAGCAGCCGGGCGAGCTGGTTGGCGCGCCGGTTCACCTCGTCGTAGGAGAGCCGGGTCCCGCCGCAGGTCACGGCGGTCGCCTGGGGCTGTCGCGCGGCCTGCGCGGCGAAGAGTTCGGGCAGTGTCGCCTCGGTTGCGGCCTGCCCGGTGCCGTTCCAGGAGTCGAGCAGCTTGTGCCACTCGGCGTCGCTCAGCATCTGCAGCTCGATGAGGGTGCTGCCGGGGTCGGCCACCATCCGGGTCAGCAGCCGGAGCAGATGCCCGGCCATCTGTTCCATCGTCCGGGCGTCGAACAGATCGGAGTTGTACTCGACGGTGAGGCCGAGCGAGCCGTCGTCCCGGGGCAGGAACTCCAGCACCAGGTCGAACCGCGCGGCGGGCCGCGGCAGGGAGTGCTCGGCGATGTGTACGCCCCCGGCCTCCCGGGCGGGCACCATGGCGTTCTGCTGGACGACCAGCGCCTGCACCAGCGGGTTGCGGCTGGCGTCGCGCTTCGGGGCCAGTTCCTCGACGACCCGCTCGAACGGCAGCCGGTCGTGGCTGAAGGCGTCCAGTACCGTCTCGCGCATCGCGTCCACGAACTGCTCGACGGTGCTGTCCCCGTCGACGTCGGCGCGCAGCACCAGCGTGTTGACGAAGAACCCGGCGACCGACTCCAGCTCCTTGCGGTGGCGTCCGCTGGTGACGGTGCCGAAGGCCACGTCCCGCTGGCCCGAGTAGCGGGAGAACAGGACCGCGACGGACGACGCGAGCAGGGTGAACAGCGTGGTGTTCCGCTCCCTGCCGAGCCTGCCCAGGGCGGCCACCAGATCGGCGGGCAGTTCGCGCCGGTGCACCGCCCCGGCGGTGGTGCGCACCGGGGGGCGGGGGCGGTCGGTGGGCAGCTCCAGGGTCTGCATCCCGGTGAGCCGGGTCCGCCAGTACGTGAGGTCGGCGTCCTGCCCGGGCGGGGCGGGGCAGTTCTCCTCCCAGACGGCGAAGTCCGGGTACTGCAGGGCGGGTTCGGCGAGGTCCGGTCCGGTGCCGGTGGCCTCCGCCCCGTACAGCGCGGTCAGTTCGCGCACCAGGAGGCCGACCGACCAGCCGTCGGTGACGATGTGGTGCTGGGCCAGCAGCAGGACGTGGTCGTCGTCGGCGAGCCGGATGAGCAGCGCTCTGGTCAGCGGGCCCTCGGCGAGGTCGTACGGGCGGTTCAACTCGTCGGTCAGCAGCTGGTCGACGGCGGCCTCCCGCTCGGCCGCGGGCCGCCCGCCGAGGTCGGCGTGGTCGAGCGGGACGGTCCCGTGGTCGGCGATGCGCTGCACACCGTGCCCGTCCACGGTGACGAAGGTGGTGCGCAGCGCGTCGTGCCGGGCGGCCAGGGTGCCGAGCGCGCGGCGCAGCGCGTCCTGGTCGAGCGGGCCGCTCAGCCGCAGCCCGGCCCCGGTGTTGTACTCGGTGCCGCCGGACGTCAGGTCGTCCAGGAACCACAGCCGCCGCTGGGCGGCCGACAACGGCAGCGGCCGGTCGCGGGGAGCGGGCGGGATCGGCGCCTCCGGTGCCTCGGCGGCCTCCTCCGGCAGCCGGGCGGCCAGCCGCGCCACGGTCCGGGCGTCCAGCAGCTCACGCAGCGTCAGCTCGACGCCCAGCTCGGCCCGGAGCCGGGACAGCAGCCGGACGCCGAGGATGGAGTCGCCGCCAAGACCCAGGAAGTCGTCCTCGACGCCCACGGTGTCCACCGGCAGCACCTCGGTCCAGACGTGGACGAGGGCGGCCTCGGCGGGGGTGCGCGGCGCGATGTGGCGGGAGTGCCCCTCCGCGGCGGGGGACGGGGCGGGCAGCGCCTGCCGGTCGATCTTGCGGTGCGGGGTGAGCGGGAACGCGTCCAGCACGACATAGGCGGACGGCACCATATGGGCGGGCAGCAGCCGGGCCGCCGCGGCCCGCAGCTCCGGCCCTTGCGGCCGCTTGTCGCCGCTGGTGGGTACCACATAGGCGACCAGCCGCTTCAGTCCGGGCTCGTCCTCCCGGACGGTGACGACCGCGGCCCGCACATCCGGGTGGCGGGCGAGCGCGGCCTCGATCTCCCCCAGTTCGATACGGAAGCCGCGGACCTTGACCTGGTGGTCGGTCCGGCCCAGGAACTCCACCTCACCGTCGGCGTTCCAGCGGGCCAGGTCGCCGGTGCGGTACATCCGGGCGCCGGGGGGCCCGAAGGGGGCCGCGACGAAGCGCTCGGCGGTCAGCCCCGGGCGGTCGAGGTAGCCCCGGGCCACTCCCGCGCCGCTGATGTACAGCTCCCCGGTGGCACCCACCGGCACCGGCCGCATCGCCTCGTCCAGCACGAACACCCGGGTGTTGGGCAGCGGGCGGCCGATCGGCGGATTGCCGGAGCCCGCCTCCAGGGCGTCCGTCCAGGTGGCCACGACGGTGGCCTCGGTCGGGCCGTACGAGTTGACCATCCGCCGGCCCGGCGCCCACAGGTCCACCAGGCCCGCGGGGCAGGCCTCCGCACCCACGATCAGGGTGCGGAAATCCGGCAGCCCGTCGTGCAGTTCCTCCGCGGGCACCGTCGCCAGCGCCGCCGGGGGGATCAGGGCATGGGTCACCCGGTGTTCGCGCAGCACGGCGGCCAGTTCGGCACCGAGCAGCGGTCCCTCCGGGGGCACCACCAGCGCCGCCCCGGCGAGCAGGGAGGAGCACAGCTCCAGTACGGAGGCGTCGAAGCTCGGCGAGGAGAACTGCAGCACCCGGTCGCCCGGCCGGACCCGGTAGTGGTCGGCCGTCGCGGCGGAGAAGTTGCCCAGCCCGGCGTGCGGCACCATCACGCCCTTGGGCACCCCGGTGGAGCCGGAGGTGTAGATGACGTACGCCGGATGCTCCGGCAGCAGCGGGCCCAGCAGATCCGCCTCGCCGGGCATGTGCTCGGGGCCGGTCACGGCCCGGATGTGCGCCGGATCGTCGAGCACCACCACCGGCCGGGCGTCGGCCAGCATCATGGCCCGGCGCTCCTCGGGGTGCGCGGGATCCACCGGCAGGAACGCGGCCCCGGCCTTGGCGACGGCCAGCTCGGCCACCACCAGTTCGGCCGAGCGCGGCAGGACCAGGGCCACCACGCGCTCGGGTCCCACACCGCGCCCGATGAGGTGGTGGGCCAGCCGGTTCGCCCAGGCGTCGACCTCACCGAACGACCACGTCCGGTCCCCGGCCACCAGCGCCGCGGCCCCGGCGGTACGGGACGCCCAGGACGCGAACAGCTCACCCAGCGGTGCGCGGGAGGCGGCCCGGGACGTGGCGTTCCACGCCGTGGGAGGCAGGCCCGGGGCGTCCTGGGGTGCGGACGCCGGGCCCGATGCGTTGTCGTAGTGGTCCATCATGTCGGTGCGGCCCTTCAGAGCGGTTGAAAGGGTGGAACACGGGTGTTCGAGGTGCCGCGCACGGCCGTGGCATGGCGGGGGAGACGGCCGTGGTGGGGAGTGCGGTGGAGAACCTCGGCGGGGAGCCTCAGAGGAGCGCGCTCTTGCGGGCCATCCGGCCCGAGAGCTGAATGCGGTCGACCGCGCCGGTGTGCGGATCGCGGACGAACCGGCCACCGGGAATCCGGCGCCCGGAGGACGGGTCCACCAGGTCGCAGGTCAGGTCCTCGTGACAGACCAGTGGCGCGGGGACGTCACCGTCCACGGACAGGGCGAGGGTGCCGCTGTCGCTCATCGTCACCTGGTACTCGACATCGCCGTTGAGATAGATCCCGGTGCACTGCGCCGTCGCGGCCGTGGGGGAGGCCGGAGGCGGGGTGGCCGGGCGTGGCCGGGCCGGGGCCCCGGGGACCCGGATGCCGGTCAATTCCTCCAGCTCGGCGGAGAGTTCGTGCCACATGTCGGCGCCGCTGTTGGCGTTGCTGGTGAAGGCGACCACGGTCCCGGAGCGCGGATCGGCCCGCAGGTAGCAGGACGTGCCCTGGGCGTTCCCGTCGTGTCCGAACCAGGTGTCCCCGTCCCGCCCGAAGAGCGCGAACCCCAGACCCCAGCCGTCGGCGAGGACCCCGGGGTCGGCGCCGGGCACCGGCCGCCGCATCTCCTCCGCAAGCTCCGGCGGCAGCAACTGGGCCGCGCCGCCGGGCACATGGGCCAGGGCCAGCGCCACCAGGTCCAGGGCGCTCGTCATCAGCGCCCCGGCCGCGGCCTCCGCCGGGGCGAGGTTCTGCTGGACCGGCCGGGTGCGGCCCGACGCCTTGTTGGCCGAGTGACCGCGGGCGGCCTGCCGCCGCGGGGCACCGGTCGCGCCGATGAAGGACGGTACGGTGCCCAGCGGCTCCAGCAGGATGGACCGTACGGCTTCCTGCCAGCTCATCCCGGTGACCGTCTCGATGAGCCGGCCCGCCGCGACATAGCCCGCGTTGGAGTAGGAGAAGTCGGTCCCCGGCTCCATCACCAGCTGGCGGTCGTTGCAGTGGGCCTGGAGATAGCGCGCGGTGGTGAGCGCCGCGACATGGTCGGAGTCGGGCCCGGACGCGAGTCCGGCGGTGTGGCTGAGCACCTGCCGTACGGTGCACGGCGGCCCGGCCCGCCGCAGCTCCGGCACATGGTCGCCGAGCTGGTCGTCCAGCTCCACGTCGCCGTCGGCGACCAGGAGCATGACGACGGTGGCGGTGTAGCACTTGGTGAGGGAGCCGATGGGCACCGCCGCGTCGGCGGTGAACGGCTCCCCGGTTATCGAGTCCAGCACCCCGGTGTGCAGGGCGCGGGTGGTTCCGCCGCTGTGGACGGCGAGTTGGGCTCCGGGCACCTGATGGGCACGCGCCAGGGCGTGGAGGCGGTCCTCGAGGCGGTGGCGGGCCGTGGGCCGCCGTTCGTCTCCGGACGTCCTCATGGGCCGGTGTAACACGGTGCACTCCTTGCCACGGGTGGAAGGGACGGGAAGAGAAGAAGGGGAGGGGAGGGACAGCTCCGGTCGGTCACGGCAGCCTGCTCATGGCCGTGACGTCCCGGGGGACGATCCGGAAGCTCTGCCAGTGCGTGGGCATCGGGTCCTCGTCCTCGTCCCGGGGCACGTGGTGGTAGTCGACGTTGACCCAGGCGACCGGGTCGGTCATCTTCTCGCCGTTGGTGTACTTGTCCACCGAGGCGGCACAGCCCTTCGCGGTGTTGCCGTAGGCCAGCCGCTCGCACTCCCGGTACTGCGAGAAGTACACGTCGTGGTGCGTGAACTTCTCGGTGTCGCCCGGGCCCCGGTACTGGTCGCTGTCGCCGTTGTCGATCTCCCAGGACATGGGGTGGCCGTCGTCGTTCTCGGCCTTCGGGTTCACCACCCGCCAGAAGCGGGCGGGCGCCAGGTCCGCGCCCGTCTCCTTGGACAGGACGGTGCGCTTCGTGGTGCGCTTGGGCGTGCCGCTGCCCTCGAAGTCGTACTGCTCGACGACGTTCTGCGACTGGCCGTTCACATCGAAGTCCAGCCGCCAGAAGATGTTGTGCGAGTGGTTCTCGCTGAACCGGGTGGAGCCCACGCCGGTCGGCCAGCCGCTGGTCGCGTCGGAGAACGCGAACGGCGAGAGGGAGCCGGTGGCGCCCGCGCGCGGGGTGATGGCACCGTCGTCGGAGAAGTGCCACTCCATGATGTAGTCGTACCAGCCGATCTCGGACACGGAGAACACGGTCAGATCGGTCCCGTGCCGTACGGCCTTCTCCACCGCGCTCTTGTACGCGAACGGCCGCGGCTGCTCCTGACTGCACATCACGGGGGTGTCCTGGTAGTTCCAGAGCTTGCCCGTGGGACAGTCGTCCTTCGACAGCTTGGTGAGCGTTCCCTGCCCGAGGTCGCCGAAGCCGATGGCAGAGACGTCGTAGAAGCGCGGCTGGCCGCTGTCATACGGCACATGTACCTCGGCGAGCGATGCCTTCTTGAGCACGCGGGTCGGGGTACCCCGGTTGGGCGTGTACGTCACATCGCTCAGCTCCACACCGGTGCTGCGGTCGATGTTCCAGCACATCTGCCAGCGGGCGCCGTTCTTGAGCGTCTGGTCGATGCGGTCGGCCTTGGGGCAGGACGGCCCCGCCGCGGCCTTCCGGGGAGCGGCGGACGCCGGACCCGGCACCCACAGCGTCAGCAGGCCCACCACGGCCATGAGCACACGGGCACGCCGAAATGAACTGAACACGAACGAAGCTCCCCTCACAGGCCGATGACGGCGGTACGCCCGGCCGAGAGATCGATGACGATCCTGCTGGTGTCGATCCACTTGCCGCCCGGTACGCGCACGAAGAGCTGTACGCACCGGTGGGCGCCGCACCGCGACACCTGCTCGGCGCCCTTGACGCCCTCGGCACGGGACGCGAGGAACGACAGGCCCTGGATTTTCAGCTGCGAGGGCGAGGTCAGCCGCTTCTTCGTCTCCGCCTGGTAGGCGGCGCGCATCCCGTCACCGAGACGGCGGTCGGCAAGGATGATCTTCACTGCCTGCCGGACCTCGGCCAGGGTGGGCGCCGGCTGGACCTCGTGCTGCCGGGCCGAGCGGAGGACCTTTCCGGAGCGCAGGTCGACGACCCGGGTGATCAGGCTGTCGGAGGCGTAGTCGTAGAGCTGGACCTCGGCCTCGCTGTCCGGACCGGAGGCCGCCGTCTTGGCGCGCGGCGGACGGCGGGTCTCCAGCACCTCGGCGCCGGATCCGCCCGCGGCGTTCTTCTCCCCGTCCTGGGTGGTCTTCCTGTCGCCCTTGTCGCCCTTGGTGTTCTTCCCGCCCTGGGGTGTGGGCTGCCGCTCGGTGGCGGCCGCGACGGCGATCCGGGACGCCTCCCGGGTCTCCTCCGAGGTCAGCGGCCCGGTGTGCGAGGCGACGTTGGCCGCCGGTTGCGACTGGCCGGGCGCGGGTGATCCGGTCGCCTTCAGTGCCACCAGCCCCCCGCCGGTCAGCACCGCCGCCAGGCCCACGGCCGCGGATATGCGCCATCCCCGTTTCCGGTGGCCTGTCCCGTCGGCCGAACCGTCCCCAGTGGCGTTGATCGTCATCACCCAGCCGTTCCCGTTGTCGGTCAAGTGAGCCCCGGGCAGGGCTCCGTGACAGCACCGGCAGGCATCAAGGGGTGTGACCGCTGGGGCGAGTTCGCCGTCTCATCCGGCTGATTCGCATGAATCGAGACGCTTCTTCACGTTTCTACGCCCAGCGCGCGCATCCCCCCCGGACTCTGCGCTGTCCACTGTCGGCTCACGTTTTCACCCCTCCGGGCGCGGTAACAGTCGCATTTGTAATGAAGACACCGTGAGAAACGCATGTGCCGGCGGGCAGCTTTTCGCCGAGTACCACGGTTTCAGGGGTGGGACGCGTGACATCCGGGGAATGCTGGGGGAGTCCCGGCGGCCGCAAAGTGTCCGCGAGCAAAGCCGGTTGGCGGAGTGTCTGCCATCATGCTCACATGAGCCATTTGATCACCATTCGCTGTGACATCTGTGGCGCCACTTGTACATCCGACGCGGCCGACAGTGTGAGCGCGGCACGAGCCGCCATGGTCCCGCTGAGCTGGGCCAGGACGCTCCGGGATGGCCAGGTGATCGATGTGTGCTCCGCGTGCCGCGTACGGGAAAAGGTGCCGGAAACGCTGGACCGGGAGGCCGGTTGCTCATGCGAGGGCGGCGAACTCTTCGACATTCTGGGACACGACAGATTCGGGCATCGGCTGGCCAACACCTTGCTGCGGGCCGGTGTCGACAGTATCGAACGGTTGTCCAGTCTCTCCGCCCGGCAGTTGCGCGATCTGGACGGAATCGGAGCCGCGAGCGCACGGCGCGCACTCAGCTGTCTCCGCGCCGAACCGGGCGGTTAGCGACGCCCTCGAACATTTCATCGGAACTGGAGTTCGGGGAGTGAGAAATCGGCCAAATGATCGATCCGTGTCCGTGCCCATGACCCGTACACCGACTGCCGAGAGGTGAACGTGAACTTATTCCCCGCCGCCGCGTCCTCCAGCACCCCCATGTACACCAGCCAGCGGCACCGCGTGCTCTGGGTCGTGGCCGTGGTGTTCTCCGCCGGGCTGCTGGCGCCGCCGCTGTTCCTCGGCGCCGCCCGCAAGGGGATCGTGCGGCACACCGTCCCCGCCGTCTACGCGGCGCTCATCTACCCCATCGCGCTGGGCAGGCAGTGGCTGCCCAACCCGGGCGACTGGATCTCCTGGGCGCTCGCCGCGGTGGTGCTCACCGCGGCGGCCCACGCCGCCCTCCTGGCGACCTCCCGCGAAGGAGCCGCGGCGTAGGGTGGCCGGATGCAGGAGCAGTACCGGACGGTCGCGCGCGAGGGCGTGCACGAGGTCGAGATCAACAAGTCCCGCTTCCTCTGCACGCTCGCGCCCGCCGCGACCGAGCAGGAGGCCCAGGAGGTCATCCAGCGGATCCGCAAGGAACACCCCACCGCCAACCACAACTGCTTCGCCTACGTCATCGGCGCCGACGGCGACGTACAGAAGGCGGGCGACGACGGGGAGCCGGGCGGCACCGCGGGCGTACCGATGCTGCAGATGCTGCTGCGCCGGGAGGCGCGGTACGTGGTGGCCGTGGTCACCCGCTACTTCGGCGGGGTGAAGCTCGGCGCGGGCGGGCTGATCCGCGCGTACGGCGGCGCGGTCGGCGAGGCGCTGGACGCGCTGGGCACCGTCACCCGTCGGCGGTTCCGGCTGGCCACGATCACCATCGACCACCAGCGGGCCGGAAAGCTGGAGAACGATCTGCGCGCGACGGGCCGGGTGGTACGGAACGTCCGGTACGCGGAGGCGGTGACCATCGAGGTGGGACTGCCCGAGGGGGACGTGGCGGCCTTCCGCGGCTGGCTGGCGGACACCACGGCGGGGGTGGCCGGTCTGGAACTCGGCGGCGAGGCCTACGAAGAGGCCCCCTAGAGACCGACGAGGAAGCCCCCTCGCGGAAGCCGGTCCGGAGCTAGACCGGGGCCCGGGCGGCGGCGGTGGGCTCCGGGACGGGTTTGCGGCGCAGATGCATTCTGGCCGGGCGCCCCGGACCACCGGACTTGACCGGGGAGGGCAGCCGGACCGCGGCGTCCAGCCCGCCACCGGGGGCCGCGTGCAGCGTGGCCTCACCGCCGCTGGCGTGGGCCAGCCGCTGGACCAGCGAGAGACCGAGGCCGGTGCCGCCCTTGGGGGAGTCGGGCGCCCGCCAGAAGCGGTCGAAGGCCCGGCGGCGCTGTTCGGCGGTCATGCCCGGACCCTGGTCGATGACGTGCACCTCGACCCAGGTCGGGCGGCCGTCCCGGTGCAGATGGCGGCGGTCCGGCGCGGCGTGGCGCAGGTCGAGGGTGACGGTGCTGCCCAGCGGCGAGGAACGCAGCGCGTTGGAGAGCAGGTTGTCCAGGATCTGCTCGACGGCCCCGGGCACCGCGAGGGCGTGCCCGACCGGGGCGCCGCGCAGGACGAGCTGGGCGTGGTGCTTCTGGAACAGCGGGGTCCAGGTGCTCAGCCGCTCGTTGCACAGCTCGTCCAGGTCGACCGGCTCCGGCGTCACGGCGCCCTCCTCCATCCGGGCCATCGCCAGCAGCCCCCCGACCATGCGGGCCAGCCGGTCCGTCTCGGTGGTCGCGGCGGTGAGCTGGGGGCGGGCGTGGTCGGGGACGTCGGATTCCATGTTGTCCAGGCGCAGCCGCAGCGCCGCGAGCGGCGTCTTGAGCTGGTGGGACGCCTCGGCCGCGAACGCGCGCTGGGCCTCCAGCAGATGGGCCAGCCGCGCGGCGGTCTGGTTGAAGGTGGCCGCCAGGCTGCGTACCTCCGGCGGTCCCGAGGTCACCGGGGCGGGCGTGGGGGCCTTGCCGTCGGCCAGCCGGTGCGCGAAGCGCTCCAGTTCCACGATGGGACGGCTGGTCCAGCGGGCGAAGACCAGTGCCACCACGGCGGCGCCGGTCAGGATCGCGAGCCCGGCCAGGGCCAGCAGCAGCCACGCCCGGTGCACCTTGGAGTGCACCGCGTCGGTGGGAACGATGAGCCGGACCGCACCCTGGAGCTGGTTTCCGTGGACCACGGGAAGGGCGACGGAGAGATAGCTGACGCCGCCGATGGTGGAGGTCCGTACGTCGACCGCGTCACGGCCGCCCAGCGCCGCCGCGATCTCGGGCCGGGACGTCACGTCCCGCGCCTGGTCGGCGGGGAGCGGATGGGAGGCGGCGAGCACTGCGCCGTCCGCGCCCACGATGAGCACCTCACCGCCGATGCGCTCGGCGCAGTGGATGACCCGGGTCGGAAGCTCACGCTCCTCCCGGCCCGCCATGATGGACAGGGAGGTGTACGCGGACACCGACTCGGCCTCGTCCTCGGCCGCGGAGATGACCCGCTCCTTCTCGGACCGGCTGTAGATGTAGCCGAGCGGGATCTCGAAGCACAGCAGGACCAGGACGGCGAGGCTCAGATAGCCGAGCAGCAGACGACGGGTCACGGCCGGGCGGCCTCCGGGACTCCGGTGTGCACGGCGAGCCGGAAGCCGACGCCGCGCAGGGTCTGGATCCAGGCCGGATCGCCGAGCTTGCGGCGCAGGGTGGCGACGTGCACGTCCAGGGTCTTGGTCGGCCCGTGGAAGTGCGGATCCCACACCCGGTCGAGGATCTGCTGACGCGAGTACACGGCGCCGGGGTCCTCGGTGAGCAGGGCCAGCAGCTCGAACTCCTTCGGCGTGAGGGCCACCGGGCTGCCGCCCACCCACACCTGCCGGGTCCTGCGGTCCACGATCAGCGGCTCCTGGCCCTCCAGCGTCTGGTGCGTGGCCGCTGCCGGGGCCGGGGTCCGGACGGGTGCCGGCCCCGGTTCGAAGACCGGCGGGGGAGGAGCGACGGTGGGCGCGGCCGCCCCGGAGGCGGTGAGCGCGCTCTCGGCGCGCTGGGTGCGGCGGGTCACGGCGCGGATGCGGGCGATCAGCTCCCGCATGCTGAATGGTTTCGCCAAGTAGTCGTCCGCTCCCAGTTCCAGCCCGAGTACCCGGTCGGCCTCCTCACCGCGCGCGGTGAGCATGATGATGGGTACGTCGGAGACCTGTCGGATGCCGCGGCAGACGTCGATGCCGTCCATGTCCGGCAGCCCCAGGTCGAGCAGAACGATGTCCCCGTACGGCCCTTCCAGCCCGGCGGTACCCGTACCGACATGACTGGCGGTCAGCCCGTATCGCCGTAACCCCTCGACGAGGGGCTCGGCGATCGTCTCGTCGTCCTCGATCAGCAGTGCTCGTACGGTCATGGGTCCTGTCTACCGCAGCGCCGGATGCGCGTCCCGGTTTTTGTAATGTTGCGAGTGCGGTCCCGAATATTGGGGAAGAACTTGCCATGCTCTAGTGCTCGTTTAGCCCTCGCCTGACATGCGCCTCCCTACGGTGAATGGCATCTGGTGGCAATCACCCGTCAGGGAGGCATGATGCAGACTCTGCTCGAACACGCCCGCTCGTTCCGGCGCCGGGCCGATTTCGACAGCGGCGAATACCAGAAACTCGCCGACGGGCAATCCCCACAAGCCCTGTTCATCACCTGCTCGGATTCCCGTGTCATTCCGGCGCTCATCACGGGGGCCCGGCCCGGGGAGATATTTGAGCTGCGCAACGCGGGGAACATCGTTCCGCCGCACGGCAAGCACGTGGTGTCGGGCGAGGTCGCCACCATCGAATACGCGCTGGAGGTGCTGGGCGTCCGGGACGTCATTGTCTGCGGCCATTCGCACTGCGGCGCGATGGGGGCGCTGGCTTCCGGGGCGGACCTGTCCCAGATGCCCGGGGTCGGCGCCTGGCTCGACGTCGCCCGGCCGGGACTGGCCCCGAAGCTCGGCTCCGCGGAAGGGGAGCCGAGCGTGACGGAATTGGCCCAGCTGAATGTCCGTAATCAGCTCGACACCCTCAAGGAATACCCGGCCGCCCGGCGCCGCCTGGAGAATGGTCAATTGCGGCTGCACGGCTGGTTCTACCAGGTCGACAGTGCCGAGCTGTGGGAACTCGAAGCGGACGGCGATTTCCGGGTGCACCCATGACGACCGGACGCCATGCCCGGGGCCGGGCGCCCACCGAAGCGGCCGGGCCGCCGCTTCACGTCGACGATTGGCCCGCCCATAACGATGCCCAAACCGGCGCCCATACCGGTGCCTACGCCGCCGCCCCCGCCCATACCCCCGCATACGCCCCGGGCGACGGAAACGGTCCGGCAACGCAAACCTTCGAGCCGTTAAAAGGGATGGTTAAGACTCCCGGTGGCGGGGCCGGTGCTGGCCCCGTCACCGGGGCGGGACCCGGCCCCCGAGCGGGCGCCGGTGCGGGGGCCGGTACGGAGGGCGGCACCGGGCGCGGCCCCAAGGGCGGCTCCAAGGGCGGCCCCTTCGCCGGGGCCAACCTCGGCACCGAGATCAGCGCCTCGCTCGTCGTCTTCCTGGTGGCCCTGCCCCTGTGCATCGGCGTCGCCGTCGCCTCGGGCGCCCCCGCCGAACTCGGCATCATCACCGGTGTGATCGGCGGCCTCGTCGTCGGCATGACCCCGGGCAGCACCCTCCAGGTGAGCGGGCCCGCCGCCGGGCTCGCCGCGCTCGTCGCCGAGACGGTGGAGGCGCAGGGCATCTCCATGCTCGGCGTGATCGTGCTGGGCTCCGGAATCCTGCAGATCGTGCTGGGGCTGGTCCGCCTCGGCCGGATGTTCCAGGCCACCTCCGTCGCCGTCGTGCAGGGCATGCTCGCCGGGATCGGCCTGCCGCTGATGTTCAGCCAGGCGTATCCACTCGCCGACAACGCGGCCCCCGGTACGGCCATCGAGAACATGCTCGGCGTCCCCGGGCTCGTCGCCGACACCCTGGCGAAACCGCAGGCGGCCATCGCGGCCGGGCTCGGGATCGCCACGGTCGTCCTCAGCTTCGTCTGGAAGAAGGTGCCGGGGCCGCTCAGCAAGGTCCCCGCCGCGTTGGTCGCCGTCGGCATCGGCATCGGTGTCGCCGCGCTCCCCGGCGTCGACGTGAAGACGCTCCAGGTCGGCAATCTGCTGGCGTCCATCCAGGTCCCGGGCCCCGAACAGTTCGCCGGGCTCGCCGACCCCGCGATCCTCACCGCCATCGTCACCTTCACCGTCATCGCCTCGGCGGAGAGCCTGTTCACGGCCGCCGCCGTCGACCGGATGCACGACGGCAAGCGCACCCAGTACAACAGCGAGCTGATCGCGCAGGGCGCGGGCAACACCCTCTGCGGCTTCCTCGGCTCGCTCCCCATGACCGCCGTCGTCGCCCGCAGCTCGGCCAACGTCCAGTCCGGCGCCAAGACCCGGCTCTCCCGTACGCTGCACGGCCTGTGGCTGCTGGCCTTCGCGCTGCTGCTGCCGGGCGTGCTCGCCCTGATCCCGATCTCGGTGCTGGCCGGCGTCCTCGTCCACAGCGGCTGGAAGCTGCTCGCCCCCGAGCAGTTCCCGAAGATGTGGCACCAGGACCGCGGCGAGTTCTTCGTGATGCTCGCCACCACGCTCGCCATCGTCGCCACCGCACTGCTCGAAGGGGTGCTGATCGGGCTCGCGGCCGGGATCGTGCTGGCCGCGCTGCGGATGTCGCAGACCTCCGTCGAGCACTCCGTCGAGGGCGACACCGCCAAGGTCATCATGAAGGGCAACGCCACCTTCCTGCGGCTGCCGAAGCTCATCGACGCGCTCGAAGCCGTCGGCGCCGCCGGGACGGAGCGGATCCGGCTCGACCTGATGGGCGTCACCCATCTGGACCACGCCTGCCGCAACCAGGTCGAGGAGTTCGTCACACAGAAGCGGGCCACCCCCGGTGTGCGGGTGGAACTGCTGATGCCGAACGAGCTGAACGCGCCCAAGGCGGCCAGGGAGCCGGACCCCGCGCCCGAACCGATGGCCGACGCGGCCGCCGGTCCCGGGCCCACCGCCGAGTGGTACTACCTCGACCCGCGCCCGGTGGACGGCCACCAGGAGGGCCACTACCCCGGCTCTCACGACGGCTACGACACGGGCTACGGCACCAGCGTCGGCGCGGGCTACGGCACCGGCAACGCCACCGGCTACCCCGAGGGCGTCGACCTCTTCGACGACCACCGGTGGGGCGAGACGCTCAGGTAACACAGGTACACACGGGTACAAAAGCGAGGTCCGTGCGGACCCGGGCACCGATCGCGGTTAACGTGGTCGGTGCCCGTAGCGCTGATCCGGTACGGGCGCGTTGCTGATCACCGGGGTGGAGGAAGGACAAGCGTGCGGGTCGGAGTCGATCGTTGAGAATTCTGCACACCTCCGACTGGCACCTCGGGCGGTCCTTCCACCGCGTCAGCCTGCTCGCGGCGCAGCAAGAGTTCCTCGACCACCTCGTGGCGACCGTGCGGGAGCGGGAGGTGGACGCCGTCCTCGTCGCGGGGGACGTGTACGACCGGGCCGTACCGCCGCTGGCCGCGGTCGAACTCTTCGACGACGCGCTGCACCGGCTCGCCGGCCTCGGCGTGCCGACCGTCATGATCTCCGGCAACCATGACTCACCGCGGCGGCTGGGCGTCGGCGCCGGGCTCATCGAGCGGGCCGGGATCCATCTGCGCACCGACCCCGCCGGGTGCGGCACCCCCGTCGTCCTCGCCGACCGCCACGGCGACGTGGCCTTCTACGGGCTGCCGTACCTCGAACCCCGTCTCGTGCGCGAGGAGTTGGGCGCGCCCGACGCCGGGCACCCGGCCGTCCTCGGCGCCGCCATGGACCGGGTGCGCGCCGACCTCGCCGCCCGGCCGCCCGGCACCCGGTCCGTCGTCCTCGCGCACGCCTTCGTCACCGGCGGCGCGGTCAGCGACAGCGAACGGGACATCACGGTCGGCGGCGTCGCCTCCGTCCCTGCCGAGGTCTTCGACGGCGTCGACTACGTGGCGCTCGGGCATCTGCACGGCTGTCAGACCCTCACCGAGCGCGTCCGCTACTCGGGCTCGCCGCTCGCGTACTCCTTCTCCGAGGCCGCGCACCGCAAGTCGATGTGGCTCGTAGACCTGGATGCGGAGGGGGCTCTCGGCGCCGCCGAGCGTGTCGACTGCCCCGTACCGCGCCCGCTGGCCCGCCTCCGGGGGCGGCTGGACGACCTGCTCGCCGACCCGGACCTCGTCCGGCACGAGTCGGCCTGGGTCGAGGCCACGCTGACCGACCCGGTGCGTCCGTACGAGCCGATGGCCCGGCTCGCGGCGCGCTTCCCGCACGTCCTCACCCTGGTGTTCGACCCGGAGCGGCCGCCCGAGGACCCGCTCGCCTCCTACGCGCAGAGGCTGCGCGGCCGCACCGACCGGGAGATCGCCGAGGACTTCGTGGCCCACGTACGGGGCGGGCGGGGTCCCGACGCGGGGGAATCCGTGCTGCTCGGCGACGCCCTCGAAACCGTCCGCGTGGAGGGGGAGGACGACCCGCGATGAGGCTCCACCGGCTGACCGTCACCGCCTTCGGTCCCTTCGGGGCCACGCAGCGGGTCGACTTCGACGACCTGTCCGCCGCCGGGCTCTTCCTGCTGCACGGGCCCACCGGCGCGGGCAAGACGTCCGTCCTCGACGCCGTCTGCTACGGCCTGTACGGGCAGGTCCCCGGCGCCCGGCAGGGCAGCGGCCTCTCCCTGCGCAGCGACCACGCCGACCCGCTGACCCCGACCGAGGTCGTCCTCGAACTCACCGTCGGCGGACGGCGCCTGGAGATCACCCGGCGGCCCGAGCAGCCCCGGCCCAAGAAGCGGGGCACCGGCGTGACCCGTGAGAAGGCGCAGAGCACGCTGCGCGCCTACGACGCCGACTCCCGCACCTGGAAGGCGCTCAGCCGCTCGCACCAGGAGATCGGCGCGGAGGTCGAACAGCTGCTGGGCATGAGCCGGGATCAGTTCTGCCAGGTGGTGCTGTTGCCGCAGGGCGACTTCGCCCGTTTCCTCCGCGCGGACGAACCGGCCCGGGCCAAGCTGCTGGGGCGACTCTTCGACACCAGCCGCTTCGCCGCCGTCGAGGAACGCCTCGCCGAGCTGCGGCGGGCCGCCGAGAAGCGCGTCCTCGGCGGCGACGAACGGCTCCTCGCCCTCGCTCACCGCATGGCGCAGGCCGCGGGCCGCTCCGCCGAACTGGACGCCCACCCGCTGCCGGACGTCACCGCCGGGGAACCGGGCCTGGCCGCAGCCGTCCTGGAGTGGGCCGCCATCGCCCGCGCGGGCGCGCGCGAACGGCGCGACATCACCGCCTCCGCGCTGCGCGGCGCCGAAGCCGTGCACGAGGCCGCCCGTCGCGCGGCCGACGCGGAGAGCGAGCGCGACGCGCTCCAGCGCCGCCACGCCGAAGCGCGGCGCCGAGCGGACGACCTGGAGCTGCGCCGGGCCGAACGCGACCGGCTGCACGCCCTGTTGGACCGAGCCCGCGCTGCCGACGCCGTGACCCCCGCCCTGGACCTGCGCGCCACCGCCGCCGACGCCCACCACCGCGCGGCCGCCGCCGAACGCCAGGCCCGCACCCACCTGTCCACCGACCCGGCCCTGGACACCCTGGCCTCCGTCCCGGCCCCGCGCCCATCCGCCGAGCCCGACGCGGACGGCCGCCCTGGCCCGCCTGAGCAAGCGGGGCCCGGGGACGAGCACGGCGCGGGTGGCGCGCCGCACGCGCGCGGGTACGTCGCCGAGCGCGAGGGTGACGGTCGGCCGCTTGCCGAGGCAGGGCCCGTGCCCCCGGAGCCGGGTGCCGCGGAACAGGTGTCTGGCGACAGGTCGTCGGCCGGGCATGGACCCGCCGCCGGGCAGGCGGGGCCCGAGGCCGCCGAGGCGGGCGGGGTGCCGCACGGGCGCGCGACTTCGCCGTCCGGCGATCGGCGTGCCCACAGCGCCGTGGCCCCTGCCCTCGGTGGGGAAGGCGCGGCAAGAGCGCGCGGGTACGTCGCCGAGCGGGACGGCGACAACGGGTCGTTTGCCGAGGCGGGTGGTGCGGTGCCGCACGCGCGCGGTGCTGGGGCGCCCGGTGACGTGGCGCCGGACGACCGGGCTGCCGCGCGCGGCGGGCGAGGTGCCGGGGCGCAGCGGGTGTCCGGCGACGGAGTGTCGGCCGGTCCCGCCGGGGACGGGACCACCGCCGGGCGGGCGGGACCGGAGGCTGCCGGGGCGGGTGGCTATCGGGGCACTGCTCCGGCGCCTGGCGGGGAGAGCGCGACCCAGCCGCACGGGCACGCCGCGGGCGGCCACGGCGGGGCGCTCGCCGAGGCCGGGGTTGAGCGGCTGGCTCGGGCAGAGCAGTGGGTACGGGGGGAATTGGGGGCGCTTGCGGCGGCTCGGCGGGGCGAGGCCCGGGTACGGGCCGTGGTCGCCGAGATCGCTGAGCTGGACCGCGAGGCGCTGGCCGATGACGAGGCCGTCGAGGAGGCCGCCGAATGGCTCGCCGGGTGGGAGCCCGCGCGCCTCGCCCATCAGGCGCGTATCGAGGCCGCTCACGAGGCCGCCACCCGGGCCGAACAGCTCAGCGCGCGCCTTGAGCCCGCCGAGCGGCGGCTCGACGCCGCCCGCGAGCGCGACCGCCTCGCCGCCCAGGCGGAGCGGGCGCGGGAGGAGCTGTTGCGGTGCCGGGAGCGGGCGGGGGCCGCCCGGGAGGACTGGCTGGACCTCAAGGACCGGAGGCTGCGCGGGATCGCCGCCGAGCTGGCGGCCGGGCTGCGCCCCGGCGAGCCGTGCGCGGTGTGCGGGGGCTGTGAGCACCCGAGCCCGGCGCGCCCCGGGGCCGGGCATGTGGACCGTACGGCGGAGGAGGCCGCGCTGGAGGCGTACCAGCGGGCCGAGGCGGGCCGGGAGGAGGCCGAGAGCCGGTCGCAGCGGCTGAAGGAGGCGCTGGCGGGCGCGGAGGCCGGGGCGGACGGCGGCGCGGTGGACGAACTGGACCGCGCCCTGGCCGAGTTGCGCACCGCGTACGCCGGGGCCCGCGCCGCGGCCGCCGACGGGCGCGACGCCCGCGCGGCCCTCGACCGGGCCGAGGGCGAGCACACCCGGCGGCTGGCCCAGCGGCAGGAGGCCGAGCGGCGCTCGGCGGCCCGTACGTCGCACCGCGAGGCGCTGGCCCGGGAGCGGACCGCGCTGCTGGCCGAGCTGGAGGAGGCCCGCGGCGGGGACGCCACGGTGGCCGAGCGCGCGGCGCGGCTGGAGCGGCAGGCCGCGCTGCTGGCGCGGACGGCCGAGGCGGTACGCGACGCCGAGGCCGCCGCGCGGCGGCTCAAGGAGGCCGACGCGCATCTCGCCGACGCCGCCTACCGCGCGGGCTTCGACACGCCGGAGGCGGCGGCCGCCGCCGTACTCCCCGCCGACCGGCGGCGCGAGGCGCAGCACCGCCTGGACGCGTGGCAGACCGAGGCGGCGGCCGTCGCGGCCGAGCTGGCCGATCCGCGGCTCGCCGCCGCGGCGCAGGCGCCGCCCGCCGACCTCGCCGCGGCCCGGGCCGCCGCCGACGCGGCCACCCGCGCCCTGCGCGACGCCTCGGCGGCCGACGCGGCGGCCCGTACCCGCTGCCAGGACCTGGACGGGCTCTCCGCGCGGGCCGTCGCGGACGCGCGCACGCTCGCCCCGCTGCGCGAGGAGTACGACCGCGTCGCCCGCCTCGCCACCCTCGCCGCCGGCACCTCCGCCGACAACGAGCGGCGGATGCGGCTGGAGGCGTACGTACTGGCCGCGCGGCTGGAACAGGTCGCGGCCGCGGCCAGCGAGCGGCTGCGGCACATGTCCTCCGGGCGCTACACCCTGGTGCACTCCGACGCCCGGGCGGGCGGCCGCGGCCGCTCCGGGCTCGGGCTGCACGTCATCGACGCCTGGACCGGCCGCGAGCGCGACACCGCCACCCTCTCCGGCGGCGAGACGTTCTTCGCCTCCCTCTCCCTCGCGCTCGGGCTCGCCGACGTCGTCACGGACGAGGCGGGTGGCGTCCGGCTCGACACGCTCTTCATCGACGAGGGCTTCGGCAGCCTGGACGAACAGACCCTCGACGAGGTGCTGGACGTCCTGGACTCGCTGCGCGAACGGGACCGTACGGTCGGCATCGTCAGCCACGTCGCGGATCTGCGCCAGCGGATCCCGGCGCGGCTGGAGGTGGTGAAGGGGCGCGAGGGCTCGGCGGTGCGCCACCGCACCGCCACCGCCGCCCTGGGGTGAGGTGCCTCAGGCGCGGGTCGCGGCGCGCCGGTAGACGTACAGGTCGCCGCGGTCCGCCGTGCGCGCGAAGTCCGCGCGGACCAGCACCCGCTGGGAGGGGATGTTCCACGGCTCGGTGGTCGCGATGACGGTACGGACCTCCTCCCGCTCCGCCGCCCACTCCATCAGCAGCCGCAGCGCACCGGTCGCCCAGCCCGCGCCGCGCGCGGAGTGGGACAGGTCGTAGCCGACCTCCACCTCGAACTCGCCGGGCGCGGGCGGGCCGTGGAAGCCGATGCTGCCGAGGGCGACGTCGTCCTCCGCGCGCAGGATGGCGTAGGTGCCCCAGGGGGACTGGTAGTACCCCGCCGCCGCCGCGCGCGCGGTCATTCCGGCGGCACCGATGGACGCGTCGCCGGGGACCCCGTCGATCCAGTCCAGATCGCCGGGCTTGCCGTCGGCCACGACGGCCGCGTCCCCGGGCGTGTGCTCGCGCAGCGTCATCCGGTCGTTCCGCACTACGAACCGGCCGTTCTCGTGCGCCTGCTGGTACGCCACCTGGGGCCCTTCCTCGCCGGGGCCGCGGCGAGGTGCGCGCGGCCCAGCGAGACTGTACTCGGCCGGGCGCCGTGGCATGGTCCTAGCGGGCGGCGGCCGTGGTGAGGGCGGTGAACAGGGGCTTGGCATCGGTGGTCCGCGGCAGGCCGCTGACCTGGGCGTCTCCCGCCTCCACCACGCGCCAGCGGCCGTCCTCGCGCAGGCGAGCTCCGTGGTCATGAAGCGGCAGGCCAGCTGGCGGACGGCCGGGGCCACCTCGGACAGGTCCGGGTCGGGGGTCAGGCCGGGCGTGTCGGGGTGGGGGCCTAGGGGGGTGTCTTGCCGATCATGCCGGGCTCCCGACGCCTGGCACGGCACCTCGCGGCCCCGCGCTCGTCGCACGCAGCGCCTCCCCCAGCTACCGCTGGGAGGTGCCCCCTGCGCTCTCCTCACGCGGGTTGCGATGCTCCCCCGGCTACCGCTGGGAGGTGCCCCTGCACCAGACGCCGCTCGCTGATCCGGCCTGATCGACAAGACACCCCCTCGGGCCGGTTCGCCGTCGAGCCACCAGACCCGGGCCTCGCCCACCGGCCGGTACGGCTCGTACGCGCGCAGCACCACGCCCCCGGTGAGGTAGTCGCCCTGCAGCTCCACGAAGCGGGCGACCACCGAGGCCAGCCGGGCGGTGTCGGCGAGGTCGGGGACGTAACACGCCTCGGACCACTCGTGTTTGCGGGACCTGACCAGTCCTTCACCACCGCAGGACCCGCCCCGCCGAGCCGCGCGGCCAGCCGCGCCAGCGCGTCCGGCTCCACCGCCCGGCCGGGCGGCAGCGGCAGCCAGGCGCTGCGCCGGGTCAGCGGGACGAAGACGTCGTACCAGCCGGGGAGTTCATGCGCGGTGCGGTACCGCTCGGGCGAGGTGAGCGGGGTGTGGCCGCGGTCGGCGAGGGCTGCGGACAGTTCGGCGTACCGCCCGGCGGGCAGCATCCAGCCGCGGTACCAGACGGGACCGGCGCCGCGCTCGCCCCGGGCCACCGCCCACCGCGCCCGGCGCGTCCCCGGCGATCAGGGCCTCGTGGTCGACGGGCGCGACCGCCGCCCCGGTGGCGCGCACGGTCCGGGCCTCCTCCGCGAACTCGGGGTCGACGCGGCGCGGTGCCAGCGGATCGCGGGAGAAGAGGAAGACGGGACGCATGAGACGGACCCTGGAAAGCGGGGCGGCCGGGGCACAACACGATTGCGGATACCGTCCGGCCGCCCCCTTTGGGCCGTCAGAGCGCGGACAGCTCCGCCACCAGGTCGTCCAGTCCCAGCGACCCCTGGGACAGGGCCGCCATGTGCCACTTCTTGGCGTCGAAGGCGTCGCCGTGCGCCTTACGGGCCGCCTCCCGCCCGGTCAGCCAGGCCCGCTCGCCCAGCTTGTAGCCGATGGCCTGGCCCGGCATGCCCAGGTAGCGCACCAGCTCGCTGTCGAGGAACTCCGCGGGGCGGCCGCAGTGCTGCCCGAAGAACTCCCGCGCCAGCTCCGGCGTCCAGCGCTCACCGGGGTGGAAGGGCGAGTGGCCGGGGATCTCCAGCTCCAGGTGCATGCCGATGTCGACGATCACCCGCAGCGCCCGCATCATCTGCGCGTCGAGGTAGCCGAGCCGCCGCTCCGGGTCGGTCAGATAGCCCAGCTCGTCCATCAGCCGCTCCGCGTACAGCGCCCAGCCCTCGGCGTTGGCGCTGACCATGCCGACCGTGGCCTGGTAGCGGGAGAGCCGGTCGGCGACATGGGCCCACTGGGCGAGCTGCAGATGGTGGCCGGGGACACCCTCGTGGTACCAGGTCGAGACCAGGTCGTAGACGGGGAAGCGGGTCTCGCCCATGGTGGGCAGCCAGGTGCGGCCCGGGCGGGAGAAGTCCACCGACGGCTGGGTGTAGTACGGGGCGGCCGCACTCCCGGGCGGGGCGATCATCGACTCGACCCGCTTGACCCGCTCGGCGAGGTCGAAGTGGGTGCCGTCCAGCTGCTCGATGGCCTCGTCCATCAGCTCCTGCAGCCAGACCCGGGTCTCCTCGACGCCCTCGATGTGCGCGCCGTGCTCGTCGAGGTGGCGCAGCGCCTCCCACGGGGTGGAACCGGGCAGGATCTTCTCCGCCTCGGTGCGCATCTCGGCGTGGATGCGGTGGTATTCGGCCCAGCCGTACGCGTACGCCTCGTCCAGGTCCAGGTCGGTGCCGTTCCACATGCGGGACCAGCGCTGGTAGCGCTCGCGCCCCACCACCTCCGGGGCGCCCTCGACGCCCGGGCCGTAGACGTCTCGCAGCCAGTCGCGGAGGGCGGCCAGCGCCTCGGTGGCCGCGGCCGCCGCCTCGTCCAGCTCGGTGCGCAGCGCGTCCGGCCCCTCGGCGGTGAAGTCGGCGAACCAGCCGCCGTCGGTGCCGATCCACTCCTCCAGCTGGCCGAGGACCGTGGCCACCTGCCGCGGCCCCGCGGGCAGCTCGCGCCGCAGCCCCTCGGCGAGCGAGGCGCGATAGCCCTCCAGCGCGCCGGGCACGGTACGCAGCCGGGCCGCGATCGCCGACCAGTCGTCGTCGGTGGCGGTCGGCATCACGGTGAAGACGCTGCGCACCGAGTGCAGCGGGGAGTGCAGATTGCTGACCGCGCGCAGCGGCTCATGGGCCTCGTGCACGGCGAGTTCGGCGGTCAGCCGCTCCCGCAGCAGCCGTCCGCAGCGCCGCTCGGCGTCGCTGTCCGCGCCGGGCCGCGCCTCGGCCTCGGCCAGCCGCTCCAGGGTGGTGCGCGCCAGCTCGGCGGCGGCCTCGGCGCCCGTGGGGGAGAAGTCGGGCAGACGGCGTGCGCTCTCGGGAACGCCCAGGAAGGTGCCGGTGATCGGATCGAGTTCGATGAGGGCGTCGACATAGGCGTCGGCGACCTGTCGGGGCAGCGGAGCGTTCTTGGAATCGGACATGGGGCCATCCTCGTACGGCCGGGGGCGCGTCGTCATCAGCGTAGGCATGTCACGCGCCCGCGCGGCCGGGACGCGGCCGGGGACCCGCGCCTGGCCCCGGCCGGCCACGTGGCGACGGGCCCCGGCCGTCCGCTCAGCCGCCGGTCTGCGGGGCAGGGGCAGGGGCCGGGGCGGGGACCTGCGCGGGGTCGAGCTGGGCGGTGATCACGAGCGTGCCCTGCTCGATCTGGTAGTCCAGCGGCAGCCCGAGCCCGCGCATCGCCGCGACCATCCCGGTGTTGGCCGACCGGGTGACCGCGTACACGCATCCGCTGCCCGTCTCGACGGCCATCGCGACCAGCCGCCGCAGCAGCTCCCCGCCGATGCCGCGCCGCTGCCACGCGTCCTCGACGATCAGCGCGACCTCGGTCTCGTCCCCGTCCCACAGCAGATGGCCGAGGGCGACCAGCCGTCCGGAGGCGGTGTACGCGGCGAGGGTGCGGCCGAAGCGCGGGCTGAGCAGATGGTCCAGATAGCGGTCGGCGTCGCCGACCGGGCCGTGGTAGCGCCCGCCGAGCGTGGCGGGTGAGCAGCGCTCGTGCATCGCGCGGGCCGCCTCCAGGTCCCGGGTGTCGGCCCGGCGTACGGTGACCTCGTTGCCCTCGGGCAGCGTCAGCACATCGCGGCGGTGCGGCAGCCGAGGGCCGAGCCGGGCGTCCAGCTCGACCAGCGCGCGGGCGCGCGCGAACTCGGTCGGGGTGAACGGCAGATGCGGCCGCTCGATGATGAGCGCCCCGCCGGACGGGTCCCGCAGCCGCATCACCGTCTCCTCCAGCACCCCCTCGACCGGCGGCGCGTCGGCCAGCGGGCGGCCGCCGAGCGAGGTGGCCGGAAGCGAGTGGAGGGTGCAGCGGCCGAGCAACTGGCGCAGTGCCAGCGGCAGTTCGGCGCCGTCCAGCGCGGTACGGGTCGCCAGCGTCAGTACCCGGGTCGGCGCGTCCACCAGATCGTGGGCGTCGGCGCGCTCGATCCAGGTGTCGCTGCCGCCCCCGGCGGCGATCGCGCGCTTCAGCTCGTCGACGGGTACGGCGGCGGGGGCGCGCAGCAGGAACTCGTCCACGGTCCCGTCGGCCAGCGGATGGGTCTGCAGCGACAGGATGTCGACCCGGTGACCGGCCAGCGCCCCGCACAGCGAGGCCAGGGTGCCGGGCTCGTCCCGTACGGTCGTCCGTATGCGCCACAGCGCGGTGGCGGTGTCTTCCTGCGGGGAGTTCTCCGGGGTGCCCGCGGCCTCGGCCGCATCGGTCCGCATGTCGTCCGCGGGCTCCGGTGAGGATTCCGGCACCGGCGGGGCGTGGCCGTGTAGTCGGCGCCACCAGGTGGGCAGCCGCCAGCCGTCGCGGAGCCGGGTGGGGCGGTGGTCGGATGTCGCTCGAGGAGTCATGGAAAACAGCCTCGCGCAAGGGTGTTGCGTGATCACAAACGCTCTGTGACCTATGGGTTAAGTGTGCATCTGCTCGGAGAAGCTCATTTTGTCCGATACTAAAGGGTCACGAAATCAACGGGAGGCGGATTTCGCGGTCCCGCCCGCCAGCCGCCGCAGCACCCGCCCGCAGCGGCGCGCGTACGCCCGCTGGAAGTACGGCACCAGTGGCGCCACCACCCGGGTCAGCCGCACCGCCGGGCGGCTGAACGCCGTGACCGTCAGCCATACCGAGCCGTCCCGCTCCAGGCTCACCACGAACGACTCCTCGCCCCGCTCCGGATGGCCCGGCAGCGTGCCGTACGCGAAGCCGGTCCGCGTCCCGTCCGCCACCGTCCACACCACCGCGCACGGCGCGCGCAGCCGCAGCGGCCCGGCCCCCAGCCCGACCACGACCGTCCGCCCCTCGGCGGCGGGCCCGTCGGCGCGGACCGTGACCCCGACCGCCCGGTGCATCCGCCAGTCCAGCACCGCGCGCCCCGCGGCCGCGAACACCTCGGGCCCCGCCCCGACCCGGGTCCGCACCCGCAGATGGCCGTATCCGGCGGGCAGCGGCCGGCGCCGAGTGGCGCCCACCTCCGGATAGGTGAGGCCGGAGGGCGGAACGGAGGAGGTCATGGGCGGTACGGTACGCGCCCCGGGGAGGCGGTGGAGCGGTCCATGCCTTACAGCTGTGCCAGAGCGGCGTGCGGCAGCATCACGACGTGCCCAACCCGTGCGGACCCTCGCCTGTCCGGCCACGGCGCCTGCCATGATCCCCATCATGGGGATACACATCGCACGAGCCGGGGTGGCCGACTTCCACCAGGTCCTGACTGATCACTCGCGTTACTGGGGCGAACGCGATCTTCGATCACTGCACCTTCTGGCACTGGTGCAGGAGTTCGGTTCCACGTGCTTGGTCGCCCGAGCCGAGGACGGAATCCGTGGGTACATCTTCGGGTTCGTCACCCCGGACGGCACCGGGTATGTGCATCTGATCGCCACCCGGGACGACGCCCGCACCACCGGTCTGGGGCGTCGCCTGTACACGGCGTTCGCTGAGGCAGCGGAACGTCACGGCGCACAGCAGTTGAAGGCGATCACGTCGATCGAGAACACCGGCTCGATCGCCTTCCACCGCAGCCTCGGCTTCGACGCGAAGATCGTCGACGACTACAACGGCCCCGGCCGGCCGATGGCCGTCTTCCACCGAGATCTGCCGCTCAACGTCTCGCGGCCTTAACCGGCCGAGCCCTCGCGACCGCCCGTCGGGGTGCGCGCCCCGGAAGGGGGCGCGCACCGTACTCGCGGGCTCGCGCTACTGGCCGACCAGCCCCGGCTTGAGCGCCTTGGTGTACAGCACCGCGCCGCCCACCTCCAGCAGCCGGACCGTCAGCTCGCCGCTGTCGCCGTCGATCTCCACCTCGCCGTAGAACTGGTAGCCCTCGGCGGGCGAGACGTTCGCCCGGTCCGGCGCCTTGACGAACGGCTGCTCCGGGCCGAACGTGCCGTCCAGCTTCACCGCCGGGAAGGACCCCGCGTTCAGGGGGCCGGTGACGAACTCCCAGAACGGCGCGAAGTCCTTGAACACCGCCCGCGACGGGTCGTAGTGCTGCGCCGAGGTGTAGTGGACATCGGCCGTCAGCCACACCGTGCCGGTGATCTTCTGGTGCTTGATGTGCCGCAGCAGCTCCGCGAGCTGCAGTTCGCGGCCGAGCGGGGCGCCCGGGTCGCCCTGGGCCACCGCCTCGAAGTCGCTCTTCCCGTCCGGGACCACCAGGCCCAGCGGCATGTCGCAGGCGATCACCTTCCACACCGCGCGCGACCGCGACAGCTCCCGCTTCAGCCACGTCAGCTGCTCGGCGCCCAGGATGCCCTGGGTGTCCTCAGGCTGGCGGCCGGGCGAGTTGGCGTCCCGGTACGTACGGCAGTCCAGCACGAAGACGTCGAGCAGCGGGCCGTGGTGCTGGACCCGGTACACCCGGCCGCTCGCGTCCGGCCGCAGCGTGCTGATCGGGAAGTACTCGGCGAACGCCTGCCGGGCGTGGGCCGCCAGCACGTCCACCTTCTTCTCGGTGTAGCGGTCGTCGGCCAGGATCTCGCCCGGGTACCAGTTGTTCAGCACCTCGTGGTCGTCCCACTGGGTGATGGTCGGCACCTCGGCGTGGAACCGGCGCAGGTTGGTGTCCAGCAGGTTGTAGCGGAAGTTGCCGCGGTACTCGTCCAGGGTCTCGGCGACCTTGGACTTCTCCGGCGTCATGAGGTTCCGCCAGGTCGAGCCGTCGGGCAGTTTGACGGTCTCGGTCAGCGGGCCGTCGGCGTAGATGTTGTCGCCGCTGCACAGGAAGAAGTCCGGGTCGCGGCGCCGCATCTCCTCGAAGACGCGGTAGCCGCCCTGGTCCGGGTTGATGCCCCAGCCCTGCCCCGCCAGGTCGCCCGACCAGACGAAGCGCACGCCCTTGCGGCGCTCGGGCACCGTACGGAACGTCCCGTACACCGGCTCGCCGGTGCGGCGCGGGTCCTCCGGGTCGGCGAGCAGCACCCGGTAGTGCACCTGGCTGCCGGACGGCAGACCGTGCAGCGCGGTGCGGCCGGTGAAGTCCGTGCCCGGCCCGACCAGCGGGCCCTGCCAGCGGCGCGGGCGCGCGAAGGACTCCGTGGCGGAGGTCTCCACGATCATCCGGGCGGGCCGGTCGGAGCGCACCCACACCAGGCCCGACGACGACGTCACGTCCCCGGTCTGCACGCCCCACCGGGCGCTCGGGCGGCCCGACAGCGCCTGCGCGGGCGCCGCCGATGCCACCCCCGACGCCGCGGCGGGCAGCGCCAGCGCCGCGGACGCGGCCGCCGACCCCTGCAGTACCGAACGCCGCCCGATCCTTCTGCCGGATTCCCGCGCCATGGTGGAGCCTCCCGTTGCTCGTAGAACAGCTGTGCTGGTCCGTTGCTATCGGTGCGAGATGCCTCATTCCCGAACGCACAGTAAACAGCAGGCTCTTCCGACGAGGCAGGGCTACAACCCGCCCGCCACCCGCAGCACCGCTCCCGTGGTGTACGACGCCTCCGGGGAGAGCAGCCACGCCACCGCGCCCGCGACCTCCTCCGGCTCGCCCGGCCGTCCCATCGGCACCCGGTCGCGGTTCCGCCACGGCCGCTCGGGGTCACCCATCTGGGCATGGATATCGGTCAGCGTCATGCCCGGCTGGACCGAGTTGACCCGGACGCCCTCCGCGGCCAGTTCCTTCGACAGGCCCACCGTCATCGCGTCCACGGCCGCCTTGCTGGCCGCGTAGTGCACGTACTCCCCGGGGCTGCCGGTCGTCGCCGCGCCGGAGGAGATGTTCACGATGGCGCCGCCCTGGCCGCCGTGCCGGGTGGACATCTCGCGCGCCGCGCGCCGCGCGCACAGCAGGGCGCCGGTCACGTTGACGTCCACGACCCGCCGCATCACCTCGGGCGACGTCTCGGTGAAACGGCCCAACGGCCCGGTGACCCCGGCGTTGTTGACCAGCCCGGTGACCGGGCCCAGCTCCTCCCGCACCGCGTCGAACATCGCCTCGACCTGCTCCGCGACGCTCGTGTCGGCCTGGACGACGGTGGCCCGCACCCCCTCCGCGCGCACCAGTTCCGCGCACCGCTCGGCGGCCTCCCGCGCCTGCTCGTAGCCGATGGCGACGCTGTGCCCGGCGCGCGCCAGCCGCACCGCCACCGCCGCCCCGATCCCACGGCTGCCGCCTGTCACGACCGTGACCTGGTCCATTGCCTCAGCTCCCGCCCCGATGCGTCCCTGATGGAATGATCATGACGATAGCTGATCGTGCATTGGTCTTGACCAAGTGTGCACCCCGCCCTATGGTCACATTGATACTGCAACAAGGTTTAATAAAGAAGCGCGCATAAAGAAGCACGGGACGACTGGGGGAGATCAGGGTGGGGACCACGCAGCTCGACTCGGTGCCGGAGCCGAAGTACTGGCATCTGAAGACCGTGCTCAGCGACGCGCTGGACTCGGAGTTCGCGGTCGGGGAGATCCTGCCCAACGAGCGTGAGCTGGCCGCCCGCTTCGGTGTCGCCCGCGCCACCCTCCGGCAGGCCCTCGAACAGCTGGAGCTGGAGGGCAGGCTGCAGCGCCGCCGTGGGGTCGGGACCACCGTCGCGCCGCCGCGGGTCGGCGTGGCCGTCGGGGACTACACCCACACCTGGACCGAGGCGGGCGACGACGCCTGGGCCTGCGTCGACAGCGTCCAGGCCGTGCCGCCCGCCGCGGTCGTGCGGCTCCTCGACACCGAGCCCGACGCCTCCGTGCACCAGGTGCGGCGCACCCGGGTGAGCCAGGGCCAGCCGCTCGCCGCCGAGCTGCTGTACGTACCGGCCGCGTCCGTTCCCGGTCTCGCCGCCATCGAGACTCCGAGCGGGCTGGCCCGCGCCCGTGCCGTGCTGCGCGAGCTGAGCCGCCTGAAGCTGGAGGGCCGGGAGCAGTCGGTGGAGCTGGGATCGGCGCGAGCGGACGACGCCAAGGAGCTGGACCGGCTGCCCGGGGCCCCCGTCCTCGTGGTGACCACCCGCTACATCACGGAGAACCGCACCGCGGCGGTCGCCGTGGCCACGTACCGCGCCGACACCTGCCGCCTCACCTTCGGCGACCCGAGCGGCGTCGAGCTGCTGGCGGGCTGATCCGGCCCGCCCCGTAAGGGTCCGGCCCGCCCGTAAGGACCCGGACCGTAAGGATCCGGCCGGGACTCAGCGACCGGCGCGGCGAGCGGTGACCGTGCTGTCCACCGCGAACAGCTCCGCCTCCACATGGTCCAGCGCCAGCCGCAGTGCGCCCGTCGTCACCGCGGCCTCGCCCAGCAGCGACTGGGCGACCTGCGGCGGGCGCAGGCAGTAGCGGGCCAGCTCGTCGCGGAGCGGATCCAGCATGCCGTCGAGGTCCGCGGCCCAGCCGCCCACCACGACCACCTCGGGGTCGAGCGCCAGCACCAGGGCCGCCGTGTCGTGCACCAGCCGCCGGACGAAGCGGTCCACGGCCGCGCGGGCCCGCGCGTCGCCGTCCCGGGCGAGCGCGAAGACCCGTACGACCTGCGCCTCGTCCAGCGGGTTCAGCGGTTCGCCGGTGGTGGAGAGCACCTCTTCCGGGCTGGCCTCGCGGCCCAGCAGATGCAGCGCGCCGATCTCCCCGGCCGCGCCGCCGTAGCCGCGGTGCAGCCGCCCGCCGATCAGCGAACCGGCGCCCGGGCTCAGCCCGGCCAGGACGAAGACCACGTCGTCGGAGCCGGTCGCGGCGCCCTTCCAGTGCTCGGCCACGGCCGCCGTGTTCGCGTCGTTCTCCACCAGCACCGGGCACTGGAAGGAGTGCCGCAGCCGCTCGCCGAGCGGCAGGCCCGTCCAGCCCGGCAGGGCGGTGCACAGATGGACGGTGCCGTCGGCCTCCACGATGCCGGGGCTGCCCACCCCGACCGCCCGCAGCGAGGGGCGCGCGACCCCGGCGCGCCGGAGAAGCTCCGTGGCGGCGGCCCGCACCCGGTCCAGCCGTTCGTCCGCCGGTGCCTTCTCGGACACCTCGCGCACCGTCGAGCCGAGCGCCCGCCCGTCCAGGTCCGACAGCAGGGCGGCGACCCGGTGCGCTCCTATCTCTATGCCCAGCAGATGTCCGGCCTCGGCGCGGAAGCGGAAGCGGCGCGCGGGGCGGCCCTGGCGGCGGACCCCGCCCTCCTCGGCGGGCACCTCCGCCGCGAGCCCGCTGTCGATCAGCCCGTCCACCACGCCCTCGACCGTGGGACGGGACAGACCGGTGGCCAGGGTGAGGTCGGTGAGGGACGCGGAGGCGGCGTCCGGCGGAGCGGAAGCGGTGGCGGCGCGCAGCGCCTGCAGCACCACGGCGGAGTTGATGCGCCGCAGCAGGGACGGATCCCCGCCGGTCAGCCGCCCCACGTCGGTCCCCCTCCCACTGAGTGTGTGCCGGATCGTATCTGCTGGGAGCGGGCGCGGCGAGCCACCCGCGAACCCGCGTACGCCCCGGCACCTGACGGGCGGCCAGATGTCGGTCCCGGGTTGTTTACTGATGGCATGACCAGTACGGCGGACCACCTGGCCACGATCGACGCCCTGCGCGCCCGGGACTTTCCCGCGCAGCGCCGCGGTCCGGGGTTCCATGTCGCCGACCTCCGGGTGAGCGAGGACTTCTGGGACGCGGATCTGACCCGGGTGGAGGAGGTGCTGGAGGAGTTCGAGGCCGAGCTGGGCGTCCTCGTCCAGGTGCTGACCTTACGGTGGGGCACCCCCAGGGTTCTCGACCTCGCGGACGTCCTGGAGCGTTCGGCGCTGGGGGAGCCGGTGCCGCCGCCGCTGGATGCCCTGTGCGGATATGTGCCCGAGCTGTACGTCTGGCGCGTGGAGGGGCGCTGGGTCGGCCTGGGGGTGGGGCAGGGCGACCGGGAGCTGCCGTTCCAGCTGCTGGTGGCGATAGGGGAGTCGGGCGTCGGCTGACCTGGGGGCGTCGCGTGACGTCGGGGCGTCGGCTGACCCCGGGCGTCGGCTGAACGTCAGGAGGCGCCCTGGCCCGCCGCGCCCGCGTCCGCCTCGGCGGCGGCGCGCAGCCGGGCGTACTCCTCCGCCATCGCCGCCTTCGTCCAGTGCGCGTTGAGCCCGCTGGGGTTGGGCAGGGCCCAGACGCGGGTGTCCCCGATCGTCCGTTCCTGCGGGCCGATCTTCGCCCGCTTGTCGCCGAACGCGACCCGGTAGGCGGTGACCCCGGCCACCGCGAGCCAGCGCGGCCGCAGACGGCGGACCTTCTCCTCCAGGATCCGGCCGCCCTCCCGGTACTCCTCGTCCGACAGCTCGTCGGCCCGGGCGCTGGCCCGGGAAACCACATTGGTGATGCCCAGCCCGTACGACGGAAGCTCCCCCTGCTCGGAGGGGTGCAGCAGCCGAGGGGTGAACCCCGACGCGTGGAGCACAGGCCAGAACCGGTTGCCGGGGCGGGCGAAGTGGTGGCCGGTGGCGGCGGTCATCAGCCCGGGGTTGATGCCGCAGAAGAGGACCCGCAGACCGTCCCCGACCACATCGGGGACGATGCGGTCGCGGGCGGCCTCCAGCTCGTCGGGGGTCACGGGGGCGTCAGAGGATCGAGCCCGGTGCGTACGCCGCGGCCTCGGGGTGCTGCTTGGCGATCTCCTCGATCCGGGCGACCACCGCGCCGACCTGGTCGGCGGCCGCGCCCGTGAAGGACAGCTTGTCGGCCATCAGCGCCTCCAGCTCCGCCCGGTCCAGCGGAATCCGCTCATCGGCGGCGAGGGAGTCGAGCAGCTCGTTGCGCTCGGCGCCCTGCTCGCGCATCGCGAGGGCGGCGGCGACCGCGTGCTCCTTGATCGCCTCATGGGCGATCTCGCGGCCCACCCCGGCCCGCACGGCGCCCATCAGCACCTTGGTGGTGGCGAGGAAGGGCAGGTAGCGGTCCAGCTCGCGGGCGACGACGGCGGGGAAGGCGCCGAACTCGTCGAGCACGGTCAGGAAGGTCTCCAGCAGCCCGTCGAAGGCGAAGAACGCGTCCGGCAGCGCGACCCGGCGCACCACCGAGCAGGACACGTCGCCCTCGTTCCACTGGTCGCCCGCCAGCTCGCCGGTCATCGAGGCGTAGCCGCGCAGGATCACGGCGAGGCCGTTGACGCGCTCGCAGGAGCGGGTGTTCATCTTGTGCGGCATCGCGGACGAGCCGACCTGGCCCGGCTTGAAGCCCTCGGTCACCAGCTCGTGCCCGGCCATCAGCCGGATCGTCTTGGCCAGCGAGGACGGGGCCGCGGCCAGCTGCACCAGAGCGGTGACGACCTCGTAGTCCACCGAGCGCGGGTAGACCTGGCCGACCGAGGTGAACGCCTGCGCGAAGCCCAGGTGACCGGCGATCCGGCGCTCCAGCTCGGCCAGCTTCTGGGCGTCGCCGCCCAGCAGGTCCAGCATGTCCTGCGCGGTGCCGACCGGGCCCTTGATGCCGCGCAGCGGGTACCGGCCGAGCAGCTCCTCCAGCCGCCCGTAGGCCACCACCAGCTCGTCCGCCGCGGTCGCGAAGCGCTTGCCGAGCGTGGTGGCCTGCGCGGCGACGTTGTGCGAGCGGCCCGCCATCACCAGCTCGGCGTGGTCGGCGGCCAGCTTGCCGAGCCGGGCCAGCACGGCGACCGTACGGTCCCGCACCAGCTCCAGGGAGAGCCGGATCTGCAGCTGCTCGACGTTCTCGGTCAGGTCGCGGGAGGTCATGCCCTTGTGGACGTGCTCATGGCCGGCGAGGGCGTTGAACTCCTCGATGCGGGCCTTCACGTCGTGCCGGGTGACCTTCTCGCGCTCGGCGATCGAGGCGAGGTCGACGTCCTCCAGGACCCGCTCGTAGTCGGCGAGGGCCGTGTCCGGCACCTCGATGCCCAGGTCCTTCTGGGCACGCAGTACGGCGAGCCACAGCCGCCGCTCCAGCGTCACCTTGTACTCGGGGGACCACAGGACGGCCAGCTCCGCGGAGGCGTAGCGGCCGGCCAGGACGTTCGGAATGCGCGGCTTACCAGTCACGTGCACAGAGTCTACTGGCCGTATCCCCAGGCCAGACCGGTGCCCACCGGTCCGGCCCGACCGGTGCCACCGGTCTGCCCCGGTCAGCCCTCGTACGGCAGCAGTTCGCCCCGCTTCGGCGCCCGGCCGTCGCCCGAGGAACGGCCCGTCAGCCGCCGGACGATCCACGGGCCGAGGTGCTCGCGGGCGAACCGCGCGTCCGAGGTGCGGCGGGCCAGCCAGCCCGGGCGGATAGCGGGCGGCAGCGGCGCGTCCCAGTCCTCCTCCGGCTCATGGCCGAGCGCCTGCCATACGGCCTCGGCGACCCGGCGGTGCCCCTCGGCGTTCAGATGGAGCCGGTCGTCCGCCCACATCCGGGGATCGCCGACCGCCTCGGAGGCGTACAGGTCCACGACCAGCGCGTCATGCCGTGCGGCCAGCTCGTCCACGAAGGAGAACAGCTGCTCCATCCGTGGCTCGAACCGCTCCATCACCGGGCCGCGCCGCCCGGGGCTGCGCATCAGCACCAGCGTCTTGCAGCTGGGCGCGAGCCGCTCGGCCGCCTCCTCCAGCAGCCCGCACACCCGTCCGACGTCGCATTTCGGCCGCAGGACGTCGTTCCCGCCGCCGACCAGCGTGACCAGGTCCGCGCCCATCGCGGCCGCCGGGCCCGTCTGCTCGTCCACGATCTGGCCGATCAGCTTCCCGCGCACGGCGAGGTTGGCGTACTGGAATCCGGGGGTGCGGGCCGCCAGCCGGGCGGCGAGCAGATCCGCCCAGCCGCGGTAGCCGCCGTCCGGGAGGACGTCGGACATGCCCTCGGTGAAGGAGTCGCCGACCGCGACATAGCTTGTATAGGTGGTGTTCGTCTGCATAACTCGGGCGATCTTATCCGGTGCACGCGGGCTGCGCGGAGGCCGAGGCGCGCGCATCATGAGCCGCATGGCGCTGACCCACATCTACTTCGAGGGCGGGGCCCGGAACGGGACGACGGCGAGCTGGAACCTCGAACCGGGCGCGGACATCTACGACGACAACATCTTCCGGCCGCCCGAGCTGTACCGGCGGACGGACCGCACCAGGGTGATCGGGCACGTCGAGTACGTCGTCTTCCGCTACGACCCGGCGGGCGCCCGGCCCGGCGGTCGGCCCTGACCGCCCCCGCCCGGGTATGGCCGGGAATGTGCGGCGGGGGTGGCGCGCGGATACGAACGGGTCGCTCGGTTGGGCGGAGCAGGGTTCCGGACGGCGCCGAGTAGGGCAGTCTGGTGCGCGTGGATGCCTTTGAATGCGACCGTACGACGATGGCGATCGTCGCCGCCGCCCTCGCCGACGACGGTGAGGGTGCCGCGGCCCTGCTGGAGCCGCTGGAGACGCGCGACGTATGCCGGGTCGCCGTCCGGCTCGCCGCGATGGCCGCCGACGCGCTGCTGGCCGTGGCCGAAGAGGGCGGCGGCGGACGGGAGGAGGCGCTGGCGCACTGGCAGGCGTGCATCATCGCCCATGAGTCCAGACGGGACCAGTGACGGAGCCACGCTCTGACCGGCCTGCCGGTCCCCGTCACGCCGCCGCGTCACGCGCGTCGCCTCGGCACGCCCGTCACGCCCGCACGCTCGTCACGCCACCAGGAGGCGCAGCACGTCCTCCATCGTGACCAGCCCCTCCAGCCGCCCCTCCGCGTCGATCACGGGCGCGAGATGGGTTCCGCTGTCGCGCATCGCGGTCAGCACGTCGTCCAGCGGCGTCTGGGACCGCACCCGGGCGACCGGCCGCAACTGGTCGGGGCGGAACGGAACATCGCGCGGATGTTCGTCCAGCGCGTCCTTCACGTGCAGATAGCCCAGGATCTGCCCCGAGCCGTCGGTAACGGGGAAGCGGGAGAAGCCGGTTTCGGCCGACATCCGCTCCAGCTCCTCGGGCGTCACCCCGAGTCGCGCCGAGACCACCCGGTCCATCGGCAGCACCACGTCCCGCACCGACCGCCGCCCCAGCTCCAGCGCGTCCCGCAGCCGCTCGGCACCCCGGTCGTCCAGCAGCCCGGCCTCACTGGAGTCCGCGACCATACGGGCCAGTTCGTCATCCGAGAACGTGGCCGCCACCTCGCCCCGGGGTTCGACCCGCAACAGCTTCAGCAGACCGTTGGCGAACGCGTTGACCGAGAAGATGACCGGGCGCAGCGCCCGCGCGAGCCCCACCAGCGGCGGCCCGAGCAGCAGCGCGGTGCGCACCGGCTCGGCCAGCGCCACGTTCTTCGGCACCATCTCGCCGACCAGCATGTGCAGATACGTCGCCAGGCTCAGGGCGATCACGAACGAGATCGGGTGGATCAGCCCGAGCGACAGCCCGACCGCGTGGAACAGCGGCTCCAGCAGATGCGCCATGGCCGGTTCCGCGACGGCGCCCAGCACCAGCGTGCACAGCGTGATGCCGAGCTGGGCGGCGGCCAGCAGCGCGGAGACGTGCTCCAGCCCCCACAGCACGGCTCGCGCCCGGCGGTCGCCCCGCTCGGCGTACGGCTCGATCTGGCTGCGCCGCACCGAGATCAGGGCGAACTCGGCGCCCACGAAGAACGCGTTCGCGACCAGCGTCAGCAGACCGATCAGCAGTTGTACGGCGGTCATGGTTCCGCCCCGCCGTGGCCGCGGCCTCGGGTCTGGCCACGGTGGTCGTGGTGGTGCTCGTGGCGGTGGGGGAGCGGGGCGTGCAACCGGACCCGGGCGGCGCGGTGGCCCGCCGCGTTCACCACCTCCATCCGCCAGCCCTCCGGCTCGACCGTGTCCCCCACGACCGGGATACGGCCCAGCGCGGCCGCGATCAGCCCGGCCAGCGTCTCGTACGGCCCCGGGGGCACCCGCAGCCCGATCTGCTCCAGCTGATCGACCCGGGCGGCGCCGTCCGCGTCGTACACCGCCCGGCCCTCGGCGTCCTCGCCCGCCGGGGCCAGATCGGGGGTCTCATGGGGATCGTGCTCGTCGCGTACCTCGCCGACCACCTCCTCGACGATGTCCTCCAGGGTGACGACACCGGCCGTGCCGCCGTACTCGTCGATGACCACGGCCATGCTGCGCATGACCGAGAGCCGGTCCAGCAGCCGGTCCACGGTGAGCGACTCGGGGACGAGGAGGGCCTCGCGCATCAGCTCGGACACCGGATGGCGCGGCCGGGCCCCGGCGGGGATCGCCAGGACGTCCTTGATGTGCACGATGCCCGCCACCGCGTCCAGGCTGTCGCGGTGCACGGGGAAGCGGGACAGCCCGGTGGCGCGGGTCGCGTTGGCGACGTCCTCGGCGGTGGCCCGTACGTCCAGCGCGATCACCTGCCGCCGGGGCGTCATCACGTTCTGCGCGGTCAGCTCGCCCAGATTGAGGGTGCGGACGAACAGCTCCGCGGTGTCCTCCTCCAGCGCGCCCTCCTTCGCGGAGTGCCGGGCGAGCGCGATCAGCTCCTGCGGGCCGCGCGCCCCGGCCAGCTCCTCGGCGGGCTCCAGACCCATCCGGCGCACCATGCGGTTGGCGGTGTTGTTGAGGTGGGCGATCAGCGGGCGGAAGGCCGCGCTGAAGGCGCGCTGCGGGGTGGCGACGGCCCGGGCGACCGGCAGCGGGCGGGAGATCGCCCAGTTCTTGGGGACCAGCTCGCCGATCACCATCATCACCACCGTCGACAGGGCGGTGCCGATGACGAGGGCCGTGGTGTGGGCGACGGAGCGGGACATCCCGAGCGCGCCCAGTGGCCCGCCCAGCAGCGCGGCGATGGACGGCTCGGCGAGCATGCCCACGACCAGGTTGGTGACGGTGATGCCGAGCTGGGCGCCCGAGAGCTGGTACGTCAGACCGCGCACGGCCTTGAGGGCGCTGTCCGCACCGCGCTCGCCGCGCTCCACCGCCCGGTCCAGCTCGCTGCGCTCGACCGTGGTCAGCGAGAACTCCGCCGCCACGAATCCACCGCATGCGAGCGCCAGCAGGAGCGCCACGGCCAGGAGGAGGACTTCGGTCATGGGTTCACCTCCGTCCCATGATCCGGCAGGGCCCGGAGGAGCGCGCGACGGGAGCCGCCGCGCACTCTCATCGTAAAGCGGCGGCGCAGCCCGGCCGGGGGCGTCGTGCCGAGGCACGGCCCCGCCTCAGGACGTCAGCGGCTTCACCCAGCGGCTCCACTGCGGCTCCCGGGCGTACCCGGCGGCGCTCCACGCGTGGTGGGCGGGCGCGTTCTCGTCGAGCACCATGGCGTCCCCGCGCCGCCCGCCCAGCGCCGCGAACCGCTCCTCGGCCGCCGCGAGCAGCGCTGTCGCCACGCCCCGGCGGCGGTGGGCGGGGTGGACCGCGAGCCGGTACAGATGGCAGCGCCAGCCGTCGAAGCCCGCTATGACGGTCCCGGCGAGCGCCCCGTCCCGCTCGGCCAGCAGCAGCGACTCCGGGTCCCGGGCGATCAGCCGGGCCACCCCGTCCCGGTCGTCGCTGATGCTCGTACCTTCCGCGGCCTCGCGCCAGAAGGCGAGCACTGCATCGGCGTCCGAAGGGATGGCGTGGCGGATGTGAAGATCATTCATGCGGCGAGCCAACCAGACCACCGGGCCGTCCGGCGACCTTTTTCACGCTCCGTGCAGCTCCTCGATCACCGGCGCGAAGGCCTCCATGTTGTGTTCCAGCACGGTGAAGTACGAGAAGCCGAAGCGCTCGCGGTGGGCCCGCAGCCGGTCCGCCATGTCCTTGGGGTCGCCCAGCAGCAGCGCGGGGTGTTCCAGCAGCTGCTCCTCGGTGAGGTCGGGGGCGTACGGCTGGAGCTCGCGGGCCTTGGCGCGGTGGTCGCCGGTGTTCTCGACCCTCTGGATCAGATAGTTCAGCTCGGCGGGCTCCGCCTCTCTTCCGGCCTCGGCGGCGAAACGGTGAAAGGCGGCCACCCGCTCCTCCAGCGCCTCCGGGCTGATGATCTTTATTGGGCCGGGCGCGTCGTCCGGGGCCTGGACCGCGCCCGTGAAGGCCGCGATCTCCGCGTGGCGCGCGGCCACCCGCAGCAGCCGGTTGCCGTTGCCGCCCAGCAGCAGCGGCGGGCGCGGGGTCTGGGCGGGGCGCGGCTGTTGGTCGGGGTCGGTCAGCAGCCGCTCCAGCTCGCGGACCGTGTGCTCCAGGTGGTCCACCCGCTCGCGCGGCGTCCCGAACGGCAGTCCGGCGCTGTCGTGCTCGGCCTGCACATACCCCGCCCCGAGGCCCAGCTCCAGCCGCCCCCCGGTGAGCGCGTCGCAGGTGGCCACGGCGCGGGCCAGCAGGGCGGGGTTCCAGAAGCCCAGGTTGAGGACGAAGGTGCCGAGCCGCGGCCGCTCGGTGACCTCGGCGGCGGCCACCAGCGCCGCGAACGGCGCGGGCATGCCCAGGTGGTCGGGGACCAGGAGCACGTCGTAGCCCAGATGCTCGGCGCGGCGGCACTTCTCGCGCCATGCCGGGCCCGAGGCGAGCGAGAGCAGATTGACTCCGAAGCGGAACGGCCTTGCCATGAGCCCTCCTTGATCGGGGAATGCCCCGAACGTATCGGAGAACGGCTCTCGTTGGTCAACCCTCGTGGGCCGCGTACGCCCGGGTGAAGATCTGCATGCGGTTCAGCACCGACTCGGCCGTGGGCCGCTCCATCCGGTCGACGATCCGGCCGTCGTCGAGGAAGAGCACCAGGTCGGAGTGGGCGGCGGCGCTCGGGTCATGGGTCACCATGACGACCGTCTGGCCCAGGTCGTCCACGGCCTCGCGCAGGAAGGTCAGCACCTCCAGGCCCGCCCGCGAGTCCAGGTTGCCGGTCGGCTCGTCCGCGAAGATCAGCTCGGGGCGGGAGGCCAGCGCCCGGGCACAGGCCACCCGCTGCTGCTGGCCGCCGGACAGCTGCGCGGGCCGGTGCTTCAGGCGGTCCCGCAGCCCGAGGGTGTCGATGACCCGCTCCAGCCACTCCGGGTCGGGCTTCTGGCCCGCGATGTCCATCGGCAGGGTGATGTTCTCGGCCGCGTTCAGGGTGGGCAGCAGATTGAACGACTGGAACATGAAGCCGATCCGGTCGCGGCGCAGCTGGGTCAGCTGGCGGTCGCCCAGCCCGGTGATCTCGGTGTCGCCCAGCCAGACCTGGCCCGCGGAGACCGTGTCGAGACCCGCCAGGCAGTGCATCAGCGTGGATTTGCCGGAGCCGGACGGCCCCATCACCGCGGTGAACCTGCCCCGCTCGATCTCCACGTCCACCGCGTCCAGGGCGACCACGGCGGTCTCGCCGCTGCCGTACGCCTTGGTCAGGCCGCGGGCCCGGGCCGCCGGGCGAGCGCCGCCCGCCGCGTCCCCGTCTGTCTTCGTTGCCGCCGGTGTGGACACAAACGCCTCCCGTGTCGGAACGGTTTGCCCTCGATGGTAGGGACCGACGCGCTTTTGTGCGCCGTTGGCGCCGCTAGCAAATATGCGCTAGCGTGAGGGTGTGGCTAAGACACAGCTGAACGTCCGGGTCGATGAGACCACCGCTGAGGTGGCCCGGGAGCGTGCACTGCAGCGGGGCGTGAGCGTGAACCGCTATATCGAAGAGCTGGTCCGCCAGGACGCGGGCGAGGTGGGCCAGAAGTTCGTGGAGGCCGCCGCCGACTTCATGAAGCAGTACGAGTCGGTCTTCGACGAGGAGTTCGGCCGGGAACCCGGACGGCGGCTCGGAGGCGAAACGCGCCGTTGACCGTGCGTATCGACCTCGCCTGGCTTCTGATGATCGCCGAACACAACACCCCGGGGGACCCGCGCGTCACCGACTACGGTGTGCTGGTGGCCGCCGTGAGCCGCCACGAAGCGGAGATATTCGGCACCCCGATCTACACCGACCCGCAGGAGCGGGCCGCGGCGCTGTTGCAGCTGCTGCTCCTCGTCCCGGCTCTGGAGCGGTCGAACGCGCTGTTCGCGTCGGCCGTCGCGTACGCGTATCTGGTCGCGAGCGGGCTGAAGGTGGCCACCTCGCCGGAGCGGGTGCGGGACCTGGCGCGCCTGGTGCACGACGGCGCGGTGGATGTGCACGCGATCGCGGACGAGCTGCGCCGCTGGAGCGTCTAGCAGCGCCTATGCGGCCGGGCGCCGTGCCACGCCCAGCGTGCAGGGCGATGTGGGCAGCGGCAGCCCCCGCTCCGGGAGCCGCGGCGACCGGTGGGTGACGGGCTCGAAGCCGGCCCGCGCCAGCTCCGCCCGCACGTCGCGCGCCGTGTGGCAGCCGCCGAACATCAGCGGCCACACCGTCCGGTCCAGCACCCCCTGTGCCGCCGCCATCGCCCGCCCCTCGGCCCGTCCGTGCTCCAGGAACCGCAGTTCCCCGCCCGGCCGCAGCACCCGCAGCAGCTCCGCCAGGGCGCGCTGGACGTCCCGTACGGAACACAGCACCAGGCAGGCCACCGCCGCGTCGAACGCCTCGCTCTTGACCGGCAGCGCCTCCGCGACCCCGGGCGCCACGTCCACCGGCACGTCGGCCCGGTGGCCCGCCCGCACCGCGAGGCGGCGCAGATGGCGCTCGGGCTCGATGGCGACGACCTCGGAGACGGTGTTCGGGTAGTGCGCGAAGTTCAGCCCGTTACCGGCGCCGATCTCGATGACCCGGCCGGACAGCCCGGCCAGCAGCTCGCCGCGGAGTTCGGCGACCCCGGCCCGTTCGTCGGCCAGCGGGCTGACCTTGGCATAGAAGCGGGCGAAGAGAGGGTGGTGGACGGTTTCACGCGGGGGCCTGAGGCGGCGGACGGGCATGGGTGACACCCCTTTTCCGGCGGGACGGCTGTGTACCGGTACCGGGAGTCTGCCCATGCCGTCCCCACCGCTACGCCGTGAAGCCCTCCGTTGTGCCGTGCTCTTCGGTGAACCGCCGCGCGTCCCAGACGCCGTCCAGCCGCGGGGCCAGCCACTCCGGGGCCGCCGCGCGGAAGTCGGCGGGCGAAAGGGCCCCGGCCCGCGCGGGGACGGCGCCCAGGAGCGGGGCGCCCGCCGCCCGGGGCAGGTCGGTCCTGTTGCAGCGGGAGGCGAGGTCCGCGCCGGCGGGCCAGCTGCCGATGACGACGCCGGGGAAGCGCAGGCCCCGGGCGCGCAGCGCCTCCGCCGTGAGGGCCGTGGCGTTGAGCGTGCCCAGCCCCGCGTGGGCGACGACCAGGACGGGGGCGTCGAGCAGCCGGGCCGCGTCGGCGAGCGTCGCGCCCGTCTCGTCGAACCGTACGAGCAGCCCGCCCGCGCCCTCGACGAGCACCAGATCGTGTTCGGCGGCCAGCTTCTCCGCCGCCTCCGCGATCTCCTGCGGCCGCACGGCGGGGCGCCCGGCGCGGCGCGCCGCGGTGTCGGGCGCCAGCGGCTCGGGGTAGCGGGCGAGTTCCCGGAGGGTCACGTCACCGGCGAGCCGGACCACCTCGGCGGCATCGCCCGGTTCGTCCGGACCCACACCGGTCTGCGCGGGTTTGAGCACGGCGACCGAGCGGCCGCGCGCGAGCGCGGCCGCCGCGACGGCCGCTGTGGTGACGGTCTTGCCGACCTCCGTGCCGGTGCCGGTCACGACCAGTACTGACATGTATTGCTTCGCGCCTTTCGCTGTTGTCTTGTCTGTTGTGGCGTCAGCCCGCCACGGCCGCGGCGGACCGTACCGCCGCGCAGATACGGGCCAGATCGTCGTCGCCTGTGATGAAGGGCGGCATGGTGTAGAGCATGTCGCGGAACGGCCGCAGCCAGACGCCCTCGCGCACCGCCGCCCGGGACGCCGCCGCCATGCCCGCGTCGTCCAGCGGGTGGTCGAGCTGGACGACGCCGATCGCGCCGAGCACCCGTACGTCCCGTACGCCGGGCAGCTCGGCGGCGGGCGTCAGCCCGTCCCGCAGCCCCGTCTCGATCCGCTTGACCTCCTGCCGCCAGTCGTAGGACAGCAGCAGGTCGATGGAGGCGCCCGCGACGGCGGTGGCCAGCGGGTTGCCCATGAACGTCGGGCCGTGGGCGAGCACCGGAAGCTCGCCGCGCGAGATTCCCTCCGCCAGCCGCGAGGTGCACAAGGTGGCGGCCAGTGTCAGATAACCGCCGGTCAGCGCCTTGCCCACGCACATCACATCCGGGCTGACCCCCGCGTGCTCCGCCGCGAACAGCGTGCCGGTGCGCCCGAACCCGGTGGCGATCTCGTCGAACACCAGCAGTACGTCGTGCTCGTCGCACGCCTCGCGCAGCATCCGCAGCAGGGCGGGGGAGTGGAAGCGCATACCGCCCGCCCCCTGCACCACCGGTTCCACGATCACCGCGGCCAGCTCGTCGGCGTGGCGGGCCACCAGCTCGCGTACGTGGGCCTCGTACGCGGGGTCGGGTTCGGCGTCGAAGCCGGGCGGCGGCGCGTCCGCGAAGATCTGCTCCGGCAGGACGCCCGACCACAGCCGGTGCATGCCGCCGTCCGGGTCGCACACGGCCATCGGCTGCCAGGTGTCGCCGTGGTAGCCGCCGCGCCAGGTCAGCAGCCGCTGCTTGGCAGGGCGGCCGAGGGAGCGCCAGTACTGGAGGCACATCTTGACCGCGACCTCGACCGACACCGAGCCCGAGTCGGCCAGGAAGACGTGCTGGAGCGGTTCGGGCGTGATCTCCACGAGCCGGGCGGCCAGCCGCACGGCGGGCTCATGGGTGAGCCCGCCGAACATCACATGGCTCATCCGGTCGAGCTGGCCGCGCGCCGCCTCGTTGAGCACCGGGTGGTTGTAGCCGTGGATGGCGGACCACCACGACGACATCCCGTCCACCAGCTCCCGTACGCCCTCGGCCGGTTCGGCGAGCCGCAGCCGGACCCCGGCCGCGGATTCCACGACGAGGGGGTCCGTGCGGCCGGGCATCGGGCCGTACGGATGCCAGACGTGCTGCCGGTCCAGGGCCAGCAGCGCGTCGGGCGTCAGCGGCTCAGGCATTGGGCGGCAGTTCCGTTCCCGCGCCGCGGCGGCGCACCGCGACCAGGTCCGCGTGCGACTCCCCGGCCGTCATGGCCACCGGCTCGGCGGCGGGCGCGGCGAGCGGCTCGACGACGGGCTCGGTGTCGGCGGCGGTGCCGGGCGTGTCACCGCACGGGCCGCAGCCGCCGCCCTCCGCGCCGTGCGAGCCGCAGCCGCCCCCGGCAGCTGCGTCGGCGCGGTGCGCGGGCAGTGTCCTGGTGTCGGTGCCCTCCACCTCGAAACCGGCGTCGGCGATCATGTCCAGGTCGTCCTTGCCCGACTGGCCCTCGGTGGTCAGGTAGTCGCCGAGGAAGATCGAGTTCGCCAGGTGCAGGGCCAGCGGCTGGAGCGTCCGCAGATGGATCTCGCGCCCGCCCGCGAGCCGCACCTCCACGTCCGGGCAGACGAACCGCACCATGGCGAGGATGCGCAGACAGCGCTGCGGGGTGAGGTTCCAGTCCCCGGCCAGCGGGGTGCCCTCGATGGGGATGAGGAAGTTGACCGGCACCGAGTCCGGGTTCAGCTCGCGCAGCGAGAAGACCACGTCCACCAGGTCCTCGTCGCGCTCGCCCATGCCCGCGATCAGCCCGGAGCAGGCCGACATGCCCGCGGACTGGGCCTGCTGCACGGTGGAGACCCGGTCGGCGTAGGTGTGGGTGGTGGTGATGTCGCCGTACGTGGCCTCGGAGGTGTTGAGGTTGTGGTTGTACGCGTCGGCGCCCGCGTCCCGCAGCCGCTGCGCCTGGCCGTCGGACAGCAGTCCGAGACAGGCGCAGATCTCGACGTCCTCGTTCTGTTCCTTGATCGCGGCGATGGTCTTCGAGACCCGGTCCACGTCCCGGTCCGTCGGCCCGCGTCCGCTGGCGACCAGGCAGACCCGCTTGGCGCCGCCCGCGACCCCGGCCTCCGCCGCGGCCGCCGCCTGGTCCGGCTTGAGCCAGCTGTACTTGAGGATCTCGGACTTCGAGCCGAGCCGCTGCGAGCAGTACCCGCAGTCCTCGGGGCACAGCCCGGACTTGAGGTTCACCAGGTAGTTGAGCTTCACCCGCCGCCCGAACCAGCGACGGCGCACCCTGCCCGCGGCGGCCACCACGTCCAGTACGTCGTCGTCGGAAGTCGCCAATACCGCGAGAGCCTCTGCGCGGGTCGGCGACTCGCCCCGCAGCCCCTTGTCCACCAGCGTGTTCAGCAGGTCCATGGCGGAGATCCTGTCTTACCCCACCGCTCCTGGCCAAGGAGGGACCGTACAAGACGCGGCGTTCGGGGTGTGTGTATTGCCACACCCTGCCCACGCGTGGGCACGACTACCTTCTATCCGGACCCCACAGTCGGTGCCCGGTACCCGCCCGGCCGGTGCCCGGCCCGAGCCCGCCCGTACCCGCCCGTGCCCGAAGGAAGGCGAGAAAGCCGATGCCCCAGGACCGCCAGGACGACCCGTTCGCGTGGATCGACGCGGGGCGGGAGCAGCGCGGCCGAGCCGGGCTGCGGCGCGTGCTCCGCCCCCGGCCCGCCGACTCGCCGCTGCTGGACCTGGCGAGCAACGACTATCTGGGCCTGTCCCGGCACCCCGAGGTGACGGCCGCCGCGGCGGAGGCGGCGCACCGCTGGGGCGCCGGTTCGACCGGGTCCCGGCTGGTCACCGGTTCCACGGAGCTGCACGCGGCGCTGGAGGAGGAGCTGGCCGCGTTCTGCGGCTTCGAGGCGGCGCTGGTGTTCTCGTCCGGGTACGCCGCCAACCTGGCCGCGGTCTCGGCGCTGAGCGGCCGGGGCGCGCTCATCGTGTCCGACGCGGGCAACCACGCCTCGCTCATCGACGGCTGCCGGCTCTCCCGCGCCGAGGTCGCCGTCGCCCCGCACGCCGACCCCGGCGCCGCCGCCAAGGTCCTCGACGGGGCCCGGAAGGAGGACCCGGACCGCCGCGCGCTGGCCGTTTCCGACTCCGTCTTCTCGGTGGACGGCGACGTGGCGCCGCTGACCGGGCTCGCCGCCGCCTGCCGGGCGCACGGTGCGGCGCTCGTCGTGGACGACGCGCACGGCCTGGGGGTGGTGGGCGACGGCGGGCGCGGCGCCCCGTACGCCGCCGGGCTCGCGGGCGCGCCGGACGTGGTGGTCACGGTCACGCTGTCGAAGTCGCTGGGCAGCCAGGGCGGGGCGGTGCTGGGGCCCGCCCGGGTGATCGAGCACCTGGTGAACACCGCGCGCACGTTCATCTTCGACACCGGCCTCAACCCGGCCGCCGTGGGCGCCGCCCTGGCGGCCCTGCGGCTGCTGCGCGGGGAGCCGGAGCGCGCCGCCCGGGCCCGTACGGTCGCGGCGCGGCTGCACGCGCGGCTGACCGGTGCCGGGCTGAGGGCGGCGCGGCCCGACGCCTCGGTGGTGTCGGTGCGCGCGCCGTCCCCGGAGCAGGCGGTGCGCTGGGCCGCGGACTGCCGTGCGGCCGGTCTGGTGGTGGGCTGCTTCCGTCCCCCGTCCGTCCCCGACGGCATCTCCCGGGTACGGCTCACCGCTCGCGCGGATCTGACGGATCAGCAGGTGGAGAAGGCGGCCGACGTGATCGTGGGGACCGCACCGGCCGCCTGACGGATCGGTGTCCGGCGGTGTGGAGACTCCCGGCTACGGCCGGGAGGCACCCCCGGAGCCGGGGTCACCGAGATCGCCGTCGCACAGATCCCCGACGAACGAGGCCCAGGCGGACGGGGGGAACAGCAGAGCGGGTCCCGCGGTGTTCTTCGAGTCCCGCACGGCGAGCAGGCCCGGAGTCAGCCGGGCCGTTTCGACGCAGTTGTTCATTCCGACGCTATAGCTGCTGCGCAGCCAGACGACGGACTTGGCGGACAGATCGGACATGGTGCCCCCTCAGGCGCCGCCCCCGATTTCTTTGATGAAGGACAAGGAATCCTCTGGTGTCAGGGCGTTGGTCCGCAACACATCGAATGCGCTGCTGTACGCCCGGAGGTCTTCTTTCCGCTCCAGATAGAGGCTACTCGTCAAATGGTCGAGAACTACCACGTCAAGGTCAGTAATGTGTGGAAAAGAGAAGATAATGAAAGGACCGGTAATACCGATGGGCATTCCCGCGGAGAACGGCAGTACCTGCAGCCGCACCTGGGGTAACGCGGCCAGCTCCGCCAGTTGCCGCAGCTGAGCCCGCATCACCTCGGCGTCGCCCACTCCGCGCCGTAACACCGCCTCGTCGAGCACCGCGTGCAGCCGCAGCGGGCGGCGGCCCTCGCGCAGCACGGACTGGCGTGCGATCCGCACCTCGACCAGCGTGTTCAGCTGGTCCTCCGGCAGGTCCGGCAGCGCCGCCCGGGTCACCGTCCGCGCGTAGTCCGCGGTCTGCAGCAGCCCCGGCACCACCGTGGTCTCCAGCGTGTACGCGTCCGACGCCTCCGCCTCCAGGCTGATGAAGTCCCGGTAGGCGGGCGGCAGCAGATCGCGGTACGCGTACCACCAGCCGCGCCGCGACCCCTCCGGGTCCGAGGGGCCGCCGCCGCACAGCGCCTCCAGCAGCGCCCGCAGCTGCGGGTCGGTGACCCCGTACACCTCCAGCAGCCGTGCCACGTCCCCGGGCTTCGCCCCGCTGCGCCCGGTCTCGATCCGGCTCACCTTCGACTGGTGCCAGTCCAGCCGCCGCGCGGCCTCGCCGCTGGTGAGTCCCGCCAGATCGCGCTGGCGGCGCAGTTCCGCGCCGAGCTTGCGGCGGCGTACCGCCGGGCCGTACCGCATCCGAATTCCCTCCCGCTTGCCGGTCCGCTGTCCCGCCCTGTCATGCCGTGTCGTGACCGTGGCCCAGTCTGCCCGGCAAATCCGGTCTTCCGTAGCAGAGTTCACCGCTTCGGGCGACAGATATATGCATAACTCGGTGGATCGCCCCCGTCACGGCGAGCATCGGTGGCAGTCTGACGGTCAAAGCCGCCGGGGCCGCCCACCCGGACCCCAAGGCTGCGCCGGCGCCATCCGAACGCGTCCGCAGCCGCTCCCCGGCGGGAAAGGGACAGGCCGTCATGGCAGACCACCAGGAAGCATCCGTCACTCTGCCGAGCGCGCCCGCCTCGGTCCCCGCGGCCCGCGCCTACGTGGCGAACGTGCTGGCCGAATGGGGACTCGGGGAAGGCGAGGAGGCCGCGGACACCGTGCGGCTCATCGTCTCCGAGCTCGCCACCAACGCCGTACAGCACACCCTGGGCCAGTCGCCCACCTTCACCCTGGACATAAGGCTCGACCACGAGGGGAGGCTGGAGATCGGCGTCACCGACAGCCATCCGCGCCGCCCGCGGCGGCTGACCGCCGCCGCCCACCAGGACAACGGGCGGGGCCTGGTCATCATCGGCGCTCTGGCCGCCGAATCGGGCGGCGAGGTGTTCGTCACCCCCACCCCGGACGGGGGCAAGACCGTATGGATCGCCCTGCCATGGACCGTGCCGGTGCGCTAGGACTTGTCGTCGTGCGGCGCGTGCGCGGCCGGTGCGGTCGATGCGGCCGGTGCGCCGCGGCCCACCTGGCGGCGGATCCACCGAGGGAGGACGCCCCACAGCCCGCAGCACACCGCGAACGTGCCCGCCGCCGCCGCGATCCCCGAGGCGCGCCCCAGCACCACGTCCACCACCAGCAGCACCGCCCCGGTGAACGCCATCGTCAGCACGCACAGACCGGCCGAGGCCAGCTTCCCCGAAACATCCACGACCCGCCGCTTGGCCCCCCTCCGGAACAGCGCCCGGTGCAGCGCCGCCGGGGCCGTGAACAGGGCTGCCGCCACGACCGCGAGCAGCAGCGTGGAGACGTAGGTGCCGCGCTGCACCGCATCCAGCGATCCGAAGCGGTCGGTGAAGGCGAGGGTCAGCAGGAAGGCGAACAAGATCTGCACACCCGTCTGGGTGACCCGCAGCTCCTGCAGCAGCTCGGCGAAGTTCCGGTCGTCACGCTCCAGCGCGGTCTCGCGACGGACGGTTCTCGGGGCGTCGTTCTTCATACGCATCCGGGTTACCGGAACCGGTCACACTACGCGCTCGACCTGCCCCGTAGCCGTCCGCGCCTCGGTCAGCTCCAGGATGCGCGCGTACGTACGGCCCGCGTCCGGGCTGATCAGATAGTGCGGCATATCGCCGCGCTCGATCACCCCGCACGGGCTCGTGCCCATCAGATACGAGGAATAGAGGATCAGCCCGTTCCGCTGGCGCGGATCGACGGCCAGCGCCGAGAAGCCGGGGAACTCGTCCGTCTGGTAGACCCGCAAACCGTCCGCCGCCGCCCCGTACCGCTCCTTGAACCGGCCGAACCGCTCCAGCGAATCCTTGATCTTCCGGGTCATGTCCTCCTGGTACTGCCGCGACAGGGTCGCCGCCGCGTCCGAGGACGGATCCAGCAGATAGCAGCGGTACACCCCGCCCCGGCGCAGCAGGCCCAGCACCGCGTCGCGGTAGCGGGCCGGGCGCTCCGTGGTGACCAGCCGGGACGACGAGGTGCGCAGCGCGGTGCCCATGTCGAGCACCTCCGCCGACGCCGCGTCCAGCAGCCGCGCCTTCTCCGGCGAGCTGGGCCGCTCGGGATAGGCGTGCACGGGCGTGCCGCCCGCCAGCCCCCGGCCCGCCAGCCACGCCTTGGCCGCCTCGCCCGGGCCGCCCTCGCCCGCCATCAGATAGACGTCCTTGCCCTCATGGCTGCCGACGTGCGCGAACAGCTCCGCATACCGGCCCGCGGTGCGGTACACGTCCTCCGAGACCGCCAGACAGTCCGGCGGTGTCGCCTTCTCCAGATGCGCGGCCAGATTGATGTCGGGGGAGTGGATGGTGCCGGTGCGGCCCTCGCCGGTGTGCCGGATCGCCCCCTTGTGCACCGCCATCCGCACATGCAGCTCGCCGTCCACCCCGGCCTGCGCGAACTCGTCCCGCAGATGCCGCAGGTCGAGGGTGAGGAACGCCCGGGCCGCCTCCAGCGCGACATCCCGGGCGACGCTCTCGCTGTCGTCGTGGATCGCGAAGAACCCGCCGTCCCCGCGCCAGTTCCACAGATCGCTGCGGGCACAGCGGTGCCGCGCGGAGACCTGGCCGATGCGCGCCCGCATCCGCTCCCGCAGCAGATCGAAGCCGTGGGCGGCCCGGTCCCTGGGATTCGAGCGGACGATCGTCGAATAGCCGGAGGTGTCGACGAAGACCAGATACACCTGGTCGTAGGTCCGGTCCGCCTGGAACTGATCGTTCAACGTAGCTCCCCCTCCCGCCGCCGGTCTCCCCGAACCAGCGGCCCCGGCCCACGCTAACGCCTCACGACGGCGCTCACACCAGACCGCGCTCGACCGCGCCGCGCTCCACACAGAACTCGTTGCCCTCGGGGTCGGCCATCACGACCCACCCCATCCCGTCGTCCGTGCGCCGGTCGTCGCCCGGCGCGTCCTCGTCCGTGATGGCGTAGCCGGTCAGCTCGGACCAGAACAGCGCCAGGGCGTACGGGTCGTGGGCGTCGAAGGAGATGTGCCGGACCGGATTGAGATACGTCATGCGGTTCCTCCGGTGGTGACGGGGGACCAGGGCCGTTGCCCTGACCCGCCGTCAACCTCACCCCGGGCACTGACACCCGCCCCTGTCAGCGCACCTTCCCGTACGAGATCTTCGTGGTCCAGATCCGCTCCAGGCGCACCACCGTGCCCGCCTTCGGCGCGTGCCAGACGCGGCCGCTGCCCGCGTAGAGGCCGACGTGGTACACGCTGCCGCCGGAATGGAAGAAGACCAGGTCACCGCCCTTGCGGGCGGAGGTCTTGATGTGGCGGGTGCGGTTGTACTGGGCGGCGGCGGTGCGTGGCAGCCGCTTCCCGGCCCGCTTGTACGCGTACTGGGTGAGCCCCGAGCAGTCGAAGCGGTGGGGCCCCGCCGCGCCGTACACATAGGGCGCGCCCTTCTTCGACGCCGCGATCCGCAGCGCCTTGACCGCCGCGGTCGCCGCGTCGGCCTGCTGTGGCAGCGCGGGCACCGCCACGGTGCTGCCGACGGCGGCGGCGGTGAGGGCCGAGACGGCACTGGCCCGGGAGACCATTCTGGGGATCCGTATGTGCGCGGTCATCTCGCACACCACCCTTCGGTGACCGGGTTTCGGTCGTTCCCAGGGATGGTCACCCGCCGCGGTCGCCGGTTCCGAGCCGAGCGGGCGGCGTGTGAGGGTGGTCATGGCTCTGCCGTTCGGGTGACCGGGGCGGGCCGTGGCCCGGCCCCCGGCCCGCGACGACGGCGGTATCGGCGACGGCGGCCGCAAGCCGGGGACAGCGGCGCGCCGGGATCCGGACTGCGCCGTTCGGGTGACGCCGCCAGGCCCCGGGGCGGGCCGACCGGGCTCAGTGTGGTGAGACGGTCGGCAGCGTCACCCGCTCGGAGCGCCGCTCCCCGTCCAGCACCCGCAGCGCCCGGGCCAGCGTCGCGGTGTGCAGCTCGCTCTCGCCGCGCTCGTGCATCAGCGTCAGCGCGTCCCGTAGCGCGATGGCCTTCCCGACCAGGGCCTGGGCGGCGCGCAGCCCGCTGTAGGTGTCATGGCCGCGGGCCGGATTGATCCGGCCGAGCAGATCGACCGCCTCCAGGTAGCCGTCCACGAGGTCTCCCTCGGCCCGGGTCAGCGCGGGCAGCGGGGGCAGTTCCGGCGGAAACATCGGCGCGCTCACCTCTCCCCGGGCAGCGAACCCGCACGCTTACGGCTCTGGGTGATCTCGTCCACCAGCCCGTACGCCACCGCGGCCGCGGCGTCGAAGATCCGGTCGCGCTCGATGTCCGCGCGGATCCGCTCGGCGCTCTGGCCGGTGTGCCGCACCAGCATCTCCTCCAGCAGCGCCTGGGTCCGCAGCAGCTCAGTGGCCTGGATCGCCAGATCCGAGGTGGTGCCCTCGACGGGCTCGCTGAACGCGGCCTGGTGGATGAGCACCCGCGCACCCGGCAGTGCCAGCCGCTTGCCCGGCGCCCCGGCGGCGAGCAGCACGGCGGCCGCCGACGCGGCCTGGCCCAGGCAGATGGTCTCGATGTCGCAGGTGGCGAAGCGCATCGTGTCGTAGATCGCCGTCATCGCGCCGAACGAGCCGCCCGGGGAGTTGATGTAGAGCGAGATGTCCTGGTCGGGCCCGGCGTGTTCGAGGTGGATGAGCTGCGCGATCACATCGTTGGCGGCGGTGTCGTCGATGGGCGTGCCGAGGAAGACGATGCGCTCGGAGAGCAGCTTGGAATAGGGGTCCATGGTGCGCACGCCGGTGCTGGTGCGCTCGGTGAACTCGGGCAGGACATAGCGCGCGGCAGGTCGTTCCATCGCGGTCACCTCTGGGACTCGGTTCCGTAAAAAATGTACAGGATGTACGTCCCGTACGATGGGGAGCATGGCGTACGAGATTCCGGTGACGCAAGCCCGGGCGGAGCTGGCGGAGCTGATCAACCGCGTGGTCTACGGCGGTGAGCGGGTGGTCCTCACCCGGCATGGAAAGCCGCTGGTCGCCCTCGTGTCCTCGGCTGACCTGCAACGACTCGACGCGATCGAGGCGGAGGCGGAGGAGCAGGTGATCAGTACGGTGTCGGTGACGCGCTCTTCTTCGTCCGCTCCCGGCGAACGGCGGCGCTTCGGTATCGCGGCAGAACACCGCGGCCCGGACGCCGGGGATCGGCATCCGGGCCGCGAATGATGCGGGTCCTTGAGGGTTCGGCTTAGGAGCTGAGCTGCCACACCGCGTGGGCGATGGCGTCGCTGTTGCGGTCCAGCGCGGTGTCGTCGACGTTGGACGTCTTGTCGCACGCGGAGTGGTAGCACGGATCGAAGGGCTCGCCCGCCTCGCCGCCCCACTGGTCCGCCTGCGCCTGGGTCTTGGCGGACTCGGCGCCGGTGAACAGCCCGCCGACCCGCACTCCGGCGTCCTTGAACGGGGCGTGGTCCGACCGGCCGTCGCCCTCGGTCTCCTTCTCGGTCGCGATGTCCTTGGCCGCGTACCAGTCCTTGAAGACCTTCTCCAGCTCCGGGTCGTCGTCGTAGACGAAGTACCCGGGGTTGGGCGAGCCGAGCATGTCGAAGTTCAGATACGAGTCGATCTTCGACTTCTCGTCGGACTTCAGGCTGTCCACGTAGTGCGTGGAGCCGACCATGCCGTCCTCCTCATCGCCCCACCAGGCGAACCGCAGATGCTTGGTGGGCTTGAGGTCGGCCTTGGCCACGGCGAGCGCGACCTCGAGGATCGCGGCGGAGCCCGATCCGTTGTCGTTGATGCCGGGGCCCGCCTCGACCGAGTCGAGGTGCGAACCGGCCATGAGCACCTGGTCGGCGCTGCCGCCCGGCCAGTCGGCGACGAGGTTGTAGCCCTTGGCGCCGCCCGAGGTGAACTCCTGGACGGAGGTCTTGAATCCGGCCGCGTCCAGCTTGCCCTTGATGTAGTCCAGGGACGCCCGGTAGCCCGGCTGTCCGTGGGCGCGGTTGCCGCCGTTCTCGTCGGCGATCGTCTGGAGCTGGTCCAGGTCGGCCTTGACCGCCTTCACGTCGATGTCCGGTGCGGCGGCGCGGGGGGTGGTGGTGGCCTGGGCCGCGGAGGCCCCGCTCAGCAGGGCGGCGGCGAGGGCGGCGCAGGTTCCGGCCGCGAGCGTGCCACGGCGAAATGGCGCTATTCGATGCACAGTTGGGCTCCGTAGTGATGTGGGGGGTTTGTGCGGAGCTGATGGATCATGATGCGGACATGAGGATCATCGTTTTTACGTGTAATCGTCAAGAGCGATTCTTTGCCGACGCGTTAACCAGCCTGAAACGCCGCCCAACTAGCCTTCGGTAGTCGTGCGTGAGGATGAGGTGGGACGACGTGCATTTGACGCCGCACGAGCAGGAGCGCCTGCTGATCCATGTGGCTGCTGACGTGGCTGAAAAGAGACGGTCTCGGGGGGTGGTGCTCAACCATCCCGAGGCCATCGCGCTGATCACCGTGCACATCCTGGAGGGTGCCAGGGACGGCCGTACCGTCGCCGAACTGATGGCCTCCGGCCGCAAGGTGCTCACCCGCGACGAGGTCATGGAGGGTGTCCCCGAGATGATCCACGACGTCCAGGTCGAGGCCACTTTCCCGGACGGCACCAAGCTCGTCACCGTCCACCAGCCGATCGTCTGACGGGAGGCCGCGTTCCATGATCCCCGGAGAGATCCTTTACGCGGACGAGCCGGTACGGCTCAACGAGGGGCGGCCGGTCATCCGGCTCACCGTGCTCAACGCGGCCGACCGGCCGGTCCAGGTCGGCTCCCACTACCACTTCGCCGAGGCCAACCCGGGCCTCACGTTCGACCGCGCCGCGGCCCGCGGCCACCGGCTGCACATCGCGGCGGGCACCGCCGTGCGCTTCGAACCGGGCCTCCCCGTCGAGGTGGAGCTGGTGCCGCTGGCGGGCGCGCGGGTCGTCCCCGGGCTGCGCGGCGAGACGGGAGGCGCGCTGTGACGGAGCTGAGCCGCGCCACGTACGCGGACCTGTTCGGACCGACCGCGGGGGATCGTATACGGCTCGCCGACACCGACCTCGTGGTCGAGATCGAGGAGGACCGCTGCGGCGGCCCCGGCCGCTCCGGCGACGAGGCGGTCTTCGGCGGCGGCAAGGTGATCCGCGAGTCCATGGGCCAGGCCCGGACGACCCGCGCCGAGGGCGCCCCCGACACGGTGATCACCGGTGCCGTGGTGCTCGACCACTGGGGCGTGATCAAGGCCGACGTCGGGCTGCGGGACGGCCGTATCACCGGGCTCGGCAAGGCCGGGAACCCCGACACCATGGACGGTGTCCACCCCGATCTCGTCATCGGCCCCGAGACCGAGGTCATCGCGGGCAACGGCAGGATCCTCACCGCGGGCGCCATCGACGCCCACGTCCACTTCATCTCCCCGACCCTCGTCGACCAGGCGCTGTCCTCGGGCATCACCACCCTCGTCGGCGGCGGCACCGGGCCCGCCGAGGGCACCAAGGCGACCACCATCACCCCCGGTCCCTGGCACCTTGCCCGGATGTTCGAGGCGCTGGAGGCGTACCCCGTCAACATCGGGCTGCTCGGCAAGGGCAACACCGTCTCGCGGGACGGCATGTGGTCCCAACTGCGCGGCGGGGCCCTCGGGTTCAAGATCCATGAGGACTGGGGCGCGACCCCCGCCGCGATCGACGCCTGCCTCGGTGTCTGCGAGGAGAGCGGCGCCCAGCTCGCCATCCACACCGACACCCTCAACGAGGCCGGGTTCGTCGCCGACACCCTCGCCGCGATCGCCGGACGCTCCATCCACGCGTACCACACCGAGGGCGCGGGCGGCGGCCACGCGCCCGACATCATCACGGTGGTCTCCCAGCCGAACGTGCTGCCCAGCTCCACCAATCCGACCCGGCCGCACACCGTCAACACGGTCGAGGAGCACCTCGACATGCTGATGGTCTGCCACCACCTCAACCCGGCCGTCCCCGAGGACCTCGCCTTCGCCGAATCCCGCATCCGGCCCGGCACCATCGCGGCCGAGGACATCCTGCACGACCTCGGCGCCATCTCGATCATCTCCTCCGACTCCCAGGCCATGGGCCGCATCGGCGAAGTCATCCTGCGCACCTGGCAGACCGCCCACGTCATGAAGCGGCGCCGGGGCGCCCTGCCGGGGGACGGGCGCGCGGACAACCGGCGGGCGCGGCGCTACGTCGCCAAATACACCATCAACCCGGCGGTGGCACAGGGCCTCGACGGCGAGATCGGCTCGGTGGAGCCGGGGAAGCTGGCCGACCTGGTGCTGTGGGAGCCCGCCTTCTTCGGCGTCAAGCCGCACCTGGTGCTCAAGGGCGGGCAGATCGCGTACGCGCAGATGGGCGACGCCAACGCGTCCATCCCCACCCCGCAACCGGTGCTGCCCCGGCCCATGTTCGGCGCGATGGGCCGCGCCCCGGCCGCCAACTCCCTCAACTTCGTGACGCGGACCGCCCTGGACGACGGCCTGGCGGACCGCCTCGGCCTCGGGAAGCGGTTCGTGCCGATCCGCGGGACGCGCGGGGTGACCAAGGCGGACATGCGGGAGAACGACGCGCTGCCGCGGGTGGAGGTCGACCCGGACACCTTCACGGTGACCATCGACGGCGACCCCGTCGACCCGGCCCCCGCCACGGAACTCCCCATGGCCCAGCGGTACTTCCTCTTCTGACCGCGATGACGACGAACGACACCGCGCCCACGCCGCCGCCCCTGGGCGCCCCGACCTCCGGCTCGCCCGCCATGCCGCCCGGCGGTGCCGCGCCGTTGACCCCTGGCGGGGGTGCGTCCGCCGCTCTTGGCGGGGTCGCGCCGGGGCCCGGTGGGGCCGCCCCCGTGGTGCCTGGTGGGGTTTCGCTCCCGGCCGCGGCTGGGGGCGCGTCGGCGGAGCTTGGTGGGGCTGCGGCGTTGGCGCACGGCGGGGCCGTGGCGGCTGCCCCGAGTGGGGGCGCGCCTCCGGCGCTCGGTGGGGCCGTCGGCGCGTTGCTCATCCTCGCCGATGGGCGGTTTCCGGCCGGGGGACACGCGCACTCCGGTGGGGGCGAGGCCGCCGTCAAGGCTGGGCGGGTCCGGGACGCGGGCAGTCTGGAGGCGTTCTGCCGGGGGCGGCTGCACACCGCCGGGCTCACCGCCGCCGCGCTCGCCGCCGCGGCCGCCGCCGGGGTGGATCCGCTCGTGCTCGACGAGGCCGCCGACGCCCGGACCCCCGCCCCCGCGCTGCGCGCCACCGCGCGGCGCCTCGGGCGGCAGCTGATGCGCGCCGCCCGCGCCACCTGGCCCTCGCCCGAGCTGGACGCCCTCGCCGCCGCCCGTCCGCGCGGCGCCCACCAGCCCGTCGTCCAGGGGCTGGCCGCGCGCGCCGCCGGGCTCGATCCCACGGCCGCCGCGTACGCCGCCGCGTACGAGTCGGCCGGGGGACCGGCGTCCGCCGCCGTACGGCTGCTCAGCCTCGACCCGTTCGACGCAACCGGCGTCCTCGCCCGCCTCGCCCCCGAGATCGACCAGGTCGCCGCCCGCGCCGCCGAGGCGGCGCACCGGGCCCTCGTCGAGGGGCCCGGTGTGCTGCCCGCCGCCTCGGCGCCGCTGCTCGACATCGCCGCCGAGCAGCACGCCACCTGGCCCGTACGCCTCTTCGCCTCGTAATCGCCCGAACATCCCGGAGCCGCCATGCACCTCGACCACCCCGAGACCTACCCGCAGCGCCACACCCACGGCGCCGCCCCCCGCCGCCCCGACGGCACCCGCCGGGCGCTGCGCGTCGGGCTCGGCGGACCGGTCGGCTCCGGCAAGACCGCGACCGTCGCCGCCCTGTGCCGGGCGCTGCGCGACGAGTGGTCGATCGCCGTCGTCACCAACGACATCTACACCCGCGAGGACGCCGAGTTCCTGCTGCGCACCGCGGTGCTGCCCGCGGCGCGCATCACCGCCGTGGAGACCGGCGCCTGCCCGCACACCGCGATCCGTGACGACATCTCCGCCAACCTCGAAGCGGTCGAGGACCTGGAGGAGAGCGTCGGCCCGCTCGACCTCGTACTGGTCGAGTCCGGTGGCGACAACCTCACCGCGACCTTCTCCAAGGGCCTGGTCGACGCGCAGGTGTTCGTCATCGACGTCGCGGGCGGCGACGACATCCCGCGCAAGGGCGGCCCGGGCGTGACGACGGCCGACCTCCTCGTCGTCAACAAGACGGACCTCGCCCCGTACGTCGGGTCCGACCTGGAGCGCATGGCGCGCGACGCCAAGGAGCAGCGCGGCGAACTGCCCGTCGCCTTCACCTCCCTGGTCGCGGCGGACGGCGTCCGTCCGATCGCCGACTGGGTCCGGGAGCGGCTGGCCGCCTGGACGGCGGCCCCGGCGTGACCAGTACGGGCGGCGCGACCGGCACCGCCGTACGCGCCGCCGCCCGCCTCGACGCCGCCGCGGACGGCCGAGGCGGCACCGCGCTGCCCGTGCTGGCCGGGGACGGGCCGCTCGCCCTGCGGCGGACCCGGGCGTCCGGCGACGGCGAGGCGTGCGTCACCGTGGTCGGCGCGATGAGCGCCCCGCTCGGCGGCGACCACATCGCGCTGACCGCGACGGTCGGCCCCGGCGCCCGGCTCCGCGTCGGCTCGGCGGCCGCCACGCTCGCGCTGCCCGGCCGCTCCGCCGAGCCCGCTCACTACGCGGTCCGGCTGACCGTCGCGGACGGCGCCACCCTGCACTGGCTGCCCGAACCCCTGATCTCCGCACACGGCAGCGATCTGCGCATGACCACCACCGTCGAACTCGCCCCGACCGCCCGCCTGGTGCTGCGCGAGGAACAGATCCTCGGCCGCTCCGGCGAGCCCCCGGGGCGGCTGACCAGCCGCCTCACCGTGCACCGCGGGGGGCGCCCGCTGCTGGACCAGGAGCTGTCGTACGGTCCCGGCGCGCCCGGCTGGGACGGCGGCGCGGTGCTCGGCGGGCACCGGGCGGCCGGTCAGCTCCTCGTCGTCGACCAGGCGTTCGGCGGCGACCCCGTGCCGCCCCGGCTGCTCGCCGACACGGCCGTCATCACCCCGCTCGCCGGTCCCGCCGCCCTGGTCAGCGCCGTGGCGGCGGATGGGCTCCGGCTGCGCCGGATCCTGGACGAGGCGCTCAGCTCGCTGCCGACGCCGGGGCGATGTCCCGTACGAACACCGGCTTGAGCCGCTTCTCGGGCAGGGCCTCGGGCAACTGCTCCCAGTCCAGGACATGGGAGACGACGCGCTCGGGCGCCACCTTCCCGGACCCGGCGAGTGCGAGCGCGTCGGGCAGATGGCTGCGCACGTTGTCCCGGGCGACGCGCAGGGTGACACCGGTGAGGTACATGTCGAGCAGCGGCAGTTCGCCGGGCCGGAAGTGGTTGCCCGCGCTCTCGCAGATGCCCTCGGGAGCGAGCGAGGTGAGGGCGAGGGTCAGCTGATCGACACGGCCGGTGGCCTCGACGGCGATGTCGAAGCCGTGCCGGATCGGCTCGATCGCCTCAGCGGTACGGGCGCCATAACTCTCGGCGAGCTTCCGGTGCTCCGCGTCGGGATCGACGTACAGCACGTCGGAGGCGCCGAGCGCGCGGGCGATGTCGCACACGTACAGCCCGATGCTGCCCCGGGCGACGACCAGCACCCGCGCTCCGGGGCGGGCCGCCAGATGCGGGGCTACCAGGCGCCGCGCGAGGGACCAGTTGTCGCTGGCCGAGGCCATGGCGATGGGGTCGAGACCCGGCGGCAGCGGGACCAGCATGGCGTCCGCGTACGGTACCCGCACCAGATCGGAGAACAGCCCGCCCCAACTGCCGCCGATCGGCGCGCCGTACATCGCCATGTGCGGGACCGACGCGCAGTGGGCGGTCAGCCCGGCGCGGCAGTGGTCGCAGTCGCCGCAGTTGATGGACCAGGGCACGACGACGAGATCGCCGGGGGCGGCACCGGTCACCGCGTCGCCCGCGTCGACGACGCGGGCCACGCATTCGTGGCCGAGCGGGAACGGCGGGTCGATGAAGCTGTGCCCGGCGAGGATCGCGGAGTCCACGTCGCAGGCGGTGGCGGCCACCGGTGCGACGATCGCGTCCCGGCCGGACTCCAGCCGGGGGTCGGGGGCCTCGCGCCACTCGACGGTGTGCCGTGCGACGTACGTCAGTTCACGCATCGCTCTCCCCCTCCGCGCTCTGCTCCTTGCCCTGGCGGGCGAGGGCGACCAGATCGGCGTACCGGATGACCGATCCACCGGCGCCCCAGGTGCCGTCCGGCTGCTCGTGGATCAGCACCCATACCCGCAGCGCCTCGTCGGGCGAGAGCCCGGCGGCCTTCAGCACGGCCTGGGTCGCGTCCTCGACCAGACCGGCCTTGCGGCGCTCGGACAGGGCGCCCTGGGGCGCGGTGACGTCCACGAGGAAGCGCGGAGCGTCGTCCTCCGCGGTGGTCTGGGCCCCCTCGGGCAGTTCGATCAGATGACTCCACGCCTGGGCGCGGAAGAAGGCCGTGTCGGGCGCGCCCTCCCAGTGCAGCAGCAGGGCGGCGAGATCGCGCTGAATGCCCGCGCGGCCCTCCTCGGTGAGGGCACCGGTCGGGGCGGTCAGCCGGATCATCGGCATGGCAGTTCCTCAGCTCTCGTGCTTGCGAACGCGACGACGGCGCCGCGTTATGACAGTCGTTATAACGCGGGTCACGCTAGGCTATGACGAGCGTTATAGCCAGAGGGTGGAGTGAACATGACCAAGGGCGGCCCGCAGGCCCGGCAGCGGATCGTGGCCGGTGCCGCCGACATGATCAGTCGGCGCGGCCTGAACGCCACGAGCATCCGCGAGATGGCCAAGCACGCCCGGGCGCCACTCGGCTCCACGTACCACTACTTCCCCGAGGGCAAGCAGCAGTTGGCCACCGAGGCCGTCCGGTACGCGGGCGAGACCGTCGCCCACATCCTCCGCGAGGAGCTGGAGGCGGGCCCGGCCGCGGGGCTCCGGGCGTTCCTCGCCCTGTGGCGCGGGATCGTCATCGACACCGATTTCCGGGCCGGTTGCCCGGTCCTGGCCGTCTCCATCGAGGAACCCCCGCCCGGCGAGGCCCCGCCCGCCCTGGCCGCCGCCGCGGCCGTCTTCGAGGACTGGGAGGAGCTGCTCGCCGCCTCCCTGCGGGAGCACGGCGCCGCGCCCGGGCAGGCGGAGCAGCTCGCGACGCTCGTCGTCGCGGCCGTCGAGGGAACCGTGGCCATGTGCCGCGCCAAGCGCAGCGTTCGGCCTCTCGACCACACCGCCGAGCAGCTTCAGGCCCTCATCGCCGCCGCGATCGAAGGCTGAGTGGGCTGTGAAGGTGACGTGTTGATAAAGAAACGGTGGTTTGCCCTGTACTCAGCGGTAAGCGAGGCGCGAGGATCCTCCTGACACTCTGTGATCATCGCCGCACGGGCGGCGCGACCAAGCAGGGGGATTACTACGTGAGACGAACAGCACTCTTCGGCGTGGCTGGCGGCGTGATGACCGGTGCGCTGATAACCGGTGCGCTGGCCGCCCCCACGGCGGGGGCATCGGAGCCCACGCGGACGCCGGGGGGCGCCGCCGAGGCCCGCGGGGCGGCGGTCGCCGCGGCCCGGGCCGCGAAGACGGGCATCGACTGGACGGACTGTCCGGCCGACTGGAACCTGGCCAAGCCCGTCCAGTGCGGCTACGTGACCGTTCCGCTCGACTACGCCAAGCCGAACGGACGCACCATCAAGATCGCGGTGGACCGCGCCCGCAGCACCGGGACCGCCTCGGAGCGGCAGGGCTCGCTGATCTACAACCCGGGCGGACCGGGCGGCTCCGGGCTGAAGTTCCCGACCCGGGTCACCAACAAGAACCCGCTGTGGACGAAGACCGCGAAGGCGTACGACTTCGTGGGCTTCGACCCGCGCGGGGTCGGCCACTCGGCCGCCATCTCCTGTGCCGACCCGCAGGAGTACGTCAAGGCACCCAAGATGGACCCGGTGCCCGACAGCGAGGCGGACAAGCGCGCACAGCGCAAGCTCGCCGCGGAGTACGCCGATGGGTGCGAGGAGCGCAGCGGCTGGATGCTGCCGCACATGACGACGCCCAACACCGCCCGGGACATCGACGTCATCCGGGCCGCGCTCGGCGACAAGAAGCTCAACTACCTGGGCGTGTCCTACGGGACGTACATCGGCGGCGTCTACGCGACGCTCTTCCCGGACCATGTGCGCCGCCTGATCGTGGACTCCGTGGTCAACCCCTCGCGGGAGAAGATCTGGTACCAGGCCAACCTGGACCAGGACGTCGCGTTCGAAATGCGCTGGGACGACTGGAAGGCGTGGGTCGCCAAGAACGACGCGGCCTACCACATCGGTGACACCCCGGGAGAGGTCCAGGCGCAGTGGGAGAAGCTGCGCGCGACCGCCAAGAAGAACCCGATCGGCGGGGTCGTCGGCCCGGCCGAGCTGCTCGGTTTCTTCCAGAGCGCGCCGTACTACGACTCGTCGTGGGCCACGGTCGCCCAGGTGTGGAGCGACTACCTGGCCGGTGACGAGAAGGCGCTCGTCGAGGCCGCGGGCCCGGACCTGTCCGACACCGCGGGCAACATCGCCTCGGAGAACGGCAACGCGGTGTACACCGCCGTGGAGTGCGCCGACGCCAAGTGGCCGACCAGCTGGCGGAAGTGGGACCGGGACAACACCCGGCTGCACCGTGACTACCCCTTCCTGACCTGGTCCAACGCCTGGATGAACCTGCCGTGCGCCACCTGGCCGTCGAAGCAGCACACCCCGCTGGAGGTCGGCGCGGGCAAGGGGCTGCCGAAGACGCTCATCGTGCAGAGCACCCGTGACGCCGCGACCCCGTACGAGGGCGCGGTCGAGCTGCACAAGCGGCTCAAGGGTTCGCGTCTGATCACGGAGAAGGACGCCGGTTCGCACGGTGTCACCGGGCTGGTCAACGCCTGTATCAACGACCGGGTGGACGCCTACCTGCTCAAGGGCACGGTGGACGCCAAGGACGTGACGTGCGCTCCGCACGCCACGCCGAAGCCCGCGAAGACCGGCACGGCCGCGAAGGCCGCCGGGGCCGTCGAGTAAGTAACCCTCGGCCGGGCCCGCTTCCGTACGAGTCGGCGCGTACGGAAGCGGGTCTCTGCGGCGGCCGCCCCACCCGGGGCGGCCGCCGTTCGTATGTCCGGGAAAACTGCTGACTGTACAACTCACCACAGGGTTCGGCGAGTCGGCGCACGATGTCCGTAATCACCGAGTATGCGCCGCATATTGGTGGTGTGGGGTTTCGAATGCCCCAGAGGTGTGAGCGAATGCGATCGCTTTTTTACGCTCACGGAATTCGCTCTCTGAATTTGTTACCAAGAAAAAATCATCGTCATTTCGGGATGTGTCATAACCGCTATGCTCCAGGGCCCATAGCGAGTTCTTCGCACGTATTTTCTCCCGCTGCTTTTAAGGAAGCCGATGGTTTTCGCCGGCGCGTCACCTGGAGGCCGACGGCCCGCCTCCGTGCTCGTATGGCTCATCCCTCCCGCCGCGATGGCGGCCTGCGCGGCGCTCGCCGTGACCGTGGTGTCCGCCGGGGCGCGGGCCACGGTCGCCGCGTGCGGCGCGGCGGCGACGCTCGCGGTGGCCCTGGCGGCGGCCGAGGCTGCCCGCCGCGGCCGCCTGATCGGCAGGCTGCGCGCACGGCTCGCCGAACAGGACGCCGCGTACCAGCGGCGCCTGGCCCACCAGGAGACGGAGACCCGGCGGCTGGCCCAGGAGGTGCTGCCCGCGGCCGTGGCCCGGCTGCAGCGCGGGGCCGAGGTCGACGCCGTGATGAAGAGCGTCGAGCCCTCGCCCGTCCTCGACCCGGACTTCGAGTCCGCGCACCTGGCCGTCCTGCGGTCGGTGCTGGAGATCGTGCGGGCCGAGGAGGACCTGCGGGACGCGGCCGGGCGGGCGTTCGTCAACATCGCCCGCCGGGTGCAGGCCATCGTCCATCAACAGGCCATGGACATGCGGGACATGGAGGACAAGCACGGGGCCGCACCCGAGGTCTTCCACGATCTGCTCCACCTCGACCACGGCAACGCCCTGATCGGCCGCCTCGCCGACAGCATCTCCGTGCTGGGCGGCTCCCGCCCGGGCCGCCAGTGGCGCAACCCGGTGCCGCTGTACAACGTGCTGCGCGGCGCCATGTCCCGCATCCTCGAATACCGGCGGGTTGACCTGCACTCGGTGGCCGACGTCGGCATCGTCGGCCCGTCCGTGGAGCCGCTGATCCACGCCCTGGCCGAACTGCTGGACAACGCCACGCGCTACTCCCCGCCCAAGACCCGGGTGCATCTGACCGCCGTCGAGGTCCAGTCCGGGGTCGCGGTCGAGATCGAGGACGCCGGGGTCGGCCTGTCGGAGGAGAGCCGCAGGCGGACCGAGTACGTGCTGGACCAGGCGGGTACCGGCTTCGACCTCGACGACCTCGGCGAGACACCCCGGCTGGGCCTGGCCGTGGTCGGCCGCCTCGCCGTGAAGTACCGGTTCCAGGTCTCGCTGCGGCCCTCCGCGTACGGCGGCGTCCGCGCGGTCCTCGTCGTCCCGCAGGACGTCATCTGCCCCACCCCCGCCCCCGGCGGCGCCATCGCCCGGGCCCAGAAGCTGCCGCCGCCCAAGCCCATCAAGCGCGCCGCGCCCTATCCGCCGTTCCCCGCCGACGCCACCGGCCCGGTCGCCCACGACCACAACGGGATCCGCCACAACACCGCCGGACTGCCCCAGCGCCGCCGCCGGATGCCGACCGTGACCCCGCCCATCCGGATCCAGGCCGACCCGGAGCCCGCCCCGGCGGGCCCCCCGGCCCCGGCCGAGCCGCCCGTACAGCCGGGCATGTGGCTGGCCGCGTTCACCAAGGCCGTCTCCGGCGAGGCGGATCCGGTGGACACCTCCGGCCACACGTACGGCGAAGAGCCATCGGACACGTCGCACGCCTGGGACAACGCCTCGGATAAGGGTGAGTAGCAAGTGACGCAAGCGCGGTTCAACATGGACTGGATGCTCCGGGACCTCGCCAAGAGCGTTCCGCAGACCCGCCACGTGGTCCTGCTGTCCTCGGACGGCCTGTGCATGGCCCAGGTCGGTACGGACGGGGACACCGCCGACCGGCTGGCCGCCGCCTGCGCGGGGCTGCAGAGCCTGTCGACGGCGATCGCCGCCGAATTCCCCACCGGCGACGGGCGGATGCGGCTGGTGGTCATCGAGGTCGACGGCGGCTTCTTCTATCTGATGGCGGCCGGCACCAGCTCCTACCTCGCGGTGCTCGCCGAGGACGGCGTGGACGCCGGGCTGATGGGCCAGTGCATGAGAGACCTGGTCGCCCGGCTCGGCGAACATCTCAGCAGCCCGCCACGGTCCGACGGACGCGTGACATGAGCCGGACCGGAAAGGGTGCCGACGAAGGCGGCCCCGAACGGCTGTACATGGTCGACGGCGGCGCCCCCGGCCGGTCCGCGCGGGCGGACACCATCGAACTGGTCAGCCTGATCGTGGCCCGGACCGAACCCGAGCCCGGCATGCTGCCCGAGGCCGCCGCCGTGCTGAGGATGTGCCACTTCCCGCTCTCCGTGGCCGAGATCTCCGCGTACCTGACCCTGCCCGTCAGCACCGTGACCGTACTCCTCGCGGACCTGCTCGCCCACCACCAGGTGGAGGCCAGGTCCCCGGTCCCGGCCGCCGTGCTGCCCGACACCGAACTCCTCCAAGCGGTGATGCATGGACTACAGAACCTCTGAGACGATCGCCGGACCCCGCAGCGAGGACACCCTCCCGGCCTCCGCCACGGCAGCCGTCAAGATCGTGATCGTCGGCGGATTCGGGGTCGGCAAGACCACCATGGTCGGCTCGGTGAGCGAGATCCGCCCGCTGACCACCGAGGAGACGATGACCCAGGCCGGGGTCGGCGTCGACGACATCGCCGGGGTGGAGCGCAAGACCGAGACCACCGTGGCCATGGACTTCGGCCGGATCAGCCTCAACGAACGGCTGGTGCTCTACCTCTTCGGCACCCCCGGCCAGGAGCGCTTCTGGTTCCTGTGGAACGGCCTCTTCGAGGGCGCGCTCGGGGCCGTGGTCCTCATCGACACCCGCCGCCTGGAGGTCAGCTTCGACGTCCTGGGCCGACTGGAGGAACGCGGCGTCCCCTTCGTCGTCGCCATCAACGCCTTCCCCGGGGCGCCCGTCCACCCCGTCGAACGGCTGCGCGCGGCCCTGGACCTGCCCGACACCGTGCCCATCATCGACTGCGACGCCCGCGACCGCGCCTCCAGCCGCGACACCCTCCTCAGCCTCGTGCGCTATCTGCGACACCTCACCACCGTGACCCCGGAGACACCGTGACCCCTCCTCCCGATCAGTGCCCCGCCCGCGCCCGGAGCCCGCTCGCCGGTGTGGTGGACCTCTTCGGATCCGAGAACGAGAAGGACCCGATGGGCCTGTACGAGCGGCTGCGCGCCGAACACGGACCGGTGGCCCCGGTGCGGCTCGGCGGCGACGTACCGGCCTGGCTGCTGCTGGGCTACCGCGAGAACCTGGAGGTCGCCCGCACCCCCTCCCGCTTCTCCCGCGACTCCCGGTACTGGAGCGCCTGGGCCGAGGGCCGGATCCCGGACGACTCGCCGCTGCTCCCCGTGGTCGGCTGGCAGCCCATGTGCACCTTCGCCGACGGTGACGAGCACGAACGGCTGCGCGCCGCGCTCACCGACAGCATGAACCGCGTCGACCGCCGCGGAATCCGCCGCCACATCACCCGCTTCACCCATCAGCTGGTCAACGACTTCTGCGCCGACGGACAGGCCGAACTGGTCACCGGATTCGCCCAGCGGCTGCCCATGCTCGTCCTCACCCAGCTGCTCGGCATGCCCGATGAATACGGCCCACGGCTGGTCGCGGCCACCCGCGACCTGATGAAGGGCTCCGACACGGCCCTGCGCAGCGACCAGTACGTCACCGACACCCTCCGCCAGCTCGTCGAGCGCAAGCGCGCCGACCCCGGCAGCGACCTCGCGTCCTGGCTGCTGAGCCACCCCTCCCGACTCACCGAGGAGGAGGTCGTCCAGCATCTGCGGCTCGTGCTGCTCACCGGCAACGAGACCACCACCAACCTCATGGCCAACACGCTGCGCATGGTCCTCACCGACCCGCGCTTCCGCGCCTCCCTGGCGGGCGGCCACATGACCCTGCCGGACGCCATCGAGCACGTGCTGTGGAACGAACCGCCGCTCACCGTGATCCCCGGCCGCTGGGCCACCGGCGACACCGAACTGGGCGGACGGCAGATCAAGGCCGGGGACATGCTGCTGCTCGGCCTCGCCGCCGGGAACGTCGATCCCGCGATCCGCCCCGACCTCGGCGCGCCCATGTACGGCAACCGCTCACATCTGTCGTTCAGCGGCGGCCCGCACGAATGCCCCGGCCAGGACATCGGCCGCGCCATCGCGGACACCGCCATCGACACCCTGCTGCTGCGCCTGCCCGACCTCCGTCTGGACGTGCCGGAAACCGAGCTGTCCTGGGTGGCGTCGTGGATCTCCCGCCATCTGGTCGCGCTGCCGGCCGCGTTCATGCCGCGCAGGCCCGAGACCGATCCGGTGGACACCTCCGGCATGCTGCTCGCGCCCAAGCTGCGCCCCATGCGCCGACGGCCCGCGGGCGAGGAGGAGGCCTTACCCGCGGACGGCGCCACCGGTACCGCGTCGCCGCCCGCCCGTGTTCCGTGGTGGACGTCCCTGTGGCGGTGGCTGCGCGGTACCCCCGTGTGACGGCAACCGCGTGACGCGTCTGCGTGACGTAACGCCCCTTCAGCGGGCCAGCAGCGTCCCCACCGCCAGCAGCGCGAGCACGACCCAGGCGAACCACAGCCAGCCGTTGCTCCCGAGTGCCACGGTGTAGGCCGTCACCACCACCAGGCCGCCCACCGCGCACGCCGTCATTCCCTTGGCAGATCCGGTCATCCCCGACCTCCTCACGGCGGTCCCGGCACCCCGACGCCGGAACACCGGCCCCACGGCCGAGACTCCATCGTCTCTCGGCCGTGGGGTCCTCGGCTAGCGTCCGCGAGCCTGGAGCGAGGCCAGATAGGCGTTGTACGCGGCGAGTTCCTGATCGCCGTCACGGTCCGCCGTACGGTCGTCACGCCGCGCCTGGCGCTGATCGGACTTGTACCACTGGTACACCAGCGCCACCAGCACGATCACCGACGGCACCTCGCTGAACGCCCAGGCGATGCCGCCCGCCGCGTTCTGGTCGGCCAGCGCGTCGATCCCCAGCGAGCCGGGCGGGTGCTCGAAGCTGCCGACCATGGGCGCGCTCGCCATCATCAGCGCGATCCCGAAGAACGCGTGGAACGGCATCCCCGCGAACAGCTCCAGCATCCGCATCACATAGCCCGGCCGGTGCGGACCCGGGTCCACGCCCATGATCGGCCAGAAGAAGACCAGGCCCACCGCCAGGAAGTGGACCATCATCGCGATGTGCCCGGCCTTGGAGCCCATCAGGAAGTCGAAGAGCGGCGTGAAGTAGAGCCCGTACAGGCTCGCGATGAACAGCGGGATCGTGAACACGGGGTGGGTGATGATCCGCATGTAGCGGCTGTGCAGCAGCGCCACCAGCAGTTCCCGGGGCCCCTTGCGGCCCCGCCCGCCCGCCGGGAGGGCGCGCAGGGCCAGCGTCACCGGGGCGCCCAGCAGCAGGAGGATGGGGGAGACCATGCTGATGATCATGTGCTGGACCATGTGCACGCTGAACATGACCATGCCGTAGTCGTTCAGCGCGGTGCACATCGAGACCGCGATCGTCAGCACACCGGCCACGAACGCCACCAGCCGCCCCACCGGCCAGCTGTCGCCACGCCGCCACAGCCGCGTCACGCCCCAGCCGTACAGCGCGAGCGCCAGCACACAGCCGACAAGGAAGAAGGGATCACCGCCGAACGCCAATCCGCGTGCGAGGGTGAACGGCGGCAGATCCATCATCATGCCGTGTCCGCCGTGATCCATCTGAGTATCCCCGGCCTTCCTGCTCTACCCGGTGTGCACCAAATGTGCCCGCACCAGCGTAGAACCCGTCAGCTCAGAGCACGCACTCGGCCTCGGTGTACCGCTCGGCGGGGACCGTCTTCAGCTGCTCCACCGCGTCCGCGAGCGGCACCGTCACGATGTCCGTACCGCGCAGCGCCGTGATCTTGCCGAACTCGCCGCGGTGCGCCGCCTCGACGGCGTGCCAGCCGAAGCGGGTGGCCAGCACCCGGTCGTACGCCGTCGGCGTGCCGCCGCGCTGGACATGGCCCAGGATCACCGGCCGGGCCTCCTTGCCCAGCCGGTGTTCCAGCTCGACGGAGAGCAGGCGGGCGATACCGGCGAACCGCTCGTGGCCGTAGACGTCGCGTTCCCCCGCCGCGTACTCCATCGTGCCCTCGCGCGGCTTGGCGCCCTCGGCCGCGACCACGATCGCGAACTTCTTGCCCGCCTCGAACCGGGCTCCGACGGTCCGGGCCAGCTCCTCGATGTCGAACGGGCGCTCCGGTACGACGATCGCGTGGGCGCCCGCGGCCATGCCCGAGTGCAGCGCGATCCAGCCGGTGTGCCGCCCCATGACCTCGACGATCAGCACCCGCTGATGCGACTCCGCGGTGGTCTTGAGCCGGTCCAGGGCCTCGGTCGCCACCCCGACCGCGGTGTCGAAGCCGAAGGTCACATCGGTCGACGCGATGTCGTTGTCGATCGTCTTGGGAACGCCGACGATCGGCAGCCCGGCGTCCGACAGCAGCCGGGCCGCCTTCAGGGTGCCCTCGCCGCCGATCGGGATGACCGCGTCCAGACCCAGTTCCTCGACATGGCCCCTCGCGCGCTCCACCCCGTCCCGCAGATGCGCGGGCTGCACCCGGGTCGAGCCGAGGATGGTGCCGCCGAGGGCCAGGATGCCGCCGACGGCGTCCAGGTCGAGCTTGCGGTAGTCGCCCTCCAGCAGGCCCTTCCAGCCGTCCTGGAAGCCGATCACCTCGTCGCCGTGGTCGACGACGGCGCGGTGGACGACGGACCTGATGACCGCGTTCAGTCCGGGGCAGTCGCCGCCGGATGTGAGCACACCGATGCGCATGGCGCGTGATTCCTCTGTCTGCACTGGAGCCGACATCCGGACCGCGCTGTCCGGCTGGACGACGACACCCTACAAGCGGCGGACGCCACGGGACGCGCTTCGCCGCCAGGTGTCCGCGATGCGGTCACCTGGCGGCTCAACCGTGCGCGAGGGCGCTCAGGCGGGCTGGGCGGTGGCCGCCGCGATGCGCTCGTTGCGCAGCGCCTCGTACCACTGGTCGTCGACCGGCGGCAGCCCGTTCACATCGAGTGCCAGCTTCAGCAGATGGTCCGCGATGTGCGGGTTGCGGGCCATCACCGGGCCGTGCATGTACGTCCCGAAGACGGTGTCCTTGTACGCGCCCTCGTAGCCGTCACCCGTGCCGTTGCCGTTGCCGAACCGGACGCGCGCGAAGGGGCGCGCGGTCGGGCCCAGGTGGGTGACGCCCTGGTGGTTCTCGAACCCGGTCAGCGGCGGCAGCCCCAGCGGCTCGTCGATGTCGCCCAGTACGTCGCCGACGCAGCGGGCGCCCTCGCCACGGGTGCTGATCACGTCCAGCAGGCCCAGGCCCTGCTGGCGCTGGCCGAGGTCGTTGACGAACTCATGGCCGAGGATCTGGTACCCGGCGCACACCGAGAAGACGATCGCCCCGTTGGCGACCGCGCGGTTCAGCCCGCCGTCCCGCATCAGCCGCTCGGCGGCCAGCCGCTGCGGGCGGTCCTCACCGCCGCCGATCAGGTAGATGTCCCCGGAGGTCGGGATCTGCTGGTCGGAGCGGACGTCCAGGCGGGAGACGTCCAGCCCGCGCTGGCGCGCCCGGCGCTCCACCACCAGGACGTTGCCCTGGTCGCCGTACGTGCTCAGCAGGTCGGGGTAGACCCAGACCAGACGCAGGCCGTTCTGGCTCGTGCTACGCATCGTCGTGTCTCCTCGTGCGGGGGGTCAGTTCCCGACCCGGCGGCGCAGGTCCTGGAACGCGGTGTAGTTGGCGATCACCTCGATGCGGCCGGGCGGCGAGATCCGCACCGCCTCGTCCGCGTCGGCGCAGACCCGGAAGTCCAGCCCGGCGACCTCCAGGCGCACCGCGAGGTCCAGCTTGCGGTCGCCGATCACACAGATCGGGTGCCCGGCGAGCCGGGTGTAGTCCACGTCCCACAGCCAGGAGGTGTCGGTCCCGTCCGCGCCGCGCGCGTTCACCGAGAGGATCACCGGGGTGGGCGGCGGGTCGATCAGCGAGAACGTCTCCAGCCAGCCGGCCGGGTTCTTCGCCAGCAGCAGCCGCAGCTCGCGCTCCTGGAAGGTGACCACGTCATAGCGGCCCGCGACCGCCTGCACCTGGTACATCCGCTCCAGCGCGACCTGCGGCGGCACGCCGAAGGTCGCGGCGACGGCCGCCGAGGTGGCCGCGTTCGCCTTGTTCGCACGGCCGGGCAACTGGAGGTGGATCGGCCAGGCAGCGCCGTGCGGGTCCAGTACGTACTCGCCGTTGAGCGCCCAGCTGGGCACCGGGCGGCGGAAGCCGCACTCGCCGCACACCCAGTCGTCGCCGGGGCGCTGGAGCACGCCGCCGCAGGCCGGGCAGGACCAGGCGTCGTCCTTCCACTCCTGGCCCGCCGCGACCCACACCACATTGGGGCTGGAGGAGGCGGCCCAGACGATGAGCGGGTCGTCCGCGTTCGCGATCACCGTGGCCTTCGTACCGGCCAGGCCCTCGCGCCACTTCTCGGCGAGCATCCGGGTCTCGGCGGCCCGGTCGAGCTGGTCGCGCGAGAGGTTGAGCAGCGCGATGGCCTTGGGCTCGGTGTCGCGGGCCACCCCGGCGAGGTACTTCTCGTCGACCTCGATCACGCCGTAGCGGGCGTCGGAGCCGCCCGCCAGGGCCGAGGTGATGCCCGCGGGCATATTGGCCCCGAGCGCGTTGGAGACCACCGGGCCGGCGGCCCGCAGCGCCTCGGCGATCAGCCGGGTCGTCGTGGTCTTGCCGTTGGTCGCCGACACCAGGATCACGTCCAGGTGGTGCGCCAGCCTGCTGAGCAGATCGGGGTCGAGGCGCAGGGCCACCTTGCCGCCGATCACCGACCCGCTGCCGCGGCCCGCGGCCTTCGACACCGCCGCCGCGGCCTTGCCCGCCGTCACGGCCAGCTTGGCACGTGGCGACAGCGGCTCTGAGTTGCCTGCCATCGTCTCTCGATCCTCCTCGCATACCGGCGCCGCACCTGCCCCCCGAGGCACCGGTGGTACGCCCCCTCCGCGCCGAATCGCCAGCCGGGAGGCCACGGTCGGGGATCAGCCTATCGAGATCCGGGCGGTGTCCCGAATCCCGTCGCCCCTTCCGGGGGACCGTACGCTTGGCTCTCATGCGAAACGGCGCGATCCCGGGGAGCCGGGGGAGGGTACGGCCCCTGCGGCTGCTCGGCGATCAGGCGCTGCGCGCGCCGTGCGAGGAGGTCACCGCGTACGACGCCGCGCTCGCCCGGCTGGTCGAGGACCTCTACGCCACGATGTACGCGGCGGGCGGGGTCGGTCTTGCCGCCAACCAGATCGGGGTGGGGCTGCGGGTCTTCGTCTACGACTGCCCGGACGACGAGGACCGGCGTCATCTGGGGCATGTGGTCAACCCGAGGCTCGCGGAGGCCGACGGGGTGACCGTGCGGGGCACCGAGGGCTGTCTGTCGCTGCCGGGCGTCGAGTCGGGCACCCCGCGCTTCGACCGCGCGGTGGTGGAGGGCGTGACGGTGACCGGGGACCCGGTGCGGGTCGAGGGCACCGGCTTCTTCGCCCGCTGTCTCCAGCACGAATGCGACCACCTGGACGGCGGGCTGTTCCTGGACCGGCTGGACGGGCTGCGGCGCCGCCGGGTGCTGTGGGCGGCCCGTCGCGCGCCGTGGGCGCGCGAGCGGGCGTAGAGCGCGCTTCCGGGGTGTTTCGGGAGGCGCTCAGGACTCCGCCTCAGGACTGCGGCTCAGAATCCCGGCTCAGAACTCCGGTTCAGAATCCCGGGGCGCCGAACCGGTCGTCCACCAGGGCCAGCCTGCCCCACAGCAGATCGGTGAGGTGGTGCACCAGCCGCTCGCGGGAGCAGGGCCGTTCCCGCAGCCACCAGTCGCCCGCGGCGTGCATCATGCCGACGATCCCATGGCCCCAGATCCGGGCCACCTCCTCGCCGCCGGGGCCGAGTTCGACCCGGTCGGCGATCACCTTGGCCAGCTCGTCGCCCATGCGGCGCAGCAGCGGGGCGGAGTGGTGGCCCACGTCGAAGCCCTGTTCCTGCTCCTGCTGGTGGCCCTGGTCGGCCGGGTGCATCAGGAATCGGTACACCTGAGGGCGGGCCTCGATCGCCGCCAGATAGGTGTCCAGCGTGGCCGCCACCCGGCCGCGGCGGTCGGGCGCGGGGGCGTCCAGGGCCTTGCGCAGCGAGGCGAGCAGGGCGTCGGTGTGGCGTACCGCGAGGGCGCGGTAGAGCCCTCCCTTGTCGCCGAAATGGCGGTACAGAATGGGCTTGGTAATGCCCGCTTCGGCGGCGATCGCGTTCATCGAGGCCTCGGGGCCGTCGCGCAGCACCACCCGGTCGGCGGCCTCCAGCAGCTCCTTGCGGCGCCGTGCGGCCGCCTGCTGCTGATCCTCGCGCTGACTGGTCCCGGTCTCCATGACGTGGCCTCCCCGCCCCCTGACGTGTTCACGCGTATATATGGGCTCCGCGTATCTGCGCAACGTAACACCCGCCCGGGGTAAGGGGTTCGCGCAGCCGTGGAGTTGACATCGCCTACTCGTCAGTAACACACTGCTGTTACCGCAGGTAACAGCAGATGCAGCAGGTGGAGGGGCCATGGCGGAGTTCTCGTTCGACCTCAACGAAGATCAGAAGGCAGTGCGCGAGTGGATCCACGGCTTCGCCGCGGACGTCATGCGCCCCGCCGCCGCGGAATGGGACGAGCGCGAGGAAACGCCCTGGCCGATTATCCAGGAGGCCGCCAAGATCGGCCTGTATTCGCTGGACTTCTACGCCCAGCAGTACTTCGACCCCACCGGTCTCGGCATTCCCATGACCATGGAGGAGCTGTTCTGGGGCGACGCGGGGATAGCCCTGTCCATCGTCGGCACCGGCCTGGCCGCCGTCGGCGTGCTCGCCAACGGCACCGAGGAGCAGATCGGCACCTGGATCCCGCAGATGTACGGCGACGCCAATGACGTGAAGGTCGCCGCCTTTTGCTCCTCCGAGCCCGACGCGGGCTCCGACGTCTCCGCCATGCGCACCCGGGCCGTCTACGACGAGGCCAAGGACGAATGGGTCATCAACGGCACCAAGACCTGGGCGACCAACGGCGGCATCGCGAGCGTCCACGTCGTGGTCGCGGCCGTCGACCCCGCGCTCGGCTCCAAGGGCCACGCGTCCTTCATCATCCCGCCTGACACCCCCGGCCTGTCCCAGGGCCAGAAGTTCAAGAAGCACGGCATCCGCGCCTCCCACACCGCCGAGGTGGTCCTCGACGACGTACGAGTGCCCGGCAGCTGCCTGCTCGGCGGCAAGGAGAAGCTGGACGAGCGCCTCGCCCGCGCCCGCGAGCGGGCCACGGCGGGCGGCGAGCGGCTGAAGAACGCCGCGATGGCCACCTTCGAGGCGTCCCGCCCGGCCGTCGGCGCCATGGCCGTCGGTACCGCCCGCGCCGCTTACGAGGTCGCGCTCGACTACGCCAAGACCCGGCAGCAGTTCGGCCGCCCCGTCATCGACAACCAGGGTGTCGCCTTCCAGCTCGCCGACATGCGCACCCGGATCGACGCCGCGCGGCTGCTGGTCTGGCGGGCCTCCTGGATGGCCGTGAACGGCAAGCCCTTCGACTCGGCCGAGGGGTCCATGTCCAAGCTGTTCGCCAGTGAGACCGCCAAGACGGTCACCGCCCAGGCGGTCCAGATCCTCGGAGGGAACGGCTTCACCCGCGAGTACCCGGTCGAGCGCATGCACCGCGACTCCGCCATCTACACCATTTTCGAGGGCACCAGCGAGATCCAGCGCCTGGTCATCGCCCGCACCCTCTCCGGCGTCCCGATCCGCTGAATCCGTTAGATCCGCTGGATCCGCCGCGTCACCTCGCGCCGAAGCGGCGTTTGCGACGGGCGAACGCCGCCAGCAGGTCCCGCAGTTCCTGCGCGGTGAAATCCGGCCACAGGGTGTCCACGAAGAACAGCTCCGCGTAGGCCGCGCGCCACAGCATGAAGTTCGAGATCCGCTGCTCCCCGGACGTCCGCACCAGCATGTCGATGTCCGGGAGGTCGCCGTGCGGCAGGTGCCGGGTGAACAGCGCCTCGTCGATCAGGCCCGGATCCAGCGCCCCGTCCGCCGAGGCCCGGGCCAGCGAGGTCGCCGCGCGGGCGATCTCCTCCCGCCCGCCGTGGTTGAAGCAGAAGGCCAGCGTCATCGCGCGGTTGTCGGCCGTCTCGGCCTCGGCCCGGCGCAGGGCGGCCAGGGTGGACCGGGGGAGGCGGGCCTCGGAGCCCAGCCAGCGCAGCCGTACGCCGCGCTCGCCGTACGCGCGGAAGACGTCGGCGAGCTGGGCGGTGAGCCGCATGAGGGCGGCCACCTCGCCGCGCGGGCGGTTCCAGTTCTCGGTGGAGAAGAAGAACAGCGACAGATGCTCGACGCCCTCCTCCAGCGCCGTGTCCACCACCCGCGGCAGTGCCAGCACCCCCGCCTCATGGCCCCGGGTGCGGGAGAGGCCGCGCAGGGCGGCCCAGCGGCCGTTGCCGTCCATGATGATGGCGAGATGCCGGGGCGGCCCCGGGATGTCGTCCCGGGGGCCTCGGCACTGCCGTACGACGGCGGGCGGCGGGCCGGTGACGGACGCCCGCAGCAGCCGCTTGACCGAGGGCACTCTCCAGGCTCCGACCTCGAACACCCGCGCGTCCCTCCGCCTCGGCTTCCCGGTGCCGTGTCTGACGACGGGGCGGGGCCGCGGGTTACCTCCCCGGTGGCCGAACCATTCGTTTGGTCGGCACGGCGACAGCTGTCGTCATGGCTTCCGCGCGACACCCCCGTGGACGTCCGTCGTCTCGACGGGTGTCTCGGACGGCCCGGGCCGCCACAGCGGACAGGAGACGATACCCGGTTCGATCAGCTCCAGGCCGTCGTAGAAGCGGCTGATCTCCTCCACGCCGCGCAGCACGTACGGCACGGCGCCGGTGTCGTCGTAGCCCTGCTGGGCCTCCTGGAGCGCCTGGTCGGTGTCGGTGCTGTCGTAGTGCACGAAGTAGCTGCCGGAGGGCAGCGCCGCCTGCAGGCGGCGGACGATCGACACCGCCTCGTCGTAGTCCTGGATGTGGCCGAGGATGCCCATCAGCATCAGGGCGACGGGCCGGTCGAAGTCCAGCGTCTTGGCGGCCATCTCCAGGATCCGCTCGGGCTCGTGCAGATCGGCGTCGATGTAGTCGGTCACGCCCTCCGGGGTGCTGGTCAGCAGCGCCTGGGCGTGCCGGAGCACCAGCGGGTCGTTGTCGACGTAGACGATCTGGGCCTCGGGCGCCATCCGCTGGGCGACCTGGTGGGTGTTGTCGTAGGTGGGCAGCCCGGTGCCGATGTCCAGGAACTGGCGGATGCCGCACTCGCCCGCCACATGGGTGACGGTGCGGATGAGGTAGGCGCGTGAGGCGCGGGCCATGACCTCGATGTTCGGGGCGACCTCCCGGTACTGGTCACCGGCGGTCCGGTCGACCTCGTAGTTGTCCTTGCCGCCCATCCAGTAGTTCCAGATCCGGGCCGAGTGCGGCACGGTGGTGTCGATCTTCGACCACGCCTGCTGGCTGGTGCCGGGGGCGGACGAACCGTTGGTCATCGGTGCTTCTCCTGCCGTACGTCATGCCTGCGAGAGGCTCCAACTTACCCACTCTGCCCGGGAGTTCATCGATTCCCGGCATAGCGGCGGACGGGTGAGCGAATCCGTGGCAGGCGGCGGGCGAAGGAGGCCGTCTGGAGTGTCACCGGAGTCTCACCGGGGCCCGGCTCGGGGCCGGAACCGGCATCCGGCTCCTCGCCGACCGTGAGCACCGGGGCGTGCTGGGCGAGGGTGCGGAAGGCCCGGTCGAACCCGATCAGCGCGGCGCCGATCTCCGCGAGATCCGCGGCGCCCGCGCCGCGCGCGGCCGTCAGCCGGTCCTCCAGCACCGACGCGGGCGCGGTCACATGGACGAAGGCCCCGTCGCGCTCGGCCACCGCCTCCGCGAAGTCGAATGCCTGGATCCAGGTCACCCGGGAGTGCCCGCGCCGCAGTGGCCCGTAGACCAGCTCGCCGACCAGCCCCGCGTCCACCGCGAGCGCCCCGTCGTGCTGGAGCAACTCGCGGTAAGGGCGAACCGGGTCGAGGTGCGGGAGGTCGGGGGAGGCGCGGGTGACGGCGAAGCCGTGCCGGTCCGCGAGCCCGGCCAGCAGCCCGTCCCGGCGGACGCCGTCACAGCCCTCGACGATCAGTGTGCGCCGCTGTGCGACCGCATGCTGGAGCTTCATCCCGTCTTCCCGTCGTTCCGGAGCGACCCGGATTGGATGGAGGGACGACACCGCCGCCCGCCACGGCGCCTTCAGTGTGCGTGGCGGTACGGCGGGGGCGGGAGTGCGCTACGGGGTTGTGCGGTTGTGCGACCGTAGTGGTTTTCGCATCGTGGCCCGTCAGGGGTGCGCCCGGCGCACTCCCTGATACCCCCTAGGCGATCAGGAAGTCGGCCTCGCCCGCCTTGGCGGCCTCCAGGAAGGAGGCGACCTCGGAGCGGCTGTAGATCAGGGCGGGGCCGCCGGGGTCGGTGGACTGGCGGAGGGCCACCCGGCCGTCCTCCAGTCGCTTGGCCTCGATGCACGTGCCTCCGTTGGACCCGCTCCAGGGCTTCTCCCAGCCCTCCGTGCCCAGGTCCGTGGCCGGCATCCCGGTGTAGACGGGGTCCGTCATGACAGCTCCTTACGCAGTTCGGCCAGGATGGTGCTGGTGTCGCCGATCGGGTCCGCCTGGACGGCCATCCGGTCCAGGACCTCCAGATAGGCCACGACCTCATGCGGCCGGTCCACGTAGACCGCGCCGGTGAGGCTCTCGGTGTAGACGACGTCGGGCAGTTCGGAGAACCCGAAGCGGAAGTAGTGGAAGGGGCCGAAGGCCCCGGGGTGCGGCCCGGACGCGAAGCGCATGATCTGCAGCCGGACCTTGGGCATCGCGAGGGTCTCGACGATGTGGTCGATCTGGTCCCGCATCACCTCGCTGGGACCGACAGGGCGGCGCAGCACCGTTTCGTCGAGGATGGCCCACATGATCGGCGCGTCCGGCTTGGTGAGCAGGGTCTGCCGCTGGAGGCGCAGCGCGATGCGGCGCTCCAGCTCCTCCTCGGTGTCATTGGGGAAGCCGATACGGAGCACCGCACGGGCGTAGTCCTCGGTCTGCAGCAGCCCGGGGACGTAGTGCGGCTCGTACGCACGGATGACCGTGGCCTCGCTTTCCAGGCTGACATACGCACTGAACCAGTCGGGCAGTACGTCCCGGAACTGATGCCACCAGCCGGGCTGGTTGGCCTCTCGGGCGAGGGCGAGGAAGCTTTCGATCTCGGGTCCCCGGACGCCGTAATTCCGCAGCAGTTCCTTGACGTACGGGATCTTGAGGCCGACTTCCGCCTTCTCCATCCGGCGCACCGTCAACGGGGTCACTTCGATGGCCTGAGCTGCCTCTTCGAAGGAAAACCGGGCCCGCTCCCGCAAGTGCCGCAGGCGCTTCCCGAGGACCCTGCGTAAGACGGTGGGGGCGGCGCCGCTCGGCCGTGCCTCGCTCACGTCCCGCCTCCCGGAAGGGTTGTCATATGCCTGCACAGTGTGCCTGGACAGTGTGCCACGAGCCGGACGACACAGACAGAGCTATGCGGATCGTTCTGAAATTATCAGAACGAAGGTTGCGGGGTGAGCGAGTCACCACGCATAGTGAGCGGGTGACCCATCTCACCCTCCACGGCGGGGGCTCCCAACCTCCTTCGTCCACAACGTCGTTGACGAAGCCGCTGAGCAGTGCGGCGCCGCGCGGCGGGGATCCCGTACACCTCCGTGGCGCGTGCCGGGGAGGGTTACGGTGATGCCGGGCGCACAGCCGGGAAGCGGGCGCCAGAGTGCCCCCGCCAACGCCGCGTTGGCCGCGGCCCTCAAGGAATCCGGGTGCTCCTACGCCTCGTTGGCGCACCGGGTCAATGAACTGGGACGCAGGCAAGGACACGAGTCGAACTACGACAAGGCGTCCGTCACCCGCTGGTTGCAGGGCGGTCAGCCGCGCGGCAACACGCCGGAGCTGATCGCCGCCGTGCTCTCCCACCGGCTCGGCCGGCCGCTGGCGCCCGCCGAGCTCGGCTTCATCGCCGACCGTCAGCGCCCCGTCGTCGCCAGAGCGCTGGCCTACCGGGAGGACGTAGCAGAGACCTTGCACACGCTCGCCGAACTCGGCTCCACCGATATCTCCCGCCGCAGCCTGCTGGGCGCGGTGCCCTTCGTCGCCGGAGCCCTGGTGACCCCGCAGCGCGAATGGCTGCTGTGGCTGGTCGAGAACCAGGACGCCCCCCGGCTCTCCTCCGTGGCCGATGGCGGCCGCGTCGAGCAGGTCCACGCGGCCATCAGCATGTTCGACGAGATGGACAACCGCTTCGGCGGCGGCCAGGTCCGCGCCAGCATCGTGCTCTATCTGTCGACCGAGGTCGTGCCCATGCTCCAGCAGCGCGGCGCGCCGCCGCACGAGCGGCGCCAGCTGTTCATCGCGGCCGCCAAGCTGGCCGCGATGGCCGGCTGGAGTTCCTACGACAACGCCGAATACGGCTTGGCCCAGCGCTATATGACCCAGGCGCTGCGGCTGTGCGCCGAGGGCGGCGACCGGGTGCTCGGCGGCCAGATCCTGGCCGGTCTGTCCCATCTGTCCACCAACCTCGGTCAGCCGGAGGCGGGGGTCGAGCTGGCCCGGGTCGGCGTCGCCACCGCGAAGAACGCGGGCAGCCCGCTCGGCCTGATGCGGCTGCACGCCATGGCCGCCCGCGGCCATGCCGCGCTCGACCAGCCCCGGGAGGCGTCCAAGTCGCTGCGCGCCGCCGACGCCCAGCTGGAGGCGAGCCGGGGCGCCCAGCAGGAGTCGCCCTGGGTGCGCTTCCTGGACCACCACTATCTGGCGGCCGAGGCGGCCCTGTGCTTCCGGGACCTGGGAAACGCGGCGGAGGCCGAGCTGGCGGCCGCCGAGTCGGTGCGTGCCAACGCCGACCGCCGCCGCCGCCAGGCCATCAGCCGCTCCGTCCTCGCCACGGCCTATCTCCAGCAGAACCGGCTGGACGAGGCCATCGGTACCGCGGGCGAGGCGCTGGACACCCTCAGCGGGGTGCACAGTGAGCGCTCGATCCAGGCGTTGCGCGACTTCCGCTCCCGGCTGCGGCCCCGGCGGGGCGAGCCCATGGTGCGTGACTTCGAGCACCGCTCCCGGTCGGTGCTCGGGTCCGTGGCCTGACGGGCGCGCGGCGGGCCCCCGGAGCGGGGGACCGGGGGGCTGCCGTGTGTAGGAGCCAGGGGTGTCTTCCGATCCGGGAGACACCCCTGAGTCCGTGGTGACGCAGCGTCAGTAGCCGTTCGGGGTAGGGGCGTTCTGGGCCCGGTCCACGGGCAGATGGGCGCCGGAGACCCCGCTGGAGGCGTCGGAGAGCAGAAAGACCACGACCTGGGCGACCTCCAGCGGGGTGACCAGCCCGCCGCCCGGGACCTCGGCCGTGAACCGGGCGTACCGCTCGGGCTCCTCGGCGCGCATCCGGTCCCAGCGCTTGCCGGGGATGAGCATCGAGCCGGGCGAGACGGCGTTCACCCGGATATGGTCCGGGCCGAGTTCGCGGGCGAGTGAGGCCGCCAGGTGGATCTGGGCGGCCTTGGCGGCCCCGTACTGCGCCTGGGGTCCCGGTTTCCACCCGGAGATGGAGGCGATCACCACCACCGAGCCGCCGCCGCACCGCCGCAGATGCGGTGCCGCGGCCTTGACCAGCCGCGCCGTATGGCCGACGTTCAGCTCCCAGGTCGCGGACCAGTCGCGGGCGTCCGCCTCCTCCAGGCCGCGGCCGCGTGCGCCACCGGCGCTCGCCACCACGCCGTCCAGCCCACCGAAACGTTCCGCCGCGGCCTGGACGAATGCCTCCAGCCGGTCCGGTGCGGTGAGGTCGAGGGCCTCGGTGAACAGCGCCCCGGGTCCCGCCGTATCCAACGACGCCTCAAGGGCTCGCAGACTCTCGGCCGTCCGCGCGCAGGTGGCCACCCGCGCGCCGGACGCGGCCAGTAGCCGCACGATCTGTTCGCCGAGCCCCCGGGTGCCCCCGGTGACCAGCACCCGCTTGCCGTCCAGGCGGAACGCCCCGTTCACGGCTGCCCCGCACGGGCCGTACAGCCCGAACCACTACGCCCGTACAACCGGACAACCCCCATGCCCTCTCGCCCGCCGGTCGGTTCAACCGTTTTTCTACATGACGGTGACCGATGACGCTCCGAGCTGCCTTCGAAGGAGGAACCATGCCGGTTTCCGGCACCCATCGCGACCGCGTCGACTCCGTCCGTGGCAGCCGGTCCAGGCGGGTCGGACGGGGGGCGCGCACCTACCGCCACCGGCTCAGATGCAGCGCTGTCAGTCGCCAGCAAGCGCCTACCCGCATACCCGGACATCAACCACCCCATGTGCCTGTATGTCATGAGAGCCCACAGACCGACGAGGACGGACACCGTGAGCCGATCCCTCCCAGGACTGCCGCAGCGGCCGGCACCGGCCGATGACGAGGACCTGGGGCGCGACCGCCCTGCCCTCGCGGTGTCCGTCAACCGCTGCCGCATCCGGATCACCGGCCCCGAACCGTGCGGGGAGGGGACGATGAGCGCCCTCGTCACCCGTCGGCTCTTCCGGGCCGAATTCCCCGCCCTTCCCGACCGTGCCGCCGCGGTGCGGCGCATGGTCACCGGCCATCTGAACGACTGGCGGCTCGGCGCGCTCGTGGACGGCGCCGTCCTCGCCACCAACGAACTGTTCGCCAACGCGGTCGAGCACGGCAGCAACGGCCCCGCCGACACCGTGACCATCACCGTCTCCCTGGAGGTCGCCGCCGGACCCTTCGGCCATGAGTTACGGGTCGAAGTGGCCGACGGCTCGCCCGTCATCCCCATCTTCCGCAGCGCCTCGCCGACCGAGGAGTCCGGCCGGGGTCTCGCCATCGTCGACTGCCTGGCCAGCGACTGGGGCACCGAGCCGCCGGACCCCGGGGGCGAGGGGAAGAAGGTGTGGTTCACCCTGCCGCTCGAGCGGGCTTCATGAGCCCTGTGGGCGGCACCGTGCAGACCGACGCGGCCGACTGGCTGCTGTCCGCCAGCGACGACCCCGGGCGGGTACGGCTCCAGTGGGCCAGCGGCGACGGCCTCGCCGACCTGCCGGTGGGCACCGTCTTCGACCTGGTCCGGATGGCCGACGACATCGGTACGGCGGTGATCCAGGCCCTGCAGCGGCGCGACGCCGCGACGGGACCCGTGATGCTGGCGACCTCCAGCCATGTGCTGACGTTCCTGGTCCCGCCCGGTTCCGCGACCGAGTGGAAACGCTGGCTGGCCGGGACCCCGTACGCCCGCCGCCGCACGGTCGCGGCGGCCGGGGCGGGCCGGGTACTGCGGTGCCCGCGCCCGGGGTGCGTGCGGCGCGGCCACGTCTGGCTGACCCGGCCCGGGGACGGCCTCACCGACAGCGGGACGCTGCGCGCGGCGCTGGAGGAGGCGGGCCCCCCTCGGCCGCCCTGGACGGCTTAGGGGGTGTCTTGCCCCACCCCGCCGTATCCCCGCAGGTGGGGACGTAGCATCGTGTCGTGGCATGAACACCCTCGCCCTCTGGGAACTGGCCGTGCTCGCGTGTGCGGCCCTGCTCGTCGGCTTCTCCAAGACCGCCGTCAGCGGGGCCAATACGGTCAGCCTCGCCATCTTCGCGGCCGTACTGCCCGCCCGTGAGTCGACGGGCGTGCTGCTGCCGCTGCTCATCGTCGGCGATGTGCTCGCCGTGGTCACCTACCGGCGGCACGCCCACTGGGCCACCCTGTGGCGGCTGCTTCCGGCGGTCGCCGTCGGGGTGGTGGCGGGCTGGGTGTTCATGCTGTGGGCCGACGACGCGGCGGTGCGCGTGTCGATCGGCGCGATCCTGCTGTTCATGGCCGGGGTCACGCTGTGGCGGCGGCGTACGGGGGCGGACGCGGCCGCGTCCGCCCAGCCGGACGGCGGCGCCGGGGGCCGGGTCAAGGCCGGTTCGTACGGCGCGCTCGGCGGGTTCACCACCATGGTCGCCAACGCGGGCGGCCCGGTGATGTCCCTCTACCTGATCTCCTCCGGCTTCCGGAAGCTCGGCTTCCTGGGCACCTCGGCCTGGTTCTTCTTCATCGTGAACGTGTGCAAGGTGCCCTTCAGCGTCGGTCTCGGCCTGATCGACGGCCCCTCCCTGCTGCTGGACGCGGGCCTCGCGCTCTTCGTGATACCCGGCGCGATCCTCGGCAAGATGTGCGTCGACCGCATCAACCAGCTGCTCTTCGAGCGGCTGGTGATCGCGGCGACCGTGCTGGGCGGGGTCCAGCTGCTGCTGCGGTGACGCGGGCCCGGCGGGATCGTGCGGACACCCCTAGTCCCAGGCCGCCCGGTGGGCCTTGGCGAAGTCCGCGAACGACCGCGGGTCGCGGCCCGTGATCCGGCGGACCGTGTCCGTCGTACGGTCCTCCGCGCCGTCCCGGATGTCCTCGTCCAAGCCCGCCAGCATCGCCGCGAACTCCCGCGACAGCCCCGCGGCCACCAGCCGCTCCCGCAACGCCCCGGTCGTCACCGGCACATGGCTGACCGGACGCCCGGAGACCTCGGCCACGACGCACGCCGCGTCGGCGTAGCTGAGCGCGGCCGGACCGGTGATGACGTGGTCCGTGTTGTGCGGACGGTCGTCCAGCAGGGCTCCGACGGCGACGGCGGCGATGTCGTCCGCGTCGACGAAGGCCACCCGGCCATCCCCGGTGGCGGTGACGATCTGCCCGTCACCGCGGATGGCATGGGCCACCGCGTGGTCGCCGGTGAAGTTCTGCATGAACCACGACGGCCGCAGCACCGCCCACTCGGGCACCGTGTCCCGTACGAGCCGGTGCAGCGCGCCCATGCCCGGCGCGTCGGCGGGGACCGCGGAGGAGGTGAGCAGCACTACCCGCCGCACGCCCCGGTCGAGCGCGGCGGTCAGGAACGGTTCGACCACCGGCACCGGATCGGCCTCGCCCACGGGGGCGACCAGGTAGACGCGCTCCACCCCGGCCAGCGCGGCGGCGTGGGTGGCCGGGTCGTACCAGTCGAAGCGCACCCCGTCCGAGCCCGCCGCCGGATCGGGCCGCCGGGCGGCCGCCCGCACCGCCGCGCCGCGCTCCCGCAGCAGTCGTAGGACGCGCGAGCCGGTGTTCCCGGTCGCGCCGGTGACCAGCACGGTGGGGTCAGCCATGGGTCCGGTCTCCTTCGGCGGTGAAGTCCAGTTCGTCGTTCAGCAGTTGCGGATTCCAGTAGTCCCGGTAGGACGTGATCTCGCCGTTCCGGACGGAGATGACGGCCACGTAGTCGATCCGGAGCGGGCGGCCGGTGGGGACGGCGACGGCGTCCACCGCGAACTCCACGATCAGCACGCCGGGGTCCGCGGTCCGGTGGACCGTCTCATGGGCGACGGCCCGTATATCGATGTGGTCGGGGTAGTCGCGTACGTACTCCCGCACCGCCTGGCGCCCCTCCAGCCTGCGCGGCCAGCCGGGCGGGGCGAACGGGAACTCCATGGTGCCGTCCTCGGCCCACAGCTCCGCGAACCCCTGCATGTCGTGGGCGAGCAGCAGCTTCTTCATCCGCTCGTACACCCTGACGCGTTCGTCCATGACGCTTCTCCTCCACTGACTGGACGGGACGGTACCGTCCCGTCCACCATCTAAACAGAACGGTACCGTCTCGTCCATCTGCTAGGGTCTGCCCATGCCGGAACCCACTCGCCCCTCCTCGCCCACCCGGCGCGCCCCGAGCGGCGCCGCCACGCTCCGCCCGGCCAAGACCGAGGCCATCCGCGCCGCCGTCCTCGACGAACTCGCCGAACAGGGCTACGGGCGGCTGTCGATGGAGGCGGTCGCCAAGCGGGCCGGGGTCGGCAAGAGCGCGCTGTACCGGCGGTGGCCCTCCAAGCAGCAGATGGTCATCGACGTCGCGTCCGAGCTGAGCGTCGCGATGGTCGACCTGCCCGACTCCGGGTCGCTGCGCGGCGATGTGCTCGCCGCGCTGCGGGCGGTCGCCGACTGGCTGACCCATCCGCAGTTCAGCCGGATCCTCCCGGACCTGGTCGCCGAGGCGCGCCGGGACGAGGCGCTGGCGCAGGCGCTCGCTGTCAGCATCGGCGGGCCGCGCCGCGCCCGTGCGGCCGGGCTGCTGGACCGGGCGGTGGAGCGCGGTGAGCTGCCGCCGGACCTGGACCGCGAGCTGGCGCTCGATCTGCTCGCCGCGCCGGTCTACTGGCGTATCGCGGTGCGGGGAGTGCCGCCCGAGCCCGGCTATCTGGAGCGCACCGCCGACCTCGTCGTGCACGCCCTGACCGGGGCCGGGGGTGCCTCCTAGCCCGTATGGGCTCGGAAAACAGGGCGGGGCGGGGGAGGGCGCCGCATCATCCTGGGGAGGGCGATCCGTCGCCCGCGGGGCGGCCGCGCCGCGCACTGGCCAGTCGACCGCCACCCGAGGAGCCCCCATGCCCACCGGTCTCTCCGTCCACATCGGACTCAACCAGGTCGACCCCGTGGCGTACGACGGCTGGAGCGGCGAGCTGAAGGCCTGCGAGCAGGACGCGGCCGACATGGCCCGGCTCGCCGCCGCCGCGGGCTTCGAGGTCACCGGCCCGCTGCTGAGCGGCGGCGCCACCGCCGAGGCGGTCACCTCCGCACTGGAGACCGCGGCCGGGCGGCTCGCCGAGGGCGACATCCTCTTCCTCACCTACTCCGGCCACGGCGGCCAGGTGCCCGATCTCAACCACGACGAGAGCGGCGACCGGCTGGACGCGACCTGGGCGCTGTACGACCGTCAGCTGGTCGACGACGAGCTGTTCGGGCTGTTCGGCAAGTTCGCCAAGGGCGTGCGCATCTGGATGCTGTCGGACAGCTGCCACAGCGGTGCGGTCGCCCGGCGGCTGCCCGAGATACTCAGCGCGGGCGAACTCGGACGCCGCTTCGACACCGAGGACCCCCGCGAGATCGGCAGGCGGCTGCGGGCCATGCCCCAGCCCGTACAGGCCGCCGTCTACGCGCGCGACCGCGACCTCTACGACCGCATCCAGAAGACCCGCACCGCCAAGGACCTCACGAAGATCGACGCCGGGGTGCTCCACATCTCCGGCTGCCAGGACAACCAGACCTCCGCCGACGGCACCGTCAACGGACTGTTCACCGGCACCCTGCTGGAGGTCTGGCGGGGCGGGGTGTTCCCGGGCAGCTACCGCGCGCTGCACCGGGAGATCGTCCGGAGGATGCCCCCGGACCAGACCCCCCATCTGCTCATGGCCGGAGCCGCGCGCCCCGCCTTCGCCGGCCAGCGCCCGTTCACCATCTGACCGTGTCCGGGTCCCCCATCGGTGGTGCGGTGGCGCGCGCGGCGAGGTATGACAGAGGGAGGGCACGGCGAGCCGGTGAGGTGCCGGTATGACGACGCATGACCGTCTTGACCAGGACAGCGAGGCGGACCGGGCGGGTGGCGACGGCCTGGCCACCGTCGCGGGCGGGGTGCTCGACCTCCTGCGGGTCGCCGCCGTGGTGCTCGACGCCGACGGCCGTATCACCCTGTGGAGCCCCGAGGCGGAGCTGCTGTTCGGCTACCGCGCTGCCGAGGCGCTGGGGCGCCGCGCGGACCAGCTGCTCGTCCGCCCGGAGGACCGGCGGGCGGCCGCGGACCTGTTCGCCCGGGTCCGGGCGGGCGACACCTGGGCGGGCGTCTTCCCCGTCCGCCGCCGGGACGGCACCACCGTGCGCGTCGAGTTCCACACCATGGGCCTCCACGACAGCCACGGCGACGCGTACGCACTCGGGCTGGCCGCCGACGAGGCGACCGTACGGCGCGTCGAGACCGACCTGGCCGTATCGGGCCTGCTGATCGAGCAGTCGCCGGTGGGGCTCGCGGTCTTCGACACCGAGCTGCGGTGGCTGCGCGCCAACCCGTCGCTGCAGAGCATGAACGGCATGGCCGAATCCCTGGTGCGCGGGCGCCGGATCGGCGAGATGCTGCCCGGCCTCGACACCGAGGCCATCGAGACCGCCATGCGGCGCGTCCTGGCCACCGGGGAACCGATCCTGGACCAGCAGACCATCGGCCGCACCCCCGCCGACCCCGACCACGACCACGCCTGGTCGGAGTCGTACTACCGGCTGGAGGACTCCGGCGGCCGGGTCCTGGGCATCGCCGTCTCGGTCATCGACGTCTCCGCACGCCACCGGGCGGCCAGCGAGGTCGCCGAGGCGCGCGAGCGGCTGGCCGTCGTCGCCGACGCGGGCGTCCGCATCGGCACCACCCTGGACCTGCGGCAGACCGCCCAGGAACTCACCGACGTGGCGGTGCCCCGGCTCGCCGACCTCGCGGCCGTCGACGTCCTCGACGCGGTGGTGCACCGCGAACCCGTGGCCCGGGTGCGCAGCGACGGCTCGGCCCGCTTCCGGGCGCTCGCCG